>NZ_CAJPVH010000010.1 GCF_905397395.1 Cupriavidus campinensis
GGTGGCGACGACGCGCCCGGCCGACCAGCCCGCCGCCTCCAATGGCGCCGCCAAGCCGGCCGACGCCTCGCGTCCGGCCGAAAAGCCCGCCACGCGCCCGGCCGAGAAGCCGGTGGCCGACCCAATCGCCGAGATCGCCCAGGCTGACGCCAACAAGGTGGGTTACCTGCTCCAGGTGGGCGCCTTCCGCTCGCAGGACGACGCGGACCGCCAGAAGGCCAATCTGGCCATGCAGGGCTTCGAGGCCAAGGTGACCGAGCGCGATGTCAACGGGGTGAAGATGTACCGCGTTCGTCTGGGGCCGTTCAACCGTATCGAGGACATGAACCGGGCGCGCGACCGCCTGCAATCGAACGGTTTCGAAGCTTCGGTGATCCGCTTTACAAAGCAGTAACATGGCGGGCGGCGCCGCGGAGGAACCGGGCGCCGCCGCACTTGTCTTAACGGTCGGCTCGCCGCGTGCGGGCCATCCCCCTGATCTCTCTGACCTATCAGAAGGCCCTTCGAAGATGAAGAAAATCGCCGCTTTCCTCGCCACTGTCGCCGCCGTGGGCGGTCTGCTGATGACTGCGCCCGCAGCCATGGCCGCACCGGCCGAGGGCAAGGACTACACGGTGCTGAAGTCGCCCCAGCCGGTGCCGGCGGGCAAGATCGAAGTGACCGAGTTCTTCTGGTACGGCTGCCCGCACTGCTACGACTTCGAGCCGGAGCTGGAAGCCTGGGCCGGCAAGCAGGGCAAGGACGTGGTGTTCAAGCGCGTGCCGGTGGCCTTCCGCGACGACCTGCTGCCGCACACCAAGATCTTCTATGCGCTGGAGTCGCTGGGCAAGCTGGACGCGCTGCACGGCAAGGTGTTCGAGGCGATCCACAAGGACCGCAAGCGCATGCTGAGCACCGACGAGATCGCCGATTTCATGGCCAAGAACGGCATCGACCGCAAGCAGTGGCTCGATACCTACAACTCGTTCACGGTGACCACGAACGCCCAGCGCGCCAACAAGATCGCCGATTCGTACAAGATCGAGGGTGTGCCGACCGTGGTGGTGCAGGGCAAGTACGAGACTTCGCCGAGCATCGCCGGGACCAAGCCGGCTGCCATCCAGGCCCTGGATACCCTGGTTACCGGCGTGCGCGCGAAGAAGCTCTGATCCGCGCGGCATGACCCCAGACGGCCCGGTGCGCGAGACGCGTGCCGGGCCGTTTTGCATGGCCCGGGCCGTTCCATCCCTCCGTATTCACTATATTGATCCGATGCGACCCCTGAAAGTCTTCCTTACCGGCGCATCGAGCGGCATTGGCCAGGCGCTCGCACGCGCCTACGCGGCGCAGGGCGCCGTGCTCGGGCTGGTGGGCCGGCGTGAGGCCGCCCTGCGTGACTTCGCCGCCTCCCTGCCCAACCCCAACGCGGTACGCATCTATGCGGCCGATGTGCGCGATGCGGATGCCATGCACGCCGCCGCCACCGACTTTCTTGTCCATTTCGGCTGCCCCGACGTGGTGATCGCCAACGCGGGGATCTCCGTGGGCACCGTGGCCAGCGAGCGCGAGGATCTGGACGACTTCCGGCTGGTCATGGACACCAACTGGTTCGGCACCCTGACCACCTTCCAGCCCTTCCTGCACCCGATGCGCGAGCGCGCGCCCGGCGCCGGCGGCTGGCGCGGCACGCTGGTGGGCATCGCCAGCGTGGCCGGCGTGCGGGGGCTGCCTGGCGGCGGGGCCTACAGCGCCTCGAAGTCTGCCGTGGTCAAGCTGCTGGAAAGCCTGCGGCTGGAGCAGGCGCGGCACCGCATCCGCGTGGTGACCATCGCCCCAGGCTATATCCGTACGCCGATGACGGCGCACAACCCGTACCGCATGCCGTTCCTGATGGATGCCGATGTCTTCGCGCGCAAGGCCATCCGCCGGATTGCCGCCGGCACGCGCTACAAGGTGATTCCGTGGCAGATGGGGGTGGTGGCGTCGATCCTGCACGTGATGCCAATGTGGCTCTATGACAAGCTGTTCGCCCGCGCGCCGCGCAAGCCACGCAAGGCGGACCGCGCCGGCAGGGGAGACGCCTGATGTGGGCCGACGCCCTCGGGCAGGCCCACGGCCCGGCCAGTGGCGAGGTCCGCATCGCCTCGCTGGTGCCGTCCGTGACCGAGTTGCTGTTCGATCTCGGCCTGGCTGACCGCATGGTGGCCCGCACCGGCTTCTGCATCCATCCCGAGCCGGCGGTGCGGGCGGTGGAGAAGGTCGGCGGGACCAAGGACGTCAAGCTGGACAAGCTGCGGGCGCTGGCGCCGACCCACGTGGTGGTCAATATCGACGAGAACCGGCGCGAAACCGTGGACGAGATCCGCACCTTCGTGCCGCACGTGATCGTGACCCACCCGTGCGCGCCCGAGGACAACTTCGCGCTGTACCGGCTGCTGGGCGGCATTTTCAACAAAGTGCAACAGGCGGAGGGGCTGGCGCAGGCGCTCCAGGCCGAACTCGAGGCGATCCGCGCCCGGCGTTGGCCCGCGCGCACCGTGCTGTACGCGATCTGGCAGGACCCGTGGATGACGGTATCGCGCGCCACCTATATCAGCCGGATGCTCGCGCTGGTGAACTGGGCCACCTGGCCCGATGACGGCGCGGACCTCGCGGCCTGCGTCGATGGGGATTGCAGCCGGCCGAACGCGCCCGGCGAGCGCTATCCCACCTTTCGCTGGAGCGACGCGCTGGTGCGCGAGCTGGACGCCGTGCTGCTGTCGACCGAGCCGTACCGCTTCACCGAGGACCATGCCGATGCGCTCGAGCGCCAGATCGGCAGGCCGGTGATGCTGGTGGATGGCGAGATGCTGTCCTGGTACGGCAGCCGCGCCGTGGCCGGCGTGCGCTACCTCAGGACCCTCGCCGAGTCATTCTGAGACGTTTGGGCGTCAGGCCGCCCGGAAGCGGACGATGCCGTCGTCGCCGCATTCGCGCACAAGCTGGCCGCGATGCCAGAGCGCGTGCAGGTGCGCCAGCGCCTCGCCCATCGCGAAGGTCAGCTGGTGGATGTCGAACTGGCGCCGGAAGATCACGCCAACGATGTCGTGCGCATGGCACGGCTTCTCGGCACAGGCGGCCAGCGTCTCGGCCAGGCGGTCCACATGGTGCTCCTGCAACTGGCGGATGCGGGTGTGCAGGTTGCGGAACGGGCGGCCGTGCGACGGCAGGATCAGCACGTCGGCGGGCAGGTCTTCGTACTTGTCCAATGAGTCGAGGTAGAGCTGGAGCGGATTGGCCTCCGGCTCCATGTCGAACACGCTGACGTTGGTCGAGATGCGCGGCAGCACCATGTCGCCCGAGATCAGCACGTTGTTGGCGGCGTTGTAGAGCGCCACGTGCTCCGGGGCGTGGCCGAAGCCGGAGATCACGCGCCAGCCGGCCGTGGCCGGATCGGCGCCGATGTCCACGGTGTCCTCGTCCATCAGGCGGCGGTACTGTGTGGGCACCTCGGGCACCATCGACGGATAGTAGGCCTTGCGGGCGCGCAGCTTTTCCAGGTTGTCCGGGTCCGTCAGGCCGTGGCGGGCGAAGTGGCTCGCCGCGAAGTCGCCGCCGGCGTTCGAGCCGACGCCGCTGCCGCCCGACATCACGCGCGCGGTCATGTAGTCGCCCAGGCTCATCCACAGCCGCACATCCCAGTGCTTGCAGAGCCAGTGCGCCAGCCCCACGTGGTCCGGGTGGCAATGGGTCACCAGCACGCGCAGCACGGGCAGGCCGTCCAGCTCGTTGGCGAAGATGGTCTCCCAGTGCCCCTTGATGATGTCGTTGGTGATGCCGCAGTCGATGATGGTCCAGCCGTCCCGCCCGTCCAGGCGGTCGCGCAGGAGCCACAGGTTGATGTGGTCGAGCGCGAAGGGCAGCGGCATGCGCAGCCAGAAGACGCCGGGCGCCACTTCCTGGCGCGTGCCGGGCGCCGGCATGGTCTCGTCAAACGGGTATTGGAGCTGGCTTTCGAGTGCGTTCATGGGGCGTGTCTCGGTCGAATCCGGCGCCTTCGGGTGCAGCGGGGCACCGGGCGCTCTATGGGGGCATGTTGTCCAGTCATTGTCAGCGGCGGCACTTGACGCTAACGTTAACGTCAATCGTCGCGGCCTGCTCGTCATCTTAGACCAAAACTTGACCGCGCAACGAACGACCGTTCACTTTCCTGGGCGCATCATGCCGGCACAGCCATCCCCCGCCACCTACACCATTACCGACCTCGCGCGCGAGTTCGACGTCACCCCGCGCGCGATCCGGTTCTACGAGGATCAGGGCCTGCTCTCGCCTGACCGCGAGGGCCCGGGCGGGCGCAAGCGCGTCTATAACGGACGCGAGCGCACCCGCCTCAAGCTCACGCTGCGCGGTAAAAGGTTAGGGCTTACTCTCAACGAGATCCGCGAAATTCTGGATCTCTACGAGTCGCCACGCGATACCGCACCGCAGTTGGAGCGCTTTCTGGGCGCACTGTCGCAACACCGGGAAGTCCTGGAGCGCCAGATGGAAGACCTCCAGGCCCAGCTTGCGGAGATCGACCAGCACGAGCGCCATTGCCGGACGCTGCTGGCGGCACATGGTGAGGCCCCGAAGACCAGAACCGCCTGATGCCGCACTTTTAGCCATCCGCCTTCGGATGGAATTGACGTTTACGTAAACGTCAATAAAATACGCCCCACAACACCGACACGAACAGACAGGAGACCGACATGACCGAACTGCCAGGCCTGAGATTCGATCTGGGCGAGGACATCGAGATGCTGCGCGCCTCCGTGCGCAGCTGGGCGCAGGCCGAACTGGCGCCGCGCGCGGCCGAGATCGACCGGTCGGACCAGTTCCCGATGGATGCCTGGAAGAAGATGGGCGACCTCGGCGTGCTGGGCATCACCGTGGCCGAGGAGTACGGCGGCGCGAACATGGGCTACCTCGCCCATATGATCGCGATGGAGGAGATCAGCCGCGCGTCGGCGTCGGTCGGGCTGTCCTACGGCGCGCACTCGAATCTGTGCGTGAACCAGATCCACCGCAATGGCTCGGCCGCCCAGAAGGCGAAATACCTGCCCAAGCTGGTGTCGGGGGACTGGATCGGCGCGCTGGCGATGAGCGAGCCGAACGCGGGGTCGGACGTGGTCAGCATGAAGCTGCGCGCTGACTTCAAGGGCGACCGCTATGTCCTGAACGGCACCAAGATGTGGATCACCAACGGGCCGGACTGCGACGTGCTGGTGGTCTACGCCAAGACCGAGCCGGACCTCGGCGCGCGCGGCATGACGGCGTTTATCGTCGAGAAAGGCATGAAGGGCTTCTCGGTGGCGCAGAAGCTGGACAAGCTGGGCATGCGCGGCTCCCACACGGGCGAACTGGTGTTCGAGAACGTGGAGGTGCCGGTGGAGAACATCCTCGGCGCCGAGAACGGCGGCGCCAAGGTGCTGATGAGCGGGCTCGACTACGAGCGCGCCGTGCTGTCCGGCGGCCCGGTCGGCATCATGCAGGCGTGCATGGACGTGGTGACACCGTACATCCACGACCGCAAGCAGTTCGGTCAGAGCATCGGCGAGTTCCAGCTGATCCAGGGCAAGGTGGCGGACATGTACACCACGCTCCAGGCCGCGCGCAGCTATTTGTATACCGTAGGCAAGAACCTGGATTCGCTGGGCAGCGGGCATGTGCGCCAGGTCCGCAAGGACTGCGCCGCGGTGATTCTCTACACGGCGGAAAAGGCCACGTGGATGGCTGGGGAGTCGGTGCAGATCCTGGGCGGCAACGGCTATATCAACGACTACCCCACCGGCCGGCTGTGGCGCGATGCCAAGCTGTACGAGATTGGCGCGGGCACGTCGGAGATCCGCCGGATGCTGATCGGCCGGGAGCTGTTTGCCGAGACGATGTGATCGAATGTGATCTAAGCATCGCTCAACCGGTCCTGACGAACCCCTTTACAATTCCCTGACTCCTTACCGCACCGCAGCCGCCGCCCTCGACCATGTCGCACTTCCCCAAGCTGCTCTCGTCGCAGATTGCCTACGATGTGGCGCGGACCATGCTGGACGGCTTCGACAAGCACTACCGGCTGTTCCGCGAGGTCAGCCACGCGGCCAAGCTGCGCTTCGAGGCAGGGGATTGGCACGGGCTGCAGCAGCTCCAGCGTGACCGCATCGCGTTCTATAACGAGCGCGTGCGCGAGACCACGGTGGTCCTTGAGGACGAGTATGACGCCGCGCGGATCGAGGACGGCATCTGGCAGCAGGTCAAGCTGCACTACATCGGCCTGCTGACCAAGCACCACCAGCCCGAGCTGGCCGAGACCTTCTTCAACTCGGTCTGCACGCGGATCCTGCACCGCTCGTACTTCAACAACGATTTCATCTTCGTGCGGCCCGCCATCTCGACCGAATACATCGAGAACGAGGAATCGCCGACGCGCCCCACCTACCGCGCCTACTACCCGGGCAGCCGCGAAGGCATGGCCGCCTGTTTCGAGCGGATGGTGCACAACTACCAGCTGGAGCGGCCGTTCGAGGACCTGGCGCGGGATATCGGCTACGTGGTGCGCGCCTTCACCGAACACCTGGGCGAGGCGCGGATTGCGCCGAACTTCCAGATACACGCGCTATCGTCGCTGTTCTTCCGCAACAAGGCCGCCGTGATCGTCGGCCGGGTGCTGAACGGCGACCAGACCTACCCGCTGGCGATCCCGATCATCCACGGCCCGACCGGCCAGCTCGTGCTGGACACCGTGCTGCTGCGTCCGGAACAGCTGCTGATCCTGTTCTCGTTCTCGCATGCCTATTTCATGGTCGACATGGAGATCCCGTCGGCCTACGTGACCTTCCTGCGCGACATCCTGCCGCGCAAGCCGCGCGGGGAGATCTACACCGCGCTGGGCTTGCAGAAGCAGGGCAAGAACCTGTTCTACCGCGACTTCCTCCACCATCTGCAGCATTCGTCGGACAAGTTCGTGGTCGCGCCCGGCATCCGGGGGCTGGTGATGCTGGTGTTCACGCTGCCGTCGTTCCCCTACGTGTTCAAGGTCATCCGTGATGTCTTCGCCCCGCCGAAGGAAACCACGCGCGCGCTGGTGGAGTCGAAATACCAGCTCGTGAAGCAGCACGACCGGGTGGGGCGCATGGCCGATACGCTGGAGTATTCGGACGTGGCCTTCCCGCTGTCGCGCTTCGACGAATCGCTGGTGCGCGAGCTGGAAGCCCACGCGCCGTCGATGATCGAGTACCAGCGCGGCCGCGACGGCGGGCAGGAGATCGTGGTGCGGCACGTCTATATCGAGCGCCGCATGACGCCGCTCAACCTCTGGCTCCAGGAGGGTACCGACGAGCAGGTCGAGCACGGCATCGTCGAGTACGGCAACGCGGTCAAGGAACTGATTGCCGCCAATATCTTCCCGGGGGACATGCTCTACAAGAACTTCGGCGTCACGCGCCACGGGCGCGTGGTGTTCTACGACTATGACGAGATCGAGTACCTGACCGATTGCAACATCCGCCGCGTGCCCGAGCCGCGCAACGAGGAAGAGGAAATGTCGGGCGAGGTGTGGTACACCGTACGTCCGCACGACATCTTTCCGGAAACGTTCCGCACGTTCCTGCTCGGCGACCCACGCGTGCGCGCCGCCTTCCTGCGGCACCACGAGGATTTCTTCGATGCTGCCATGTGGCAGCACCATAAGGACCGGCTGATGGCCGGACACGTCCATGACTTTTTTGCCTATCAGAGTAAAGACCGCTTCATCCACCGCTACGGCCCCGGCGCCGACGACCACCACGCAGATTATCCAAGGAGGGCGGCATGACTGACGCCATCGCGCAACTGTTCAAGAACAACCGCGACTGGGTGGACCGCGTCAACGCGGAAGACCCCACCTTCTTCACGCGCCTGGCCAACCAGCAGGCGCCCGAGTACCTGTGGATCGGCTGTTCCGATTCGCGCGTGCCGGCCAACCAGATCCTCGGACTGGCGCCGGGCGAGGTGTTTGTCCATCGCAATATCGCCAATGTGATCTCGCACAGCGACCTGAACGCGCTGTCCGTGCTCCAGTTCGCCGTGGAGGTGCTCAAGGTGCGCCACATCACCGTGGTGGGCCACTACGGCTGCGGCGGCGTGAAGGTGGCGCTCAAGCGCGAGCGCGTGGGCCTGGCCGACAACTGGCTGCGCCACGTGCAGGACGTGGCGGACAAGCACGCGGCCTACCTCGGCACGGTGCTGCGCGAGGATGATGCCCACACGCGGCTGTGCGAGCTGAACGTGATCGAGCAGGTCAACAACGTCTGCCAGACCACGGTGCTCCAGGACGCCTGGGACCGTGGCCAGGCCGTGACGGTGCATGGCTGGGTCTACGGCGTGTCCGATGGCCTGCTGCGCGACCTCGGCATGGCCGCCAGCAACAACGAGGAACTGCAAGAACAACTGGCCGCGGCCTATCGCCAGTACGGCGACCCCCCGCAGGCCTCGATCCGCTGATTTTCAAGACAGTACGAACCGGTATTCAGGAGACAACCATGCAAGACCCGATCGTCATCGTATCCGCCGCCCGCACGCCCATGGGCGCGTTCCAGAGCGAGTTGAGCAGCCTGACGGCGCCGCAACTTGGCGCCGCGGCCATCCGCGCCGCCGTGGAGCGCGCCGGCCTGAAGCCGGAGCAGGTGCAGGAAGTGGTATTCGGCTGCGTGCTGCCGGCCGGCCAGGGGCAGGCGCCCGCGCGCCAGGCGGCGCTCGGCGCCGGGCTGCCGCTGGACGTGGCCTGCACCACGGTCAACAAGATGTGCGGGTCGGGCATGCGCGCGGCGATGACGGTCTTCGACGGCCTGCTGGCCGGTTCGTTCGAGATCGCCATCGCGGGCGGCATGGAAAGCATGACCAACGCGCCGTACCTGATTCCGAAGGGGCGCGGCGGCTACCGCATCGGTCACGGCATGATCTACGACCACATGATGCTGGACGGCCTGGAAGACGCCTACTCTCGTGACGAAAAAGGCGGGGGCCGCGCGATGGGCACCTTCGGCGAAGACTGTGCCGCCAAGTACGCCTTCACCCGCGCGCAGCAGGACGAATTCGCGATGGAGTCCGTGCGCCGCGCCCAGCAGGCCACCGAGAGCGGCGCCTTCCGCTGGGAAATCACCCCGGTGACGGTGTCCGGCAAGGCGGGCGACACGGTGATCGACACCGACGAAGGCCCGCGCCGCATCAAGGTGGACAAGATCCCGTCGCTGAAGCCGGCGTTCGCCAAGGACGGCACGATCACGGCGGCCTCGTCCTCATCGATCAACGACGGCGCCGCCGCGCTGGTGATGATGCGCGCATCGACGGCGAAGTCGCTCGGCCTGCAGCCGCTGGCGCGCATGCTCGGCCATACCTCGCACGCACAGGCGCCGGGCTGGTTCACCACGGCGCCGGTGGACGCCATCGCCAAGCTCTACCGCAAGCTGGACTGGACCACCGACAGTGTGGACCTGTTCGAGATCAACGAGGCCTTCGCCGTGGTGCCGATGGCGGCCATGCATGACCTCAAGATTCCGCGCGACAAGGTCAACATTCACGGCGGCGCGTGCGCGCTGGGCCATCCGATTGGCGCCTCGGGCGCGCGCATCATGACCACGCTGATCGGCGCCCTGCGCAAGACCGGCGGCAAGCGCGGCGTGGCCAGCCTCTGCATCGGCGGCGGCGAGGCCACGGCGGTCGGCATCGAAATCGTCTGATTTCCGCCCATCCCCACGACAACCACAGGAGTTCTCCCATGCCCACAGCCCTCGTCCTTGGCGCCTCGCGCGGTCTCGGTCTCGAGTTTGTCCGCCAGTACCGTGCCGACGGCTGGCGCGTCATCGCCGCCGCGCGCAGCGATGAGGGCGTGGCGGCGCTCAAGGCGCTCGGCGCCGAGGCCCACCAGCTGGACCTGACCGACGCCGGCGCGCTGGCCGGGCTGGGCTGGAAGCTCGATGGCGAGTCGTTCGACGTGGCCATCTACAACGCCGGCGTGATCGGTCCGCGCAGCGAAGGTGCGCAACCGGTCGTACGGGAAGACTTCGACGGCGTGATGCACACCAACGTGCTCGGGCCGATGATGGCCCTGCCGCTGATCCTGCCGTTCGTCGAGACCGGCAACCACGGGCGCGGCGGCGTGCTGGCCGTGCTGTCGTCGCGCATGGGCAGCATCGGCACGATGGACAGCAACCGTAGCTGGCTCTACCGCGTCAGCAAGGCCGGCGCCAACGCCGCCCTGAAGGCCGTCTCGCTGGACGCACGCCATGCCATCTGCGTGGCGCTGCACCCCGGCTGGGTGCAGACCGACATGGGCGGCCCCAAGGCCGACCTCACGCCGCAGCAGAGCGTCACCAGCCTGCGCCGCACGCTGGCCGGCCTGACCCAGCGCGACAACGGCAGCTTCCACAACTACGACGGCACCCCGCTCCCCTGGTAAGGGGAGGGAGACAAAGGACACCGGACACCATGCTGCTGACTCCCGAACAGGAAATGATCCGCGATGCCGTGCGGCAGTTCGCGCAGGACGTCATCGCCCCGCAGGCGGCGCAGTGGGACCGCGACAAGACCTTTCCGAAGGCCGTGCACAAGGAACTGGCCGCGCTGGGCTGCTATGGCGTGGCCGTGCCGGAAGAGCTGGGCGGGGCGGGGCTCGACTACCTGTCGCTGGCGCTGATCCTCGAGGAAATTGCCGCCGGGGACGGCGGCACCTCCACCGTCATCAGCGTGAACAACTGCCCGGTGTGCAGCATGCTGATGGCCTTCGCCAACGACGCGCAGAAGCAGCAGTGGCTGGCGCCGCTGGCGCGCGGCGAGATGCTGGGCGCGTTCTGCCTGACCGAGCCGCACGTCGGCTCGGACGCCGCCGCGCTGCGCACCACCGCCCGGCGCGATGGCGACCACTACGTGCTCAACGGCGTGAAGCAGTTCATCACCAGCGGCAAGCACGCCGACGTGGCCATCGTCATGGCCGTGACCGACAAGGGCGCCGGCAAGCGCGGCATCAGCGCCTTCCTGGTGCCCACGTCCACGCCCGGCTATGTCGTGGCGCGCATCGAGGACAAGCTCGGCCAGCATTCGTCCGATACCGCCCAGATTGTGTTCGAGGACTGCCGCATCCCGGCTGAGAACCTGCTGGGCGAGGAGGGCGCCGGCTACAAGATGGCGCTGTCCGGGCTCGAAGGCGGGCGCATCGGCATCGCCTCGCAGAGCATCGGCATGGCCCGCGCCGCGTTCGACGCCGCGCTGGCCTACGCCAAGGAGCGGGAAAGCTTCGGCCAGCCACTGTTCCAGCACCAGGCCGTGCAGTTCCGGCTGGCCGACATGGCTACCCGCATCGACGTGGCGCGCCAGATGGTCTGGCACGCGGCGACGCTCAAGGATGCCGGCCGGCCGTGCCTGAAGGAAGCCGCCATGGCCAAGCTGTTCGCCAGCGAGATGGCCGAGGCGGTCTGCTCGGACGCCATCCAGGTCTTCGGCGGCTACGGCTATGTGAACGATTTCCCGGTCGAGCGCATCTACCGGGACGTGCGCGTGTGCCAGATCTATGAAGGCACGAGCGACATCCAGAAGATCCTCATCGCCCGCGCGCTCGCCTGAGCGCGGGCGGGAAGCGTACTATCGGCAATCGTACTTGTACTATTGGCATTCCCATTAGGCAGTCCCCGTCGCAGTTCCTGACCCCAACGCAAGCGAATCTGACCTGGAGCCCCCTTCGCCATGACCGCACCGATCGACTTCTACTTCGATTTTTCCTCGCCCTACGGCTACTTCGCCAGCACCCGCATCGACGAGATCGCGCAGAAGTACGGCCGCTACGTGGCGTGGCATCCGATCCTGCTGGGCGTGGTGTTCAAGACGACGGGCTCCTCGCCGCTGCCGAGCATCCCGCTCAAGGGCGAATACTGCTGGCGCGACTTCGAGCGCACCGCCGAATTCCACCATATCGACTACAAGCGCCCGACCCACTTCCCGCTGCCCACCCAGCACGCCGCGCGCGCGGTGCTGTGGCTGCAGAACCACCATGGCGCCGATGTGGCCACGGCGTTCGCCAAGGCGGTGTACCGGGCGCTGTTCGTCGATGACCTCAATATCGCCGAGCCGGCGGAGCTGGCCAAGCTGGCCGAGCCGCTGGGCGTCGACCCCATCGCCATGAACGAGGGCGCCACCAGCTACCAGATCAAGGACCAGCTCAAGGCCGAGATCGAGGTGGCGATGGCCAAGGGCGTGTTCGGCTCGCCGTTCGTGATCATCGACGGGGAGCCGTTCTGGGGCTTCGACCGCTTCGAGCAGGTGGAGCAGCACCTCAAGAGCCGGCGGCAGACGGCACAGACCCCGCTGCGCGCCGTCGGCGGCAACGACATCACCAAGGAAAAGAAACCCGCATGACCGCAGCAACCCAGGCCCCTGTGCAGCCCTCCGCCTTCGATTGCGTGATCTTCGACTGTGACGGCGTGCTCGTCGACAGCGAGCCCATCGTCCACCGCGTGCTCAACGAGATGCTCAACGAGCTGGGCATCGCCATCTCGCTGGAGGAGTCGAAGCGCTGGTTCCTCGGCCGCGCCGTGCGCGACGAGCTGGGCAATATCGAGCGCCGGCTGGGCAAGCCGCTGCCCGAGAACTGGCTGTCGACGTGGCTCGCGCGCCGCAACCAGGTGCTGGAGGCCGAGGTGGTGGCCGTGCCGCACGTGCGCGAGGCCATCGAGGCGATCACCGCGCGCGGCCTGCCCGTGTGCGTGGCCTCCGGCGCGGACCGTATCAAGGTGAAGCTGCAACTGACGCGCACCGGGCTGGTCGAGCTGTTCCAGCAGGACGCGCGCGAGCACATCTTCTCCTCCACCGAAGTCGATCGCAGCAAGCCGGCGCCGGACGTCTACCTGCTGGCCGCGCGCACGATGGATGTCGATCCGTCGCGCTGTGTGGTGGTGGAAGACAGCCCCACCGGCGTGACGGCCGGCGTGGCGGCGGGCATGACCGTGCTCGGCTACGCCGCGCTGAACGACGCCCGTGAGCTGCGCCAGGCCGGCGCGCACACCATTTTCACGGACATGCGCCAGTTGCCGGAGCTGATCGGATGAGCCGAAGCCGCCCCATGCGCGCCGGTCCCGAGCCTTGCCCGTGCGGTCATGCCGACTACGCCGCGTGCTGCGGGCGCTTTCATCGCGGTGAGGCGCTGCCGCCCAACGCCGAGGCGCTGATGCGCTCGCGCTACAGCGCCTATGTGAAGGGGCTGGTGGACTGGCTGCGCCAGACCTGGCACGCCACCACCTGCCCGGACGACCTGGCCCCGGAGCGTGAGACGCGCTGGCTCGGGCTGACGGTCAAGGCCCACGCCCAGCAGGACGACACCCACGCCATCGTCGAATTCGTCGCCCGCTACAAGGTGGGCGGCCGCGCGTGGCGGCTGCATGAGCGCAGCCGCTTCGTGTTCGAGCCGCGCGCGGCCGGGGAGACGCCGCGCTGGCTCTATGTCGATGGCGAGATGCTGGGGCAGGACCAAGGGTAGGGATTGGCAGGGAAGCGGGAACGAGACAAAGAACAGGACGAGACATGCCCACGCTGGAAACCAAACTGAACGCACGCTCGGAAGCCTTCAAGGCCAATGCCGAGGCCATGCAGGCACTGGTGGCGGACCTCAAGGCCCGCATCGCCAAACTGGCCGAAGGCGGCGGCGAGGAAGCCCGCGCCAAGCACCTGGGGCGCGGCAAGCTGCTGCCGCGCGACCGCGTGCAGCAACTGCTCGATCCGGGCACGCCGTTCCTGGAGCTGTCGCAACTGGCCGCGTACGAGATGTACGACAACGCCGCGCCGGGCGCCGGCATCATCACCGGCATCGGCCGGGTGGCCGGCCAGGAATGCGTGATCGTCTGCAACGACGCCACGGTCAAGGGCGGCACCTACTACCCGATCACGGTCAAGAAGCACGTGCGCGCGCAGGAGATTGCCGAAGAGAACAACCTGCCGTGCATCTATCTGGTCGATTCGGGCGGCGCCAACCTGCCCAATCAGGACGATGTCTTCCCGGACCGCGACCACTTCGGCCGCATCTTCTACAACCAGGCCAACCTGTCCGCCAAGGGCATTCCGCAGATCGCCGTGGTGATGGGTTCCTGCACGGCCGGCGGCGCCTACGTGCCGGCGATGAGCGACGAGTCGATCATCGTCAAGGACCAGGGCACGATCTTCCTGGGCGGCCCGCCGCTGGTGAAGGCCGCCACCGGCGAGGAAGTCAGCGCCGAGGACCTGGGCGGCGCGGACGTTCACACCCGGCTGTCCGGCGTGGCCGACTACTTCGCCCAGAACGACCACCACGCGCTGTCCCTGGCGCGCAACATCGTCCAGCACCTGAACCGGCGCAAGCCGGACCAGATCCGCCTGCACGAGCCGGCGCCGCCGCTGTATCCCACCGAGGAACTGTACGGCGTGATCCCCACCGACACGCGCAAGCCCTACGACGTGCGCGAGGTCATCGCCCGCCTCGTCGATGGCTCGGAATTCGACGAATTCAAGGCGCGCTACGGCACCACGCTGGTCTGCGGCTTCGCACGGATCTGGGGCTACCCGGTGGGCATCATCGCCAACAACGGCATCCTGTTTTCGGAGTCGGCGCTCAAGGGCGCGCACTTTATCGAGCTGTGCTGCCAGCGCAAGATCCCGCTGGTGTTCCTGCAGAACATCACCGGCTTCATGGTGGGCCGCAAATACGAGAACGAAGGCATCGCCCGCAACGGCGCCAAGATGGTGACCGCCGTGGCCACGGCGCAGGTGCCGAAGTTCACGGTCATCATCGGCGGCTCGTTCGGCGCCGGCAACTACGGCATGTGCGGCCGCGCCTACTCGCCGCGCTTCCTGTGGATGTGGCCGAACGCGCGGATTTCGGTGATGGGGGGCGAGCAGGCGGCCAGCGTGCTGGCCACGGTGCGGCGCGACGGCATCGAGGGGCGCGGCGGCAAGTGGAGCGCGGACGAGGAGGAAGCGTTCAAGCAGCCCATCCGCGACCAGTACGAGCATCAGGGCCACCCGTACTACGCCAGCGCGCGGCTCTGGGACGATGGGGTGATCGATCCGGCGCAGACGCGTACCGTGCTGGGCCTCGGCTTGTCCGCCAGCCTCAACGCGCCCATCGGCGACATGAAGTTCGGCGTGTTCCGGATGTAGGCCCGCGCTTGCGCCGTTGCCGTTTCGACCTTTCGTTCACCGTATTTTTTCTGGTTTGACCATGCTTCGCCTTGCCCCCCTCGTTCGCGGCGTTGCCGTCGCGCTGGCCTGCGTCACGCTGTGCGGGGCGGCCCTCGCCCAGTCGGCCCAGGCCGCGCTGCCGCCGCGCACGATCGAGCGCGTGGTGATGGTGCCCAAGGCCGGCGCGGACGCCAACGTGGACCTGGAGACCACCATCTTCCGGCCCGCCGCCGATGGCCGCTACCCGCTGGTGGTGATCAACCACGGCAAGGCGCCCGGCAAGCCCGCCTACCAGGGCCGCGCGCGCTTTGCCGCGCAAAGCGCTGAGTTCGTGCGGCGCGGCTACGTGGTGGCGCTGCCGATGCGGCAGGGCTTCTCGAAGTCCGGCGGCGCCTACGTGGGCGGCAGCTGCAACATCAGCGCCAACGGCATGGCGCAGGCCGAAGACGTGATCGCCGCGCTCGACTACCTCGTGCAGCAGCCCTATGTGGACCCGACCCGCATCGTAGTGATCGGCCAGTCACATGGCGGGCTCTCGACCATGGCGCTGTCCGCCATCGGCTATCCGGGCGTGCGCGGCGTGGTCAACTTCGCCGGCGGGCTGCGCAATGCTGCCTGCGCCGGCTGGGAGAACAACCTGATCGATGCGTTCGGCGACTACGGCCGCACGGCGCGCTACCCGTCGCTCTGGTTCTACGGCGACAACGACAGCTTCTGGCCCTGGCCGCTGCCCGAGCGGCTGTACAACAACTACAAGGCGACCGCGAGCGGCCCCGCCGCCGACGCGCGCTTCGTCAACGTGGGCGAGTTCGATGGCGACTCGCACCGGCTGTTCAGCAGCCGCCACGGCATTGCGCTGTGGCTGCCGGAGGTCGATGCTTTCTTCCACCATATCGGCATGCCGTTCGACGACGACGCGCCGGAAGACCCGCCCAAGCCAGCCGGCGCCACAGAACGCGCCTCCTGACCCCCCATCGATGCACCGGAGACAGAGACCATGCACTTCACCACGCTGAACGTGACCGCCGCGCACCACGTTGCCACGGTCACGCTGAACCGCCCGGACGTGCGCAACGCGTTCAACGAAACCGTGATTGCCGAGGTGACCGGCGCCTTCCGCGCGCTGGGCGATACCCCCGAGGTGCGCGCCATCGTGCTGGCCGGCAACGGCCCGGCCTTCTGCGCCGGCGCGGACCTGAACTGGATGAAGAAGATGGCCGGCTACACGGACGATGAAAACCGTGCCGACGCGCTGACGCTGGCCCAGATGCTCCACACCATCTGGGCCTGCCCGAAGCCCGTCATCGCCCGCATCCACGGCGACACCTACGCCGGCGGCGTGGGCCTGGTGGCCGCGTGCGACATCGCCGTGGCTGCCGAGCCGGCCAACTTCTGCCTGTCCGAGGCCAGGCTTGGCCTGCTGCCGGCCACCATCAGCCCCTATGTGATCCGGGCGATGGGCGAGCAGGCGGCGCGGCGCTACTTCATCACGGCGGAACGGTTCGACGCCGCCGAGGCGCTGCGGCTCGGCTTCGTCCACGCTGTGGTGCCCGCCGCACAACTGGACACGAAAGTGGCCGAGATCGCCGCCGCGCTGGTCGCCAACAGCCCCAACGCCGTGCGCGAGAGCAAGCGGCTGGTGCAGGACGTGGCGGGGCGCGCCATCGACAACGACCTGCTGGCCGACACCGCGAACCGCATCGCGGCGATCCGTGCGTCCGAGGAAGGGCGCGAGGGCGTGCGCGCTTTCCTCGAAAAACGCGCGCCGGCATGGCGTCCGCAATGATTTTTTTTGCCGGTTTGTTTCGGGACGTTGCCGGACGTTAGCCGCCGGAAGCCGGATTGGCGCGACGCGTGCGTCACCGCATCCGCCAACATCGCGCAACATCGGCCAAATAGCCGCTAACGTACCGGGGCAGCCCGGTTTGCCAAGTCCCCAAGGACCTTCCTACCATGAGCCTCCCCATTCCGTCCTGCCTGCCAGCGCGCCCCGGCCTCGTCCGGCGTGGCGCCGGCGTGGACGGACAACAAAGGAGGCTTCCCTTGGCACATCCGGAACACCTTTCTTCCCCAGCGGCTGACGGATCACTCGCCGCGCGCAGCCAGCGCGCCGTGTGGCACCCGTGCACGCGCCTGCGGCCCGACGCGGGCGCCAACGAGCCGCCGCTGGCCATCGCGCGTGGCGAAGGCCCGTGGCTGATCGACACCGACGGCCGCCGCTACTTCGACGCCATCAGTTCGTGGTGGGTCAACCTGTTCGGCCACGCCAACCCGGTCATCAACGCCGCGCTGGCGGACCAGATGCAGACGCTCGAACACGTGATGCTGGCCGGCTGCACGCACGCGCCGGCCGTGGAACTGGCCGAGCGGCTGTCGGCGCTGACCGGCGGCGCGCTCGGCAATACGTTCTATGCGTCCGATGGCGCGTCGGCGGTGGAGATCGCGCTCAAGATGAGCTTCCACTACTGGCACAACACCGGGCTGCCGGCCAAGCGCGAGTTCGTGTGCCTGCGCCACAGCTACCACGGCGAGACGATGGGCGCGCTGGCCGTGACCGACGTGGCGATCTTCCGCGACGCCTACGCCCCGCTCACGCGCCGCGCCCACGTGGTGATGTCGCCGGACGCCCGCCAGGCGAATCCTGGCGAGAGCGCCGCCGATGTCGCCACCCGCGCGCTGGCCGACCTGGAAGCGCTGCTGCGCGAACGCGCCGGCCAGATCGCCGCGCTGATCGTCGAGCCGCTGGTGCAGGGCGCCGCCGGCATGGCGATGTATGACCCGTCCTATCTGGAAGGCGCCCGGGCGCTGTGCGACCGCTATCGCGTGCACCTGATTGCCGACGAGATTGCCGTGGGCTGTGGCCGCACCGGCACCTTCTTCGCCTGGGAGCAGGCGCGCGAGCGTCAGGAGGGCGAGGCGCTGCCCGCCCACGCGTGGCCGGATTTCCTGTGCCTGTCGAAGGGCATCAGCGGCGGCTACCTGCCGCTCTCGCTGGTGCTGTCGCGCCCGGAGATCCAGCGCGCCTTCGTGGCCGACGACATCGCGCGCAGCTTCCTCCACTCGCACTCGTACACCGGCAACCCGCTGGCCTGCCGCGCCGCGCTGGCCACGCTCGACCTGTTCGATTCGGAAGACGTGCTCGCCCGCAACCGCGAGCGCGCCCGCTGGCTGGCCGACGCCATGGCGCCGCTGGCCGCCGACCCGCGCCTCGTCAACGTGCGCCAGCGCGGCATGATCTGGGCCGCCGATGTGGACCCGGAGGTCGCCGGCGCCGATTTCGCGTCGCGCTTCCATCTGGCCGCGCGCGAACAGGGCGTGCTGGCGCGCCCCATCGGCCACACCATCTATCTGATGCCGCCGTACGTGTTCGACCAGACACTCGCTGAATGGCTGGGCGAGCAGCTGCTGGCCACGCTGCACGCCGTGGCGGGACCGATGCCGGAGGTGCGCCATGCTGCTTGAGCAACTGACCCGCGCCGCCGCCGACCGCGAAGCCCAGGCGCTGACGCGCCGGCGCCGCATCGCCCACACGGCCTGCGCGCCGCACCAGTCGGTGGGCGCCATCGACGCCAGGCCGGTGCCGCTGCTGACCTTCAGCAGCAACGACTACCTCGGGCTGGCCAACCATCCGGCGATTGCCGAGGCGCTGGCCGATGGCGCGCGCCGCTATGGCGCCGGCAGCGGGGCCTCCCACCTCGTCAGCGGCCACTCGATTGCGCACGCCCAGCTCGAACAGGAACTGGCGCGGTGGCTGGCGCCGCATATCCCGCAGGCGCAGGCGCTGTACTTCTGCACCGGCTATATGGCGAACCTTGCCGTGCTGACCTCGCTCGGCACCGCCGGCGCGACGCTGTTCTGCGAGGCGCTGAACCATGCCTCGCTGATCGACGGCGCCCGGCTGGCCCGTGCCGATGTGCAGCGTTATCCGCATGGCGATCTGGCCGCGTTGGACGCCCAGCTCGCCGCCCACACCGGCGGCCTGAAGCTGATCGTGACCGACAGCGTGTTCAGCATGGATGGCGATATCGCGCCGCTGGCTGGCCTGCTGGCACTGGCCGAGCGCCACGATGCGTGGATCATCGTCGACGATGCCCACGGCTTCGGCGCGTTGGGCGAGAACGGGCGGGGCGTGCTGGAGCACCTCGGCCTGCGCTCGGAACGGCTGATCTATATCGGCACGCTGGGCAAGGCCGCCGGCGTGGCCGGGGCGTTCGTGGCGGCGCACGCCACGATCATCGAGCATCTGGTGAACACCGCGCGCCCCTATATCTATACGACGGCGGCGCCGCCGGCCGTGGCGCACGCGCTGCTGACCAGCCTGACGATCATCGCCGGCGAGGAAGGGCGCCAGCGCCGCGCGCAACTGGGCGGCCTGATTGCCACGCTGCGCGACGGGCTGGGACGGCTGGCCGCCCAGGCCGGCTGGACGCTGGGCGAGAGCGACACGGCAATCCAGCCGCTGATCGTGGGCGACAACGCCGCCGCGCTGGCGCTGTCCGCCGCGCTGGAGGCCGAGGGCATCCGCGTGGGCGCGATCCGGCCGCCGACCGTGCCGGCCGGCACCGCGCGGCTGCGCATCACGCTGTCCGCCTCGCACACCGCGCAGGATGTGCAACGGCTGCTAGATGCCATCGCGCGGGCGGTCCCGCACCGGGAGGCCGCATGACGGACATCGACAAATCCATCGACAAGGACCAAGGCGAGGACAAAGGCGGGGACAACCGGCCGGGCCGCGTGGCCTGTTTCGTGACCGGCACCGATACCGGCGTTGGCAAGACCCACGCCACGGCCACGCTGCTGCACGCGCTGCACGCGGCGGGCTACACCACGGTCGGCATGAAGCCGGTGGCGAGTGGCGGCGAGTGGCTGGACGAGCGCTGGCAGAACGACGACGTGGAGCAGTTGCGCGCCGCCGGCTCGGTGATCGTGCCGCAGGAGGAGATGTGCCCGTTCCTGATGCGCACGCCGGTGTCGCCGCACCTGGCGGCGGCCATGGAGGGGCTGCGCATCACGCGCGAGCCGATCCGGACCGCGTTCACGTCGCTGCGCCATCGCGCCGAAGCCGTGGTGGTGGAGGGCGTGGGCGGTTTCCAGGTGCCGCTCGACGTGGGCGCCGCGCGCTGGAACACCGCCGACCTGGCTGAAATGCTCAACCTGCCCGTGGTGATGGTGGTGGGCGTCCGGCTTGGCTGCCTGAACCACGCGATGCTGACCGCCGATGCGGTGCGCGCGCGCGGGCTCACGCTGGCCGGCTGGATCGCCAACCGCATCGACCCCGACATGCTGCTGCCGTGCGAGAACATCGCCACGCTGCACGACGCGCTCGGCGCGCCTTGCCTGGGCGAGCTGCCCTGGCAGGTGGCCCCCGCCGTGGCGGCGACCGAACTCGACCTCGCCCCGCTGCTGGCCAGCATGCCGCCGCATATCCGATACACCGCCGTGGCCCAGTACGCTGACTGAGCCCCGACTACACAGAATCCCCAAAAAGATCATGACGCAACAATCGCAACAGACCCCCGCCCAGACCGTCGCCACGATTTCCGCCGACGCCCTGCGCCAGTCCGCCCGCAACCTGCAAGCCGCCGCCGAGCGTGACGAAAACGCCGCATGGCGTGTCGATGACGTCGCCGCGCTGTTCGCGCTGCCGTTCAACGACCTGCTGTTCCGCGCGCAGCAAGTGCATCGGGAACACTTCGACGCCAACACGGTGCAGCTTTCCACGCTGCTGTCGATCAAGACGGGCGGCTGCGAGGAGGATTGCGGCTACTGCCCGCAGAGCGCGCACCACGACGCCGGCGTGAAGGCCGAGAAGCTGATGGAGCTGGACGCCGTGCTGGAGGCCGCCCGCAACGCCAAGGCCAACGGCGCCACGCGCTTCTGCATGGGCGCCGCCTGGCGCAGCCCGAAGGACCGCCATCTGGAGCCGGTGATCGACATGGTGCGCGAGGTCAAGGCGATGGGCCTGGAGACCTGCGTGACGCTGGGCATGCTCAAGGCCGAGCAGGCGCAGCGCCTGGCCGACGCCGGCCTGGACTACTACAACCACAACCTCGATACCTCGCCCGAGTTCTACGGCAAGATCATCGGCACGCGGACCTACCAGGACCGCCTGGACACCATCGGCCACGTGCGCGGCGCCGGCATCAACGTCTGCTGCGGCGGCATCGTCGGCATGGGCGAGGCGCGCGAGGCACGCGCCGGCCTGATCGCCCAGCTGGCCAACCTGGACCCGTACCCCGAGTCGGTTCCCATCAACAACCTGGTGCAGGTGGAGGGCACGCCGCTGGCGGGCACCGAAGCGCTGGACCCGTTCGAGTTCGTCCGCACGATTGCCGTGGCACGCATCACCATGCCGCGCGCGATGGTGCGCCTGTCCGCCGGCCGCGAGGCCATGGACGAAGCGTTGCAGGCGCTGTGCTTCATGGCCGGCGCCAATTCGATTTTCTATGGCGAAAAGCTGCTGACTACCGGCAACCCGCAGGCCGAGCGCGACCGCGCGCTGCTGGCCCGGCTCGACATCCGCGCGGAAGGCTACGCGGGATGACGGCCCTGCCGTGAGGTAAGCAACTGGCCGCCCCCCGGATAACAAGGGAAACAAAGGAGGAGCCATGTTCAACAAGATCCTGATCGCCAACCGTGGCGAGATTGCCTGCCGCGTGGCGGCCACGTGCCGCCGGCTGGGCATCCGCACGGTGGCCGTCTACTCCGATGCGGACGCGAACGCGCGCCATGTGGCGTTCTGCGACGAAGCCGTGCATATCGGCGGCCCGGCCGCGCGCGACAGCTACCTGCGCGCGGACCACATCATCGAGATGGCCAAGGAGACCGGTGCCCAGGCCATCCACCCGGGCTACGGCTTCCTGTCCGAGAACGAGGCATTCGCGCAGGCGTGCGCCGCCGAGGGGCTGGTCTTCATCGGCCCGCCGGCCTCGGCCATCCACGCCATGGGCAGCAAGAGCGCGGCCAAGCAGCTGATGGAAAAGGCATCCGTGCCGCTGGTGCCCGGCTACCACGGCGAGGATCAGGACCCGGCGCTGCTGCGCCGCGAGGCCGACCGCATCGGCTACCCGGTGCTGATCAAGGCCAGCGCGGGCGGCGGCGGCAAGGGCATGCGCGTGGTGGAGGCGGGCGAGGGCTTCGAGGCCGCGCTGGCCTCGGTCAAGCGCGAGGCATCGGCCAGCTTCGGCGACGACAAGGTGCTGGTGGAGAAGTACCTGACCCGCCCGCGCCATATCGAGATTCAGGTTTTTGCCGACACCCACGGCAACTGCGTCTACCTGTTCGAGCGCGACTGCTCGGTGCAGCGGCGCCATCAGAAGGTGCTGGAGGAGGCCCCCGCGCCCGGCATGACCGAGGAACGGCGCCGCGCGATGGGCGAGGCGGCGGTGGCGGCGGCCAAGGCCGTGGGCTACGTCGGCGCCGGCACGGTCGAGTTCATCGCCAATCAGGACGGCTCGTTCTACTTCATGGAGATGAACACCCGCCTCCAGGTGGAGCATCCGGTCACGGAGATGATTACCGGCCAGGATCTGGTGGAGTGGCAGTTGCGCGTGGCGGCCGGCGAGCCGCTGCCGCTGACGCAGGACCAGCTCCACATCCACGGCCACGCGCTGGAAGCGCGCATCTACGCCGAGAACCCCGACAACCAGTTCCTGCCGTCCACGGGCACGCTGCGCTTCCTGCGCACGCCGCCGGCGGTGCAGTTCATGCTTGGCGGGGACTCCCACGGCCCGGCAGGCGTGCGGATCGATGCCGGCGTGCGCGAGGGCGACACCATCAGCCCGTTTTATGACCCGATGATCGCCAAGCTGATCGTCTGGGGCCCCAACCGCGACGCGGCGCTGGCGCGCATGGAGCAGGCGCTGGGCGGCTACCACGTGGTGGGGCTGCAAACCAACGTCGCCTTCCTGCAGCGGCTGGTCAAATCCGAGGCGTTCCGCACGGCAGACCTCGACACCGGCCTGATCGAACGTAACCAGTCCGTGCTGTTCCCGCCGCCCAAGGCGGCCGGCATGGAGGCCATTGCGCTGGCCGTGGCCGCGCTGCTCGAGCGCGAGACGCGCACGCGCCGCATCGACGAGGCCGACCGCCATTCGCCGTGGACCCACGCCGGCCCGTGGCGCCTGAACGGCCGGGAGTCCCGTACGCTGTACTTCTCGCACCGTGGCAACAAGGTGGAAGTGGTGCTGCGCGCCGACCCGCGCCGCAGCACGCTGATCTATGCCGATCAGGCAGCGCCGTTCGCCTATGTGTTCAAGGCGGATGACATCCGCGTGGACCTGGGCACCCGCCGCACCCACGGCCAGGTACACGTGGAGGGCGACATGTTCCACGTCTTCACGGCCGGCCGGCACACGGAACTGGCGTGGCTGGACCCGCTGGCCCACGCCGGCGAGGCCGAGAGCGAGGGCGGCAAGCTCACCGCGCCGATGCCGGGCAAGGTGATCGCGGTAATGGTCCAGCCGGGCAGCACCGTCACGCGCGGCACCCCGCTGCTGGTGATGGAAGCCATGAAGATGGAACACACCATCAGCGCACCCGCCGACGGCGTGGTCAGCGAAGTGCTCTACGGCGTGGGCGAGCAGGTGGCGGAAGGCGCGCAACTGCTGGCGTTTGCGGTGGCGGTGGCGGAGGCGGCTGGCGCCTGACCGGCGAACGCCGTCCCGTGCCAAAATGCCCCCACAACACCCCCGAAAAGAACTGGAGTCGAGATGAAGTTGCAGTTGTACGTGCCGGATGGCCGCTATGAACCCTGGATCGAAGGCTTTGCCGAGGCGCTGCCCGAGGCGCAATGCCTGAAGTGGGAGGAAAGCCAGGGCGAGGCCGCCGACTACGCCGTGGTCTGGCGTCCGCCCGTGGCCATGCTGCGCGGCCGCCAGGACCTGCGCGCGGTGTTCAACCTCGGTGCCGGCGTGGACGGCATCCTGCGCCTGCGCGATGAAGACCCGGACGCGCTGCCGGCCGGCGTGCCCATCGTGCGGCTCGATGACGCCGGCATGGCCGCCCAGATGGCCGAATACGTCACCGCCGCCGTGCTGCGCTACTTCCGCAAGCTCGACGCCTACGACGCCCAGGAACGCGCCGGCACGTGGAAATTCCTCAAGCCCCATCGCCGCGCCGACTTCACCATCGGCGTGATGGGCATCGGTACGCTGGGCGCCCACATCGCCCGCACGCTGGCGGGCTTCGGCTTCCCGGTGCGGGGCTGGAGCCGCTCGGCAAAGGCCGTGGATGGCGTGGAATCGTTCCATGGTGAGGATGGCCAGCGCGCCTTCCTCGACGGCCTGCACGTGCTGGTGAACGTGCTGCCGCTGACCGCCGAGACCGAGGACATCATCGACACCGGCCTGCTCTACCGCCTGGCCCGGGGCGCCTATGTGATCAACGTGGCGCGCGGCCCGCACCTGGTGGAAGACGACCTGCTGGCCGCCGTGCGCGAAGGGCAGATCGCCGGCGCCACGCTGGACGTCTTCCGCACCGAGCCGCTGCCGGCCGACCATCCGTTCTGGCAGGAACCGCGCATCACCATTACGCCGCATATCTCGGCGCTGACGCTGCGCGAGGACAGCATCGCCCAGATCGCCGGCAAGATCCGCGCGCTGGCCGAAGGCAAGCCGATTGCCGGCGTGGTGGACCTGCAGCGCGGCTACTGAGCCGGGCCCGCACGCCTAGACAAGGAACGAGGAGACAGCCATGACCCTGCCCCAGTACGTGAAGATCGTCGAAGTGGGCCCGCGCGACGGGCTCCAGAACGAAAAAGCGATGGTGCCCGCCGACGTCAAGGTGGCACTGATCAACCAGCTCACCGACGCGGGCTTCGTCAATATCGAAGCCGCGTCGTTCGTCTCGCCCAAGTGGGTGCCGCAGATGGCGGACGGCGCCGAGGTCATGGCGCGCATCCAGCGCCGCCCCGGCACGCTGTATTCGGCCCTGACGCCGAACTTGCGCGGCTTCGAGGGCGCCGTGGCGGCCGGGGCCGACGAGGTGGTGATCTTCGGCGCGGCCAGCGAGGCGTTCTCGCAGAAGAACATCAACTGCTCGATCGCCGAGTCCATCGCCCGCTTCGAGCCGGTGGCGGCTGCCGCCAAGGAAGCCGGCGTGCGGCTGCGCGGCAGCATCTCGTGCACGCTGGGCTGCCCGTATCAGGGCGAGGTGTCCGTCCACGACGTGGTGGACGTGGTGCGCCGCATGCGCGACCTGGGCTGCGACGAGATCGACATCGCCGATACCATCGGCGTGGGCACGCCCACCCGGGTGCAGGAGGTGATGCGCGCGGCGTCGATGGAGTTTGCGATCGACCGGCTCTCGGGCCACTTCCACGATACCTACGGGCAGGCGCTGTCCAACATCCTGGCCAGCCTGGAAGTGGGCATCGGCATCTTCCACGCGTCCGTGGCGGGGCTGGGCGGCTGCCCGTACGCCAAGGGCGCCACCGGCAACGTGGCCACCGAGGACGTGCTCTACATGCTCCACGGCATGGGGCTGCATACCGGCATCGACCTGGAAGCGGTGGTGCGCACCGGCGACTACATCTCCCAGGCAATCGGTCGCCCCAACAACTCGCGCGTGGGCCGCGCCCTGCTGACCAAGTGGGCGGCGGCGGACGACGCGGCGGTCTGCACCTGAGCTGCCCCCTATATAGATAGATAAGGAGAATCCACCCATGAGCGCGTCCCCCGCATCCAACGAGCCGAACGAACTCGGCGAATTGCCCGACGCCGCGCAGCGCGTGGCCGACCTGCTCGCCGGCATCGGCCATGACCGCCCGGTGGTGATGCTGCCGGCCACCGGCAAGACCTCGGCCGAAGCCGCCGCCGGGCTCGGCTGCAGCGTGGCGGAGATCGCCAAGTCGATCATTTTCCGGCGCGTGGCGGACGACGCCCCGGTGCTCGTCATCGCCAGCGGCAGCAACCGCGTGGACGAGGCCAAGGTAGCCGCCCGCGTGGGCCCGCTGGGCAAGGCCGACGCCAAATTCGTGCGCGAGAAGACCGGCTATGCGATTGGCGGCGTCTGCCCCATCGGCCACGCCGTGCCGCCCGTGATGCTGCTCGACCAGGACCTGTTCCGCTACGAGAGCCTGTGGGCCGCCGCCGGCCATCCGCACGCGGTGTTCAACCTCACGCCGCACCAGCTCCAGGCCATGACCGGCGCCGAAGTCGCCGACGTGGCGGCGCAGGTGGCGCCGGTGACGCCGGTGGCGAGCTGACCCGCGCGATGTCCGCCGTGCTCCCGCCCGCCGCGCGCCGCCTGCAGGCCGACCTCACGCGCGGCGCCGCTGCTGCGCTGGAGGCATCGCCGGTGGCGTCCCCGTGCCGCAACGTCTGCAAGATGGACCCGGTGACCGGCTATTGCGAAGGCTGCCTGCGCACCATCGAGGAAATCGCCGGCTGGTCCCAGGCCGATGACGCCGAGCGCCGGCGCGTGTGGGCGCTGCTGCCCGCGCGCGTGGCGTGGCTGGGCGGAGACGGGGCATGAGCGCGCCGCTAACTTTCCCTCCCTCGCTGCCATCCTCCGTCCGCGTATTCGAGCGCGGTTGGCTGTCGGCCAACAACGTGCTGCTGGTCGATGACGAGACCGGCGACACGGCGCTCGTCGACACCGGCTACCTGACCCACGCCGCCCAGACCGAGGCCCTGGTCGCGGCGGCGCTCGATGGCCGGCCGCTGCGGCAGGTCATCAACACCCATCTCCATTCGGACCATTGCGGCGGCAACGCCGCGCTGCAGGCGCGCTGGCAGCCGCACACGTCGATCCCGGCCGCCGAGGCGGCGGCGGTGTCCGCGTGGGATGACGACGCCCTGAGCTTCGTGGCTACCGGCCAGCAGTGCCAGCGCTTCACCTTCGACGCGCTGCTGCACGATGGCGACCACCTGCGTCTGGGCGGCCTGGACTGGCACGTAGTGGCCGCGCCGGGTCATGACCCGCACGCGGTCATGCTGTTCGCCCCCGGCCCGCGCATCCTGATCTCGGGTGACGCGCTCTGGGAAAACGGCTTCGGCGTGATCTTTCCCGAACTCGACGGCGAAAGCGGCTTCGCGGAACAGGCCGCCGTGCTGGCGCGCATCGCCGAACTCGACGCCCGCCTCGTCATCCCCGGCCATGGCCGCGTGTTCGGCGATGTGTCCGAGGCGGTGGCGCGCGCGCAGGGCCGGCTGGCCCACCTGCGCAGCGACCCGCTGCGCAACGCCAGCCATGCGGTGAAGGTGCTGGTGAAGTTCAAGCTGCTGGAGCAGCAGTCGATGTCGCGCGCCGCGCTGCTGGCGTGGATGCACGGCACGCCGCTGATGCAGCGCATCCACGCGCGCTTCATGGCCGAGACGCCGTTCGAGACGGTGTTCGCCCAGACGCTGCGCGGGTTGGCGGCAGTGGACGCGCTGGCGCTGGACGGCGAGACCGTCCACAACCGCGACTGAGGCCCCCGCGCCATGATGCCGCCGCTGCGGGGCAAGGACTTCATGCTGCGGCCCTTCCGTGCGGCCGATGTGCAGCCGTTCGCGGCGGCCGTGCGGGAGTCGATGGGCACCGTCGGCGCCTGGATGCCGTGGGCCCGGCACGACTACAACACGCTGGACGCCCAGGAGTGGTTCGCGCGTTGCGACGCCAATATGGCGGATGGCTCGGCGTTCGACATCGGCGTGTTCTCGCCCGATGGCCGCGAGCTGTACGGCGGCGTGGCGATCAACCAGATCCGGCCGGAGGACAACCTCGGCAACCTGGGCTACTGGATTCGGGAGAGCCGCCAGCGGCAGGGGCTGGCGGCCGGCGCGGCCACGATGATGGCCTGCCATGGCTTCCACGGGCTCGGCCTGACCCGCATCGAGATCGTGGCGGCCGAGGCCAACGTGGCGAGCCGCGCCGTGGCGGTGAAGATCGGCGCCACGCTGGAATGCATCGCCCGCAACCGGCTGATCCTGCGCGGCAGGCCGGTTGCGGCGGCGGTGTACTCGCTGGTGCCGGAGTGGTTCTCGGGGGGCTGACCCTTAGAACGACGTCCGCATGCCGATCTTGACGCTGCGGCCCGGCAGCGGGGCGATGTCGCGCAGGATCGACGTGGCGCTGCGGGCTTCCTGGTTGGTGAGGTTGTCCCCACGCACGTAGAACAGCGTCTGCACGCCCGATACCTTGAGCTTGTACGTCAGCGCCACGCCCAGCGTGGTGTACGCGTCGGTCGGCGTGTCGCCGCTCGGCACGCGGCTCTGGCGTGCGTTCCAGTTCACGTCCATGCGCGCGCCCCACGGGCCGGCGCCGTAGACCAGCGCGCCGCCCAGCCGTAGCGGGGACAGGCGCGGCAGGGCTTCGCCGGTGTTGCGGTTCTCGCCGTGGACGTAGTCGGCGCGGGCCTCGAAGTCCAGCGTGTCGCTGGTCGTCAGCATCTTCTGCAGCAGCCGCGTCTTGCCCTCGGCCTCGAAGCCGTACAGCGTGGCCGGCACGCCGAGGTATTGCAACTCCGGCAGCGCGCCGTCGCTGCCGGCGGCCACCACGTTGCCTTCCGCGTCGCGGAAGCTGCCCGAATTCACCAGCGCCAGGTAGTTCTGGAAGCGGCTGTAGTAGCCCGAGAGCGAGCCGCTATGGGCGCCCTGCTTGAAGCGCACGCCCAGGTCCAGCGAGGTGGCGCGTTCCTTGTTCGCGTTGGGGTCGCCCACCTCGTACGAGCCGGTGGCCAGGTGGGGGCCGTTGGCGTACAGCTCATAGAACGTGGGCGCGCGTTCGGTATAGGACAGGTTCGTGGTCACCGACCACACCGGGTCCAGCTTCCACAGCAGCCCGGCCGAGGCGCTGCCCGCGTTGAAGCTGCGGTTCGCATCGGTAAAGCGGTCGTTGCCGTTGGCGCTGGCCTTGACGCTGCTGTGATCCAGCCGGCCGCCGAGGTTCAGCTTCAGGTCGCCCGAGGCCACCAGCGGCATTTCCTCGAACACGAAGAGGGCGGCGTTGTCCGTGGCGGTGCTCGGCACGAACGCTTCCTCGCCCAGCGCGGAGAAGTTGGTGTGGCCGAACTGCGTGCCGATCACCCCGGTCATGTTGCCGATCTTGCCGTGCGTGGCTTCCAGGCGGGCGTCCCAGCCGTGGTTCTTGAAGATCGTGCCGGTCTCGCCGTCCTCGATCTCGCGGTGCTCGTAGTCGGTGTAGCTGAACTTGCCCTTCACCGCCTCGATAAAGCCGCCGGTGTTGTTCGACAGGTTGCGCGCCTCGCCCTCCACCGCGTAGCGGTCCTGGCGCATCTTGATGCGCGCATCGGCTTCGGCCGGGGTGCCGTAGTCGTTGCGATAGGTCGAGAAGTTGGCGCCGACGAAGCCATCGGTCCAGGTGTAGGCGCCGCCCATCGCGCCGCCTTCCTGGTGCGCGTTGGTGTTCGGAATCTTGCCGTAGGCCTCGCTCTCGCCCTCGGGCAGCGGCTGGGTGGCGCGCAGGTTGCCGCTGCGCGCGAAGCCGGGGATCTTCAGGTCGCTGGTCTGGCGCACGAAGGCATCGGCGTGCACGGCGAACTGGCCGTTGCCGGCCTCGATCAGGCCGCTGGCGTTGCGGCCCTTGTCGCCGCCGATGGTGCCGCTCACGTCCGCCGCGCCGCTCACGCCGGTAATCGGGTCGCGCGGGATGCGGTTATCGATCACATTCACCACGCCGCCGATGGCGCTGCCGCCGTACATCAGCGCCGCCGGGCCGCGTACCACCTCGATCTTCTCGGCCACCAGCGGGTCGATGGGCACCGCGTGGTCATAGGACAGCGTGGAGGCGTCCAGCGTGGAGCCGCCGTTCTGGAGCACCTTGATGCGGTCGCCATCGAGCCCCCGGATGATCGGCCGGCTCGCGTTCGGGCCGAAATAGGTCGATGTCACGCCGGGCAGGCTGTTCAGCGTCTCGCCGAGTGTGCTGGCCTGGCGCACGGCCAGTGCGTCGCCGCCGAGCGTGGAGACCGGCGCGACCATGTCGTTGAGGTCGCTGCCGAGCGGATTGGCGGTGACCACCACTTCCTTGAGGGTTTGCGGGACGGCCTGAGGGGCGACCGGAGTCGCGGCTTCCTGAGCCGAGGCACCGGCGCTGAAGCCGGCGGTGACGAGAAAGGCGGCAACGGCCGCCAGCGGGGTGCGGCGCACCGCCGAGGAGAAATGAATGGGGGAGGACATGGCTCGCGATTCGAATTCGATGACGAAGCGCGGGCGGTGTTCGTCACACCGCAGCCGCGCGATCAGGCGAAGACGGGCGAGGCAGGTGGGGCGCGGGAGTGGAAGGGCCGGGCGGCGGGCAGGTCGGGCCAGCGCCAGGCCAGGCTGGCCGGCTTGACCGGCTTGCCGAAAGCCAGCACCGGCAGGTCGAAGCTGCCGTGGTGGCTGTCAGCCAGCGTCGCGCCATCGAACAGCACGCACGAGTGCAGGCCGAGCTTGAGCGCGAAGGAATCGGTATGGGTGTCGGTACTATCGGCGGCGGCTTCGACCGTCACAGGCACCGTCGCGCCCGGCAGGCCGCCGTGCACCACACGGTGGACCAGACCGGCGTGCTGGGCCAGCAGCAGGCACAGCACGAGGCACAGCGCGGTCCAGAGGCCGGGGCCGCGCGCGCGCCAGCGGGCCATGTGGCCGCTGATACGGTCGGCGAGAAAGGAGGTGTCAGTGCGCATGGCCGCAATCGCACGCGTCATCGCCATGATCGTGGTCATGGTCGTGCGCGTGGTCATGATCGTGATCGTGATCGTCGGCGAATGCATCGCCCCAGTCGGGGAACGGGTCGGGGTAGGCCGCCCACGCTTCGGGGCCCGCCGCGAGTTCGGCGTCGGTCAGCAGGCAGGCGTCCAGCCGGGCTTCGAGCCCCGGGGCGTCGAGGTTCTCGCCGATCAGCACGAGTTCCTGGCGGCGGTCGCCGTATTCGGCGGGCAGGCCGTCATCGACCATGTCGGCCTCGATGCCGGCACGCGAGGCGGCGTCAGCCGGCCATTCCTCGGCGTCGATCGCGGCCCACCAGGCGCCGGCGGCACCGGGACGGCACACGCCGCCCGCCTGATGCCAGTCGCCGGCAATGTCCATGCGGCTGGCCAGCCAGAAGATGCCCCGGGAGCGCAGCACGTCGCCATGCTCGCGCATCCATTCGGTATGAATCAGGTCTGCAAAACGCTGCGGATGGAACGGGCGGCGCCGGCGGTACAGCAGGGCCCCCATGCCAGCGGCGGCCGGCACCGGCTCGCCCTGCAGTGCCACCTGCCAGCCGGCGGCGTTCGGCGTGGCATCCGGGTCGAAGCGGCCCGTGCCGAGCACGCGCCCGGCCGGCACCTTGCCGTGGCTCGCATCGACCAGGTCGGCGCGCGGGTTCAGCGCGTGCAGCACCGCGTGCAGGCGGCCCAGCTGGCCGGCATCGACCAGGTCGATCTTGTTGATGACGATGACGTCCGCCACTTCGATCTGGTCGATCAGCACGTCCACGACGGTACGGTCGTCGCCGTCATGGGCGGCGAGGCCCCGCTCGGACAGGAAATGGGCGTCGTGATAGTCGCGCAGGAAGCGCTCGGCATCGACTACCGTCACCAGCGTGTCCAGGTGCGCCACGCCCGCCGGGGCGTCGCCGTGGGCGTCTTCGAAGGCGAAGCCCTCGGCAATGCCGAGCGGCTCTTCGGTGGCCTGGGCCTCCACCACCACGTAGTCGTGCTGGCCGGCCTGCGCCAGACGGTCCACCTCGGCCAGCAGGTCGCCCTGGCTCGCGGCCACGGCCACGCGCGCGCCGCCCTGCGCGAGCAGGTGTTGCAGCACGGTGGTCTTGCCGGCGCCGGAGAAGCCGGACAGCACGGTGACGGGCAGACGAGGAGCCATGGAACGGGTGATTTTGGCGATGGGCGCCAAAGCGGCGCGCAAGGTGTTATTGCAACAAGGTTGCGACTGTAGCAGAAAGCCGCCCCGGACGACAGCCCGGCCATGGCACCACAAAGGGCGGGCGTCCTGCCATGGTAGTGCCGTGGCCGGCGTGAGACAAACCTCGTCGCCAAACTCGCCCGAAACGGGTCAGCAAACGGGTCGCAAACGGGTCACCAAACGCGTCACCCAAACAAAACGGCCCGGATGACCGGGCCGTGTTTGTCGGAGCGGAGCGGGAGATCAGTCCCCGAACAGCCTCTGGCGCAGTTCGCGGCGCTGCTGCGCTTCCAGCGACAGCGTGGCCGTCGGGCGGGCCAGCAGGCGCGGTACGCCGATCGGCTCGCCGGTTTCCTCGCACCAGCCGTAGTCGCCGGACTCGATGCGCTGCAGCGACTGCTCTACCTTCTTCAGCAGCTTGCGCTCGCGGTCGCGGGTGCGCAGTTCGAGCGCGTGTTCTTCCTCGATGGTGGCGCGGTCGGCCGGGTCCGGCACGATCACCGTCTCGCGCAGGTGTTCCGTGGTCTGGTCCGCATTCTTGAGGATTTCGTCGCGAAGCTGCTCAAGGCGATTCTTGAAGAAGGCCAGTTGCGCCTCGTTCATGTAATCCTTGTCGCTCATCTTCAGGATTTCAGCTTCAGTCAGAAGTTTGTTGCTGCTCATGGTTGCTGCTGATTCTCTTGTTGATGCGACCGGCGGCGTCTTGGTCCGCTCGGGTGCAGTGGCCGCCCGCTTGCGCGGTGCGGTCGGTTCACTCTGGCTGGCTGCAGTCTTGCTGCTTCGCGTGCCTCCCTTGGCCTCGCCCGCATCGGCGTGCGCCGTACTGCCGCGGGGAGCTGGCGCTGCCTTCACTGCTGGCTGCGCGTCTGGCGTCTCCGCCGCAGCGGTGCCTGTCTTGCTGCGGCTTTCTTTGGTCTTGGTTGCGGCTGTCATGGGGACACCTCTCTCTACGCGTCGACGAGTGACGGCGCTGTTGCCAAGGTACCCCAAGCGGAGGGCGGTCTCCGCATGAAGCACTGCGACCGCGCCTGCCGGCGGCCCGCCTCATGCTGACGACGACCGCCGCCCTGCCAATACCGGCGCCGCCAAAACGTGCGCCGCCCGTATCAAATCCGGCCTATTGTACTTGAACAAATTTTTCGTAGATATGGGAGAAAGCCGGACAAGAGACAGGAGTTTTCCCGGTACCCCGCCGAAAGGAGGGGCAGGGCGGGTGGAAAGCCGGTCCGGCGGCAACCGCCACAGAATGCGGCGGTTGCTTCACATCAGAGCCAGGGGCTCAGGCCAGGCAGGCGGCCAGTCCCTTGAGGATGGCATCGCGCGGCAGGTCCACGCCGATAAAGACCATCTTGGTGCCCGGGGTCTCGTCCTCCCACTTGGCGCCGATGTCGCTGCCCATCAGCTGGTGCACGCCCTGGAACACCACCTTGCGGTCCACGCCTTCCATATAGAGCACGCCCTTGTAGCGCAGCAGCTTCTCGCCATAGACCGACAGGATGCCCGACAGGAATTCCTCGAGCTTGCCGTAGTGGAACGGCTTGTCGCTGCGGAAGACGAACGAGGCGATGTGGTCAGTATGGTGGTGATGGTGGTGGTGATCGTGCACGCCATGCCCGTGACCGTGGTCATCGTGGTCGTGGCCGCAGTGCTCGTCGTGCACGTGGCCATGATCGTGGTCATGGTCGTGCTCATCGTGCTCATCGTGCTCGTGGGCCTCGGCGCGCAGGAAATCGGGGTCGATCTCCAGCTTCTCGTTCAGGTTGAAGCCGCGCAGGTCGAAAATCGTGTCGATCGGGGTCTCGCCGAAGTTGGCGGTGCGGATCGGTGCGCGCGGGTTCATGTGCAGCAGGCGGTGGCGCAGGTCGGCCACTTCGGCCTCGGGAACCAGGTCGGACTTGGTGATGAAGATGGCGTCGGCAAAGCCCACCTGGCGCTGCGCTTCCTCCTGCTTGTCCAGCTGGAGATTGCCGTGCTTGGCGTCCACCAGCGTGATCACGGCGTCCAGCAGGTAGCGCGCGGCGATTTCCTCGTCCATGAAGAAGGTCTGCGCCACCGGGCCCGGGTTGGCCACGCCGGTGGTCTCGATCACCACGCGGTCGAAATCGAACTTGCCTTCGTCGCGCTGGGTGATCAGGTCGGACAGCGCCTGCACCAGGTCGCCCCGGATGGTGCAGCAGATGCAGCCGTTGCTCATCTGCACGATCTGCTCGCGGCCGTCCTGCACCAGGATCTCGTTGTCGATGTTCTCCTCGCCGAACTCGTTCTCGATGACGGCGATCTTCATGCCGTGCTGCTCGGTGAGGATGCGCTTGAGCAGCGTGGTCTTGCCGCTGCCGAGGAAGCCCGTCAGGATCGTGACCGGGATCAGTTTGGACATGTCTTGGAACTCCGGGAAAGGTTTGCGGCGCCTAGTGCGCGCCGCCGGCGCCGCGCGTGCGGCCGCATTCAGCGCACACACCGTTGACGGTCAGCTCCACGTGCTCGACGGCAAAGCCGCGCGGCACCTTGGGCGCCACCGACGGTGCGGGCACGCCGGCCGCCTCGAGGCAGAACGTGCGGTCGCAGCGGGTGCAATGGAAATGGCTGTGCTGGCGATGGACCTCGGCGCGCGCGGCCTCGTGCTCCACCAGCGTGAAGCGGAACACGCGGTCATGGCCCGCGCGCTTCTGCGCCAGCCCCTGCTCGACCAGCCAGTCGAGCACGCGGTAGACCGTGACGCGGTCCACGTCGCCATCGGCCGGCAGGCGGTCGATCACGGCCTGGTGCGTGAGCGGGTCTTCGGCGTCGATCAGACAGGCGAGGATGGCCACGCGCGGCTGCGTCACGCGCGCGCCCAACTGGCGCAGGCGCGCCTGCGCGGCTTCCAGCGTGGCGTCGGGGAGCGGTCCGGCTGCCTGGGCGGCCAGATGCGGGGCGGTGCGTGTCATGCGGGCCATTTAACCATAGCGCCCGGGTCGATGCAATTCAGTTGCGTAAGCGGCCGCGCGGCGCAAGCGTGGCACAAGCGTGGCAAATCCGCCGAAAACGCCGCTTTCTCGCGGGTTAGCCCCTATACCTCGCTAATCTTTCAGGTTGCTAACATCCACCTCCGGCTCCGCCTGTCAGCGGGGTCAGTTGCTGTTCGCTTCCCATACATTGAGCCGATGGTCACCGCGTGTTTTCCGATATGGACCGCGACCGGCGGCGCCGCCTCCCAGGCGGCCCGGCCGGCGGCAAGCGTGAAGAGAGGAGGAGGCAAGGCGGACGGTGAGAACGGGAAAAGCAGGGTATCCAGGAGAGACAGTAATGAAACGAGTTGCAATGCATTTCGCGGCCGCGCTGGCAGTTGCCGGCGTGGGCGTTTTCACGGGGGCCCAGGCTCAGGAATATCCGGGCAACAAGCCCGTCCAGGCCGTGGTGCCGTTCGCGGCCGGCGGCCCGACCGACAAGGTGGCGCGCGAGCTGACCATGGTCATGTCCAAGCACCTGGGCACCACCATCGTGATCGAGAACCTGGGCGGCGCCGGCGGCACCATCGGCGCCAAGAAGGTGGCCCAGGCCAAGAATGACGGCTACACCATCCTGATCCATCACATCGGCATGTCTACGGCCCCGGCGCTGTACCGGAACCTGGGCTTCGACCCGCTCAAGGACTTCGAGATGGTCGGTGAAGTGGCCGACGTGCCGATGGTGCTGGTGGGCAACAAGCAGCTGCCGCCGGCCACCTTCAAGGACCTGGTGCCGTACATCAAGGCCAATGCCAGCAAGCTGTCGCTGGCCAACGCCGGTATCGGCTCGGCCTCGCACCTGTGCGGCCTGCTGTTCCAGAGCGCAATCCAGACCGAGCTGACCACCGTGCCGTACAAGGGCACGGCGCCGGCGCTGACGGACATCCTGGGCGGCCAGGTCAACCTGATGTGCGACCAGACCACCAACATCGCCGGCCAGCTGAAGGCGGGCGCGCTGAAGCCGTACGCGGCCATGCAGTCGCGCCGCGTGGAGGCCTTCAAGGACATCCCGACCGCGGCCGAGCAGGGCCTGCCGGGCGTGGAAGTGAAGATCTGGCACGCCATGTACGCCCCGAAGGGCACGCCGAAGCCGGTGATCGACAAGCTCTCCGCCGCGCTGCAGAAGGCGGTGACCGACCCGACCTTCCGCGCCAAGATGGCCGAGCTGGGTGCCGAGGCCGTGCCGGCCCAGCGCGCCACGCCGGATTCGCTGCGCACGTTCCTGACGTCGGAAATCAACAAGTGGACGCCGGTGATCAAGAAGGCCGGGGTGTACGCGGACTAAGCACGGACTAACCCCCGCGCCAGCCCGGAAGGCATAAGGCCACGCAGCGATGCGTGGCCTTTTTGCTTTGGCCCCCGGCCGGGCGCTTCTACCTTCTATATTGTGTGGATTGCCCGTGTCGGGCGCTTGTGATGCGTGCGGCTCTTGAAAGCGCGCCGCGTGTCGCCACCTACCCCCCTGACACATTCCACAGATCACAGAAGGACCACGAAGGCACCATGGAACAGTATCACGGCACTACCATCGTCAGCGTCCGGCGCGGCAACCAGGTTGCGCTCGGCGGTGACGGCCAGGTCACTCTCGGCAATATCGTGATGAAGGGTACGGCACGCAAGGTGCGCCGCATCTACAACGGCAAGGTGCTGGTCGGGTTTGCCGGCAGCACGGCCGACGCCTTCTCGCTGCTCGACCGCTTCGAGGCCAAGCTCGAGAAGTACCAGGGCAACCTGACCCGCGCCGCGGTGGACCTGGCCAAGGACTGGCGCTCGGACCGCGCGCTGCGCCGGCTCGAGGCCATGCTGATCACGGCCGACCGCGACACCACGCTGGTCATTACCGGCAACGGCGACGTGCTGGACCCCGAGGGCGGCATCGCGGCCATCGGCTCGGGCGGCGCGTACGCGCAGTCGGCGGCCAAGGCGCTGGTCGAGAACACCGAGCTGGCCCCCCAGGATGTGGTCGAGAAGGCGCTGACCATCGCCGGCGAGCTCTGCATCTACACGAACACGAACTTCGTCATCGAGACGCTGGAATAAGCGTCGCCGCGTGGCGCTGCACCGCCCTGCACTGAACCCCCGGATACCATGTCGCAAACCATGACCCCTTCGGAAATCGTTTCCGAACTCGACAAGCACATCATCGGCCAGAACAAGGCCAAGAAGGCCGTGGCCGTGGCGCTGCGCAACCGCTGGCGCCGCCAGCAGGTGGAAGACCCGCTGCGCCAGGAAATCACCCCGAAGAACATCCTGATGATCGGGCCCACCGGCGTGGGCAAGACCGAGATCGCGCGCCGGCTGGCCAAGCTGGCCGATGCGCCGTTCATCAAGATCGAGGCCACCAAGTTCACCGAAGTGGGCTACGTCGGCCGCGACGTGGACACCATCGTGCGTGACCTGGCCGAGATGGCCATCAAGCAGACGCGCGAATCGGAAATGAAGAAGGTGCGCACCAAGGCCGAGGACGCCGCCGAGGACCGCATGCTGGACGTGCTGCTGCCGCCGCCGCGCGACATCGGCTTCGCCCAGACCGAGGACAAGGACTCGAACACGCGCCAGGCCTTCCGCAAGAAGCTGCGCGAGGGCCAGCTCGATGACAAGGATATCGAGCTGGAAGTGGCCGCCGGCCTGCCGAGCATGGACATCATGGGCCCGCCGGGCATGGAAGACATGACCGAGCAGATCCGCACGATGTTCGCCGGGCTGGGCCAGGGCAAGAAGCATCGCCGCAAGATGAAGGTCAAGGAAGCGTTCAAGCTGCTGATCGACGAGGAGGCCGCCAAGCTCGTCAACGAGGAGGAGCTGAAGCACAAGGCCATCGCCAACGTCGAGCAGAACGGCATCGTGTTCCTGGACGAGATCGACAAGATTGCCAGCCGCAGCGACGTGGGCGGCGGCGAGGTGTCGCGCCAGGGCGTGCAGCGCGACCTGCTGCCGCTGGTGGAAGGCACCACGGTGAACACCAAGTACGGGATGATCAAGACCGACCACATCCTGTTCATCGCCTCGGGCGCGTTCCACCTGAGCAAGCCGAGCGACCTGATTCCCGAACTGCAGGGCCGTTTCCCGATCCGCGTGGAGCTGGAGTCGCTGTCCGTGCAGGACTTCGAGGCCATCCTCACCCAGACCGACGCCAGCCTGACCAAGCAGTACCAGGCGCTGCTGAAGACGGAAGAGGTGGACCTGCAGTTCGCGCAGGACGGCATCCGCCGGCTGGCCGAGATCGCGTTCTCGGTGAACGAGAAGGTCGAGAACATCGGCGCGCGCCGGCTGTACACGGTCATGGAGCGGCTGCTGGAAGACCTGTCGTTCCACGCCACCCGCTCCTCGGGCGAGACGGTGACCATCGACGGCAAGTATGTCGATGAGCGCCTGGCCGACCTGGCCGGCAACGAGGACCTGTCGCGCTACGTGCTGTAAGCCGCCCCGGCGGATTTGAAGGAACAACGAGCCAGACCGATGTCTGGCTCGTTTTGTTTTGGGGTCTTGACCGGCATGTGTCAGCGGCCCGCGCGGATGCCTCCCGCCAGTAACGACCGTAAGCATTGGTAAGCATGCTGGCGCCGGACCTCGTCGAAATGCGACCCTTGCGCACCTTGCTGGTCGATGGACCGGAGCGGGAGCCACCGCACTTCACTTCAAACACCTGCCGGGAGTCTGCCTATGTCGCGCCAACCTTCGCGCACGCTTTTTTTCAAACGCAACCAGGTGCGCAAGCGCCGCGTTGCCATCGCCACCGCGAGCGTGGTGGCGAGCATCACCGCCGCCACCGTCTTCCTGTGCGTCCGGCCCGCCGTGACCCCGGCCGCCGCCGCCGCGCTGCCGATCCCGGCTTCGGCCTCGGTCCACGCGGACCAGCCCGAGCGGCAGGCCGCGCACGAGGGGCAGGCTGCCGCCACGGCGCTGGCCATCGCCTCGGGCGAGCTGGTCACGCTGGCCGACCGCCACGCCAGTGACGCCGTGCGCATGGCCGGCGTGGCGCATGAGTCGTCCGCCGACGACCTGGGCTGGGACTACGTCCAGCTGCGCCTGTAAGTCGTTTCTCTTCGCCCTGGCGTGCCTAGCGCGACACCGGCCGCTTGCCGAGCTTGCGCTGCAAGGTGCGCCGATGCATGTTCAGCGCCCGCGCCGTGGCCGAGATATTGCCGCCGTGCTCGGTGAGCACGCGCTGGATGTGCTCCCATTCGAGCCGCGCCACCGATAGCGGCGTGGGCTCCTCCAGCGCCGCCTCGGCCGCCTCTTCCGATATTCCCGCCATCAGCGCCGTCAGGATCGAATCGACATTGGCCGGCTTGGCCAGGTATTCGTCCGCCCCCTGCTTGACCGCCGCCACGGCTGTGGCAATGCTCGCGTAGCCGGTCAGCACGAGGATGCGCGCGTCCGGCAGCGCGGCGCGCAGCGGCGCCACCAGATGCAGGCCCGATTCCGCCTGCGCCGTGCCGCTGGCTTCGGCGGGTGGTCCCAGATGCAAGTCCAGCGTGACGTAGGCAAACGGCGTGCGCGCGGCCAGCGCCAGCGCCGCGCTGCCGTGGTGGGCCACCTGCACCGCATAGCCGCGCCGCGTCAGCGCCCGCGCGAGCGTGCCGGAGAAGACCTCGTCGTCATCGATCACCAGGAAGGGCGTTGCGTCGGTGGGCGCGGGGGTGTCTGTCATCACGGTTGGAAGTCGGGGGAAGTCAGGTTGAGCGGGGCGGCGCCGGCCAGCGGCAGGCGCAGCAGGGCCACGGTGCCGCCGGCGCGGTGGTCCTGCCAGGAGAGGCTGCCGCCAAGCTGGCGCGCGGCGCTCTGTGCGAGGTAGAGGCCGATGCCCTGGCCACCATGCGTGCTGGCCACGGGGGCCTCGCCCAGTTGCGCGCGCAGCGCCGGGGGGATGCCGCCGCCGTGGTCAGTGACGGCGAAGCGCAGCGCGTGGTCATCGCCGGTGATATCCAGCCGTAGCGGCGGCGCCTGGCGCATCGCGTGGCCCATGGCCTGCTGGCTGCGCGCGGCGTTGTCCAGCAGGATGGTCAGGATCTGGCTCACGCGGGCGGCGTCCACGGGCTGCGTGGCGGCGTCCGGTGCCAGCGTCGATTGCAGGCTGGCCTGCGGATGGCGCAACTGCCACCGCTCGACGAACGGCGCGAGCCAGGTGTCGAGCGGCTGCGGCGCCAGCGGTTCGCGGTCCGCGCGCAGCCGGGCCAGGATCGAGCGGCACAGGTCCAGCTGCTGCTCCATTGTGCGGAAATCCGGGAGGTAGTCGGCGACTGGCGTGGTCCCGCGCGCGGCGTCTGAGGCATCGCCCCGCAACTCGCCGGCGATGACCGCCAGCGTGGCCAGCGGCGTGCCGATCTCATGCGCGACAGCCGCCGCCTGGTCGTTCAGCGCCTCGGCGCGCGACTCCCGCAGCAGTTGCTCCCGGGCGAGGTTGAGTTGGGCATCGCGCTGGCGCAGCACGCCCGAGAGCCGCGCCACGAAGAAGGCGATCATCACCGCGCTGGCCACGAAGTTCAGCCACATGCCGGCCAGGTGGTAGTTCACCGCGTTGTCCGGGTTGTGCAGGTGCAGCGGCACGTAGTCGAGCAGCAGCAGCGAATAGCACGCCAGCGCGTAGAGGGCGAGCGCCGAGACAAACCGCCACGGCAGGATGGCCGACGCGATGGCAAGCCCCGGCAGGTAGAACGAGACGAAGGGATTGGTGGCGCCGCCGGTGTAGAACAGGATGGCCGACAGCGCGGTCAGGTCCACGATCATCTGGGCCATCAGTTCGGCGTCCGACGGCACGGTGTTGTGCTGCCCGTGCCAGTGCAGCCGCGCCACCGTAGTCACATTGAAGATGGCCTGCGCGGCGAACAGGTAGAGCAGCGGCTTGTAGGGCAGGTGGATGCCGGCCACCGATTCGCACGACACCAGCAGCAGCGCCTGTCCCGCCAGCAGCGCCCAGCGCAGCCAGCACAGGCGGCGCAGGCTCACCAGGCCGTGGCGCTGGGGCGCCACGCCCGGCATGGCTGGGGCGGGGGCCGGCGCGACGGCGGCAGCGGGGGGCGGCGGTGCGGTGAGGGGCGGGGTAGACGTGGAGGGCGGCATGCCGGCAGTGTAGCAATGCCGCCATGCCACGCGGCGGCGGCGACCCGGCGTGCGACACCGTGCCGCATTCAGGCCGGCCCCCGGCGCTGCCAGACTACGCGGTTGCCATGCCCGGCAGGTTCGGGAGCGCCATGGTCTAATAGCCGCCTTTCGCTGAATTCCGTTGATTTCGTGGAGATGTTACCGATGCAAGCCCGTTTTCGCGCGCCGCGCGCCGCCTCGATCGTCACCCTGGCCCTGGCCGGCCTGCTGGGCAGCGCACATGCGCTGGCACAGGTGGACGTGAGCAATGCCTGGGTGCGCGGCACGGTGCCGGCGCAGTCGGCGTCCGGCGCGTTCATGACGCTGCACGCGCATGAGTCGGCCAGGCTGGTGGGCGTGTCGTCGCCCGTGGCCGCCGCCGAGCTGCATGAGATGAAGATGGAGAACAACGTGATGCGCATGCGCCAGCTGCCGTCGCTGGACCTGCCGCAGATGCAGGATGTGGAACTCAAGCCGGGCGGCTATCACATCATGCTGATGGGGTTGAAGTCCCAGCTCAAGGCCGGGGATACCGTGCCGCTGACGCTCAAGATCGAGCAGAACGGCAAGATCGTCGAGCAGCAGGTCAAGGCGCAAGTGCGCGACCTGACCGCCGGTGCGCCGCCGGCAGGCGCCGGCGGCCATGGCGACCACAAGCATTAAGGCTTGGATCGCCCGATCCCTCCGGACGGTCAGCCGCGCAGGCTGATCGCCGCCTCCGCTTCCGATGCCGGCGTTGCCGCCGCCTGCAGCACCCGCTCGCGCAGCCAGGTGTGGCCCGGATCCGCCTCGGCCCGCTCGGGCCAGATCATGCTGTAGCTGAAGCCGGGAATCGAGAACGGCGCCTCGAAGATGGTCAGGCGCGGATCTTCCAGCGCTGCCAGCGTGCGCCGGGCCGCCGTCAGGACCATGTTGGTGCCGGCTATCAGCGCCGGCGCCACGCTCCAGTGCGGTACCGTGCACGCGATCTTGCGGCGGCCGCCCAGGCGCGCCACGGTGGCGTCGATCAACTCCCCGCGCTCGCTCGCCGCGCTCACCAGCACGTGGGAGCGCGCCAGGTAGGCCACGTGATCGAGCCGGCCGGTGTCACGCACCGTGGCGGCATCCACCGCACACGCAAAATCATCGTCGAACAGCACCGCCGTGCGCACGCCTTCCGGCTGGTAGGTGAAGGCGCCCAGCGCCATGTCGAGTTCGCCGTCGGCCACTTGCGCCGTCATCGTCTCGCGGCTGGCCTGCGTGACCACCAGGTCGATGTTCGGCGCGGCCTTGCGCACCGCGCGCAGCAGCCGGGGCAGCACCACCAGCGCGCCGTAGTCCGACATCGCCAGCCGGAAGGTGCGGCGCGCCATGGACGGCTGGAAGCCGCCGGGGCCGAGCAGGATGCGCACTTGCGCCAGCGCCTCGGCCAGCGGGGCGGTCAGTTCATGCGCGCGGGGCGTCAGCACGAGCCCGCCCTGACCGCGCACGAGCAAGGGGTCGTCGAGCAGTTGCCGCAGCCGCGCCAGCGAATGGCTGACCGCCGGCTGGCTCAGTTGCAGCCGCAGTGCGGCGCGCGAGATATGGCGCTCGGCAAACAGTGCCTCGAGCACCACGAGCAGATTGAGGTCGATTCCGCGTAGGCTATTCATGTGGTGAATATTAAACCGGAAGTCTCCGGTTATGCCATTCGTCGAGCGGAATTTTTAGAGCTTTAGGTGTCTTGCGAGGCGTCCCGCCGGGCCGTCAGGCAATCCGGACACAGGCAATGCTGGCCCGCGACGATCTGCCGTGCCGGCAGCAGCGGCTGGTTGGCGCACCAGCATTCGGGCAGGCCGGCCACGTAGCCGCACACGAAGGCCGCGCCGCAGCCGCTGCACCGCTCCACGGGGCGCAACTGGCCGGTCCGGATGGTCGATGGATCGGTCATGGCCTGGGGTCCCCATCGTCCTGCCCGAGCCGGCGCATGGCCTCCCGCATCGACCGCATCTGTCCGCTGAAGTGAGTGCAGGCCGCGCAGATGGCCAGATGGCCGCGCACGCGCAGCCGCTCGCCCAACGTCAGGGGCTGGTCCATGCCCTTCATGGTCAGGTGATGGATTTCCTCGCAGTTCGGCAGCAGGCGGCGGCGGGGTTCGGGCATGAGACGGATTCGGCGTTTTCCTACGTTGTGCTGCCCATATGGCTGTTGATGTCCCGCTGCCTCGACGTTGCATGCGCAGCTCGAACAATTAAAGAAAGTGCGATTTTTTCAAGGAGGCCGCTGACGCAGAATAGTCCTGCGCTCTGAGACGAGCAGACAGCCCGCTCCGGTCGCTTCCTTCTCTTTCACCACAAATTTCGAGCAAATTATGACACGCAAAATTATTTCCGCCGCCCTCCTGATCGTTGCAGCCTCCGCTTCGCAGATCGCTGCCGCTTCGGACGGCACCATCACTTTCACGGGAAATGTTACGGCGCAAACCTGCACCATCAACGGCGGTGCCGCTGGCAAGAACTTCTCCGTGGCGTTGCCGAAGGTTTCGACCTCGTCGCTGGCCGCCGCCGGTGCAACCGCTGGCCGCACGCCCTTTTCCATCGCCTTGACGGGTTGCAACCCGGTCGCCGGCACGGTGCGTACCTTCTTCGAGGCCGGCCCGACGACGGACCTGACCAACGGCCGCCTGAATCTGACCGGTAGCGCTGCCGGTAACGTGCAGATTGAACTGCTGAACCCGGATCTGACGCAGGTGAAGGCCGGCTTTGCCGACGCCTCGCAGAATTCGAAGCCGGTGACGCTGGCCTCGGGTGCTGGCACGCTGAATTACTACGCCCAGTACTACGCGAAAGGCGCTTCGACGGCTGGCGCAGCCAACTCGAGCGTCACCTACACGATCGCCTATCAGTAATGCCTCCACTCCGGGGGGCCGCCTGGCAATGGCCGCTCCCCGCAGTACGGCAAGCCTTGTGGGGCCGGCCGGAGTCTGCTGACTCCGACAAGGCCTGACCCCTTCAGGGCAACTCCGGCAACCCCTCCCTCCCGGGTCGACTTTCAAAGCGTGCCTCTGGCACGCAAGGGACCCCTTTTGCCTGACAACCGGCCATCCAAAATGCGTAGAAGTCAAAGGAAGTTTGTATTAAGGCCGGTGAGCCTCGTGGTCCTGGCAATGTTCGGCTGGGGCAGCGCCTTCGCACAATCCGCGGAGGAAACGGCCGGCAGCCAGAACGCCGGGGTGCTTGCCGAAGTTGAGTTCAACGACGAATTTCTGCATCACGACAAACATCGACGCATCGATGTCAGTCGTTTCAACAAGGGCGGCACGGCGCTGCCGGGCAGCTATCGGGTCGATCTTTTCGTGAATCAGCATTCCGTGGGCAAGGCGGAGATTACGCTGCGCCAGATCGGCGCGGACGTGCGGAACGTGCAGCCGTGCATGACCAAAGCCATGCTCGAGCGCCTTGGCGTGGCGATGACCAAGTTGTCGCCCGAATCGCTCGCCCTGTTACAGGACGCCAACACTTGCGCGCTGATGCCGGATCTTATCGAAGGGGCGCGTGCCACCTTCGACCAGGCCGATCTGCGCCTGGACGTGAGCGTGCCCCAGGTGGCGATGCTCCGGTCTGCGCGCGGCTATGTGGATCCCCAATACTGGGACGACGGTGTCACGGCAGCCACCCTCCAATACAACGCCAATGCCTATCGCAGCGAGCAATTCGGCACCGCCTTCAACCAGGCCTATGTTGGACTGAACGCTGGCTTCAATGTCGGCGCCTGGCGGTTCCGCCACAACGGCAGCCTGAACCACAACGACAACGGCACGCAGTACCAGAGCGTGCAGACCAATGCGCAACGTTCGCTGGCTTCCATCAATAGCCAGATCGTGCTCGGCGACAGCTTCACCGACGGCGCACTGTTCGACAGCGTGGGCGTGCGGGGTGTGACGCTGTCCACCGATGACCGGATGTTCCCGGAATCTCAGCGCGGTTACGCGCCGGCGATCCACGGGATGGCCAACACCAACGCCCGCGTGCAGGTGCGTCAGGGCGGCAACGTCATTTATGAAACCACCGTGGCGCCCGGGCCGTTCGAGGTCAATGATCTTTATCCCACCGGCTACGGCGGCGACCTGGAAGTGGTGGTGACGGAGGCAGATGGCACCACCCGTGTGTCCCGCGTGCCGTATGCGGCCGCCGTCAACGCGCTTCGGCCGGGCCGGCTGCGCTACACGGCGACCGCGGGCAAGTATCGCGATGCCAACGTGGATCGGCATCCGATGATGACGCAGGCCACGATCCAGTACGGCTTCAGCAATATGGTGACCGGCTATGGCGGCATCATCGCGGCGGAAAACTACCTCGCAGCCATGGGTGGCGCGGCGCTGAATACCAGTTACGGTGCGTTCGGCGCGGATGTGACGCAGTCCTACTCGCGGCAACAGAATCTGCCGGATCTGAATGGGCAAAGTTTCCGGCTCTCATTCAGTAAGATGGTAGCCCCAACCAATACCAATATCGCGGTGGCCGCTTATCGCTACTCGACCCGTCATTACCTCAGCCTGGCTGACGCCGTGCGTTTGCAGGACCTGCACAGCGAATTCGAGCTGAACGGCACGCCGCGCGGCAGACTGCAGCTCACGCTGAACCAGAGCCTGCCGGCGGGGTATGGATCGTTCTACCTGTCTGGCTCGACGCAGAATTACTGGAGTCGCACAGGGTCCAGCACGCAGTTTCAGCTTGGCTACAACAACAGCTACCGGCGCCTGACTTATGGCGTCGCCGCATCGCGCCAGCTCAATCTGACGACTGGCAAATGGGATTCTAGCGTGATGCTGAATCTGGGTATTCCTCTGGGCAAGAGTGCGCATGCGCCGTACGCCAGTTCGCGCCTGCAGTACGACTCCAATGGCGCGGTCACCGCCCAGCAGGCGGTGACCGGCACACTGGGCAAGGACAACGCTTTCGCCTACGGTATGAATGTCGATGTCAACAGCGGCACCGGCAGTTCGACGCGGTTTGGCGCCAACGCATCGTACGCGTCGCCCGTGGCGGGCTTCAACGGCAGTGCCAGCGTGAGCAGCCAGTATCGGCAGGCCAGCGTGGGCATGACGGGTGGCGTAGTGGCCTACGGCGGCGGTGTCGTGCTGACCCCGACCATTGGCGAAACCATGGCGATTGTCGAGGCGGATGGCGCCAGTGGCGCCAGCGTGACCAGCGGCAGCGGCCTGCGGGTGGATCCGTGGGGCCATGCGGTGGTATCCAGCCTGGCGCCGTTCTCCTTGAACCAGGTCGAGATCGACCCGAAGGGGTTGCCGATGTCCGTGGAACTGCGATCCACCACACAGCCGACCGTACCGACGGCGGGCGCGGTGGTGCGCGTGAAGTTCGAGACGGACCATGCCGGACGCGCGGCGGTCCTGCGGGTGCGCACGGCGGACGGCAAGCCCCTGCCGTTTGGCGCACAGGTACTCGATACGGAAGGGCAGCACGTGGGCGTCGTGGCGCAGGGCGGGCGCATTGTCGTGCGTGGGCTGAAGTCCGACAGCGGGGTGCTCCACGTGGCGCCGCATGGCACCTCGGAACCGGCCTGCCAGATTCCTTACGTGCTGCCGGCGGTGGAAAGCGGCAAGCCCGGCAAGTTCGCAGTGGTCGATATCACGTGCGAGTGACGGCGCTCCCCATTCTCTTTGTCTCTATTCGGGTTCAAGCATGAAGAAAATACTAAGGCTGGTCGTCATATGGCTGATCTCCCAAATGGCCGCCACGGCCTACGCGGTGGAATGTGCTTCCGACTCCATGACGTTCGTGGATGTCCTGTCCTCGCAGTTCAACGTGCCGGCCAATTCGCAGGAAGGTACCGTGCTTTGGCAGGAACAGTGGCCTTCCGTGCGGTTCACTTGCACTAATGCCAAGATCTCGGAGGAAATCTCGTTCTGGGTCAATCCGGACCGCCTGGTGCTTGGTGCGGGTGTGGAGCCGGCGATTATCTTTAACGGCAGGACGTATACGGCGATCAGCGGCAATGTGGGCACCGGTGTTTTCATCAAACCCGGAGAAACCCGAACTTTCACGCTTAGCTATACCGTCGCCATCATCCGCAAAGGCGTCGTGCCGCCCTCCGGCGTCACAGCTGTCTCCAGCTACCCCATGTTTCAAATGGACGGGGCGGGCGGGCTGAACTATCAGCGCGGGCTGAACTTCAGGCATGTCGTGACCGGCGGCACGTTCCACTATGCCGTGGGCGGATGCAAGCTGCAAACGGGAAGTGCGACAAAGGCGGTGAGCCTGCCTGCTACGCCGATGATCAACACGGTGGGCGGAACGGCTGGCGCCACCGATTTTTCCATTCGGGCAACCTGCGACAACCTTGCCAACAAGGTCAGTTTCCAATTCTCCGGCCCCACCGATCCCGCGGATGCGCGCCAGTTCCGCAACACGGCACCGCAGGGCGCGCAGAACATCGCCATCAACCTTGTGGCGCCCTATAACGGGATCACCATCCCGGCCCAGGGGGGGGCCGCGGCCATCCGCGAAGCATCTGTTTCCGCAGGTACTGCAACGCTAAACCTGCGTGCGTCTTATATTCGTACTGCATCGCCTGCCACGGCGGGTCCGGTTTCGGCGCAAGCCGAAGTCACGGTGACGTACAACTGAACGGCCTTCACTTTCCTTATCGTGCAATGACTCAACTACTCAAAGCGATGTTGGCTGCGGGCGCGTGCGCGCTGGCCTTGGCGAGCGCGATGCCGGCGCAGGCGGCAGTTGTCCTGGCGGCCACGCGCGTGGTCTACAACGCCTCCGATGCCGAGGCGACACTCCGGCTCAGCAACGAGGGCGACAGTCCGATGCTGACGCAGTCCTGGTTGGACAAGGGCGACGCCACCGCGTCGCCGTCTACCATCGACGTGCCGTTCACGGTGATGCCGCCGGTGTCGCGCATCGATCCCGGCAAGGCGCAGACCCTGCGCATTCTCTATACCGGCGAGCCGCTGCCGCGTGACCGGGAATCTGTGTTCTGGCTCAACGTGCTGGAGGTTCCGCCCAAGCCGGACGCCAGCGGCACCGATACCAATTTCCTGCAGATGGCGTTTCGCTCGCGTATCAAGCTGTTCTTCCGCCCCGAGGGGCTGAAGGGCCAGGCCGCGGATGCCCCCTCCCAGCTCGTCTGGCGCCTGGTGCCGCAAGGCAGTGCGGGCAAGGGTCCGGCGCTCGAGGCGCGCAATCCCACCGCTTACCACGTGTCGTTGGGAACCGTGGAGCTGGTGGGCGGCGGCAAGTCGGCAAAGTTCGATGACGGCGTCATGGTGGCGCCCGGTGAAGCCCAGACGATTGCGCTGACCGGTGAACTGCCCTCGACGGCACAGGCCACGGTGAAATACCAGGCCATCAACGACCACGGCGGCGTCCTGGAGGGCGAATCGTCGTTGGCCCCGGCGATGTCGGCCTCAGGCACGCCGTAAACGGCCACGGCCAGGAGTCCGCCGCGCCTGGGGCTTCCCTTACGGCGCGGCGGGGGCGATTGTTGTATTCGCACCACGGTTGCCGAACCATTTCACTTCCAGGCATTCGCGCAGCCGCATGCGGGCGCGGTACAGCATCACCCATGCGTTGGTCGCGCTGATCTGCAATGCCTGACAGATTTCTTCGGTCTCCAGTTCAAGCCATTCCCGCATCATGAAAATCCGCGCAGCCTTGGCGGGCAGGCGGTCGACGCAGGTTTGCAGCACTTCGAAGAACTCGCGCCGCTCGAAAGTGCGGTCCGGGTCGCCCCAGTCGGAGGGGGGATGCTGGTAATGGCCGTTGCGCGTGAACAGCGCGTCGAAGGCATCCTGCTCGGATTGCGGCTCGCCATCGTCGCCCGTGGCCAGCGCCAGACGCACTTCGCGCCTGCCGCTGCGCAGGAGATCGACGATCTTGTGCTTGAGAATGCCGACCAGCCACGTGCGCAGCGCCGACTGGCCCGCAAAGCGCTCCGGGTGCTCCAGCGCGGCCAGCAGGGTCTCGGAAACGGCGTCTTCGGCGAGCGCCTCGTCGCGCAACTGCAACCGGGCAAAGCGCAGCAGATAGGGCCGCACGGCCTGGAGTTCGGCGGGATCGAGGCTCATTGCGGGGGCGGCATCGGGCGTGCCGGGGCTGAGGTTCTTGTCGTCTTCGCGCGTGCCGCGCGGTTTCTTGTAAAATCGGCGCCTGCCCGTCAAAGCCAGTCCGGCGGACGGATTCGCCATGATACCTGCTGATTCCAACGGATGTCCCTTGCCATGAACGCCGACAATCCTGGGCCGGCCACCACCACGGTTGCCGCCATCGCCCCCTCCCTCAAGGCCGAGATCCTCGCTGAGGCGCTCCCCTATATCCGCAAGTTCCACGGCAAGACCATCGTGGTCAAGTACGGCGGCAATGCGATGACGGAGGAGAAGCTCAAGCACGGCTTCGCGCGCGACGTGATCCTGCTGAAGCTGGTGGGCATGAACCCGGTGGTGGTGCACGGCGGCGGGCCGCAGATCGACGAAGCCCTGAAGAAGGTGGGCAAGGTCGGCACGTTCATCCAGGGCATGCGCGTCACCGACGAGGAAACCATGGAAGTGGTGGAGTGGGTGCTGGGCGGCGAGGTGCAGCAGGACATCGTCATGCTGATCAACCAGTACGGCGGCCAGGCCGTGGGCCTGACCGGCAAGGACGGCGGCCTGATCCGCGCCAAGCGCCTGCAGATGCCGGACCGCGAAAAGCCCGGCACCTTCATCGACATCGGCTACGTGGGCGATATCGAGGCGATCAACCCGGCCGTGGTCAAGGCGCTGCAGGATGACGCGTTCATCCCGGTGATCTCCCCGATCGGCTTCTCCGACGACGGCCAGGCGTACAACATCAACGCCGATGTGGTCGCCGGCAAGATGGCCGAGATCCTCAAGGCCGAGAAGCTGGTGATGATGACCAACATCCCGGGCGTGATGGACAAGAAGGGCAACCTGCTGACCGACCTGTCCGCGCGCGAGATCGAGGAGCTGTTCGCCGATGGCACGATCTCGGGCGGCATGCTGCCGAAGATCTCGTCGGCGCTGGACGCCGCCAAGAGCGGCGTGCACTCGGTCCACATCATCGACGGCCGTATCGAGCACTCGCTGCTGCTGGAAATCCTGACCGAGCAGGCGTTCGGCACGATGATCCGCTCGCACTGAGCCGGATTTGCGGGCGATGCGGGGCGGATTGCCGCCGCGCCGCCCGCACCCCTCCCACAAGTCATCCCCCTGCAGCCCGGCGTGTTCCTCAGACAACCTCACCAGCGCCGCGGCGTGGCGCACGCGCGCCCGTCGGAGGCATCGACCCCCGCCGCGCGGCGGCGTCCCCGGCATCCGCGGGTGCGCCGCCCAGCGGGCGACCAGTCGGGCGATATCGTCTGGCTGTTCGATCTCGACAACACGCTGCACGACGCCTCCCACGCGATCTTCCCGGCCATCAACCGGCGCATGACCGCCTATGTGGCGCGCGTGCTCGGCGCCGATGAGGCCACCGCCAGCCGCGTGCGGGTGGAGTACTGGCAGCGCTACGGCGCCACCCTGCTCGGCATGATCCGCCACCATGGCGTGGATGCGGCCGATTTCCTGCACGAAGCCCACGACTTCCCGGCGCTGGCCGAGATGGTGCGCGTGCGGCGCGGGCTGGCCGCCGCGCTGCGCCGGCTGCCCGGGCGCAAGATCCTGGTCACCAACGCCCCGCGCGACTACGCCCGGGCGGTCATGGCGATTGCCGGCATCGAACGCTGCTTCGAGCGCGTGGTGGCCATCGAGGACATGTGGGTGCACGGCCATCTGCGGCCCAAGCCTGACCGCCGCATGCTGCGCCGGCTGCTGGCGCGCACCGGCGTGGCGCCCCATCGCGCGGTGCTGGTGGAAGACACGCTGTCGCATCTGAAACACTATGCGGGCACGGGTATCCGCACCGCCTGGGTAACCGGCTACCTGCGCACGCTGGCGCCATCGCGGCCCCATCCGGTGCCGGAGACCGTTCCGGTCCCGGTCGATGCCGCCGTGCCGGGCGCCGTGGCCGACGCCGCCACGCGCACCGCGCTGGCCGCCGAAGACCGCCAGCACGTGGGCCACGGCGCCCAGGAGCGCTCGGTGACGATGATGGCCGCCGAAGCGCAGCTTCCGCCACCTGGCGCGGATGGCGCACAATACGGCACGGCGCCGCAGCAGTTGCCCGACCATGCCCCGCGCGTACGGGCGCGCGTGGTGAATCGGCCCGGCTATGTGGACATAAAAGTACAATCGATGCATCAACTCCTACGACGAATACGGAGAACCGGGTCATGACGCAAACCATCGAAAGCCAGCCGGAGGCGCCGCCGCTCGTGGCCGCCACCGCCATCCAGACCGCCGAAGGGCCCGCGCGCAAGCGCCCGCGCCCCGGCGAGCGGCGCATCCAGATCCTCCAGACCCTGGCCGGCATGCTTGAGCATCCGCGCGGGGAAAAGATCACCACGGCGGCGCTGGCCGCCAGGCTGTCGGTCTCGGAAGCCGCGCTGTACCGCCATTTCGCCAGCAAGGCGCAGATGTTCGAGGGCCTGATCGGCTTTATCGAGCAGACCGTGTTCGGGCTGATCAACCAGATCACCGCGCAGGAGGAGCATGGCCTGCGCCAGGTGCAGGCCATCGTGCGGATGCTGCTGTCGTTTGCCGAGAAGAACCCCGGCATGACGCGCGTGCTGACCGGCGAGGCGCTGGTGGGCGAGCACGAACGGCTGCAGGAGCGCATCAACCAGATGGTGGATCGGATCGAGGCGTCGCTGCGCCAGTGCCTGAAGGTGGCCGTCACGCAGGCCGCCTTCCCGGCCGACGCCGACATTCCGGTGCGCGTGGCGCTGATCACGGCGGCCGTGCAGGGCCAGTGGCACCGCTACGTGAAGAGCGGCTTCCGCAAGGCGCCGGGCGAGAACATCGACGCCCAGCTGCGGATCCTGCTGGGCTGAAACCAGCGGGAGGACCGGGGGCGCGTCACACGCGGCCAGCAGCGCACCCGGGAACTGCACTATAATGGCCGCGTCGCGCCGATTTGATGACTGGCTTGCGGGCGCGCGGCAGCCAACGGGGATCTCAGGATGACCGCCGGCTGCCACTATAAATGCGGCTAAAGAGGTTGGGTCGGTGCCTCGCGGGAGCAATCCACGATATGGCGCCGACGCGCGGGACACCGCGACATGCCCGACTTGGCTGCGACACACGCAACTGCCAGTCGGGTTTTTTTATGCCCGCTCGCCGCGGGCCCCCTCCATGACAGATGTTGCTATTCCTGCCGCCGTACCGGCTGCCGACCTGCCAGCCGGCTCCGTCGGCGTCGTCACGCCCCGGCGCATGCACTTCGCCGAGCCGCTGCCGCTGCGCAACGGCAGCCAGCTGGCCGGCTATGACCTGATGGTGGAAACCTACGGCACGCTCAATGCGGCGGCATCGAACGCCGTGCTGGTGTGCCATGCGCTCAACGCCTCGCACCATGTGGCCGGCATCGCGGCGGACAATCCGCGCGACATCGGCTGGTGGGACAACATGGTTGGCCCCGGCAAGCCGCTCGATACCGACCGCTTCTTCGTCATCGGCGTGAACAACCTCGGTTCCTGCTTCGGCTCGACCGGGCCGATGAGCACCAACCCGGCCACCGGCCAGCCCTATGGCGCGCTGTTCCCGGTGGTGACGGTGGAGGATTGGGTCAACGCCCAGGCGCGCGTGGCCGACGCGTTCGGCATCACGCAGTTCGCCGCGGTGATGGGCGGCAGCCTGGGCGGCATGCAGGCGCTGGCCTGGAGCCTGATGTACCCGGACCGGCTGCGCCACTGCATCGTGGTGGCGTCCACGCCCAAGCTGTCGGCGCAGAACATCGCCTTCAACGAGGTGGCGCGCAGCGCCATCCTGTCGGACCCGGACTTCCACGGCGGCAACTACTACGCGCACAACGTCAAGCCGAAGCGCGGCCTGCGCGTGGCGCGCATGATCGGCCATATCACCTACCTGTCCGACGAAGACATGGCCGAGAAATTCGGCCGCTCGCTGAAGTCCGAGGACATCCGCTTCTCGTTCGACGTCGAGTTCCAGGTGGAAAGCTACCTGCGCTACCAGGGCGACAAGTTCGCCGAGTACTTCGACGCCAACACCTACCTGCTGATCACCCGCGCGCTCGACTACTTCGACCCGGCGCTGGCCTATGGCGGCGACCTGAAGCGCGCGATCTCCCACACCCAGGCCAGCTTCCTGGTGGCGAGCTTCACCACCGACTGGCGCTTCGCGCCGAACCGCAGCCGCGAACTGGTCAAGGCGCTGCTGGACAACAAGCGGCCGGTCTCGTACGCCGAGATCGACGCCCCGCACGGCCACGACGCCTTCCTGCTCGACGACCCGCGCTACCACAACCTGATGCGCGCCTATTACGAACGCATTGCCGAGGAGATCGGCGCATGAACGCCTCCGCCAATCCCAATATCCTCGCGCTGCGGCCGGACTTCCGCGCGATTGCGCGCTGGATCGAGCCCAATTCCACGGTGCTGGACGCCGGCTGCGGCGACGGCAGCCTGCTGCGCGTGCTCCAGGACGAACTGGATGTGCAGGCGTATGGCATCGAGATCCGCGACGAAGGCGTGCTGGCCTGCGCCCAGAAGGGCGTGCACGTGATCCAGCAGGACCTGGAGGGCGGGCTGGCGCTGTTCGAGGACCGGAGCTTCGACACGGTGATCCTGTCCCAGACGCTCCAGACCATCCACAACACGGCCCAGGTGCTGCGCGACACCCTGCGCGTGGGGCGCGAGTGCATCGTCTCGTTCCCGAACTTCGGCTACTGGCCGCACCGGCTGTCGGTGTTCCGGGGGCGCATGCCGGTGTCGGAATCGCTGCCGTACCAGTGGTACAACACGCCGAACGTGCGCGTGCTGACCATCAGCGACTTCGAGGCGCTGGCGCCCAAGGTGGGCCTGCGCGTGCTGGACCGCGTGGTGATGCACGAGGGCGTGACCGTGAACTGGGGCGAGAACTGGCGCGGCAGCCTGGCGGTGTACCGGGTTTGCGCGGTGTGAACCTGGCTTGACGCCGGGGCCGGGTCGGCATACCGTACGACGATTACCGAACGATCGTACTATTTTTTTGCCATGACCCAAGCGCCCCACACCGACTCGCAACATCCGTTCGACCTCGCCCTGGCGCTGGAGCCAGCCGGCGCGCACCGCTTCCTGGGGCACACCAGCCAGGCCTACTGGAACATGATCGGCCCGTTCGGCGGGATGACGGCGGCCACGCTGCTCCAGGCGGCGCTGCGCCACCCGGAGCGGCTGGGCGATCCGATTGCGCTCACGGTGAATTTTGCCGGGCCGATTGCGGAAGGGCCGTTCGAGATCGAGGCGCGTCCGTCGCGGACCAACCGCTCCACCCAGCACTGGCATCTGGAGCTGCGCCAGAACGGCGAGGTGACGACCACCGGCAGCGCGGTCTTCGCCGTGCGGCGCGAGACCTGGGGCAGCGGCGAGGCCGTCATGCCCGACGTGCCGCCCGCCGACACCCTGCCCGGCATGGGCGGCTTCGCGCCGGTGCGCTGGATCGGCAGCTACGACATGCGCGCGGTGCGCGGCGCCAAGCCGTCAGCGGCCGTCGGTACCGAGCATCCGGACAGCCTGACCCAGTTCTGGCTCCGTGACGAACCGGCCCGCACGCCCGACTATGCCGCCGTGGCGGCGTGGTGCGATGCCTTCTATCCGCGCATTTTCCTCAAGCGCGCCGGCTTCGTGCCGGCCGGCACGGTGTCGATCACGACCTATTTCCATGCCGATGCGGCCACGCTGGCCGAGTTGGGCGACAGCCACGTGCTCGGCAGCGCGCGGGCGCAGGTGTTCCGCCAGGGCTTCTTCGACCAGAGCGCGCAGATCTGGAGCGCCAGCGGCGTGCTGCTGGCCTCGTCGCACCAGATCGTTTACTACAAGGAATAAGGCCGATCAGGCCGGACGCGGCACGCCCGGCTCCTTGGCCGGCTCGCGCGCCTGGGCTTCGTAGCGGTGGACCGTGCCGCGCATCGCCCAGAGCAGGGCCACGCCGGGCACGGCCGCCACCACGGTGCCGAGGTAGAAGGGCGCCCAGCCCCAGGCTTCGACCATATAGCCCGAGGTGGGCCCCACGTAGACCCGGCCAATCGATGCCAGCGCGGACAGCAGCGCGTACTGCGTGGCCGAGAACGAGCGGTTGCACAGCGTCATCAGCAGCGCCACGAAGGCCGCCGTGCCCATGCCGCCGCAGATGTTCTCGATGGCGATGGTCGCGCCCATGCTCCAGATATGGGGCGGCGTGACCGAGAGCACCCAGTAGCCGAGGTTCGACACGGCCTGCAGGATGCCGAACAGCATCAGCGACCGGTACAGCCCCAACCGCACCATCAGCGACCCGCCGAACAGCGCACCGATGATCGTTGCCGCGAGGCCCAGCGTCTTGTTGACGATGCCCACCTCGCCCGGATCGAAGCCCAGGCCCCGGATCAGGAACGTGGTGGAGAGGCTGCCGGCAAAGGCGTCGCCCAGCTTGTAGAGCACGATCAGCAGCAGCAGCCACCATGCGCCCTGGCGCCCGAAAAAGTCGCGCAGCGGGCCGACCACGGCTTCCTCCAGCGTGCGTGGCTGGCGCGCCGGCACGTCCGGCTCGGGCGCCCAGAACAGCGTCAGCAGCCCCACCGACATCAGCGCCGCCATCAGCAGGTACATGCTGGACCAGCCCAGCACGCGGTCCGCCAGGTACAGCGCCAGCCCGCCGGAGACCAGCATCGCCAGCCGGTAGCCGAGCACCTTGACTGCCGCGCCGGCGCCCCGTTCGGCCGGGCGCAGCACGTCGGTGCTGTACGCATCGAACACAATGTCCTGCGACGCCGACAGGAACGCCACCAGCGTGGCCAGCGCCGCCAGCGCCCAGAGCGCCTCGCGCGGGGGGCAGAACGCCATGGCGGCGATGCTGGCCACCAGCCCGAGTTGCGTCACCAGCAGCCAGCCGCGCCGCCGGCCCAGCAGGGGCGGGGTGTAGCGGTCCATCAGCGGCGCCCACAGAAACTTGAAGATGTACGCCTGCCCGACCAGCGAGAAGAAGCCGATGGTCTTGATGTCGAGCCCCTCCACGGTCATCCAGGCCTGGAGCGTGCCCGAGGTCAGCGCGAGCGGCAGCCCGGACGCAAAGCCCAGCGTCAGCATGGCGCCGATGCGTCGGTTGCGGAAAATGTCGAGGTAGTCTTGGAACGTCATGGATGTATTATTGCATCACCGTTTGCGTCCCCACTTACCGATTCGACGCCGTTTGTCGACCCTTATCGCGCCGAGCCCTGCCGTGACCCTGATCGCGTCGAACGAATCGCCGTTGCCACGGCGCCGCATGCCCGGGCGCCCGGGCTGGCTGGCATGGCTGGCATGGCTGGCATGGTCCTGCGCCGCGTGCGCGTGCCTGCCGGCCATCGCGCAGGAAGTGGCCGTGGTGGCCGCGCCCGACGACGGCGTGCGCGTGGAGCGCCGCTACTCCCGTGTGCGCACGATCGTGCCGATGGAAGTCATCGACCAGCAGGCCGCCCGCGAGTACGAGCAGATCAAGCAGGAAGCCATCGCCAAGCACACGCTGGCCGGCGACGACAACCCGCAGGTGAAGCGCCTGCGCGAGATCGGCATCCGGCTGCTGCCCGAGACCGTGCTGTGGAACCCGCGCGCGGGCCGCTGGGCGTGGGAGATCAACCTGATCGAATCGAAGCTGGTCAATGCGTTCTGCATGCCCGGCGGCAAGATGGCGGTCTACTCCGGCCTGCTCGACCAACTCAAGCTCACCGACGACGAAGTGGCCATGGTGATGGGCCACGAGATCGCCCACGCGCTGGAGGAGCACGCCCGGCAGCGCGCGGCGCAGTCCGAGATCTCGAATCTTGGCGCCAACGTGGTGTCCCAGCTGACCGGCTTCGGCAATCTCGGCAATTTCGATATCGGCAACAATGCCCGGCTCGTGTCGCTGCGGTTTTCGCGGCTGGAGGAAACCGAGGCGGACCTGATCGGCATGGATATCGCCGCCCGCGCCGGCTACGACCCGCGCGCTGCCGTCACGCTGTGGCGCAAGATGGGCACGGTGCTGGAGATGGGCGACGAGTTCAAGTCCACCCACCCGTCCGGCCGCAGCCGCATCGCGGTGCTGGAGGCGCACATGGCCGAGGTGATGCCGCTCTACGCCAAAGCCATGAACATGCCGATGGAGAAGCTGCCCGCCCACACCCCCAATATGGCCAACCTTGGCGGCGCCCCGGTCGATGCCGGCGATGAGGACAGCCAGCGTCCACTAAAAAAGTAACGACGGCCGACGAATCAGGTTATCGACCATTCCTGTACGATGGAAAAGTGGCGCCAGCGCCCCTGAACCCGGCGTGGGCGAGCGAGGATCTCAACCTTGATCAGGGAGAAAGACATGAGGACAGGATTGCGCTGCGGCCTGGTAGCGGCCGCGCTGGTGGCTGCGGGCGCGTCGGGCATGGCCAGCGCCGCCGACAAGTTGCTGACGATGCCGATCGACAAGGCGCTGGCCAGCGAGGCCGCCAAGGAACGCATCGACCCGAACACCAAGCTGCTGTTCGGCTTCAACAAGCTCGAAGGCGCTACGGCGCCTACCTCGTACAAGACAGTGAAGCGCGTGCGGCGCCCGGTGAGCCAGGTGCCGGATGCCCCCAGGCCGACCGATGAGCAACTGTGCCAGACGGTCTTCGTGCAGGCCGTGCAGGACCTCCAGCAACGCGCGGCCCAGGCCGGCAGCAATGCCGTGGTGGAGATCCGCAGCAACTGGAAGGACGACGAGACCGCCAGCGAGACCACCTACGTCTGCGCCAAGGGCGCGGCCTATATCGGCGTGGCGCTGAAGGCCACGCTGGTCAAGACCGGCGGCTAGGCCGGCTGGCCCCCGGAAAAACGAAAAGCCGGCGCGAAGCCGGCTTTTCTTATTGTCGCGGCGCGTCCCTGACGCGTTCGTGCCGCGTTCGTGACGCGTCAGGCGGTCAGTCCGGTCGCCTCGTCGGCGCCCACATGCACGTTCATGCACTGCACGGCCGCGCCGGCGGCGCCCTTGCCGAGGTTGTCCAGGCGCGCCACCAGGTTCAGGCGCTCGGCGTTGCCGAACACAAACAGGTCCACGCGATTGGTGTCGTTGCTGGCCTGGACGTCGAAGAAGCCGCCGTCGAGGTTGGCATCGCTATTGAACGGGTGCACGCGCACGAACTGCTCGCCCTCGTAATGCTTGCGGTAGATGTCGAGGATGGCCTCGGCATCGGCCTTGCGCGAGAGCAGCGCCGGGAACACCGGCACGGTCACGGCCAGCCCCTTCAGGAAGTTGCCGACGATGGGGTTGAAGATCGGCGCCTGGGCCAGGCCAGCCTGCACGCGCATTTCGGGCAGGTGCTTGTGCTCGAGGCCCAGCGCGTAGGGGCGCGGGCTATCGAGACGCGGATTCCCGCCTGCCTCGAACTCGGCAATCATCTTCTTGCCGCCGCCGCTGTAGCCGGTCAGCGAGAACGCCGAAACCGGGTAGTCGGCCGGCATCAGGCCCGCTTCCACCAGCGGACGCACGGCCAGCACGAAGGCGCTGGCGTGGCAGCCCGGCACCGCGATGCGCTTGCTGGCGCGCACCTTTTCGCGCTGGCCACGGGTCAGCTCGGGCAGGCCATAGGCCCACGAGTCGGTGGTGCGGAACGCCGTGCTGGCGTCGATCACGCACGTATCGGGATTGGTCACCAGCGAAACCGCCTCGCGCGAGGCCACGTCCGGCAGGCACAGAAACGAGACATCCGAGGCATTCAGAAAGCGTGCTCGCTCCTGCGGGTCCTTGCGCTTGTCATCGGCAATGCGCAGCAGCTCCACATCGGAGCGACCCGAGAGGTAGTCCAGCAGCCGGAGACCGGTGGTGCCTTCCTGACCATCGACGAACACTTTGAAAACCATGGCTGACTCACTCTGAAAATGCGAAAAGTCGCCTGCCCAACGGGGCAGCGAACCTGCATTGTAGCGAGGTTGGGGGTTGGGCGCAGGGTTTACGCGAGAGGAGCGGTTGCGATCCGACACATCCCGGGGCTTTGCAGGTAATAACCAAGTAGGTTAATTTTGCATGGAGAAATCGTCAGCGCATTACAAGCTGTCTTTGGTGAGGGCGTTGGTGGCAGAGGGGAGGGTGTGATCGAGCAACTGGTGATTGTGTCATTCAAGGTGCTGTAAAGAGCACCACCTCGAAAAAGGAGTCGGGATATGAGATGCCCGGAATGCGGAGGATCCGAACTGGTCAGGGAGCGGCGAGACATGCCCTACGACTATCGCGGCGAAACCACGGTGATCGAAGCAGTGCTGGCGGACTGGTGTCCCGCCTGCGGTGAAGGAGTTCTCGATCTCGATGAAGACGAGCGGATCGGACACTTGATGGTTGCCTTCAACAAGCAGGTCAACGCCGCCATCGTCGATCCGGCGTTCATCGTATCCGTGCGCCGCAAGCTGGAACTCGACCAGCGGGAGGCCGGCGAGATCTTCGGCGGCGGCGTCAATGCGTTCTCGCGCTATGAGACCGGCCGGACCAAGCCACCGCTGGCGCTGGTGAAGCTGCTCAAGTTGCTGGATCGCCACCCGAACCTGCTGGAGGAAATCCGCGCCATCTGAGCGCGACGGCCCCGGCATCCCGCCGGGGCGCCTGCCTCACAGCGGAAAATCGTAGTCGATCGACAGCGGGGCGTGGTCGCTGAACTTCTCGTCCTTGTAGATGGCGCAGGCGCGGGCCGTGGCGGCGATCTTGTCGGTGGTCAGGTGGTAGTCGATGCGCCAGCCGACGTTCTTCGCGTAAGCCTGGCCGCGGTTGCTCCACCAGGTGTACTGGTCCGGGCGCGGATCGAGCTGGCGGAAGACATCCACATAGCCGTGGTTGTCGAACAGTTCGCCAATCCAGGCGCGCTCCTCGGGCAGGAAACCGGAGTTCTTGAGGTTGCCCTTCCAGTTCTTGATGTCGATTTCCTTGTGGGCGATGTTGACGTCACCGCACAAAACGATCTCGCGTCCGCTGGCCTTGAGTTGCAGCAGGTGCGGCAGGAACGCTTCCATGAAGCGGAACTTGGCCTGCTGGCGTTCTTCGCTGCTGGAGCCGGACGGCACGTAGACGGAGATCACCGCAAGATGCGGATACTGCACTTCCACGTAGCGGCCCTCGGCGTCGAACTCGGGCACGCCGAAGCCGGTGACCACCCGCTCGGGCTTGTGGCGCGTGTACAGGCCCACGCCGCTGTAGCCCTTCTTCTCGGCGTAGTGGAAAAAGCCGTGGTAGCCATGTGGCGCCAGGAACGCCTCGGTCATGTCGGCTTCCTGGGCCTTCAGTTCCTGCACGCAGATCATGTCCGCGTCCTGCTTGCCCATCCACTCGAAAAAGCCCTTCTTGGCCGCGGAGCGGATGCCGTTGAGGTTGGCGCTGATAATCCGTAACATCTCGGGAAATTTTGAAATTCAGAGAGAAAAGATGACGCAGCAGACCACGCCGGACGACCTCAGCCAGACCTTTATCCGCTTCGCGCTCGATGCGGGCGTGCTGTCCTTTGGCGAGTTCGTGACCAAGGCGGGCCGCAAGTCGCCCTACTTCTTCAACGCCGGCCTGTTCAACCAGGGCGCGATGCTGGGTCAGGTGGCGCAATTCTATGCGAAAACCCTGCTCAACTCGGGCCTCGAGTTCGACGTGCTGTTCGGGCCGGCCTACAAGGGCATCACGCTGGCCTCGGCCACGGCCGTGGCGCTGGCCGGCATGGGCCGGGACGTGGGGTTTGCCTACAACCGCAAGGAAGCCAAGGACCATGGCGAAGGCGGCACGCTGGTCGGCGCCAAGCTGCAGGGCAAGGTGGTGATCATCGATGACGTGATCTCGGCCGGCACCTCCGTGCGCGAGTCGATGCAGATGATTCGCGCCGCCGGCGCGGAGCCGGCCGCCGTGCTGATCGCGCTGGACCGCATGGAAAAGAGCGGCACCGCCGACAACATCGGCACGCATTCGGCTGTGCAGGACGTGCAGCGCGAATACGGCGTGCCGGTGATCTCGATCGCCAGCCTCAAGGACCTGCTGGCCTATCTCGATGCGTCGAACGACCCCGCGCTTGGGAACTCCCGGGCGGCCGTGGCGGCCTATCGTCAGAAGTACGGCGTCTGACGCGCCGGAGGGGGCGCCATGGGGCGCCCCGGCTCAACTTCCGAGGGAGCATGGCGTGGCGGACAAGCGGCAACAGCAGGTAAAACAGGCGACCAAGCAGGCAGTCAGGCGCGAACTGGGCGATCAGGGCGCGCCCCCGCAGGATTCCGCCTCAACGGCCACAGCGGCCCGGGCGAAGCGCACACGGGCGCCCAAGCGCGCCGCAGTGAGCGATCACTGCGCCCCTGACGCTCTGCCGGGCGACGGCCCCGCCCACGAAGCCTATGCGATCCGCGCGCTGGTGCTGCAAGGCGGCGGCGCGCTCGGCGCCTACCAGGCCGGCGTCTACCAGGGTCTGGCCGAAGGCGGCATTCATCCGAACTGGATCGCGGGTATCTCGATCGGCGCGCTCAATGCGGCGGTCATCGCCGGCAACCCGCCCGAAACCCGTGTGACGCAGCTGCGCGCGTTCTGGGAATACATCTGCGCCCAGCCGTGGCTGCCCGGCCTGCCGCTGGAACTGCTGACCGAGACCGCGCCCACCTGGCCGGAGCCGATGCGGATCTGGTTCGACAGCCTCAACGCGGCCCGCGCGATGATCGAAGGCCAGCGCGGCTTCTTCACGCCGCGCGCCATCGCCGATTTCTGGGGCCGTGGCGAAGACCCGGGCCGCGCCAGCTACTACGACACCGCGCCGCTCAAGGCCACGCTGGAGCGCTTTGCCGATTTCGACCGCATCAACCATCCGAAGGAGATGCGCGTCTCGGTGGGCGCCGTGAACGTGCGCACGGGCAATTTCGCGTATTTCGACAACACGCGCGAACGGCTGCGCGCCGAGCACTTCATGGCGTCTGGCGCCCTGCCGCCGGGTTTCCCGGCCGTGGAGATCGATGGCGAGTATTACTGGGATGGCGGGCTGGTCTCGAACACGCCGCTCCAGGAAGTGCTGACTGCCCAGCCGCGCCGGGACGCCCTGATCTTCCAGGTGGACCTCTGGAGCGCGCGCGGCAAGCTGCCGCACAACCTGCTCGACGTGGCCGAGCGCCAGAAGGACATCCAGTATTCCAGCCGCACACGCGCCATCACGGACGTCATGCGCGAGCAGCAGAACTATCGCCGCATGCTGAGCGAGCTGATGGCGCTGGTGCCGGTGTCGAAGCGCAACGACCCGTGGTACCAGCGCGCCGCCGACCATGCCTGCGACGCGCGCCGCAACGTCATCCAGCTCATCTACCGCGACAAGTCGTTCGAGGGCAGCGCCAAGGACTACCAGTTCGGTGCGCTGACGATGCACGAGCACTGGGCGAGCGGGCTCGAGGATATCCGCGACACCCTCAAGCACCCGAAATGGCTGGCGATGCCCGGCCCGGAGCGGCCGTTCGTCACCCACGACGTGCATCGCGGCAACGGCGACGACTGACCCCTGGGCGTCACTCCACCCGCAGTTTCGCCAGTTCCGGCTTCGGCGGCGGGTATGCCGGCTTGAGCTGCCGGAACACGGCCGTGATGATCTCGGCCACCATCAGGTTGCGGTGGGTCTTGGAGTCGGACGGCACGATGTACCACGGGCAGTCCGGCGTGGCCGTGGCCGCGATGGCGGCTTCGTAGGCTTTCTCGTATTCCTTCCAGAACTTGCGCTCGGCCAGGTCCTGCGTGTCGAACTTCCAGTGTTTCTGTGGATCGGCGATGCGCGCCTCGAGCCGCGCCTTCTGCTCGTCCTTCGAAATATGGAGGAAGCACTTCACGATGGTCGTGCCGGTATCGGTCAGCAGGGACTCGAACGCGCGGATCTGCTTGTAGCGGCGCTCCCACTCGGCTTCGGCGATCCAGCCATGCACGCGCGTGATCAGCACGTCCTCGTAATGGCTGCGGTTGAACAGCACGATCTCGCCGACGCGCGGCACCTGTGCATGCACGCGCCACAGGTAGTCGCGCGCCAGTTCCTCGGCGGTGGGCGCCTTGAAGCTGACCACGCGGATGCCAAGCGGATCGACGCTGCGGAAGACCGAGCGCACCGTGCCGTCCTTGCCGCTGGTATCCATGCCTTGCAGGACGACCAGCACCTTGCGGCGGTGCTCGGCGTAGAAGATGTCCTGGAGCGCGTCGAGTTCTGCCGAGAGTGTCTCCAGCCGCGCCTCGTCGGCGGCCTTGTCGCCCTGCGACAGCGGTTTGCCGCCCGGGTCGAAATCGGTCAGATTGAATTTTTTACTACTGGTGATGCGGAAATCGTCCAGCGTCATGGGGTCTCCGGTGGCGTGGCCTGCGGAGCCCCCATAGTCACGCGTTCAGTGCGGCAAGGTCAATAGTGCCTTCGAACACGGTGGTCGCCGGGCCGGTCATCCGCACCGGCTGGCCCGCGCCGTCCCAGGCGATGGTCAGGTCGCCGCCATGGGTGTGGACCTTGACCGGCGAGTCCAGCAGGCCGCGCCGGATGCCGGCCACCACGGCCGCGCAGGCGCCCGTGCCGCAGGCCAGCGTCTCGCCGGCGCCGCGCTCGAACACGCGCAGCCGCACGGTGCCCCGGTCCACGATCTGCATGAAGCCGGCGTTCACCCGCTTCGGAAACGTCTGATGATGTTCGATCACCGGGCCGTCCTGGAGCACCGGGAACTGCTCGGTATCGTCCACGATCTGCACCGCGTGCGGGTTGCCCATCGACACCGGCGTGATCCACGCCGTGCGGCCGTTCACCTCGAGGCCGTAGAGTGTGTCGTCGCCCTCGCGGCGCGTCGGCAGGCCCTCGGGCAGGAACGGCACGCGTGCCGGCGTCAGCTCGGGCGCGCCCATGTCCACCGTGACCTGGCCGTCGTCCTGCAGGGTCAGCGTAATCACGCCGTTCATGACCTCCACGCGCACCGAGCGCTTGTCGGTCATGCCCTTGTCCGTGACAAAGCGCACGAAGCAGCGCGCGCCGTTGCCGCAATGCTCCACCTCGCCGCCATCGGCATTGAAGATCCGGTAGCGGAAGTCCACGTCCGGGCGCGTCGATTTCTCGACGATCAGGATCTGGTCCGCGCCCACGCCAAAGTGCCGGCTGGCGAGCGCGCGCCACTGGGCCTCGGTCAGGTCGAGCGTCTGGTGGATGCCGTCCAGCACGACGAAGTCGTTGCCGGCGCCGTGCATCTTGGTGAACTGGAGTTTCATGGCTCGGATTGTAGCTAGTAAATCTCCGCCTCGCCGGGCGGGCGATGCTTGAAGCGCTTGTGCACCCAGTAGTACTCGGTCACGCGCGGGCGGATGGCGTCCTCGAAGAAGGCGTTCATGCGGCGCGTGTCGTCGGTCACGCTATCGCCGGGGTAGTCCTCCCAGGCGGGCAGGATGTGCAGCACATAGCCCTTGTAGTCGGGCAGCATCTCGGTATAGATCGGCACTACCTTGGCGCCGGTCAGCCGCGCCAGCCGCGACACGGAGGTCAGCGTGAGCGCCTCCACGCCGAAAAACGGCACGAATTCCGAGTCGCGCTCGCCGAAGTCCATGTCGGCGATCAGTTGCAGCGCCTCGCCCTTCTTCAGGCAGCGCAGGATGTCGCGCGCGCTGTCGTTGCGCGAGATCATGTTGGCGCCAAAGCGGCCACGCGCGTGCTTCAGGAAATCGTCGAACAGCGCGTTCTTCTGCTTGGTATACAGCGAGGCCCCCGAGCGGCCCACGTGGTCGCGCAGGTGGATGGTCAGCCGGATCGCGCCGGCCTCCACGCCCGAGAGGTGCATGGTGACGAGGATATGGGGCTTGCCGTCCAGCGCCACCAGGTTGGCCTGGTCGTCGATTTGCACCCAGCGGCGCATCTGGGCCTCGCTGCCGGTCCAGAAGATGCCGCGCTCGGCAAAGCTGCGGAAGATGTGGCGGAAGGTCTCGCGCGACATCTCGTCGATCTCGGCCTCGGATTTCTCCAGGAAACAGAGCCGCAGGTTGGCGCGCACCACCTCGCGGCGACCGCTCGGAATCCGGTAGAGCAGGCCGCCCAGCCCTTCGCCGAAGCGCGCGACGAACGGATACGGCAACTTGCCCAGCACGGTCAGCAGGCCGATGCCGAGCCAGGTAAAGATTCGGCTCATTGGATGGATTCTTGGGTGGCCGCCTGCGGCTGGCTGGTCAGGTCGGGCGGCGGCGGGGCGCCGGTGGGCTGCTTGTAGCGGTTGTAGCCCCAGAGGTACTGGGTGGGCGCCATCGCAATCGACTCCTCGACCGCGCGGTTGATCTGGGCGGCGGCCGCGTCCACCTCGGCGGCCAGTACGCCGCCACAGCCCACCAGACGCATGTGGCCGACATAGCCGGCGCCCTTGGGCAGGCGCTCGGCGAACATCATGACCACCGGCGCGTTGGTCAGCCGGTGCAGGCGGTGCACCAGCGTCATCGAATAGGCCGGCTTGCCGAAGAACGGCGCCCAGGTGCCGTCTCCGGCACTTGGTACCTGGTCGGGGAGGATGCCGACGGCCTCGCCGCGCTTGAGCGCCTTGACCAGCATGCGCACCCCGCGCGGCGTGGCCGGCGCCATCGAGATGCCCGGCCGGCTGCGCATCCGTTCGATGAACTCGCGCAGCCACTGCTGGTGCGGCGGCTTGTACAGCACGGTCACGGGGCGGTGCACCGCATGGGACTGCGGCAGCACTTCAAAGCAGCCCAGGTGCGGGGTCAGGATGATGATGCCGTTGGCCTGCATCTGGAGCCGGTTCAGCGTGGGCCAGAGCGATTCGTCGAAGTTATAGAGCGTGGCGTCCAGCGTCTTGCGGCTCCAGAAGTACGGCATCTCGATGATCAGCCGGCCCGTGGCGCGCGCGGCCTCGGCCAGCATGGCGTCGGTGGCGTCCGGGTAGGCGTGGCGGAAGTTCTTGGTCAGGCGCTGGCCATAGCGGCCCGGCAGCCGCGCCACGAGCAGGCCCAGTGCGCCGCCGATGGCGTGCAGCACGCGCAGGGGCAGGAGGGAGATGAGCCAGAAGATAAAGGTCATGGGGCCAAACGTGGAAATACGGGCAAAAAAGGCTTGTCGACGGGGAATCGCGGGCGAGGCAGGCACGGTATCGTACCGGCTATACGTCCTGGCGCATCCGTGCGCGCGGTGCACTGTGCGGCGCGCCATTCCCGCGCATCGCGGCGTGCTGCAGCGCACGCGGCAGGCGCGTATAATAGCCTGTATCGCCGAGTTAACTGACAACTTGCGGGGCGATGCCGCTCTCTCCAGAGCGGTCTGAAAATACCGCTAAAGCGTCGCCGCATCGTTTCCCGAGGGTGGCACGCAATAGCCGACTCACAGCCAATATTGGCAAACCTTGGAGAAACAAGCTCGTGGCAAACGACTTCCTGTTCACTTCGGAATCTGTCTCCGAAGGCCATCCCGATAAAGTTGCCGACCAGATCTCGGACGCTGTCCTGGACGCCATCCTGGCCCAGGACAAGTACGCCCGCGTGGCGGCCGAGACGCTCTGCAACACCGGTCTGGTGGTGCTGGCCGGTGAAATCACCACCACGGCCAACGTGGACTACATCCAGGTCGCCCGCGACACCATCAAGCGCATCGGCTACGACAACACCGAGTACGGCATCGACTACAAGGGTTGTGCCGTGCTGGTGGCGTACGACAAGCAGTCGCCGGACATCGCCCAGGGCGTGGACCGCGCCTCGGACGACTACCTGAACCAGGGCGCTGGCGACCAGGGCCTGATGTTCGGCTACGCCTGCGACGAGACGCCCGAACTGATGCCGTTCCCGATCTACTACGCCCACCGCCTGGTGGAGCGCCAGTCGCAGCTGCGCCGTGACGGCCGCCTGTCCTGGCTGCGCCCGGACGCCAAGTCGCAGGTCACCGTGCGCTACGTCGACGGCCGCCCGCACAGCGTGGATACCGTGGTGCTGTCGACCCAGCACGCCCCGGACATCACCCAGGCCCAGATCCGCGAAGCCGTGATCGAGGAAATCATCAAGCCGGTGCTGCCGGCCGCGATGCTCAAGGACACCAAGTACCTGGTCAACCCGACCGGCCGCTTCGTGATTGGCGGCCCGCAGGGCGACTGCGGCCTGACCGGCCGCAAGATCATCGTCGACACCTACGGCGGCGCTTCGCCGCACGGTGGCGGCGCGTTCTCGGGCAAGGATCCGTCGAAGGTCGACCGCTCGGCCGCCTACGCCGCCCGCTACGTGGCCAAGAACGTGGTCGCCGCCGGCCTGGCGCGCCAGTGCCAGGTGCAGGTCAGCTACGCCATCGGCGTGGCCCGCCCGATCAACGTGACCGTGTACACGGAAGGCACCGGCAAGATTTCGGACGAGAAGATCGCCGAACTGGTGCAGGAGCATTTCGACCTGCGCCCGAAGGGCATCGTCCAGATGCTGGACCTGCTGCGCCCGATCTACGAGAAGAGCGCCGCCTACGGCCACTTTGGCCGCGAGGAGCCGGAGTTCTCGTGGGAAGCCACCGACAAGGCCGCTGTGCTGCGCGCCGCCGCCGGCCTGTAATCGGTCGCCCGGCAGTCAGGAACCCCGCCGGTCCTTCGGGACCCGCGGGGTTTTTTGTTATCTGGGCGCCACGTGGCACCGGGCTGGCCGCGGAGTAGAATCCGGGGCAACCGGACCTCCACGCCAACGCCATGACGACCCCGCTGAACCTGATCCGCACGCAGCCCTATACCGAATGGGCGCCCGACGTCACCCCCGAGGTGCGCGCCGACCTGCGCCGCCAGCTGGAGCAGGGCGCCGTGCTGTACTTCCCGAACCTGAATTTCCGCTTCCAGCCCGGCGAGGAGCGCTTCCTCGATGCCCGCTGGTCCGACGGCAAGTCGAAGAACATCAACCTGCGCGCCGATGACCGCGCCGTGCGCGGCGCCGTGGGCAGCGAGCAGGACCTGGCCGATCTCTACGCGCTGATCCGCCGCTATGCGGACGCCAGCGAGACGCTGATCCACACGCTCTTCCCGGAATATGTGACGCATATGACACGTGCGGGCACCTCGCTGCGGCCCAGCGAGATCGCCGGCCGTCCGGTGAGCTGGCGCAAGGACGACACCCGCCTGCACGTGGATTCGTTCCCGTCCAATCCGATGCTGGGCAAGCGCCTGCTGCGCGTGTTCCACAACATCGACCCCGCCGCGCCGCGCGTGTGGCGCGTGGGCGAGCCGTTCGCGGACTTCGCTGCCCGCTTCGTGCCGAAGACGCATGGCATGTGGCCGGGGCAGGCGTGGCTGATGAAGCAGCTTCACATCACCAAGCGCGCGCGGTCCGAGTACGACCACCGCATGCTTCAACTGCACGACCTGGCCAAGGCCGACCTGGACTACCAGAAGACCGTGCCGCAGCAGGAGTTCCACTTCCCGCCCGGCGCCACCTGGATCGTGTTCAGCGACCAACTGCTCCACGCCGCCATGCGCGGCCGGGCGATGATGGAGCAGACCATCTACCTCGACCCGGCAGCCATCAGCGACCACACCCACTCGCCCGAGGCGGTGCTGGCGCGCATGCTCGGCAAGCCGATGCTGGCGGCCTGAGCGTCCCCGAGCGTCCCCGAGCGGACCCGATTCAGCGCAGCAACAGCTTCAGCATCGACGCGAAACGCTTGCCGTAAGGCGGCCGCAGCAGGCCGGCGCCGTTCAGCCCGGCCTGATGGAACACCGGCTTGAGCTTGGAGAAGGTCTCGAAGCCGGCCCGGCCGTGGTACACGCCCATGCCGCTCGGGCCCACGCCGCCGAACGGCAGGTCGTCCTGGGCGATGTGGAACAGCGTGTCGTTGATGGTGACGCCGCCGGCCACGGTCTGGCGCATCACGTGGTCCACCACGTCGCGGCGCCGGTCGAACAGATAGAGCGCCAGCGGCCGGGGCCGCGCATTGACGAAGCCGATGGCCTCGTCCACGGTGCGATAGGTCACCACGGGCAGCACCGGCCCGAAAATCTCCTCCTGCATCGCCATCACATCGCCGGGCACGTCCGTCAGCAGCACGGGCGGCAGGCGGCGCGCGTCGGCGTCCGGCATGGCATCGGTCAGCGGCACCACGCCGGCGCCGGCCGCGCGCGCGGCGTCGATCATCGACACCAGCCGGCCAAAATGGCGCGGGCTGATGATGCTGGTGTAGTCGGGGTTGCGGGCGAGATCCGGATAGAGGCGGTTCACGCAGCGGCGCGCGGCCTCGGCAAAGCGGTCGCGCTGGTCCTCGGGCAGCAGCACGTAGTCCGGGGCGATGCAGGTCTGGCCGGCGTTGAGCAGCTTGCCCACCACGATGCGCTCCACGGCGTGGTCGAAATCGGCATGCGGGCCGATGATGGCCGGCGACTTCCCGCCCAGCTCCAGCGTCACCGGCGTGAGGTTGGCGGCGGCGGCGCGCATCACGTGATGGCCGACGTTGGTCGAGCCGGTGAACAGCAGGTGGTCGAAGGGCAGGGCGCTGAAGGTGGCGGCGACCTCGGCATCGCCATTGATGACCGACACCTCGTCCGGCGCGAAGCTGGCCTGCACCAGCTGGGCGAACAGCGCCGAGAAGCGCGGCGTGTATTCGGACAGCTTGACCATGGCCCGGTTGCCGGCCACCAGCGCGCCGGTGAGCGGGCCCACGGTGAGGTAGAGCGGATAGTTCCACGGCACCACCACGCCCACCACGCCGAGCGGCTGCGGCATCAGGCGCGAGCGGCCCGGCAGGAACCACAGGCCGGTGCGGGCGCGGCGCACGCGCATCCAGCGCCGGCCGTGCCGCAGTGCGTCATCGATGCCGGCCAGGCTCGGGAATACCTCCAGCAGCGCGGTTTCCTGCGGTGGCCGGTTGGTGAAGTCGGCGCTGATGGCGGCGGCGATGGCGTCGTGGTGGGTCTTCACGAGCTGCCGCAGCCGGCGCAGGCGGTCCGCGCGGACGTCCCACGGCGGGGTCTGGTCGTGCCGCGACGCCGCGCGCATGGCGCCGAACACCGATGACATGGCGGGAACTTCTCTCATCTGGCGGTCTCCTGGCTGTCCTGGCGGGGCTGCTTTGGGGATGGCGCATGACCCTCGCGCACCATCGCGCACCATAAGCCAGCCGCCCCGTTCCCGCAATGGAGGACGGCCCCCAAACGCTGCGTGCCGGCGCGGGTCGTTCCCGGCTTCATTCCGCCGGCCCCAGCGCCTACACTGGATTTTCGCGGTGGCCCGGGAACACAGGCAGGCGGGGAGACAGATGGAAGCGATCTTTGACTATCTCGTCGTGGGGGCCGGCTCGGCCGGCTGCGCGCTCGCCGGCCGGCTGGCCGACAGCGGCACCGACTCCATCGGCCTGCTCGAAACCGGCGGCCACGATCACCATGTGCTGGTGCGCACACCCGCCGGATGTGGCGCGATGCTGCCGCGCGCTGGCCGCCGCAACTACGGCTACGAGACCGTGCCGCAGGCCGGGCTGGATGGCCGGCGCGGCTACCAGCCGCGCGGCCGGGGCCTGGGCGGGTCATCGTCGATCAACGCCATGATCTATATGCGGGGCCGCCCGGCCGACTACGACGGCTGGGCCGCCGCCGGCTGCGACGGCTGGTCGTGGGACGATGTCCTGCCCGTCTTCCGCCGCGCCGAATGCAACGCCCGCGTGGCCGGCCACGACGACGATCCGCTGCACGGCGGCACCGGCCCCCTCCACGTCAGCGATCTCTGCTCGCCCAACCCGTTCGGCCAGCATTTCATCGATGCCGCCGAACTGGCCGGCCTGCCCCGCAACGACGATTTCAATGGCGACGAGCAGGAGGGCGCCGGCTGGTACCAGGTGACCCAGCACAACGGCGAGCGCTGGAACGCCGCGCGCGCCTACCTGCACGGCGGCAACGTGCGCGACCGCGCCTGCAACGGCGGGCGCTCGCACCTGCATGTGCTGACCGGCACGCAGGTGCTGCGGATCCTGTTCGAAGGGCGCCGCGCGGTGGGCGTGCTGGCCCGGCGCGATGGGGCCGAGGTGGTGCTGCGCGCGCGCCGCGAGGTCATCGTCAGCGCCGGCGCGTTCGGCTCGCCGCAGTTGCTGATGGCGTCCGGCATCGGCCCGGCGGCGCACCTGCGCGGGCACGGCGTGGCCGTGGTGCATGACCTGCCCGGCGTGGGCGAGAACCTCCAGGACCATCTCGACGTGATCCTGCACAAGCGCGTGGCGGCCACGGCGCTGTTCGGCGTCTCGCTGGCCGGGGCCTGGCGGCTGCTGGCCGAGATGCGGCGCTACCGTCGCGAGAACGCCGGCATGATGACGTCGAATTTCGCCGAGGCGGGCGCCTTCGTGCGCAGCCGCCCGGACCTCGACGAGCCGGACCTGCAACTGCATTTCGTGGTGGGGATGGCGGACAACCACATGCGCCGCGTCAATCGCGGGCATGGCTATTCCTGCCATGTCTGCCTGCTGCGGCCGCGCAGCCGGGGCGTGGTGCGGCTGGTGTCGGCGGACATGCGCGAGGCGCCGGCCATCGATCCGCGCTATTTGTCCGATCCACAAGACATGGAAGGGATGGTCACCGGGCTGCGCATCGTGCGCGCCATTTTCGACCAGCCCCCGCTGGCCGCGTTTGGCGGCCGGGAGCTGTATTCGGCGGACCTGCGGCTCGATGGCAGCGACGATGACGCCGTGCGCGCGCTGATCCGCCGCCAGGCGGACACGATCTACCACCCCGTGGGCACCTGCCGCATGGGCATGGACCCGCTGGCGGTGGTGGACCCGCAGCTACGGGTGCGCGGCGTGGAGGGGCTGCGCGTGGTCGATGCGTCGATCATGCCGACGCTGGTCGGCGGCAATACCAACGCGCCCGCCATCATGATCGGCGAGCGCGCCCACGACCTGATCCGCTATGCGCCGCGCGTGACGCTGCGCATCCGTGAGTCGGTCGCCGGGGTGGCGGCGGACTGAAGCCAGTCGACTTCAGCCGGCCATCCGGAACTGCCCCACGCAGTCGCGCAGCTTGCCGGCCTGCTCGTCCAGGGACTGGGCGGCGGCGGCGGCTTCCTCGACCAGCGCGGCGTTCTGCTGCGTGACCTGATCCATCTGGCCCACCGCGTGGCCCACCTGCTCGATGCCGGCGCTCTGCTCCTGCGAGGCCGCGGCGATCTCGGCGATGATGTCCGACACGCGCTTCACGGCCTGGCGGATCTCGGTCATCGTGCCGCCCACGCCTTCGGCCTGGGTGGAGCCGGTGCGCACGGTGGTCACCGAGGCCTCGATCAACTCCTTGATTTCCTTGGCGGCGCTGGACGAGCGCTGCGCCAGGCTGCGCACCTCGCCGGCCACGACCGCGAAGCCACGGCCCTGCTCGCCGGCGCGGGCCGCTTCCACGGCGGCGTTCAGCGCCAGGATGTTGGTCTGGAAGGCGATGCCCTCGATCAGGTTGGTGATCTCGGCGATGCGCTCGGAGCTGCCGCTGATGGCGCCCATCGTATCCACCATCTGCTGCACGGCCTGGTTGCCGGCGTCGGCCACCTCGGCGGCGTTGGCCGCCAGCGAGCTGGCCTGGCGCGCGTTCTCGGCGTTCTGGCGCACGGTGGTGGTCAGCTCTTCCATGCTCGACGCGGTTTCCTCCAGTGACGCCGCCTGCTGCTCCGTGCGCGACGACAGGTCCACATTGCCGGCCGCGATCTGCCCGGCGGCCACGCTGACGGAATCGGTGGACTGGCGCACCTCGCGCAGGGTCTGCGCCACGCGCTCGATCAGCGTGTTGAACGATTGCGCGGTCTGGCCGATCTCGTCCATCCGCGCCACCGACGCGCGATGATCCAGGTCCAGCGTCTGGCTCACGTGTTCCAGCGTGCCCTGGATATCGGCCAGGCTGTGCCTGATGCGGCGATACAGCGACACGGCCATGAAGACGGTGAACGCCACGACGGCGACGATGACGCTCACGAACGTCCACACGGTGCGGGTGTGCTGCGCCTTGTTCGCCACCACGGCGTCGTCGCCGAGCTTTGTGTTGTACGCGATGTGTTCGTCGATGGCATTGCGCAGGGCCGCCGATGCCTGGAACAGCTCGCTGCCGGGCGTCAGCATTTGCTGGACCGCACTATGGTCGTTGTTGTTGGACCGATCGAGGAAAGCGGGGAACTGGTCGACGAACCGCTTGATGGCGGATTTGCCGGATTCCAGCAGCTTGCTGTCGGTCTCGTCCGAGATATCCTCGCGGGCGTACAGCGCCGCCATTTCGTCGAGGCGCTTCCTGGCCTTGGCGATGTCGGCTTCGGCCTCCTTCTTGGCCGCGGCGTCATCGGTGACCGCATGGCGGTACAGGCTCACGCGCAGACCGGCCACGGCGTCGCTGATGATATTCAGGTGCCGCACACTGGCCAGCGTGTTCGAGTTGAAGTACTCGAGTCGTTTCTCGGCTTGGTTGAGTTGCCAGATGCCGCCGATTCCGAGGAACAGCAGCGAGAGTACGGCGATGGAAAGCGTAAGAAGCAGGCGTTGGGTGATATTCATGGGGTGTGGACGGCACATGCTTTATCGCAGTGCTCGTTGGTGGCGACTGAAGTGCAGGCAGGCTCGTAGCCCGTCGCCTCAACGTTTACGACCGGTTTCTCACGGGTTGAAGGGATTTTCGATGCGCCGCAGCAACCGGCGTGCGATGTCCGGCCATGCCCCCACTGCGCTGAGATCCCCGGATATATCAAAAATCACATTTTTACGATTGTTTAATCGGATCTGAAAGAGCCTGATATGCCTCTTGCGCATGTGCGTATCGCAAAGGAGGGGTATTTCATGAGGCGGCATTCATCTTTTCTCGGATTTTTCTTACCACGGATGGCTCGTCCATCTGCGTTGCTGACGGGCCGAAGGGCGTCAGATTGTCAGGTTTTATATATCAGTGTGTCGAGACGGATTGTCCGATCGTTGGCAATGCTTGCCATGGCAGTCGCGATTAGCGGGTGCGCTGTTGCGCCCACAAGCCGCATCTTTGTCAGCCCTGAATCGGTGAATTACACCGAAGATTACATCCATCGCTATTCAATCTTGAGAATTAGCGGAGAACGCTACGGGGTCGGCGGTGGTCAGGTGAGACCGTTTTCCCGGGGAGGCGCAGGCTCAGGCGATTGCTGCGTCTGGTTGCCAGGTATAGGTCAATCTATCAAGGTTGAATGGAAGGTCGGGGAGTTTCACGATTTGCGTCCGCACTGGAAAACGTTTAGCAAAGACGTGGTTATTATCGGTGAGGCCCCAAGTAAGGCAAATGCAGAGGGGTATCTAATTATCCGATTCTTCGAAGGTCACGAGATTGAGGCGGAGTTTGTACAAAGGGAGAAATTTCATCCGGCCAATCCACGCACTGACGCTGCGTTCTCCGGAAAACGGCTCATGCGGCGTAAGGGGGAGTGATGCAGGATTGGACGTTGAGATATATCAGTGTGTCGAGACGGGTTGTCCGATCGTTGGCAATGCTTGCCATTGCAGTCGCGATTAGCGGGTGCGCTGTTGCGCCAGATAATTCTATCGATGCTCGCGCAAAATCGGTTAACTACACGGAAGATTACATCCACCGCTACTCAATCATGAAGCTTAGCGGTGAGCCCTATGGTATTGGCGGTGGTCAAGTGAAGCCCTTTTCCTGGGGAAGTGCAGGTACCGGTGGCTGCTGCGTATGGCTACCCGGTGTAGGCCGATCTATCAAGGTTGAATGGCAGGTTGGGCAGTTTCACGATTTGCGTCCGCACTGGAAAACGTTTAGCAAAGACGTGGTTATTATCGGTGAGGCCCCAAGTAAGGCAAATGCAGAGGGGTATCTAATTATCCGATTCTTCGAAGGTCACGAGATTGAGGCGGAGTTTGTACAAAGGGAGAAATTTCATCCGGCCAATCCACGCACTGACGCTGCGTTCTCCGGAAAACGGCTCATGCGGCGTAAGGGGGAGTGATGCAGGATTGGACGTTGAGATATATCAGTGTGTCGAGACGGGTTGTCCGATCGTCGGCAATGCTTGCCATGGCAGTCGCGATTAGCGGGTGCGCTGTTGCGCCGGCGACTACGATCTCTATCGGTGCAAATTCTGTCAATTATACCGAAGACTACATTCATGAGTATTCAATCAGGAAGCTCGGCGGTGAACATTATGGGATTGGTGGCACGCAGGTGAAACCGTTCTCCTTGGGGGGCGCGAGCTCGGGCGACTGCTGCGCCAGACTGCCGGACATAGGTCAACGTATCAAGATCGTATGGAAAATTGGGGCTTTTCACGATCTGCGTCCGCAATGGAAAACATACAGCAAAGATGTCGTCATTATCGGTGAACCCTCTACTGAATCAAAACCGGAGGGATACTTGATTATTAGATTTTTTGAGGATCACGAGGTTGAGGCGGAATTTGTAGAGGGAAAAAAATGGTATCCCGCCAATCCGCGCACTGATGCTGCGTTCTCAGGAAAACGAATCATGCGCCGTAAGGGGGAATGATGCAAGACAGCATTCACGACTCTGATGATACTTTTCACCGGGCCCTGAAAACCCATACTATTCTTTACCCTGACGATTTTGTGACCTGCTCGACCTGTGAACAGCGTCCCTGGTTCAGTTTCTTTTTCGATGGTACCGATAATAATAGAATTATTGATGCCCCGCTGGGAAAGCTTTCCAATATTGCGCGACTTTTCGCGGGGCATTGCGATGATGAACCATCAATCTTCCGTAGATATTATCCCGGCATCGGCACGCCGCTCGATCCGAGCAACGCGAGTTGGTTGGAGCAGGTCCGGGACAGCGAGACGCTTGGCGGCGGAATGGGTCTGGGTGCCGACGTCCGCCTGGCTAAAGCAGAGGGTGATTTATCCAGGCTCCTCAAATACACCCACCGCGTCACGCGCATCGACATCGCCGTTTTCGGATTTTCCCGAGGCGCCGCCCTCGCGCGGGCCTTCGTCAACCGCCTGATCCAAAAGTGCGAAATGCGCGATGGCATACTCCACTGGCCTTGCGAGACTGCCCTTGACGGCGAATCCGCACCGCTGCATATCCGGTTCCTGGGCCTTTTCGATACCGTCGAATCGGTCGGCCTGCCGGGAAAAAACCTGCATCCGGACATGTGGATGTCCATTCCCGAGCAGGTGGAACGCTGCGTCCATCACTACGCCACGCACGAACTGCGGTCCTTTTTCCCGCTGACGCCCGTCGATGCCGGTCTCAAGCACTGCGAGGAAATCGCCATGCCGGGCGTGCATTCCGACGTGGGCGGCGGATATCGGCCTGACGAGCAGGGGAGATCCGACATGCTGGCCCGCATTCCGCTGAATCGCATGCGGCTGGAGGCGGCCATTGCCGGCGTGCCATTTACGCCGCCCCTGCTCCTGACTCCGGATGTTCATGCGCTCTTCGAATACAGCGCGGACCTGAAAGCCCTGTACGACGAATATATGGCGGCCATCCCGACCCACGAATCACGCGAGGCGCAGATATTGGCCCATGTGCGGCTGTACTACGGGTGGTTGAAATCCCGCTACAAGACCAGCCCGTGCGATGTCTATAGTCGGTGCCAAGCCTCGAATATCGGCGGCGATGCGGAGATGGACCGGATCCGGAAGTCCTACGCCTATCTCGAACGCGATGCCGCTCAACTGGCGGATCGCGCCTGGGTCGCCGATATGCAGCGCCGGTATCCCGATACCTATCGCTGGCATCTGGCGATGCGCTACGAACACGAACATCGCGCGCCGCCGGTGCTGACCGAAAGGGAATCCGCCTACTTCGAGGCGTGGAGCAACCCGCCCGACCTGTCGCCCAATCTCATCCGCTTCTTCGACGAATATGTGCATGACTCGCGGGCGGGATTCATGATGGTCGGCAATGGCGGCTATTTGTCGCCGCGCGATATCGTGGCGATGTCGGTCGTGCCAGCGGCGACTCCTGCGCTTGCCGCTCTATAGGAATCAGACCGGCCACGTCCGCTTGGCCACGCGTTGCAATGTGACGGTATCGGCATCCAGCGTGCCGAACACGCGGCCGTGCTGCCGCCCGAGGCGGCTGGCGACGAACAGTTCGGCCGATTCCGAGTCCGCATGCGCGATCATCAGCGCGGCCTGCGCGGTCAGCACCAGGCCCTGCGCGAAGCGTCGGCCGCTCGCTTCGAGTTGCTCGGCCGGTTCGCACAGCATGGCCTGCAGCGACGCCAGTTCCGCGCGCACGGCCGCGTTGCCGTTGGAAAGCCGCGCCAGTTCGTGCAGGATCCGCGCGCCATCGTCGGGGTTGCGTTGCAGGGCGCGCAGCACGTCCAGGCACATCACGTTGCCGGAGCCTTCCCAGATCGAATTGACCGGCGCCTCGCGGTAGAGCCGCGCCATCGGGCCTTCCTCCACGTAGCCGTTGCCGCCCCAGACCTCCATGGCCTCGCCGGTGGCTTCCAGCGCACGTTTGCAGATCCAGAACTTGGCGGCTGGGGTGACCACGCGCTTCCACGCGGCGGCGAGCGGGTCGTCCTCGGCATGCTCGAAGGCGTGAGCGAGGGCCATCATCATCTGCGTGGCGGCTTCGGACTCCAGGGCGAGGTCGGCCAGCACGTTGCGCATCAGCGGCTGGTCGGCCAGCAGCTTGCCGAACGCCATGCGGTGGCGCGCGTGATGGAGCGACTGCACCAGCGCCGCGCGCAGCAGCGCCGCGCTGCCGATCACGCAGTCGAGCCGAGTGTTGGTGGCCATCTCGATGATGGTGGGGATGCCGCGGCCTTCCTCGCCGATCAGGATGCCCGTGGCGCCCCGGAACTCGACCTCGCTGCTCGCGTTGGAGCGGTTGCCGAGCTTGTCCTTGAGGCGCTGGATCTCGATCGGGTTCTTGCTGCCGTCGTCGCGGAAGCGCGGCACGAAGAAGCACGAAAGCGGCCCCTCGGGCCCGCCCATGCGCGCCACGACCAGATGGGCGTCGCACATCGGCGCGGAGAAGAACCACTTGTGGCCCGTCAGCGCGTACTCGGCGCCCCGGCCCTCGCCGCGCACCGGCAGGGCGACGGTGGTGTTGGCGCGCACGTCGGAGCCGCCCTGCTTCTCGGTCATGCCCATGCCGATCATCACGGCGGTCTTGTCGCGCCAGGGCAGGTCGCGGGCGTCGTGCTCGGTCGAATACAGCCGGGGTTCCAGGTCGCGGAACAGCGCGGGTTCCTTGCGCAGCACCGGAATGCTGGCCAGTGTCATGGTGGTGGGGCAGAGCGAGCCCGATTCCACCTGGGCCTGGAGGAAGTAGCCGGCGGTGCGCGCGGCCCACGCACCCGGGCGCGGCTGGGCGAAGGGCAGGGCCTGCAGCTGCTGGCCGCGCAGCAGGCCGAGCAGGGCGTGCCAGGACGGATGGAAGCTCACCGCATCGATGCGTTCGCCGGTGCGGCTGTGGGTGTGGAGTTCCGGCGTCAGGCGGTTGGCGTCGGCGGCCCACGCCTGCACCTCGGGGTCGCCGAGCCGGGCGCCGAAGGCCCCGAGCGCGCCGGCGTGCCAGCCGCCGCCCAGCCGTTCCAGCGCGGCTCGCAGGCCGGGGTCGGTCTCGAACAGGTTGTAGCCGGAGAGGTCCGGCACCTGATTGAACACGGCGTGGGTCGCGGCGGAGGAATCGGGCACGGCAGGCATGGCGGCTCCTTGGCAATCGGGCAGGCTGCGTCGATGGTACGGCCGATGGTACGGCAACTGCCGTGTTCGGGAAACGCGCGCATTCCCCGGGCAAATGCGCTGGAGTGGCCACATCGTCGGCTATCGTGCAGTGCAACATCGGCCAGTCGATACCTTGGCGCACGGCAGTCGCAACAAAATTCCGGGTGGCGCCGGGCGGGGGCTTGTGCTTAAATTCACCCCGTTGGATGAAACAGGGGTGCCGTACGGATGGGCCGTGCGGCTGAGAGAGTCCCTTCGAACCCGATCCGGCTAGTACCGGCGTGGGAAGTTTCACTGAATACCGAACAGCTTCTGTCCCGCAATGGGACCTCGCCGCCGGCGCTGCCGCGCAGCGGGCTCACAGGGCTCCTGGTTTCGTCCATCCCCCGCAAGAGAGAGGACGACACCCATGGCCCGCACTGCCCCCGCCGCATCGTTTGAATCGCTCGAGAGCGATCTCGACCAGAAATTCGCCTATCCGGCTTCCAGCAAGACCTACCTGACCGGCAGCCGTCCGGACCTGCGCGTGCCGCTGCGCACGATCCTGCAGACGTCCACGCGCACCGACAAGGGCGAGATGGCGAATCCGCCGATCCCCGTCTACGACACCTCGGGCCCGTACAGCGACCCGGACATCCATATCGACCTGAAGGCCGGCCTGCCCGGCGTGCGCACCCGCTGGATCGAGGAGCGCGGCGACACCGAGGTGCTGCCGGGCCTGTCGTCCGAATATGGCCGCGACCGCGCCAACGACCCGGCCACGGCGCACCTGCGCTTTGCCCAGCTGACCAACCCGCGCCGTGCCAAGGCGGGTGCCAATGTGTCGCAGATGCACTATGCGCGCCAGGGCATCATCACGCCGGAAATGGAATACGTGGCGCTGCGCGAGTCGCTGAACCTCCAGGCGCTCTACGACAAGCCCGAGTACAAGGCCCTGCTGCGCCAGCATCCGGGCAACGCGCTCGGCGCGAACCTGCCGCTGCGCCCCGAGGACATGACCCCGGAATTCGTGCGCAAGGAAATCGCCGCCGGCCGCGCCATCATCCCCGCCAACATCAACCACACGGAACTGGAGCCGATGGCCATCGGCCGCAACTTCCGCGTCAAGATCAACGGCAACCTCGGCAATTCGGCCGTGACGTCCTCGCTGGCCGAGGAAGTGGAAAAGATGGTCTGGTCGATCCGCTGGGGCGCCGACACCATCATGGATCTCTCCACCGGCAAGCACATCCACGAGACGCGCGAGTGGATCCTGCGCAACTCGCCGGTGCCCATCGGCACGGTGCCGATCTACCAGGCGCTGGACAAGACCGGCGGCATCGCCGAGGACCTGACCTGGGAGATGTTCCGCGACACGCTGATCGAGCAGGCCGAGCAGGGTGTGGACTACTTCACCATCCACGCCGGCGTGCTGCTGCGCTACGTGCCGATGACGGCCGACCGGGTGACGGGTATCGTCTCGCGCGGCGGCTCGATCATGGCCAAGTGGTGCCTGGCGCACCACAAGGAAAACTTCCTGTACACGCATTTCGACGAGATCTGCGAAATCATGAAGGCCTACGACGTGTCGTTCAGCCTCGGCGACGGCCTGCGTCCGGGCTGCATCGCGGACTCCAACGACGACGCCCAGTTCGGCGAGCTGCGCACCCTGGGCGAGCTGACCGCCAAGGCGTGGAAGCATGACGTGCAGGTGATGATCGAGGGCCCGGGCCACGTGCCGCTCCAGCGCATCCAGGCCAATATGGACGAGGAACTCAAGCACTGCTACGAGGCCCCGTTCTACACGCTCGGACCGCTCGTGACGGACATCGCCCCCGGCTACGACCACATCACCAGCGGCATCGGCGCGGCCAACATCGGCTGGATGGGCACGGCCATGCTGTGCTACGTCACGCCCAAGGAGCATCTGGGGCTGCCGGACAAGGAAGACGTGCGCGAGGGCATCATCACGTACAAGATTGCCGCCCACGCCGCCGACCTCGCCAAGGGCTGGCCGGGCGCACAGCTGCGCGATAATGCGCTGTCCAAGGCCCGCTTCGAGTTCCGCTGGGAAGACCAGTTCAACCTGGGCCTCGATCCGGAGCGCGCGCGCTCGTACCACGACGCCACGCTGCCGGCCGAGGGCGCCAAGATCGCGCATTTCTGCTCGATGTGCGGGCCGAAGTTCTGCTCGATGAAGATCACCCAGGAAGTGCGCGACTACGCGGCATCGCTGCCCGCAGCCGAGCGCGGCATGGAGGAGAAATCGATCGAGTTCGTGAAGTCCGGCTCCAAGATCTACTCGTAATTCAACTAAAGACCGCGCGGCGCCACCTCCACCCGGGCGCCCGCGGCGAAGATACCCATGACAGCAGTAAAGTCCTTCGATGTCGCCATTCTTGGCGCCGGCCTGGCCGGGCGTTTGTGCGCCTGGCTGCTGGTGCGCGCCGGTGCCCGTGTGGCGCTGGTCGAGCGTGGCGGCCCCGACGGCACCGGCGCGGCCGCCCACGTGGCTGCCGCCATGCTGGCCCCGCTGGCCGAGTCGGCCATCGCGGAGCGGCGCATCGTCGATCTCGGCATGGCCAGCGTCGACCTGTGGCGTGCCTGGATCCAGGAATTGCCCGAACCCGTGTTCTTCCAGGAAGACGGCACGCTGGTGGTCTGGCACGCGCGGGACCGCAGCGAGGTGTCGCTGTTCACGGGCCGCATGCGCGCCGTGGCGCCGCCGGAACTGGTGCGGGAGCGGCTGGCCGTGCTGGACGGCGCCGGCGTGGCTGCCGTGGAGCCGGAGCTGGCCGGGCGCTTCCCGCAGGGCCTGCTGCTCAAGGGCGAAGGCCAGCTGGACAACCGTGGCGCGCTGCGCGCGCTGCTCGACTGCGCGGTCAAGGAAGGCGTGCATTGCATCTGGGAGGCTGGCGATGTCGATATCGACCTGCTGCCCCAGTTCGACCTCCGCGCCAACGTGGTGCTGGACTGCCGCGGCCTGGGCGCGCGCGCGGCGTGGTGCGATCCCACGGCCGAGCCCGGCGTGGTCAAGCCCGGCCTGCGTGGCCTGCGCGGCGAGGTGGTGCGCGTGCACGCGCCCGACGTGAAGCTGCATCGGCCCATCCGCCTGCTGCATCCGCGCTACCCCATCTATATCGCGCCCAAGCCGAACGACCTGTACGTGATTGGCGCGACCGAAATCGAGAGCGAGGACGACTCGCCGATGAGCGTGCGCTCCGCGCTGGAGCTGCTCTCGGCGGCGCACTCGCTGCACCCCGCGTTCGGCGAGGCCCGCGTGCTGGAGCTGAACGTGCAGCGCCGGCCCACGCGGCCGGACCACCTGCCGGCGATCCGCGTGGATCAGCAGGCGCGCGTGGTGCGTGTGAATGGCTTGTACCGGCATGGCTGGCTGATTGCGCCGGCCGTGACCGAGGCCGCCTGCGCCGTGGTGCGCGCGTTGCTGGCCGGGGACCCGGCCGCGCACGCGGTGCCGGCGTCGCTGCGCTGGCCGGGCCTGATCCAGTCCGTCGAGGAGCCCGCCCACCTGCGCGGCACGGCGGTGCCCGGATTGGGCAGCCTGCTGCATTAGGAACACGCCCAGAACCCGCCCAGATCATGGAAATTATGCTCAACGGCAAGCTGCTGCACCTGCCCGAGGCCGCCACGCTGGCGGACGCGGTGACTGCGGCTGCCATCGCGCCCCCGTTCGCCGCGGCGGTCAACGGCCAGTTCGTGCCGCGCACCGCCCATGCCGCCACGCCGCTTGCGGCGGGCGATCACATCGACCTCGTGCAACCCGTGACGGGAGGCTGACCCATCATGACTTTCGAACCCGCTGAAACCCTGCGCGACCCGTTCGTGCTCTATGGCGAATCCTTCGCCTCGCGCCTGCTGCTCGGCACCGCGCGCTATCCGTCGCCGGCCACGCTGCAGGCGGCCGTGGAAGCCAGCCGTCCCGCCATGATCACCGTGGCGCTGCGCCGCCAGAGCGCGGTGGGCAAGGGCGACGGCAGCGATGGCCAGACGCTCGGCGGCCAGCCGTTCTGGCAGATGCTGCGCGCGCTGGGCGTGCCGGTGCTGCCGAACACCGCCGGCTGCTTTACGGCGCAGGAAGTCATCACCACGGCGATGATGGCGCGCGAGGTCTTCGAGACCGACTGGATCAAGCTGGAACTGATCGGCGACGACTACACGCTCCAGCCGGACACGCTGAACATGCCCGCCGTGGCCGAGACGCTGATCAAGGAAGGCTTCAAGGTGCTGCCGTACTGCACCGAGGACCTGGTGCTGTGCCGCCGCCTGCTGGACGTGGGCTGCCAGGCGCTGATGCCGTGGGCCGCGCCGATCGGCACGGGCCGGGGCGCCGCCAATCCGCTGGCCATGCGCACGCTGCGTGACCGACTGCCGGACACGCCGCTGATCGTCGATGCCGGGCTGGGCCTGCCGTCGCACGCGGCGCAGGTGCTGGAATGGGGCTATGACGGCGTGCTGCTGAACACCGCCGTGGCGCAGTCTGCCTACCCGGTGAATATGGCCCGCGCGTTCGCGCTGGCCGTGGAGGCTGGCCGCACCGCCTATCTGGCCGGGCCGATGCCCGAGCGCGACGTGGCGCAGGCCAGCACGCCGGTGGTCGGCATGCCGTTCTGGCACGCCGAAGGCGCGGAGGACCGCGCATGACGCGCCCCGGTGTGGCCGCGGCCATCGACTCCGCGCTGTTCGACTCCCTGATCACCCGCTTTGGTGCCACCTTCGGCCATGACGACGCCCCGTGGCGTGCATGGCCGCTGGCCAACGCCCCGGCCGCGCCGGGGCGCCACGACGTGGTGCTGGCCGATGGGGAAGCCACGGCGGACACCATCGCCCAACTGACGGCAGGCGGCGCGGTGCTGATCGAGACCGACCGCGAGGGCGGCCGCTGGATCGACACCGTGCGCTCGCCGATGGGCACCTGGGTGCTGGACGTCCAAGCCGACGACGGTACCGACGACGATACCGACGACGATGCCGACGACGATGCCGACGACGATAGGCCGCACCCACCGGCTTTCGTGGCCGTGCTGCTGGCCGCGCTGGCGCTGCACTTCCCGGCCCACGACGCGCTGTGCATCGCCCGCGCGTGGCAGCCGGGCCGCCAGGACTGGCCGACCGACTTCGCCCGCTTCCCGCGCGTGCGCCACGCGGCGCTGGCCTCGCCCGACAATCCACCCCAGCCATTCGCGCCGTGCCCGCCGGACCTCGGCCTGTACGCCGTGGTGCCAAGCGCGGACTGGATCGAGCGGCTGGTGCCGCTGGCCGTGCCGACCGTGCAACTGCGCTTCAAATCGGACGACGCGGCGGCGGTCAAGGCCGAGGTCGCCCGCGCGGCCCAGGCCGCCAAGGGCCAGCCGTCGCGCCTGTTCATCAACGATCACTGGCGCGTGGCGCTCGACCACCATGCGGCGATGGGTGGCGACAGCGGCATCTACGGCATCCATCTGGGCCAGGAAGATCTCGACGAGGCCGACCTCGAGGCGATTCGCGCCTCCGGGCTGCGCCTGGGCGTGTCCACGCACGGCTACGCCGAGATGCTGCGCGTGGCCGCCATCGGCCCCAGCTATCTGGCGCTCGGGGCCATTTTCCCGACCACGACCAAGGTCATGCCGACCGCGCCGCAGGGCATGGGCCGCTTCCGGGCCTATGTGGCGCTGATGCAGCCGGTGGTGCCCGCGCTGGTGGGCATTGGCGGGGTCAACGGGAGCAACCTGCGCGAGGTGCTCGACGTGGGCGTCGGCAGCGCCGCCGTGGTGCGGGCGGTTACCGAGGCCAGCGACGTGCCGGCGGCGGTGGCCTCCCTTACCGCATTGTTTGGGCGCTGACCGCCCAGCCGGCTGGCACGGCCCCTGAAATCCGCATATCCTCTCCGCTCCACCGACACAATGGATCGAGGTTCCGCCATACGGAACCCGGAGCAGAGAGGAAACAGCCGTGAACGAGATCAAGCCCGCCGCCCCTGGCACGCCGGAAAAGCCGTATTTCGGCATCGACATTCCGCTGATGCGGCATCTGGGCCTGCAGCCGGAACATATGGAAGAGGGGATGTGCCGCACGCGCCTGCCGGCCAATCCGTCGCTCGTGAACAGCCGGGGCGATGTGCACGGCGGCACGCTGATGGCCGTGCTCGATTTCACGCTCAGCGGCGCGGCGCGCTCCTACTCGCCGCTCGATGTGGGCGTGATCACCATCGACATGTCCACGCATTTCCTCGCCGCCGCGCGCGGCGAACTGACCTTCGAGTCGCGCTGCATCCGGCGCGGCGCCAAGATCGCCTTCTGCGAAGGCGAGGCGCGTGACGCGGCCGGCACCGTGGTGTGCGTGGCCCGCGCCGCGTTCAAGCTCGTGCAGCTGGCCGGCGGCAACTAAGTCCGCCTAGTCCTCCATTCGGCGGTACACCGCCAGGAAGCGCGCGCGCTCGGTGATGCCATAGTCGCCGGGCGCGTATTGCATCAGCCAGTCGCCGGCCTTGCCGGTCAGCACGTCGCCCCCGGCCGAGCGCGCGATGGCGAACGGCGCCGCCATCTCCTTCGCCAGCACCGGCACCGGCCGGTTGCGCCAGCCACCGCCGTCCACGGGCAGGTAGCGCGCGTCGAAGCGGTCGCGCGAGACCACCCAGCGGTCGCCCGTGGCGCCGGTCACGATGGCGTCGCCGGGCTGGTAGCGGTTGGGGCCTTCCCGGCTCACCAGCTCGCCGGGCTCTGCGGCAAACGTCACCTGGACCACTTCCTCCTTGATATAGCGGGCCGCGGCCGGATCGGTGCGCAGGTCGATATCGCTCAAAGTCTGCATGGTCGGTCCTCAGCCCAGCGCGCGCGGCGCGAAGGCATGGTTCAGCGGGCCGTTGCCGGCCCCGATGCGCAGGCGGGCCCCGGCGGCGATGGCCTGCGCGACGTAGTCCAGCGCGGTGCTGATGGCGTCGGCCAGCGCGTCGCCACGGGCCAGTTGCGCGGCGATGGCGGCCGCCAGCGTACAGCCGGTGCCGTGCAGGTTCGGCGTGTCGATGCGCGGATGGGTGAACACGCGCACCGTGCCGTCGGCCAGCATCAGCAGGTCATCCAGCCCCCGTCCGTCCAGGCCATCGTCCCGATCGGCTTTACGATCGTCTTCCAGATGGCCGCCCTTGAGCAGCACGGCCTGGCAGCCCAGCGCGAGCAGGTCCGCGGCGGCGGTTTCCATGTCCGAGCGGCGCGCGATGCGGCGGCCGAGCAGGTACGAGGCTTCCGGCAGGTTGGGCGTGACCACCAGCGCACGCGGGAACAGCAGCCGCACCATGGCCTGGCTGGTGGCGTCGTCGGAAAGTGTGGCGCCCGAGGTGGAAATCATCACCGGGTCCACCACCAACTGGCGGATGCCGTGCCGGTCCACCGCCTCGGCCACGGCCTCGACGATGGCGGCCGTGCCGAGCATGCCGGTCTTGGCGGCGTCCACGCCGATGTCCGTGGCGACGGCATCGATCTGGGCGGCCACCATGTCGGCCGGAATGGCGTGCACGCCGGTCACGCCGAGCGTGTTCTGCGCCGTGATGGCGGTGATCGCGCTCATGCCGAAGCAGCCGAGTGCGCTGAAAGTCTTCAGGTCTGCCTGGATGCCGGCACCGCCGCCGGAGTCGGAACCGGCGATGGTCAGCGTGCGGGGTGGCGTGGAAAGCATATGGGCGGGCAGGAAAGTCGGTAATCTGGAAGGAACCACTGGAACGATTCTCACGCAATCCGGCAATTTTAGGGCTTCGGCGATTGATGTGAAGAAAGCGTCGCTGAACAATGGGCCTCTTTTATCACTCGGAATGGCGGCACGCCGTCGCCAACGATTGGTTCAGGGAGATGCTTGTGATTCCAGACATGAAGTTCGATGGACAGGTGTTGTCATGGATCGGCTCGGGAACGTTCAAGGCAACTACGGGACTCGCTGGCCACCAGCACCCAAACAACCAATGTGTCAAGGACAGCGGGCCGATTCCCGAGGGCATGTATAAAGTGCTTGTTACGGATCTTGGTGTTGCGAAGGACGACGGCACCGGGCAATGTAACTTGTCGCCTGGATGGGGTGTCCAAAGGATTCCGCGGGGAGCCGATGCCGGAATGTGCGAAACCTATTGGGCAAACTGGGGGCGGAACCGGGCAAGACTGGAACCCGCCGACATCAAGACGAGCAAGGCATGCACGCCCAAACGGGCCGGTTTTTATATACACGATTCCACTAAAGGCTACAGCCACGGATGTATTGAAGTGGAGCCACGGTTCTTCGCGATCCTGCGAGCGCGCGCGACAAGCCAGCGGAGCCATTTCATTCTGAGCGTCAAGTATGTTCCGGGACGCGCGACGAACGGGGGCACGCGTGCGTAACCTGATCCCGTTCATCGTGTTGGCGACATTCGTTGGTATAGCCTCCGCCGCGGATGTTGAGAAAATTACATTTCAGAATGATTTGTCCGCCTGCGTGGCGATAAAGGAAACGAAGACGGCGACGGCATCCAATGTGGTGCTGGCCAATACCACCATTCAGTTGCGTAAACCCATTGGCGAATGTGGCTGTCTCTCGGCGCTGGCAACATACACCAGCAGCGTAAACCGGGCGGGGGTCCGGCAGATCCTGCAAGAGGGCTTGGTCGGGCTAAAAAGTGGCGGAGAAAAATCACTCGTTCTTGCGACGGAGCCGGCCCTGGTCACCAACAAAGCGGTACAGGTGCGATTGGCTTGTGCTGGCCCCTCATAGCGTCTTTTGCGCCAGAAATGGTACACTCCTGTCCGTCCGAGGAGCGTTGCAACGGATGGCCCTCATCCGCCAGGCTCGGAATGTTTCAACGGCGCTCGCTGATCCGTGGTCCGCACGGAGGCGAGTCGACCTATCCGCCCGTTCCGCAATTCGCGCGGGATGCGGCCGTTGTCCCCCCTCGTCACCTGCGTGCCACTCTTCACCGGAGTGAAACATGAACGCTGTGACCGAACTCAAGCAAGACTACCTCGTGGCCGACATCGGCCTGGCCGGCTGGGGCCGCAAGGAAATCGCCATCGCCGAGACCGAAATGCCGGGTCTGATGGCCATCCGTGACGAATTCGCCGCCGCGCAGCCGCTCAAGGGCGCCCGCATCGCCGGTTCGCTGCACATGACCATCCAGACCGCCGTGCTGATCGAGACGCTGGTGGCACTGGGCGCCGACGTGCGCTGGGCCTCGTGCAACATCTTCTCGACGCAGGACCACGCCGCCGCCGCCATCGCCGCGTCCGGCGTGCCGGTTTTCGCGTTCAAGGGCGAGTCGCTCAAGGAATACTGGGACTTCACGCACCGCATCTTCGACTGGGCCGACGGCGGCACGCCGAACATGATCCTGGACGACGGTGGCGACGCCACGCTGCTGCTGCACCTGGGCGCCCGTGCCGAGAAGGATGCGTCGCTGATCGCCAAGCCGACCAGCGAGGAAGAAACCTACCTGTTCGCCGCCATCAAGGAAAAGCTGGCCAAGGACCCGAGCTGGTACAGCCGTAACCTGGCCGCCATCCGTGGCGTGACCGAGGAAACCACCACCGGCGTGCACCGCCTGTACCAGATGGCACAGCGCGGCGAACTGAAGTTCCCGGCCATCAACGTGAACGACTCGGTGACCAAGAGCAAGTTCGACAACCTGTACGGTTGCCGGGAATCGCTCGTGGACGGCATCAAGCGTGCCACGGACGTGATGATCGCCGGCAAGGTGGCCGTGGTGGCTGGCTACGGTGACGTGGGCAAGGGCAGCGCCCAGGCCCTGCGCGCGCTGTCGGCCCAGGTCTGGGTGACCGAGATCGACCCGATCTGCGCGCTCCAGGCTGCCATGGAAGGCTACCGCGTGGTGACCATGGACTACGCCGCCGAGCACGGCGACATCTTCGTCACCTGCACCGGCAACTACCACGTCATCACGCATGACCACATGGTCAAGATGAAGGACCAGGCCATCGTCTGCAACATCGGTCACTTCGACAACGAGATCGACATCGCCTCGGTGGAAAAGTACCAGTGGGACGAGATCAAGCCGCAGGTGGACCACGTGGTATTCCCGGACGGCAAGAAGATCATCCTGCTGGCCAAGGGCCGCCTGGTGAACCTGGGCTGCGCCACGGGCCACCCGTCGTACGTGATGAGCAGCTCGTTCGCCAACCAGACCATCGCCCAGATCGAACTGTGGGCCGAGCGTGACAGCGGCAAGTACCCGGTGGGCGTGTACACGCTGCCGAAGCACCTGGACGAGAAGGTGGCGCGCCTGCAACTGAAGAAGCTGAACGCGCAGCTGACCGAGCTGACCGACCAGCAGGCCGCCTACATCGGCGTGCAGAAGCAGGGTCCGTACAAGGCCGACCACTACCGCTATTGATTGGCGGGAGGTGTCCCCCTCTCCCGTGCGCGGGGAGGGGGAATTCGACAGGCAACCTGGAAAAGGGAAAAGGAGTCGCAATGAGACTGTTGGCCGTTTGGATCATCAACGCCGCCTCGCTGTTCCTGGTCGGAAGCGTCATCTCCGGCATCTCGCTGGGCGGGTTTGGCTCGGCGATGATCGCCGCGCTGGTGCTGGGCCTCGTCAACACGCTGATCCGGCCTATCCTGGTCATTCTGACGCTGCCGGTCACGCTGCTGACGCTGGGCCTGTTCATCTTCGTCATCAACGCGCTGCTGTTCCTGTTCGTCGGCAACCTGCTGTCGGGCTTCGTGGTGCAGGGCTTCGGCGCCGCGCTGCTGGGCTCCATCCTGTACAGCGTGATCTCGTGGGTGCTGTCGAGCCTGTTGCTCGGCGACCGCGACTGAGACTTTATTCGCATGACAGACCGCTACTACAGCTTCGAATTCTTCCCGCCGAAGACGGCGGAAGGCACGGAGAAACTGCGCAACACGCGCGCGCAGCTGGCTCCGCTGCAACCCAAGTACATCTCGGTGACGTTCGGCGCCGGCGGCACCACGCAGCAGGGCACGCTGGACGCCGTGCTGGAGATCCAGCGTGACGGCATCGAGGCCGCGCCGCACCTCTCGTGCGTGGGCTCCACGCGCGACAGCATCCGCCAGATCCTGAAGACGTACCGCGACGGCGGCATCCGCCATATCGTCGCGCTGCGTGGCGACATGCCGTCCGGCATGGGCGAAATCGGCGAATTCCGATACGCCAACGAACTCGTGGAATTCATCCGCGCCGAGACCGGCGACTGGTTCCACATCGAGGTGGCGGCGTACCCCGAGTACCACCCGCAGGCCAAGTCGCCGCGCCACGACCTCGACAATTTCGTCCGCAAGGTCCGTGCAGGCGCCGATTCGGCGATCACCCAGTACTTCTACAATGCCGACGCCTACTTCCGCTTTGTGGACGAGGTGCGCGCGCAGGGCGTGGACGTGCCGATCGTGCCGGGCATCATGCCGATCACGAACTACTCGCAACTGATGCGTTTTTCGGAAATGTGCGGTGCCGAAGTACCGCGCTGGGTGGCCAAGCGGCTGGAGTCGTTCGGCGACGACCGGGAGTCCATCCGCGCATTCGGCCTGGACGTGGTGACGGGTCTCTGCGAGCGGCTGCTGGCAGCCGGCGTGCCGGGCCTGCACTTCTACACGCTCAACGCGGCCGGCGCCACCAAGGCGGTCTGGGAACGTCTGAAGCTGTAACTTCCATCGGACGGGGTCATGGGGGCATACTGCGCCCCATGGTTCCCGCCACCGTCACCGCCACCTTCCGCTTCTACGAGGAGCTGAACGATTTCCTGGCGCGCACCCGACGCCACCAGGACATCGTCGTGCCCTGCGCCCGCGCGGCCACGGTCAAGCACATGATCGAGGCGCTTGGCGTGCCGCACACCGAGGTGGAGTTGATCCTGGTCAATGGCGAATCGGTGCCGTTCGACCGCCCCCTGCAGGACGGCGACCGCGTGGCCGTCTATCCCACCTTCGAGGCGTTCGACATCTCGCCCCTGCTCCGCGTGCGCGATCAGCCACTGCGCGAGACCCGTTTCGTTGCCGATGCCCACCTGGGCGGCCTGGCGCACCTGCTGCGCATGACCGGCTTCGACACGCTCTACGACAATCATTTCGAAGACAGCGAGATCGCGCGGATTGCCGCCGAGGAGGGCCGCATCGTGCTCACGCGCGACCGCGAACTGCTCAAGCGGCGTGGGGTGACGCACGGCTGCTATGTGCGGGCGATCAAGTCGTCGCTCCAGGTGCGGGAGGTCTTCCGGCGGCTGGACCTGGCCCGCAGCGCGCGGCCGTTCGCGCTGTGCCTGGACTGCAACGTGCCGCTGCACCGGATCGACAAGTCTGACGTGGATGGCCGCGTGCCCGAGGGCGTGCTGGCGCGGCACGCGCGCTTTGTTACCTGCACGCACTGCCGGCGGGTGTTCTGGGAAGGGTCGCACTGGCGCAAGATGCGCGCGCTGGTGGACGAATTGCTAGGGGAAGCGAACGCTTAAAACGCGCCGCCTTCGGTGACGATCCAGTCCATTGGCAGGTCGTGCGGCTGGGCCTGCAAGGGAATCTCGCAGGCCGCGAAGCCGATGCCGATCGCCACTGGGGTGTCTGCGCGGGCCGCCAGCGTGCGGTCATAGAAGCCGCCGCCGTAGCCGAGGCGGAACTTATCGCGGCTGAAACCGACACAGGGAATGAGCAGCGCGTCGGGCAACACGGCCTCGGTGCCATCGGGCACGGGAATGTCGTAGTGGCCGGCGCGCATTGTCGTCTCGGGCGTCCAGGCGTGGAAGTCCAGCGGCGTGCCGGGGCGGCTGACCACGGGCAGCGCGGCCTGGCGGCCCGGCATGCCGTCCAGCCATTGGGCGATGACGGCGCGTGCGTCGAATTCGCCCTGGATCGGCCAGTAGAAGCCCACGCGCCGCGCGCCAAGGCGTTCGAGCAGGGGCGCCAGCGCGGCGCCGATGCGCGCGTCGGCATTGGCGCGATCCGGCAGGCCGGCGCGCAGCGCGAGCAGCCGCCGGCGCAGCGCGCGGCGCTCTTCGAGGAATGGCAGGTTTTCTGCCCCGTTGTCTGGGGCCTGTTCAGGCTGCATGGCGTGCAATAATGGCCGGCACCGCGATCGATCGATGGATCGACATCCGAATACCAACACGCGCGGGGCGCGACCGGGAATCCCGGCGCCGCGCGCGGACCAACAAGGGATAGCAAGAATGCCGAAGGGAGTATATCTGCGCCGTGCGCAACGCGCCGCGTGGCTGGCAGGGCTGGGGGCGTTGACAGGTGCATTGCTGGCCACGCCGGCCTACGCCCAGAAGCGCCCGGCGCCGCAGCCGGCCGCGTTGACCATCCCCAGCAATCCGGACGAGGCCTTTGTCGCGCTGCGCGAGGCCGCCCGCAAGAACGATGTGGACCGCACGGCCGCCATCTCGGCCACGCTGGTGGACTACCCAATTCCGTCGTACGTGGAGTATTTCCGCATCAAGCCGCAGATGTTCGATGCCAGCGGCCTGGCCCGCATCGACGCGCCCGACGAGCAGGTGCGCGTGTTCCTGAAGCGCTACCAGGGCGAGGCGATTGCCGACCGGATGCGCAACGACTGGCTGCTGGTGCTGGGCAAGAAGCGCGACTGGGCGAACTTCGACGTCGAATACCCGCAGTTCGTGCTCAAGGACGACACGCAGGTGGAGTGCTACGCGCTGCTGTCGAGTGCGCTCAAGGGCAAGAACGTGGCCGCCGAATCCCGCGCGGTGCTGGCGGACCCGCGCTACTACGGCGAGGGCTGCGTCGACCTGATCAGCTACCTGGCCCAGAGCCAGCAGATCCAGCGCAGCGACGTGGCGTTCCAGGCACGCCAGGCGCTCGAGCTGAATTTCACCACGCTGGCGGCAAAGATCGCCGCAACCGTGCCGGATACACCATCGGCGCCCACGGCGCCGGGGGCGCGCGTGGACAGTGACACGCTGGCCACCGTGGTCAAGATGGCCCGCAGCGATCCGGCCCAGGCTGCCGCCTACCTGACCGCCACGGGCGGCGCGCTGTCACGCGACGAGCAGGGCGCCGGCTGGGGCGTGATCGGCCAGTACGCGGCCAAGAAGCTGATGCCGGAAGCGGCTGGCTACTACAAGAACCAGATGACGCTGGGCGGCAACCAGTGGCTGTCCGACGAATCGCAGGAATGGCGCGTGCGCGCCGCGCTGCGCCAGGGCGACTGGAAGCAGGTGCGCCAGGCCGTGGAACTGATGCGCCCCGAGCTGCGCACCAAGGACCCGGCATGGATCTACTGGTACGCCCGCGCGCTCAAGGCCGATGGCCGTACCGCGGACGCGCAGACGCAGTTCCAGACCATCGCCGGCCAGTTCAACTTCTACGGCCAGCTGGCCACCGAGGAACTTGGCAACCGCATCACGCTGCCGGCGCGCACCACGGTCTCGGATGCCGAGGCCATGGCCATGCGTACGCGGCCCGGCTTCGTGCGCGCGCAGAAGTTCTATGAACTGAACCTGCGCTTTGAAGGCAATCGCGAGTGGAACTGGGAGCTGCGCAGCATGAGCGACCGCGAACTGCTGGCCGCCGCCGAGTACGCGCGCAAGATCGAACTGCTCGACCGCACCGTCAACACGGCCGACCGCACCAAGGCGGAGCACGATTTCTCGCTGCGCTTTGTGATGCCGTACCGGGACATCATGCAGCGCGCGACCGATGACGTGGGCCTGGACATGGCCTGGGCCTATGGCCTGATCCGCCAGGAATCGCGCTTCATCATGAATGCGCGCTCGTCGGCCGGCGCGCATGGCCTGATGCAGGTGATGCCGGCCACGGCCAAGTTCGTGGCGCGCAAGATCGGCATGACCGACTTTTCGCCGTCGATGATGAGTGACCCCAATATCAACATCCTGCTCGGCACCAGCTACATGAGCATGGTGCTGACGGACCTGGACAGCTCGTGGACCCTGGCCTCGGCGGGCTACAACGCCGGCCCGGGGCGGCCCAAGAACTGGCGCAGCAGCCTGTCCCGGCCGGTGGAAGGCGCGATCTTTGCAGAGACGATTCCGTTCACGGAAACGCGAACTTATGTCAAGAATGTGCTTTCCAACGCTACGTACTATGCTGCATTGATGAGCGGCCGGCCCCAGTCTCTCAAAGACCGCCTGGGAACAGTCGCACCGTCCTCGATCACGACCACCAGCCTGCCTTGATGTAAGCGGGGCCAGCAGGGGGCGCCGTGACCCCGGGCGCGCATCGTGAGATGCCAGCGTTACGTGACCGTCACGGAGCCCACCATGCTGACCAGCAATGTCCTTGTGATCGGTGGCGCCGGATTCATCGGCAGCCACCTCGTCTCCCGCCTTGCCGGCGCGGCCTCCGCCTCCGGGGTGCCGCGCAACCCCGCCACCAATCCCGACAGCCCCATCGCGCCCGAGCGCATCCTGGTGGGCACGCGCCATGCCGAGCATGCCCAGCACCTGTTGCTGCTGCCGCGCGTGGAGGTGTGCGAGCTGGGCCTGGCCGATGCCGCCGCGCTGGACGACGCCATCGGCTCGGTCGGCATGGATGGCATTGTGGTCAATCTCGTTGGCGTGCTGCATGGCGACCGGGGCGACCCATATGGCCCCCAGTTCGCCGCCGCGCATGTGGACCTGCCGCGCCAGATCGTGGCTTCCTGCCAGCGCACCGGCGTTCGCCGGCTGATCCACATGAGCGCGCTCGGCGCGGACCCGCAGGGGCCGTCGATGTACCTGCGCAGCAAGGGCGAGGGCGAGCGCGTGGTGCGCGAGAGCGGGCTCGACTGGACCGTCATGCGGCCGTCGGTGGTGTTCGGGCCGGACGACCACTTCCTGAACCTGTTCGCCCAGATGCAGCAGATGGCGCCGGTGGTGCCGCTGGCCTGCGCCCAGGCGCGCTTCCAGCCGGTGTTCGTGATGGATGTGGTGGAGGCTTTCCTGCGCGCGATGGTCAATCCGGCCACGGTGGGCCAGGTCTACGAGGTGGGCGGGCCGCAGGTCTATACGCTCGAGGAGCTGGTGCGCTTCGCGGGGCGGGCGTCGGGCCATCCGCGCCCGGTGATCGCGCTGCCTGATGCGCTCGCGCGCGTGCAGGCGGCCGTGCTCGAACACATGCCCGGCGGGCCGGTCATGTCGCGCGATAACCTGGACTCGATGCGGCTGGACAACGTGCTGCACGCGCCGATGTCAGCCGAACTCGGCCTGGAGCCGTCCAGCCTGGAGTCCGTGATGACCGATGTGCTGGGTGGCCGCAACCGCGAGGCGGCACTCCAGGCCATGCGGGAGAGCGTGCATCGCTGACACCGCCAGGCCGCCCCCTCCGACGCCGATGTGACTTGCGCTCACAGCCTTGCGAGCGCAATTCATTTGGAGGTGGCGCGGCCCAATGGCTAGAATCATCGGTTCAGGCCATTTTCCCTCCCCCGCCCCCCCCAAGGATTCGCGATGAAACTCGTCATCGGCAACAAGAACTACTCGTCCTGGTCGCTGCGCCCCTGGCTGCTGCTGCGCCAGGCTGGCATCGCGTTCGAGGAGATTCCCGTGCGGCTGGGCACGCCCGGCTTCGCCGCGCAGATCGCCCAGTACTCGCCGGCCGGCAAGGTGCCGACGCTGGTGGATGGCGACATCACGGTCTGGGATTCCCTGTCGATCTCGGAATACCTGGCTGAACGCTTCCCCGAGAAGGCCCTCTGGCCGGCCGACCCCGCTGCGCGCGCGCTGGCCCGTTCGGTCTGCGCCGAGATGCATTCGGGCTTCGCCAACGTGCGCAACCAGCTGCCGATGAACGTGACCGCCGTGCTGCCCGGCTGCGGCTGGAACGTGGCCGTGCAGCGCGAGGTGGAGCGCATCGCCGCGATCTGGACCGACCTGCGCACGCGCTTTGGCGCCGAAGGCCCGTTCCTGTTCGGCACCTTCACGGTGGCGGACGCGTTCTACGCGCCCGTGGTCTCGCGCTTCGCCACCTACGGCATCCACCTGCCCGACGCGGCCAAGCAATACGCCGATTTCATCCTCGCCCTGCCGGCCATGCAAGAATGGATCGCCGCCGCGCGCGAGGAACGCGATTTCCTGGCCGACGACGAGCCGTACCGCACCGTGCCGGACCATCCGGACGCCATCATCATCCATCACTAGGAATTTCATGCAGGTCTATGCCGTGGGCGGCGCCATCCGCGACCAGTTGCTGGGCAAGCCAAGCCAGGACCGCGACTACGTGGTGGTGGGCGCCACGCCGGCCGAGATGGAGGCGGCCGGCTACAAGCCCGTGGGCAAGGACTTCCCGGTCTTCCTGCATCCGCGCACCAAGGAGGAGTACGCGCTCGCGCGTACCGAGCGCAAGACGGCTGCCGGCTACAAGGGCTTCGCGTTCTACTGCGCGCCCGATGTCACGCTGGAAGACGACCTGGTCCGGCGCGACCTGACCATCAACGCGATGGCGCAGGCCGTGGACGATGCCGGCCAACTGGTCGGCCCGGTCATCGACCCGTATGGCGGCCAGCGCGATTTGGCCGCGCGGCTGTTCCGGCATGTCTCCGATGCCTTTGCCGAAGACCCGGTGCGCATTCTGCGCGCGGCGCGGTTTGCCGCGCGCTTCCATGATTTCTCCGTGGCGCCCGAGACCGTGGCGCTGATGCGCGCGATGGTCGAGGCGGGCGAGGTCGATGCGCTGGTGCCGGAGCGCGTGTGGCAGGAACTGGCGCGCGGGCTGATGGAGGCGAAGCCGTCCCGGATGTTCGACGTGCTGCGCGAATGCGGCGCGCTGGCGCGGCTGCTGCCGGAGCTGGACCGGCTCTGGGGCGTGCCGCAGCGCGCCGAGTATCACCCCGAGGTGGACACGGGCGTGCACGTGATGATGGTGGTCGATCATGCGGCCGCGACGGGCGCGTCGCTGCCGATCCGCTTCGCGGCGCTGGTCCACGACCTCGGCAAGGGCACCACGCCGGCGGACGTGCTGCCGCGCCACATCGGCCATGAGCAGCGCAGCGTGAAGCTGCTCGAGGCCGTCTGCGAGCGGCTGCGCGTGCCGAACGACTGCCGCGACCTGGCAGTGCTGGTGGCGCGCGAGCACGGCAATATCCATCGATCGATGGAATTCGGCGCCGCCGCGCTGACCCGGCTGGTGGAGCGCTGCGACGCGCTGCGCAAGCCGGACCGCTTCGCGGAGGCCCTGCGGGCCTGCGAGGCCGACGCGCGCGGCCGGCTGGGTTTCGAGGATCGCGATTATCCGCAGACCGAACGCCTGCTGGCGGCGCGGGCGGCCGCGGCCTCTGTCGATGCCGGCGCGATTGCCAAGGCCTGCGCGGACCGGCCCGATCTGATCAAGGAACGCGTCCACAAGGCCCGCATCGCGGCGGTGGCGGAGCAATTGGGACTGGGCGCGGAGCCCGCCTGACGGGCTTCCCCTACAGCAGCTTGCCAATCGCCAGCGCGATCAGCGACAGCAGGATCGTCGAGGCGAACGGCAGCACGAACTCGCGCTTGAATAGCCGGAAGCGCACGTCGCCCGGCAGGCGCCCCAGGCCGATCTTCTGCAGCCACGGCAGCGAGGCCGAGAGCACGATCACGCAGAGGAAGATGGTGAATGTCCAGCGCAGCATGGCGGCTGTTCCTCAGAGTGCGTGAACGCGATCGCCGCGTGCGAAGCCTGCCAGCGGCAGCGCGTCATCCAGGCCGCGCGTGAGCACGATCACCTTGAACAGCTCGCCCATCTCGGCCTCGGACAGCAGCTTCTGCACCGCGTTGGCGTGGGGCAGGAAGGCGCGGGCGTCGGTCGGGTCCAGTTCCATCAGCAGCTCGGTGATCCCGGCATTCATCAGGAAGCGCGCCTGCGAGGCGAAGCCGGCCACGGACAGCCCTGCGTCCACCGCCGCCTCGGCGATGCCGCTGAAATTGACGTGCGCGGTGATGTCCTGCAGCCCCGGGTACAGGAACGGATCGGGGTGCGCGTGGTGGCGGTAGTGGCACATCAGCGTGCCCTCGGCGCGCTGCGGATGGTAGTACTCGGCCGCCGGGAAGCCGTAGTCGATGAAGAAGGCAGCGCCGCGCGTCAGCATCGCGCCCACCGCCCGCGTGAAGCCTTCGGCCTCGGCATGGGTTTCGGTGACCATGTCGTGGTCGCCTGGCAGCGCGCGCAGGGCGTCGGGGATGGCGTTGTCCGCCAGCGGACGGTCCTCGAACGTGAACTTGCCGTCGGCCAGCGCCACGCCGCGCTCGTGCCAGCGGCCGCCCAGGCGCGCGAACAGGCGCACCGGCATGGCGTCGAGCACCTCGTTGCCGACGATAACCCCTTCGAATTGCGCAGGAAGTTCGTCCAGCCACTGCACGCGGCCAGCCAGATGCGGCGCGCGGGCGGCCAGCGTTTCCTGCTGGCGCACGCGCAGCTCGCCCGACAATTCGACGATCTGGTAGGTCTCGGGCAGCGCACCTTCGGTTTCCAGGGCGAGCAGCAGGTCCGCCGCGAGCCGGCCCGTACCGGCGCCGAATTCGAGCACGCGCGGCAGGTCCATGGCGATCAGCGGCGCGAACTGGCGTGCCAGCGTGCGGGCGAAGAAGGGGGTCAGCTCCGGGGCGGTGATGAAGTCGCTGCCGTCCCGGGCATCGCGGCCGAACTTGGCGGCGCCGCCACTGTAGTAGCCGAGCCGGGGGGCGTAGAGCGCCAGCGCCATGTAGCGATCGAAGCCGATCCAGCCGTCGGCGGCCTCGATGGCGTCGCCAATACAGGTGGTCAGGGCCGCGGAGGCGTCCAGCGCGTCGGCGGGGGGAAGGGGTAGACTAGCGACTTTCTGCATACCGCGAATTGTAGCAATGCCAGATTCCCTGACTGCTGGCGCCTCCGGCGCCCATCCTGCCGCCGCGCGCGGCGTCGCCCTCGTGACCGGCGGCGCACGCCGCCTGGGCCGTGCCATCGCGCTGGAACTTGCCACGCGAGGCTGGGACGTGGCGATCCACTGCAACCGCTCGCGCGACGAAGCCGAGACGCTCGCCACGCAGATCCGCGGCCTGGGCCGCCGGGCTGCCGTGCTGCAGGCCGACCTGTCCGACGAAGCGGCCACCGCCAAGCTGATCGCCGCCTGCGCCGACGCGCTCGGCGTGCCGACCTGCCTGGTCAACAACGCCTCGCTGTTCCAGTACGACGTGGCGACGAGCTTCTCCTACGCCTCGCTCGACACCCACATGCGCACCAACGTGGCCGCGCCGCTGCTGCTGGCGCGTGAGATGCACAAGGCGCTTGGCGCCGATGGCAACCAGACCGCCCAACGCGGCGTGGTGATCAACCTGCTCGACCAGAAGCTCAACAACCTGAACCCGGACTTCCTGTCGTACACGCTGTCCAAGGCCGCGCTGCAGACCGCCACGGTGCAGCTGGCCCAGGCGCTGGCGCCCCGGCTGCGGGTGGTGGGCGTGGCGCCCGGCATCACGCTGGTGTCCGGCGAGCAGTCCGACCCCGGCTTCGTCCGCGCGCATGGCATGACGCCACTCGGCAAGTCGTCCACGCCGGACGACATCGCCCAGGCTGTGGCCTACCTCGCCGGTGCCCAGGCCGTGACCGGCACCACGCTGTATGTGGATGGCGGCCAGCACCTGATGCCGCTGGCCCGCGACGTGATGTTCCTGACCGAGTAATCCCGATCCCCGGTCTTTTTCAAGCTTTTTCCGATTTACCGCAGCACCTGCCCGACGCCCCACCATGACCTTTGCCGCGCTTTCCCACCCCAGTCTGCAAGACTGCCGCCGCCTGTTCCTGCGCAATTACGAAGTGCAGATCAATATCGGCGTGCACGAATTCGAGAAGAAGGGCGAGCAGCGCGTGCTGGTCAATATCGACTTGTTCGTGCCGCTGGCCCAGAGCACGCCGCAGGCCGACAAGCTCGACGAAGTGGTGGACTACGACTTCATGCGCAGCACCGTGGCTGCGCGCATGGCCCAGGGCCACATCCACCTGCAGGAAACGCTGTGCGACGACGTGGCGCGTGCCATGCTGAAGCATCCCAAGGTGCGCGCCGTGCGCGTTTCCACGGAAAAGCCCGATGTCTACCCGGATTGCGATTCGGTCGGCGTCGAGGTGTTCCACGTCAAGTAGAATACGGGCCCGTCCGACAGGGCCATCCGACGGGCTTCCCAAGGCCCGCGCCCCGCATCAGGTATGTCTTATGAGTCACTCCGCTAACTTCTATCGCCTCGAAACCCGCCTCCAGTCGCTGACCGGCAAAGCCATCGGCGATTTCGGCATGATCGAGGACGGCGACACCGTGCTGGTCTGCATGAGTGGCGGGAAGGACTCGTACACCATGCTGTCGGTCCTGATGGCGCTCCAGAAGCGCGCGCCCATCAACTTCAAGCTGATCGCGATGAACCTGGACCAGAAGCAGCCAGGTTTCCCGGAACACATCCTGCCCGAGTACCTGAAGTCCACCGGCGTGGAATATGTGATCGTCGAGGCGGATACGTATTCGATCGTCAAGGAGAAGGTGCCCGAGGGCAAGACCACCTGCTCGCTGTGCTCGCGGCTGCGCCGGGGCGTGATCTACCGCACGGCCAAGGAGCTGGGCGCCAACAAGATCGCGCTGGGCCACCATCGGGACGACATCGTCCAGACCTTCTTCCTGAACATGTTCTTCGGCGGGAAGATGAAGGCGATGCCGCCCAAGCTGTCCACCGATGACGGCCAGCACATCGTGATCCGGCCGCTGGCGTATTGCGCGGAGAAGGACATTGCGTCCTACGCGCGGGCCATGGCCTACCCGATCATCCCCTGCAACCTGTGCGGCTCGCAGGAGAACCTCCAGCGCAAGAAGGTCAGCGAGATGCTGCAGGGCTGGGAGCGCGAGAACCCGGGCCGCATCGACAATATCTTCGCGTCGCTGCGCAACGTGGTGCCGTCGCACCTGGCCGATACCGAGCTGTTCCCGTTCACCGGGCTGGCCACCGGCCTGGCCAAGGTGGACGAGGCCTCGCTGTTCGGCGAGACCACCTTCACCCAGCAGGCGCTGACCTTCACCGGCAGCGCCGAGCCGAACCGGATGGAGTTCGTCCGGTTCGACAAGCTGGCGGAGAAGATCCCCAGCGCCGATAACCCGGCCAGCCCCCTTATTTAGACGCCTGCGACGGGCCGGCCTCGCGCATCAGCGAGCGGGCATCGTCGATCCATTTCTGGAAGCGGTCCACGGCGTGGGCCTTCTGCGCCGGGGTGGTCAGGTTGGCGATGGTCACGGTCAGGTCCACCCCGGCCTCGTTGGCCTGCCGGATCTGCGTGCGCTCGGCGGCCGGGCGCTGCCAATGGTCGGCGTACTTGCGCAGCATGTCTTCCACCTGCGCCTTGGGCGGATGGGTCGTCGAGACCTCCCGGGCAATCGCCAGCCATTCCTGCTGCCGCTTTACGCGCTCCGCGTAGCGGGCGTCGGCGCCCTGCATGTACGGCGCCATTGCGGCGCGGATCTTCTGCTCCTGATCGTCCGAGAACTTGCCATATACCAGCTTGGCATAGTCCATGACCTTGTCGAAACGGGCGTTTGTGCGCGCCTGCGGGTCCGATTTCAGGAATTCCTTGCGATATTTGGCATTGCTTTCGCCGAATTTCGACTCCATGCGCTGGATCTGCTCAGGCGTCAGCGTCAGCATCAGGTCGGCCAGGTCGGGGATGGCGTTCTCGAAGGCCTGGCGGCCCAGCCGCTGGGTGTCTTCGCGCGCGTGGCGCACCATCGACGGATCCACCGGGCCGGCCACCTCGGTCTTGACCCGGGTCAGCACGGTGGCGATCTCGGGCAGCTGGGCGCGGCGGTGCCAGGAGAAGAACCGGGCGATGGCCTCGCGGGTCGGCGGTTCCTGGTCGTCTGTGACATCCACATAGCGGTCTACCCACCAGTAGGCGAGCCGGTCGCCCTGCTGGTAGCCGAGTTTCATGGCGTTACAGCCACCCAGGGCCAGGACGACGGTAAATGCTGCAAATCCTGCAAAAATGCGCCGCCGCCAAATGTGAAAAACGGAAACCACCGGCGGTCGGGCGCAAGGCGCCATGCTAAAATCGCCGCGCATGTTTTCCCGCCCGGCAGATCGCCCGCCAGCCCAGTCCTGACAAGGGTTTGGAGGGATTGAAGAGATCGCTTGGCACGGGTTATCGCGCTTATTATCAGACACACTCACTTAGGGACCTCCTTGTGAATATCGTCATTCTTGCCGCAGGGATGGGAAAACGGATGAATTCCGCCCTGCCCAAGGTCCTGCACCCGGTTGCCGGGCGGCCGATGCTCGCCCATGTGCTCGACACCGCCCGCACCCTGTCGCCGTCGCGCCTCGTCGTGGTGGTCGGCCACGGCGCGGAGCATGTGCGCGAGGCGGTGGGCGCGCCGGACGTGGCGTTCGCCGAGCAGACCCAGCAACTTGGCACCGGCCACGCCGTGATGCAGGCGCTGCCGCTGCTCGATGACAGCCAGCCCACGCTGGTGCTCTACGGCGACGTGCCGCTGACCACCGCCGCCACGCTCGAGGCCCTGGTCCATGCAGCCGGCGCCGAGCGCCTGGGCGTGCTGACCGTCGAGATGCCCGATCCTACCGGATACGGGCGCATCGTACGTGACGCCGCCGGCAACATCGTGCGCATCGTCGAACAGAAGGATGCCAGCGACGAGATCCGCGCCATCCGCGAGATCAACACCGGCATCATCGTCTGCCCGACCGGCCACCTGCGCCGCTGGCTTGCCACGCTGGGCAACGACAACGCGCAAGGTGAGTACTACCTCACGGACACCATCGAGCGCGCCGCCAACGAGGGCGTGGAGATCGTCTCCGCCCAGCCGGCGGCCCTGTGGGAGACGCTGGGCGTCAACAGCAAGGTCCAACTGGCCGAGGTGGAGCGCATTCACCAGCGCAACCTCGCACAGCGCCTGCTCGAGGCCGGCGTGACGCTGCCGGACCCCGCGCGCATCGATGTGCGCGGCCAGCTCACGTGCGGACGCGATGTGACCATCGACGTGGGCTGCGTGTTCGAAGGCCGCGTGCATCTGGACGATGGCGTGCACATCGGCGCGCATTGCGTGATCCGGAATGCCACCATTGGCGCCGGCGCGCGCGTGCAACCGTTCTGCCACATCGAGGAAGCAAAGATCGGGCCGGCGGGCCGGATCGGGCCGTACGCGCGGCTGCGCCCCGGCACCGAGCTGGGCGAGGACGTGCATATCGGCAACTTCGTCGAGGTGAAGAACAGCCAGGTCGGGGATCACAGCAAGGCCAACCACCTGGCCTATGTGGGCGATTCCACGGTGGGCCAGCGCGTCAACATCGGCGCGGGTACCATTACCTGCAACTACGATGGCGTGAACAAGAGCCGTACCGTGATCGAGGATGACGCGTTCATCGGCTCGGACACGCAGCTGGTGGCGCCGGTGACGGTGGGCCGTGGCGCCACGATCGGCGCCGGCACCACGCTGACCAAGGACGCACCGGCCGGCAAGCTGACGCTCTCGCGGGCCAAGCAGATGACGCTGGACGCGTGGCAGCGCCCGGTGAAGCAGCCGAAGCAGTCGAAGTAAGCGTAGTCAGTCAAAGTCAGTCAGGCCGGGCCCGGGGAGGGCCGGCCATCATCATTCAGCGGGTTGCGCCGCGCGGCGCGACGCAACCCAAACGGGGGGTTCACAAGATGTGTGGCATCGTCGGCGCGGTTTCCACGCGCAATATCGTTCCGGTCCTGATCGAAGGCCTGCGTCGCCTGGAGTACCGCGGCTATGACTCGTGCGGCGTGGCCATCGTGCGCGACGAGACGCTGGAGCGCGCGCGCACCGTCTCGCGCGTGGCCGATCTGGACACGCAGACGCAGTCGTCCGGCCTGGCCGGCACGCTGGGCATTGCCCACACGCGCTGGGCCACGCACGGCAAGCCCGATACGGTCAACGCCCACCCGCATTTCTCGGACGAGACCATCGCGCTGGTGCATAACGGCATCATCGAGAACTACGAACCGCTGCGCGAGGAACTGCGCGCCGTGGGCTACGGTTTCGAGTCGCAGACCGACACCGAGGTGGTGGCCCACCTGATCCACCAGGCCTACACCTACCCGAGCAGCGCCACGCGCGGCAATCTGTTCGGCTCGGTGCGCGTGGTGACCAAGCGCCTGCACGGCGCCTACGCGATTGCCGTGGTGGCCAAGGACAACCCCGACGTGGTGGTGGGCGCGCGCGCCGGCTCGCCGCTGGTGGTGGCGCTGGGCGAGAACGAGTCCTTCCTGGCCTCCGATGCGCTGGCCGTGGCCGGCACTGCCAACCGCATCGTCTATCTGGAAGAGGGCGATGTGGTGGAGCTGACCCGTGCCGGCGCCACCATCCGCGACGTGAACGACGTGGAAGTCGTGCGCGAGGAACGCGTGGTGGAAGCCCACGCGGCGGCCGTCGAGCTGGGCCCGTACCGCCACTTCATGCAGAAGGAAATCTTCGAGCAGCCGCGCGCGCTGGGCGACACGCTGGAAGGCATCGTCGCCATCACGCCTGAACTGTTCGGCGAGAAGGCGGCCTCGGTATTTTCCGAAATCGACAGCGTCCTGATCCTGGCCTGCGGCACCAGCTACTACTCGGGCTGCACGGCCAAGTACTGGCTCGAGTCCGTGGCGAAGATCCCGACCCAGGTGGAAGTGGCCAGCGAATACCGCTACCGCGACACCGTGCCGAACCCGCGCGCGCTGGTGGTGGTGATCTCCCAATCGGGCGAGACCGCCGACACCATGGCCGCGCTGCGCCATGCCCGCGACCTCGGCCACACCCACACGCTGGCCATCTGCAACGTGGCGACCAGCGCGATGGTGCGCGAGACCGAAATGCGCTTCCTGACGCGTGCCGGCACCGAGATCGGCGTGGCCTCGACCAAGGCGTTTACGACCCAGCTCGCCGCGCTGTACATGCTGACGCTGGCGCTGGCCAAGGTGCGCGGCCGGCTGACCGAGGCCGAAGAGGCCGCCGCGCTGACCAACCTGCGCCACCTGCCCGTGGCGCTGCATGGCGTGCTGGCGCTGGAGCCGCAGATCATCGCCTGGTCGGAAGACTTTGCGCGCCGCGAGAATGCGCTGTTCCTGGGCCGGGGCCTGCACTACCCCATCGCCCTGGAAGGCGCGCTGAAACTCAAGGAAATCTCATATATCCACGCGGAAGCCTACCCGGCCGGCGAGCTGAAGCACGGCCCGCTGGCGCTGGTCACGGAGGCGATGCCGGTGGTGACCGTGGCGCCGAACGACGCGCTGCTGGAGAAGCTGAAGTCCAACATCCAGGAAGTGCGCGCGCGCGGCGGCCGGCTCTATGTGTTTGCCGATGCCGACACGCATATCCAGTCGTCCGACGGCATCCAGGTGATCCGCCTGCCCGAGCACTACGGCGCGCTGTCGCCGATCCTGCACACAGTGCCGCTGCAACTGCTGGCCTATCACACGGCCTGCGCACGCGGCACGGACGTGGACAAGCCTCGTAATCTGGCTAAATCGGTGACGGTGGAATAAGGCGGAACCGGCAGGCGGTTTTACAAGCCGGATGTAAAAGGAAGCCACGGTGTGCACGCATCGTGGCTTTTTTTTTGTCGCCCAAAATCCCTGCTTTCCAGACGTGGCGCGGCCTGGCGGGGAGCCGGCGCACGCCCGGCCCCCGGTGGCACGGTATCTGCGGAAGCCATGGGCTCCAATCCGCTCCATACCGCCACCGAGGGCACCCCCCATGACCAAGAAGACCGCACCGTCCGCCGCCCAGCCACCCGGAAAGAAGGGCGACACCACGCCTCCCAAGCCGCAGGGCATCGGCAACAACAACGACGGCAGCTATGAGCGCGCCGTGGCAGACCGGCTGGCCGAGCGGCCCAGGCAGCTCGGCTCGGACTCGGTCGGCAATATCGTCTCGAACCGTGACCGCACGCTGACCACGAACCAGGGCCTCCAGATTCCGCAGGACGACGACTCCCTCAGGCTCGGCCTGCGCGGCCCCACGCTGCTCGAGGACTTCCACCTGCGCGAGAAGATCACGCACTTCGACCACGAGCGCATTCCCGAGCGCGTGGTCCACGCGCGCGGCGCGGCGGCCCATGGCTATTTCGAGCTGACCGAGTCGCTCGCCGATGTGACCACCGCCGAGCTGTTCACCCAGGTCGGCCAGAAGACGCCGGTGTTCGTGCGATTTTCGACCGTGGCCGGCTCGCGCGGCTCCGCCGATCTGGCGCGCGACGTGCGCGGCTTCGCCACCAAGTTTTATACGAGGCAGGGAAACTTCGATCTGGTCGGCAACAACATCCCGGTGTTCTTTATCCAGGACGGCATCAAGTTCCCGGATTTCGTCCATTCCGTGAAGCCGGAACCGCACAACGAGATCCCGCAGGCCGCGTCGGCGCACGACACGTTCTGGGACTTCGTCTCCCTCCAGCCCGAGTCGATGCACATGGTGCTGTGGACCATGTCCGGCCGCGCCATCCCGCGCAGTTTCCGCACGATGGAAGGGTTTGGCGTGCACACCTTCCGCTTTGTCGATGCCGAGGGGCAGGGCACGCTGGTCAAGTTCCACTGGAAGCCGGTGGGCGGCGCGCATTCGCTGGTCTGGGACGAGGCGGTCAAGATCAACGGCAAGGACCCCGATTTCCATCGGCGCGACCTCTACGACGCGATCGAGGCGGGCCAGTTTCCCGAGTACGAGTTCGGCGTGCAGCTGGTGCCCGAGACCGACATGCTCAAGTTCGGCTTCGACCTCCAGGACCCGACCAAGCTCATTCCCGAGGAACTGGCGCCGGTACGGCGCGTGGGCCGGATGGTGCTGAACCGCAACCCGGACAACTTCTTCGCCGAAACCGAGCAGGTGGCGTTTCACCCCGGCCACATCCTGCCGGGCATGGATTTCACCAACGATCCGCTGCTGCAGGCGCGGCTGTTCTCGTACACCGATACCCAGCTCACGCGGCTCGGCGGGCCGAATTTTCATGAAATTCCGATCAATCGCCCGCTTTGCCCGGTGCATAACAACCAGCGCGATGGCTTCGGCCGGCAAACCGTGGTGCAGGGCAAGGAGAGCTACCAGCCGAACTCGGTCAGTGGCGGCTGCCCGTTCCTGGCCGGCGATGCGGACGCCTACCGGCACTTCGCCGCCGCGGCCGAGGATGGCGCGGTGAAGGTGCGCATGCGCGCGCAGACCTTCGCCGATCATTTCTCGCAGGCCAACCTGTTCTGGCGCAGCCAGTCCGACGTCGAAAAAAGGCAGATCGTCGATGCGTACGCGTTTGAACTCTCCAAGGTCTTCGACCCCGCCATCCGCGCGCGCGTGGTGGGGCAGATCCACCATATCGCCGTGGAACTGGCGGAGCGCGTGGCGCAGAAGCTCGGAATTCCCGTGGAGCCGGTCGGGCCGAACGTGCAGATCAACGACTACGGCGTACCGGCATCGCCCGCGCTGAGCCTGGACGCCCAGCCGAAGGGCGACATCACGGGCCGCAATATCGCCGTGCTGGTCAACGATGGGGTGGACGACGCGGCCATCGCCTCGCTCCAGCAACTGGCCCAGGCGGCGCGCGCCAACCTCAAGATCATCGGCCCGCGCGCGGCCAGCGTGACCACGGCGAAGGGCGCGGCGCTGCCGGTGGACCATGCGCTGTCCTCGGTCGGCTCGGTGCTGTTCGATGCGGTGTACGTGCCCGACGTGGCCAAGCCGCCGGCCGAGCCCGATCCGGACGCGCTGCTGTTTATCAAGGAAGCCTACAAGCACTGCAAGGCGGTGGGCGCGGGCGGCGCTGGTGCCGTGTTGGTGGCCGAGGCCGCGCGCTGTGCGGGGCTGGCCGGCGGCTTCGCGGGGCCGGGCGTGGTGATCGCCAAGACCGAGGACCCGGCGCGGCATCGGGAATTCCTGGATGCCGTGGGCCAGCATCGCTGGTGGCAGCGGCCGGACGCGATGCGCATTCCAGCCTGAGCGCGGGCGGCGCAAAAGCGTCTTCCAGGGCACTCCCCGGGCGGCCCCGCAGGCGCCCGAGAGTGCCCGCTCGGCATAGGGGTACCTGCAGCGATACCTATAGGAATACGCGTTTCGCGGTATCCTTGCCGGCATGCCGCGCGCCATAACCCCCTCAGGGTGGCGCGCAGTGCGCCTGTCCCGGCCCGCATCATGCGCGCCCGGGCCCCACGGCGCCCCCCGCGATCACAGGAATATGAAAGACCTAGAAAGTGAGCTGATCGGCTCCGCACGGCTGCCGACCCGCTACGGCGAATTCACCGCCCATGCCTTCCAGGGCGTGGACAGCCGCACCGAACACCTGGCGCTCTCCATGGGAGACATCTCGGGCGAGAACGTCCTCGTCCGCCTGCATTCCGAATGCCTGACCGGCGATGTCTTCGGCTCGTGCCGCTGCGACTGCGGCGAGCAGCTCGACCTCGCCATGCAGAAGATTGCCGAGGAAGGCCGCGGCATCCTGCTCTACCTGCGCGGCCACGAGGGCCGGGGCATCGGCCTCTCGAACAAGATCCGCGCCTATGCGCTGCAGGACGGCGGGCTGGACACGGTCGACGCCAATCTCGCGCTCGGCCAGGCCATCGACGCCCGCACCTACGCGTTCGCGGCGGACATGCTGCGCCAGTGGGGCGTGAAGTCGGTTCGCCTGATGAGCAACAACCCGATCAAGATCCGGGCGCTCGAAGACGCCGGCCTGGCCGTGACGGAGCAGATGCGTCACATCGTGCCCGCCAACGCCGAAAACGAGAAATACCTCGCCACCAAGCGGTCTCGCATGGGTCACCTGCTGGACTGATGCAGCGGGTGTAGGCGCAGGCCGACAACCGCTTGCGCGGCCTCCCGACAGCCTGCGCGCTGCGACTCTCCTATCGTGGATATAAGGTCCGCGCCATGCTCGGCATGGTGCGGGATGTTCCACGCGAAGTGTCGCCGTGACCTCACGGCGCGCCTCCGATGTGAGAGGAGTCCAACAATGGCTGATAACAACGTTTCGGTACTGAACGAGTTGATCGAAGTCTCGCGCGACGGCGAGGAGGGCTTCCGCAAGGCGGCTGAGGACGCCAAGAATCCGGAGCTGAAGACGCTGTTCTCGAGCCGCGCCACCGAGTGCGGCGCGGCGGTACGCGAGTTGCAGAGCCAGGTGATGACCCTCGGCGGCAAGCCCGAGGACCATGGCAGCATTGCCGGCGCGCTGCATCGCGGCTGGGTGAGCCTGCGCAGCGCGGTGGCCGACCGCACGGACCTCGCCATCCTCGAGGAAACCGAGAAGGGCGAGGACGTCGCCAAGAAGAAGTATGGCGACGCGCTCCAGGAAACCGACCTGAGCTTCGACATCCGCGCACTGATCGAGCGCCAGTACCAGGGGGTGCTGCGCAACCACGACCTGATCCGCGATCTGCGCAACCGCTATCGCGCGAGCGGCGAATAACCGTTTCCACCGCTTACCGGCCGGCACGAAGGCGCTTCCCTAGGGAGGCGCCTTTTACATTGGGGATTATGTTCGCGCGTGCCGAAAGGTAGCTGAATCGGAATCGCAATCATCCGCAAAATCATCCGCATCGTGTCGTAAAGCCCCGTCTGGCAAGGGATTTATTATCGCGATTTGCCATATGGATGCTTGATCTTCTGGCCTCGGCCATTAACATGAAAAATCGTCCACCGTGGTGTGCAAGGCGTTTTGGGGTCGATGTCATGAAAGGCGACAAGAAAGCTATCCAGTTACTGAACGGCCAGCTGCGTCATGAGCTGACCGCGATCAACCAGTATTTCCTGCACGCGCGCATGTACCGGCACTGGGGATTGAACGCGCTGGGCAAGCATGAGTACGAGGAGTCCATCGAGGAGATGAAGCACGCGGACAAGCTGATCGAGCGCATCCTGATGCTCGACGGCCTGCCCAATCTCCAGGATCTGGACAAACTGCTACTCGGCGAAAACGCCGAGGAGATGCTCGGGTGCGACCTGAAGCTGGAGCTGGTGTCCCAGACGAGCTGCAAGGGCGCCATCAAGTACTTCGAGTCGATTGGCGACTATGTGTCGCGCGATGTGGTGACCGATATCCTCTCGGACACCGAGGATCACATCGAATGGCTCGAGACGCAGCTGGAACTCGTGCGCAAGGTGGGCGTGCAGAACTACCTGCAATCCGCGATGGGCGAACTCGGCGAGTCCGACGCCTAGGGGGCACGCAGGCAGGCGCTCTGCAGAGTTCCAAATCTTCGGCTACACTGCGCCCCGCACACTGAATGCAAGGCGCCCGCCAGGGCGCCCAGACTCCGGGGCGGGGTGGCAGAGTGGTGATGCGACGGCCTGCAAAGCCGTTTACGACGGTTCGATTCCGTATCCCCGCCTCCATTCCCCTCCTGCCGTTTTCCCCTCTTTATTGCCTTCGACGGATCTGACCAATCTGTCATTTTCCCCGGCTATCATTTTCTCCAGCGCATGCCGTGATATGTCGTGGCATGCCGCCGGCGCGCTGGCGCATTTCATGCTCGCTCCGCAGGGCAGGTGCGCCGCAAGCGTTGAGTACGCCGCAACGCGGAGTTTCCCTGTGGATATAGCGCCCCGATTACGATAATGTTTGCCGCGCGTGCACCAAGTGTCAGCACGTGAGGCAGGTTTCACCATGCAGGGCTTCCATGGCGTTTCCGTCCCGGTGCGATGAGAGAAACAGAGGCTCCCGATGATTAAAGATCTGCGAGTGCGTGCGGCGCAGCCGTCGGATATGCCTGCCATCGCGGCAGTGCTGGAGCGCTGCGGCCTGCCGGTGGACGAGTTGCCGCGCCTGGTGGGCGAGTTCCACGTGGCCCTGATGGAGTCTGAGCTGGTCGGCTGCGCCTGCGCCGAGCGCTTCGGCGACACGGCCATCGTCCGCTCGGTGGCCGTGCTGCGCGAATGGCGCGACCAGGGCGTAGCCAGCCATCTCGTCAACGCGGTGATGATGCGCGCCCGCGCCAACGGCACGCGCCGCGCGGTGCTCCTGACCTCGAGCTGCCCAAGCTACTTCGCCCGCTACGGGTTCTCGCTGATCCACGCCTCCAAGCTGCCCACAGAAGTCCTCGAGAGCGAGGAATTCCAGCGCCTGCGCAATACCAGCGCGCTGTGCATGTGCGCCATGTTGTCCTGATCTGGTTTCTCCCTGGATGACCCGCCGTCGGCAAGGTTTTGCAAAAGCGACAATAATCGGGGCTCCAATTCTGCAAGCCTGACCAGGGAGACCCCATGACGACCACTGTCCGTGCCATCCGCCTCCAGGAATTTGGCGCGCCCGAAGTGATGCAGCTCACGCCGGTCGAGCTGCCGGCCCCGGCGGCCGGCGAGGCGCGCGTGCGGCATACCGCCATCGGCTTCAACTTCATCGATGTGTACCAGCGCCGCGGCACCTATCCGCTGCCGGTGGGCACGGGTCTCGGCCACGAGGCGGCCGGTGTGGTGGAGGCGGTGGGCGCGGGCGTGACGGACATCGCCGTGGGAGATCGCGTGGCGTACATGAACGCCGGCCTCGGTGCCTATGCCGAGGCGCGCAACGTGCCGGCGGACAAGCTGGTCAAGCTGCCCGACAACCTCAGCGACGAACAGGCCGCTGCCGTGATCTTCAAGGGCATGACCGCGCAGTATCTGGTGCGCCACACGCACGCCGTGAAGCCCGGTGACACGGTGCTGGTACACGCCGCCGCCGGTGCCGTGGGCCAGATCCTGGCCGGCTGGGCGAAGGCGCTCGGCGCACGCGTGATCGGCACGGCCGGCGGCGCGGCCAAGTGCGAGCGCGCCCGCGCGGCGGGTTGCGACATCGCCATCGACTACAGCCAGGGGGATTGGGTCAGGCAGGTGCGCGACGCCACCGGCGGCCAGGGCGTGACCGTGGTCTACGACGCCGTGGGCAAGGACACCTTCATGGGCTCGCTCGATTGCGCCCAGACCTTCGGGCTGGTGGTGCTGTACGGCGGCGCGTCCGGCCCGGCGCCGGCCATCGAGCCGGAAATCCTCAACAAGAAGGGCTGCCTGTTCCTGACCCGGCCCTCGGTGTTCCCGCACAACGCGGACCCGGCCCGCTTCCGCGCCAATGCGAAGGATTTGTTCGATGCCATCGCTGCCGGCCATGTGAAGGTGGAGATCGGCGCCCGCTTCCCGCTGGCCGAGGTCGCCCGCGCGCACGAGGCCGCCGAGCGCCGCGAGACCACCGGCGCCATTCTGCTGCTGCCGTAATTCGACGAATTTCGACTAGTGGGAATGATGGGGATGACGATGACGGGCGGGCCGGCGCGGTGCCCCGTCATCGCACAGGCTGATCTCCACGCTCACGTGGGCCAGTTCCTCGTGGATCGATAGCGCCTGCCGTACACGCTGCGGCGTGAGCGTGGTGTCGTGCGTGACCAGGCTGGCGATACAGGCGAACTGCTCGCGGCCCACGCGCCAGACGTGCAGGTCGGTGACGCGCGTGCCGTCTTCGCCCTGCTGGAAGCCGGCCAGCACCTCTCGTACTTCGTCCACCACCGGGTGGTCCATCTCGCGGTCCAGCAGCACCGTGCCGCTTTGCCGCATCAGGCCGATGGCCCAGCGGCCGACCAGCGCCGCGCCCACCAGCCCCATCACCGGATCGAGCCAGCTCCAGCCCAGCCACCAGCCGCCGGCCAGCGCCACGATGGCCAGCACCGAGGTGGCCGCATCGGCCATCACGTGGAGATAGGCCGAGCGCAGGTTGATGTCGTGATGGTGGTGACCGGGATGTCCGTGGTGATGGTGCCCATGCTCATGACCATGGTCGTGCCCGTGATGATGGTGCGCGCCGCCGAGGATGAACGCGCAGCCCAGGTTCACCAGCAGGCCGATGGCGGTGACGGCCATCGCCTCCTGGTAGTGGATGGGCTGCGGGCTGAACAGCCGTTCCACCGATCCGAACACCATCAGCGCGGCCACCCCCAGCAGGAAGATGGAGCTGGCGAAGGCCGCCAGCACCTCGATTTTCCACGTGCCGAAGGTGAAGCGCCCATCCGCGGCCAGCCGGCGCGCGGCGGCGTAGGCGAAGGCCGAGAGGCCAATCGCCAGCGCGTGCGAACTCATGTGCCAGCCGTCGGCCAGCAGGGCCATCGAGTTGAACCAGAGGCCGGCGGCAATCTCCACCACCATCGTGGCGAGTGTGATCCACATGACCAGGCGTGTGCTGCGCTCGGCAGCCTGGTTGCCGGCATCGAAGACGTGGGAATGGGTCCACGCGGACAGATCGTGCGTGTGCATGTCGGGAAGGGGTTGGGGGATGCCGCCCAAGGGTACCAGCCATGGCGCGCCTGGTCACCCGCCACCCTGCCTGCGGCAGGGGTAGCCGAGGCGGCTACCAGCCGTGGTAGGGCGCGGTCTGCTCGTACGCGCCGAGCCGTTCGGCCAGAAAGTCGACAAAGGCGCGCACGCGGGCCGAGAGTTTGTCGCGCGTGAGATACACCGCGTAGATGTCCGCCGGGGGCGAGGCCCAGTCGGCCAGCACCTGCCGCAGCCGGCCCGAGCGCAGCAGCGGCGCCACCTCCCATTCCGAACGCAGCACGATGCCATGCCCCTGGAGCGCCCAGTTCGCCGCCGCCTCGCCATCGTTGGTGGCGGCATGGCCGCGCACCTTCACGGTCTCCTGCCGGCCTGCCGACTGGAGATGCCAGGTGCCATAGGCCGATTCGCTCTCCCGAATCACAATGCAACGATGCTGTTGCAATGCACGGGGCGAGGCCGGCTCGCCGTGTCGGGTGAGGTAGGCCGGGGACGCGCATAGCAACCGGCGGTTCGGCGCCAGCAGGCGGGCGTTGAGCCGCGCATCGGGCAGGTCGCCGAGGAGGATGCCGACGTCGTAGCCTTCCTCGGCAAGGTTCATTGCCCGGTCGGTCAGCTGCAACTGCACTTCGACATCGGGATACGCCTGCAGGAAGTCGCTGACCAGCGGTGCGATGTGGCGCCTGCCGAAACCGAGCGTCGCATTCACCCGCAGCAGCCCGCGCGGCGCCACCCGGCTGCCGCCCAGGCCCTGTTCGAGTTCCTCCAGTTCGGCCAGGATACGCCCGCCCTGGGCCAGGTAGGACTCGCCCTCGGGCGTGACCGACAGCCGCCGCGTGGTGCGGTTGAGCAGCCGCACGCCCAGCCGCGCCTCCAGCGCCGCCAGCCGCTTGCTGGCCGCCGAAGGCGTGACGCCAAGCTGTTGCGCCGCGCCGGCAAGGCTGCCGCGCTTGACCAGCAGGACGAAGAAGGCGAGATCCGAGAAGGCGTCCATGGATAGCGGCAATTCGTGAATCGAGCGCACGAATGAAGTTCAGTTTGCGCAATTATAGCGATGGATTCCGCGATTACACTCCCCGCGCGATGCGCATCCCACGCGCGGCGACTACCATGGCACGGCTTGCCGCATCGACGCATCAAGACCAAGGAGACAGCCGATGTTTGAAGGATTCAGGACGCACCGGATCGACAGCCAGGGCGTGGCGATTCATGCCGTGGTCGGCGGGGAGGGCCCGCCGCTACTGCTGCTGCACGGCCATCCGCAAACGCATGTGATCTGGCACAAGGTGGCCGGTGAGTTGGCGCGGCATTTCACGGTAGTGGCCACGGACCTGCGCGGCTATGGCGACAGCGACAAGCCCGCCGGGCTGCCCGACCACGCAAACTACAGCAAGCGCACCATGGCGGCCGACCAGATGGCGGTGATGCGGGCGCTCGGCTTCGAGCGGTTCCGCGTGCTGGCCCATGATCGCGGCGCGCGCGTGGCGCACCGGCTGGCGCTCGACCATCCGCAGGCGGTGGAAAAACTCGTCACGCTGGACATCGCCCCGACGCTGGCGATGTATGCCCAGACCTCGGAAGCCTTCGCGCGCGCCTACTGGCACTGGTTCTTCCTGATCCGGCCCGCGCCGTTCCCCGAAACGCTGATCGAGGCCGACCCCGACCTCTACCTGCGCCAGACCATGGGCACGCGCAGCGCGGGCCTCGCGCCGTTCACCGAGGCCGCACTGGCTGAATACCTGCGCTGCCTGAAGCTGCCCGGCGCCGCCCACGGCCTGTGCGAGGACTACCGCGCCAGCGCCGGCATCGACCTGGAGCACGATCGCGCCGACGCCGCGGCCGGACGCCAGGTGGAGTGCGAGATGCTGGCCCTATGGGGCGCCGACGGCGCGGTCGGCAAGTGCTTCCAGCCGCTGGAAGCGTGGCGCAAGGTGGCGCGCCGGGTGACGGGCCATGCCCTGCCGAGCGGTCACTATATTGCGGAGGAAGTGCCGGAACAGTTACTTGCGGAAGTGCTGCCGTTCCTGAACGGCTAAGGGAGCGCTAGCCGGGGCGGATTATGTGCGGCGGGGGAACAGTGTGTTGTCCGATCCGCCCCGTTTGGCTCAGTGCACGGTTCGCCGCTCACTGGCATTATGGCGAACTGAGGACTTTTGGCATGGTCTGACTGCGCAGTATCTGACCCGGCAGGTTTGGGGCAAACATACATTCACGGATGGATGTATAATCCGCGCACATTTTCGTTCCAAGACCCCCTCAGAAGTCCATTTCCACAATGACGTACCGATTTATTGCAGGTTGCCTCGCCGTCTGGCTCGGAATTTGCGTTGCCGCGAGCTGGCTGGTCGAGCGACTCTGGGCCTGATCGCCCGCGTTCCTCCTCGGGAAGCGGGCAGGGCCTGTCAATCGCGCCGAGTTGTGTTGTCGAGTCATCTCTCTTCGTCGTCTTCCCCGGGAAGACAGAACAACAAGAACGCCGCATGCATCCCGCCCTCTCTGCTCGCACCCTGTTTATCACCCGGACTCTTGCCGTTGCCGCGCTGGCCGCGGGCGCCACGTCGCCCGCCAGCGCCGAGGAACTGGTCGGCTGGAGCCATCCCGCCGTGCACGTGGCCTATGGCCGTGATCCCGGGCATAACATCAACAAGTACGAACTCGGGCTGAACTACAACACCCCGCTCCAATACGGCAATCCGCAGGGCTGGCTGTTCCGCCTGCAGGCCGAATTCAACGTCGCCGGATGGGATGCACGTAGCGGCACCAACCAGCAGAACCTGTTCGAGTTTGGCGTGTCGCCGATCCTGCGCGTGGAAAAGCGGGGCGGCTATTTCGTGCCGTTCGCCGAGGCGTCGGTGGGTCTGCGCGTGCAATCCCACACCGGCACGTCCGACGAGCACCGTTCGGGCACTGCGTTCCAGTTCTCCGACATGGTCGGTATTGGCGTGGGCTTCGGCAAGAATGCCAACACGGAAGCGGGCTTCCGCTTCCAGCACATCTCCAACGCCAGCATCAAGGGGCCGAATCCGGGCAGTAATTTCTACACCGGATACGTGCGCTATCGCTTCTGAGGATGTGTTGGCGCGTGCCTAGGCCGCACGCGCCAGCGGCAGCCGCCCGGCACGGCAGGCCTCGAAGAACGCCCACAGTTCCGGGGCATCACTCGTTGCCACGTTGAAGCGAATCCACGGGGAATCGGTCTCGTCGGGCTCGAAGTACGAGCCCGGTGCCAGCCAGATGCCGTGGTCCAGCGCCAGCGTGGCGAGGCGGCTCGCGGGCGGCGCGTCGTCGCCGCGCAGCCGCGCCCAGGCGAACATCCCCCCTTCGGGCCGCAGCAGTACCTCCAGCCCGTGCGCCTCCATCTTTTCCGTCACAAGATCCTGTTGTCCGCGTAGCCGTTCGGCCAGTGCCGCCACGTGGCGGCCGTAGTGGCCGCTGGTCAGCACGGAATACACCAGTCGCTCCGTGACCTCGGACGAGGTCAGTCCCACCGCCATCTTGGTCCGCGCGAAGGCCTTCGCCAGGTCCGGGCTCGCCGCGAGGTAGCCCACGCGCAGCGACGGCGTGATGGTCTTCGAGAATCCGTTCACGTAGACCACCTGCGAGAGGCCGTCCATCGCCGCCAGCATCGGCGACCCGGCCGGGGCCAGCTCGCGGTAGATATCGTCCTCCACCACCAGCAGCCGATGCTGCTCGGCCAGTTGCAGCACGCGGAAGGCGTTCATGCTGGTCAGGCTGGCGCCGGTGGGGTTCTGCAGCACCGTATTGACGAACAGCGCGCGCGGGTTGTGCTGGCGGATGGCGTCTTCGAGCGCGTCGGTATCGAGCCCGGCCGCGGTGCGCGGCACGCCCACCACGCGCAGCCCGGCCAGCCGCAGGATCTGCAACAGATTGCAATAGCAGGGCGCTTCCACGAGGACCGTCTCGCCGGGGCGCAGCAGCGTGCGCACCACGAGGTCCAGCGCCTGCGTGGCCCCCTGGGTCAGTACCACCTGCTGCGCCTGCACCGGCATGCCGTACTGGCTCATATGCGTGGCGATGTGTTCGCGCAGCGGCGCGAAGCCATACGGATGGCCGTAGCCCGAGACCTGCGCCGCCGGCACACGCGCGGCGCTGCGCATGGCCTGGTGCAGCCCTTCCTCGTTGAGCCAGTCGCCGGGCAGCCAGCCCGCGCCGGCCTTGATCGGCACGGAATGGTCGGCGAATACATCGGAAAGCAGCCACGCGGCGTTGAGCCCCGGCGCCTCCCAGTGGGGGGCGCGGGCATGGCCGGCCGGTGCGTGGCGGTGCGCCACCGTGTAGCCGGAGCCGGGGCGCGCCGCGAGGTAGCCCAGCGCGGTCAACCGGCCGTAGGCTTCCGCCACCGTGAATGTGCTGACGTTGTGCTGCTGCGCAAAGCGGCGCACCGACGGCAGGGGCGTGCCGGCGCGCAGCGCGCGGCGATCCACCAGCGCGGCAATGCCGGCCACGATCTGTTCGGTCAGGGTGTCGCCGCCACGGCGGCTGCGGACAAGGTTCAGGTTGAGCATGAGGCACTCGGCAGGGCGCGAAACCTGTACAGTGTACTGGCAAGTACGCCGCCTGGCCGGGCGTCTCGCCGATTGGTGCAGCGCAGCGGTGACACGCCGTTTTTGCCGTCGACCCAGGCGCCGGCGCGCGTGCGCGGCGCAATCCGCTATCTGTACAGTCGAGGCTGACTACACTGTACGGTAAGGCAGCGATCTCCCGACCGTATATTCGTGCGGCCCGACCGCGCCGGTAGAGTTGCCGGAATCCGTGCCGGGGCGCTTTGCCCCGCGCCCCCCACACCCCGATTCTGAGGAGAAAGTATGGACGCCGCCAAGACCGTGATCCCCGATATGGATGCCCTGTGGATGCCGTTCACCGCCAATCGCCAGTACAAGGCCGCCCCGCGCCTGCTGGCCTCGGCCAGCGGCATGCACTACACCACCCACGACGGCCGCAAGGTCCTGGACGGCTGTGCCGGCCTCTGGTGCGTGGCCGCCGGCCATGGCCGCCAGGAAATCGTCGATGCCATCGCGCGGCAGGCTGCCACGCTGGACTACGCGCCACCGTTCCAGATGGGCCATCCGCTCTCGTTCGAGGCTGCCACCAAGCTGGCCGCGATCATGCCGAAGCCGCTGGATCGCATTTTCTTCACGAACTCGGGTTCGGAGTCGGTCGATACCGCGCTGAAGATCGCCCTGGCCTACCACCGTGCGCGCGGCGAGGGCCAGCGCACGCGCATCATTGGCCGCGAGCGCGGCTATCACGGGGTAGGCTTCGGCGGCATGGCCGTGGGTGGCATTGGCCCGAACCGCAAGACCTGGTCGGCCAACCTGATGCCGGGCACGGACCACCTGCCGGCCACGCTGAACATCGCCGAAGCCGCTTACTCGAAGGGCCAGCCGCAGTGGGGCGCCCATCTGGCCGATGAACTCGAACGCATCATCGCGCTGCACGATGCCTCGAACGTGGCCGCCGTGATCGTCGAGCCGCTGGCCGGTTCGGCGGGCGTGCTGGTGCCGCCGGTCGGCTATCTGGAGAAGCTGCGCGAGATCACCAGCAAGCATGGCATTTTGCTGATTTTCGATGAGGTCATCACGGCGTTCGGCCGCCTGGGCGCCGCCACCGCCGCCGAGCGCTTCAACGTGACGCCGGACCTGATCACCATGGCCAAGGCCATCAACAACGCGGCCGTGCCGATGGGCGCCGTGGCCGTGCGCCGCGAGGTGCACGACACCGTGATCAACGCCGGGGCGCCGAACGGCATCGAACTGCTGCACGGTTATACGTACTCGGGCCACCCGCTGGCGTGCGCGGCAGCCATCGCCACGCTGGACCTGTACCAGCGCGACAACCTGTTCGGCCGTGCCGCCGAACTGGCGCCGAAGTTCGAGTCGGCCGTGCATGACCTGCGCGGCGCGCCGCATGTGAAGGACATCCGTAACCTGGGGCTGGTGGCCGGCGTGGAGCTGGAACCGCGCCCCGGCCAGCCGGGCGTGCGCGCCTACGAGGCCTTCCTGAAGTGCCTCGAGCGCGGCGTGCTGGTACGCTACACCGGCGACATCCTGGCGTTCTCGCCGCCGCTGATCATTTCCGAGGCGGAGATCGACCAGTTGTTCGATACCGTCAGGCAAGCGCTGAACGACGTGCAGTAAGCCAAGACAGACTGAGAGGAAGACGCAGTGAACATCGCTGAAAACCGGCAGATCGCCGAAATCCATCACTACATCGGCGGCAGCGTCCGCCGCGCCGCCGCCGAGGGCGCCGGCCGCTTCGCCGACGTATTCAACCCCGCCACTGGCGAGGTGGCCGCGCGCGTGGCGCTGGGCAGCGCCGACGATGTCGGTGCCGCCGTGGCCGCCGCCAAGGCCGCGTTTCCGGCGTGGTCCGAACTGGCCCCGCTGCGCCGCGCGCGCATCCTGTTCAAGTTCAAGGAACTGCTGGACAAGCACCATGACGACCTGGCCGCGCTGATCACGCGCGAGCACGGCAAGGTGTTTTCGGACGCCAAGGGCGAGGTCACGCGCGGCATCGAGGTGGTGGAGTTCGCCTGCGGCATCCCCAACCTGCTCAAGACCGACTTCACCGACAACATCGGCGGCGGCATCGACAACTGGAACCTGCGCCAGCCGCTGGGCGTGGTGGCCGGCATCACGCCGTTCAACTTCCCGGTGATGGTGCCGATGTGGATGTTCCCGGTGGCGCTGGCCTGCGGCAACACCTTCGTGCTGAAGCCGTCCGAACGCGACCCTTCGCCGAGCCTGCTGATCGCCGACCTGCTCAAGCAGGCCGGCCTGCCCGATGGCGTGTTCAACGTGGTGCAGGGCGACAAGACCGCCGTGGACGCGCTGCTGGCCCACCCGGACGTGCAGGCACTGTCGTTCGTCGGCTCCACGCCGATCGCCGAGTACATCTACACGGAAGGCACGAAGCACGGCAAGCGCGTGCAGGCGCTGGGCGGCGCCAAGAACCACCTCGTGGTGATGCCGGACGCGGACCTGGACCAGGCCGTGGACGCGCTGATCGGTGCCGCCTACGGCTCCGCCGGCGAGCGCTGCATGGCGATCTCGGTTGCCGTGGCCGTGGGCGACGTGGCCGACAAGCTCGTGCCGCGCCTGGCCGAACGCGCCCGCGCGCTGAAGATCCGCAATGGCATGGACGCCGACGCTGAAATGGGCCCGCTGGTCACCGGCGTGCACAAGGCGAAGGTCGAGGGCTACATCGCCAAGGGCGAGGCCGAAGGCGCCACGCTCGTCACGGACGGGCGCGGCCACAAGGTGGACGGCCACGACGGCGGCTTCTTCGTCGGCGGCACGCTGTTCGACCACGTGAAGCCGGACATGACGATCTACAAGGAAGAGATCTTCGGCCCGGTGCTGTCCGTAGTGCGCGTGCACGACTTCGCCGAGGCGGTGGACCTGATCAACGGCCACGAATTCGGCAACGGGGTGTCCTGCTACACCAGCGACGGCGGCATCGCCCGCGCCTTCTCGCGCCAGATCCAGGTGGGCATGGTTGGCATCAACGTGCCGATTCCGGTCCCCATGGCCTGGCACTCGTTCGGCGGCTGGAAGCGTTCGCTGTTCGGCGACCACCACGCCTACGGCGAGGAAGGCGTGCGCTTCTACACGCGCTACAAGAGCATCATGCAGCGCTGGCCGGACAGTATCGGCAAGGGAGCCGAATTCACGATGCCGGTGGCGAAGTGAGGGGGTAGGGAAAGTTCGTAGAAGTGCGAAACGGCAGGGTTTTGACCCTGCCGTTTTTTATTGTCGAAGCACCCTTGCAATCTCATTCAGGAACGATTGCGTGGTGTAACCCCATAACGCCGGGTCAGGCTCACCGCCAAACAGATTCTCAAATGCTGCATCCAGATCGAAAGGGTGGTCTGCCTTTATGTTTTCTATCTCGCGCATCACGCTCTTGCGCATGTCAGGATCCGATTGACGCATGTAGGTCTCGACGATTTCCTCGATATTTTCTCCCCACATGTCCGCGTCCTCGTTAAAGTAGCCGATGATAAGGTGCCAAAGTTGAGGGTATTTGGGTGTCGCCATCTGGAGTCAAAGTCCGGTATAGGCCGTCACTATATAGAACGGCATGTCGTTGTAGCTGACGGGTTCCAGCACTACAGTAACGCTAGTGGCGTCATGCATCTTGCCTGAATTCCGAAACAGCACTTTCCCTACAGGTTTCCCCAAGCTAGATGTGAGGACCAGTCGGCCTTTTCCGGTGGCGGCCCATCCCGCTATTCGATTTTGCTCCCGACGCATGACGTCGGAAATCGCCCATTCGGCAGTGTGCAGATTGGTGAATGTCGATACCCTACCCCGCTTCGACTCCCGTACCAAACGGGCGCGCAATTGGGCTTCAGTTTGCCCGATGTGTTTCAGGATCGTATGCCCGCCCAAGCCGCCCGCAGTTTTCGCTTCATGCTGCATCAAATTGATGCGCCCCAGCGTAATGCTCGCCACCCGCGCGGCCTTCAACATCCCCGCAAGCCCGAAGCCTACGCCGATGTCCAGCGACAGCCCGATGTTGTTGGCCATATCGGGCGGCGCCCGCATTGTGTGGGCCAGCTTGGCGGCGCCCCGCTGGGTCAGGGTTGCCGTGTCGCGCCCGGTCCATGCCTGCCGCATGCCCCGCCAGGCGGTGTCGGCGCCATGCATGCCAAAGGCGATGCAACCTGCCTTGGTGACCCCGGTCGGCTCCGGTGCGATGCATAGCACCCCGGCACCGACCATCTCCAGCACGCCGCCGACGATGTCCAGGCCGCCCCACAGGCGGTTGCTCATCGTTTCAGCGGGGCTGATCGAGCGATGCGCAAGCACCGCAGCCAACTGCGGCGCGCTCAGGACTACGCGCACGCCTTCCATCTCGTCCAACTGAGCCATTGCAACCTACCTCCTGTCAGAAAAGGAGGATCGACGCTAGCTGTTCAACGGCCAGACACATTTGAGATATCTCAAACCGCGCGGGTTCGTAATGAAAATGTTGCAGTGGCCTGAGGCTGGCTTGGTTCTACACGCGCTGCATGATGCCGGTGGCGAAGTGATGGTGAGAAGTGCGGAATGGCGGGTGTGTGGACTCCGCAGTTTCTTATTGAGGCAGCCTAGATGGCTCAACCAGAAAAGGACAGAAGCGCGTCGATCCCTCGCAGAAGTTCGCCTAGGAAGGACTGATCCAGCCCACATTGCCCTGTAATCCATGCGCCAACGGGTGGTGCTGGCTGAAACCGCCAGTCGCCAATGATCTGCCCTTGATCAAGCGTTCGCAATATCAGCGAAAAGCCAGCTTCAACACCTGCCAACTCGGCTGTTTGTCCCACCTGGAGTTGGGTTTGCATGGTCTCCAGCTGTTGTTGAAACTGCCGCAATTCCCCAGGCATGACACTCCATGCCCCCTCGGCGCGAATGCCCGGGGCAGTCAAGTCGATCCGGACATCGATCCATTCGAGATAGGGGCCTCCCGGCTCTTCACGCCGCGCGGAAACCGGCCTGATTTGAAGCTTGAAGTCGTCTGTGTCAAGGGTCAGCATGGGCCAATAGTACATAGCGCAACGCACTGAAATGTTGAAAATGTCATCAGAGGGAGTCAATGCGTGCGAGAGACCCAGCCGATATTCCCCTTCCCCAAACCGTCCCCAAGCACAACAATGATCTGACCCACCCCCGTCGGAGCCCTCGCCATGAGTCTGTTTCGCACCAAGAACATCGATGCCATGCTCGAGGTCAGCGCGCACGACGGGTTGCGCAAGGTGCTCGGGCCTGTGGATCTGGTGATGATGGGGATTGGCGCCATCATCGGCACCGGGATCTTCGTGTTGACGGGGACCGGGGCGCTCACGGCGGGGCCGGCGTTGACGGTGTCGTTCGTGATCGCGGCGATGGCGTGCGGGTTTGCGGCGCTTTGCTATGCCGAGTTTGCGTCGGCCATCCCGGTGTCGGGGTCGATCTATACCTATAGCTACGCCACGCTGGGGGAGATCGTGGCGTGGATGATCGGGTGGGATCTGCTGCTCGAATATGGGCTGGCCACGTCGGCGGTGTCGGTGGGGTGGTCGGGGTACTTCCAGTCGCTGGTGGCCGGATTCGGGATTCGGCTACCCGTGGCGCTCACGGCGGCGCCGGGGGCGGTGCCCGGCGTGGAGACCGTGCTGAACCTGCCGGCCGTGCTGATCATGCTGGCGATTACCTGGGTGGTGTCTTACGGCGTGCGCGAGTCGGCGCGGCTCAATAACGTGATGGTGGCGATCAAGGTCAGCGTGGTGCTGCTGTTTATCGTCGTCGGCGTGTGGCATGTGCGGCCGGTCAACTGGGAGCCGTTCGCGCCGTTCGGCATGACCGGCATCTTCAACGCCGCCGCGCTGGTGTTCTTCGCGTTCATCGGCTTCGACGCGGTGACTTCGGCGGCGGAGGAGGTGCGCAACCCGCGCCGGGACCTGCCGATCGGCATCATCGGCTCGCTGGCGGTCTGCACCATTCTCTATGTGGTGGTGGCCGCCATCATGACCGGCATCGTGCCGTACGCGAAATTCGCGGGGGTCGATCACCCGGTGTCGCTGGCGCTCCAGTACGCCGGGCAGAACTGGGTGGCGGGGTTTGTCGATCTCGGCGCCATCCTCGGCATGACCACGGTGATCCTCGTCATGACCTACGGGCAGACGCGGATCATCTTTGCGATGTCGCGCGATGGGCTGCTGCCCGAGGCGCTCTCGGCCGTCCATCCCGTGCACGCCACGCCGTTCGTCGCCACCTGGACGGTCGGGCTGATCTTCGCCGCCATCGCCGGCTTTGTGCCGCTGAACGTGCTGGCCGAGCTGATCAATATCGGCACGCTGGCAGCCTTCACGCTGATCTCGATTGCCATCCTGGTGCTGCGCCGCACCCGGCCGGACCTGCCGCGCGGCTTCCACTGCCCCGGCGTGCCCGTGGTGCCGCTGTTGGCGGTGGGGTTCTGCCTGTTCCTGATGGCGCACCTGCAATGGCTGACGTGGGTCGCCTTCCTGTGCTGGCTCGCGCTCGGGCTGGTGGTCTACTTCGCCTACTCGCGCCGCAACGCGGTGCTGCACAACCACGGCGGCGACGCGGAGGGCTAGCCGGCCGGAGGTTACGCGTTCCGCGACCCCGCATCGGCCAGGAAGGCGCGTGAGCGCGCCTCGCCGGCATAGGCCGAGTTGATGCGCACCCAGGGCGTGGTCTCGCCGGCCGGGCGGAAGAAGTGCCCCGGCGCCAGCGCGATGCCGTACTGCTCGCCCAGCGTGACGAGGTCGCGCGAGTCGGCCATGCCGCGCGGCCGGGCCCACAGGAAGTTGCCGCCCGCCGGCTCGCAGAACACTTCCCAGTTGCTCTCGCCGAGGATCTTCACCGCATCGGCGGTCACCTCGCGGGTGCGCACGCGCAGGCGCTCCACATATTTGCGATAGGCGCCGCGTTCCAGCATCGTCGCCGTCACGGCTTCGGCGAAATGCGAGCCGGCCACGCTGGTCAGTACCTTCACGTCGATCAGGTCCTTGACCAGCGCCTTGTCCGCCACGAGGTAGCCCACGCGCAGCGCCGCCGACACGGTTTTTGAGAACCCGCCTATATAGATAACGTGCTCGAGCTGGTCGAGCGTCGCCAGCCGGTCCGTAAAGGTGAGCTGGAAGTCCGAGAAGATGTCGTCCTCGACGAAGCGGAAGTTGTGCCTGCGCGCCAGTTCGAGCAGCCGGAACGCCACCGGCGGCGTCAGCGTGGAGCCGGTGGGGTTCTGGAGAATGCTGTTGGTGAAGAACAGCTTGGGCTTGTGGTCGCGCAGCAGGCGCTCGCAGGCTTCCGGGTCGGGGCCGTTCGGGGTGTGCGGCACGCCCACCAGCTGCACGCCGTGCAGCCGCAGCAGGCCGAACAGGTTGTAGTAGCCGGGGTCTTCGACGAACACGGTGTCGCCAGGCTTGAGCAGGTGCCGCACGACGAGGTCGAGCGCCTGGCTGGCCCCAGTGGTGATCAGCACCTGCGACAGCTCGGCCTGCACGCCCACCTGCCGCACGCGCGTGAGCACTTGCTTGCGCAGCTCCGGGTGGCCGAGCGGCGTGGCGTAGTGGATCACACTGTCGATGTCATGCCGGGTGATATGGCGGATGGCCTGCGTCAGCCCCTCCACATCGCGCCATTCCTCGGGCACGAAGCCGCCAGCCAGCTTCAGCGCGCCGCTGGGGTGGTGGAACTGGTCGATGATATGGACCGACAGGTCTTCGGCCAGGCTCGGATCGGACCAGCCCCGGCCGCTGCGGCCGGCCAGCGTGCTGTCCGCCACGTAGAAGCCCGAGCCCTGGCGGGAATCGAGCAGCCCCTGGGAGACCAGTCGGTCATAGGCCTCGATAACCGGGAAGCGGCTGATGTGGTGTTCGGCGGCCAGCTGGCGGATCGACGGCAGGCGGGCGCCCGGCAGTGCTTCCCGCGAGCTGATCCAGGCTTTGACGGCGAGCACGATCTGCTCGGTCAGCGGTACACCGGTGGAGGGGTCGAGGACGAGCTTCATGGCGGGGGCGGTGGGGCGAGGGGGGCGAACTGTCAGCAAAAACTACTGAACAGTTCATCGAAAACTGTTCGGAACTGTGCATGGGATTGTAATCCTCGCCATGAATAATGGAAGCGTGGCGGAGGCGTCCGCGTAGACCATCGACGCCGCTCCGCCGGGCAGAACGAGGAGACCCCCATGCGTGAACTCAGGACCTTTGAACTCGATGAACCGGGCAAGCCCGTAAGCTGGCGCGTCCGGCATGGCCAGAGCGTCGCCGTGCTCGAAGGCCGGCTGTGGCTGACCATCGAAGGGCAGGCCGCCGATATCTGGCTGCGGCCGGGTGACGTCTTCGCGCTCCCCGAGGGCGCGCAGGTCTGGCTGTCGGGCGAGTCGCCGCTGGCCCGCTTCCAGCTGGCCGAGACCCCCGCGCCCCTATCGCTCGAGCGTGCCGCCGCCATCGCCCGCCAGTTGCTGCGCCGCTGGCGCGCCCGCAAGACGGACGCCTTCGGCGACTGCCCGCAGATCCACGCCTGAGCCTCCGCAACATCACGCGGCGGGCAAGTGCCTGCCGCGCTCCATCCGGGCCAACCCCGCTGGTCCAATCCCTCCCGCCATGCGAGGATGCCGTCATGACCCTTGGCGCGCAGCCTTCCTGCCCGCCTTGCCTTACGTTAACGTAAACGTCATATAATCGTCCGGCCCCGTCAGTGCGGTCGTCAGAACCGCCGGCGCGTGGCACGCCAGCCACATATCCGAGCGGTGGAGACAATGACTGATCTTTCCGATGTGAGCAGGACCGCGCCCAAGCCGCGCGCAGCCACGGGCAAGGGCGCCATGACGCCCACCACGCCCGCCACGCCGACCAACAAGGTGCGGTTTGTAACTGCCGCCTCGCTGTTCGACGGCCATGACGCCTCGATCAACATCATGCGGCGCATCCTCCAGTCCCACGGCTGCGAGGTGATCCACCTGGGCCACAACCGCTCCGTGCACGAGGTGGTGACCGCCGCGCTGCAGGAGGATGCCCAGGGCATCGCCATCTCCAGCTATCAGGGCGGGCACGTCGAATACTTCAAATACATGATCGATCTGCTGCGCGAGCACGGCGGCGAGCACATCCAGGTGTTCGGCGGCGGCGGCGGCGTGATCGTGCCGGACGAGATCCGCGAGCTGCAGGCCTACGGCGTGGCGCGCATCTACAGCCCCGAGGACGGCCAGCGCATGGGCCTGGCCGGCATGATCGCGGACATGGTGCAGCGCTGCGATATCGACCTGACCCGTTACGCGCCCACCTCGCTCGATGCCGTGGCCGGTGGCGACCGCCGCGCGCTGGCCCAGCTGATGACCGCGCTCGAGAACGGCCGCGCCGACCCGGCGCTGGTCGAGACCCTCCATGCCCGGGCGAAGACCGCCACCACGCCGGTGCTCGGCATTACGGGGACGGGTGGCGCCGGCAAGTCGTCGCTGACGGACGAGCTGATCCGCCGTTTCCGGCTGGACCAGCAGGACGCGCTGTCGATTGCCGTGATCTCGATCGATCCGTCGCGGCGCAAGTCCGGCGGTGCGCTGCTGGGCGACCGCATCCGCATGAACGCGATCAACCATCCGAACGTGTTCATGCGCTCGCTGGCCACGCGCGAGGCCGGATCGGAGATTTCCCAGGCGCTGCCGGACGTGATTGCCGCCTGCAAGGCCGCCCGCTTCGATCTGGTGATCGTGGAGACGTCCGGGATCGGGCAGGGCGATGCGGCCATCGTGCCGCACGTGGACCTGTCGCTGTACGTGATGACGCCCGAGTTCGGCGCGGCGAGCCAGCTCGAGAAGATCGACATGCTCGACTTCGCCGACTTCGTCGCCATCAACAAGTTTGACCGCAAGGGCGCGCAGGACGCCTGGCGCGACGTAGCCAAGCAGGTGCAGCGCAACCGCGAGCAGTGGCACAGCAAGCCCGACGAGATGCCGGTCTATGGCACGCAGGCGTCGCGCTTCAATGACGATGGCGTGACGATGCTCTACCAGGGGCTGGCCGCCGCCCTCGCCGGGCGCGGCCTGGCGCTGAAACCCGGCGTGCTGCCGGCCACCAGCGGCCGGATCTCCACTGGCCAGAACGTGATCGTGCCGCCGGCGCGCAGCCGCTATCTGGCCGAGCTGGCCGATACCGTGCGCGCCTACCATCGCCGCGTGGCCGAACAGAGCCGGCTGGCGCGCGAGCGCCAGCAGCTGCGCGCCGCCGGGGCGATGGTCAGGCAGGCCGACGCCGGCGGCGACACCGCCACGCTGGACACGCTGGCCGCTGACCGTGACGCCGCCCTCGGCGCCGTGGAGCGCAAGCTGCTGGCGATGTGGCCGCAGATGCAGCAGGCATACAGCGGCGACGAATACGTGGTGAAGATCCGCGACAAGGAGATCCGCACGGGGCTGGTGACCACCACGCTCTCCGGCACCAAGATCCGCAAGGTGGTGCTGCCGCGCTTCGAGGACGACGGCGAGATCCTGAAATGGTTGATGCGCGAGAACGTGCCGGGCAGCTTCCCGTACACGGCCGGCGTGTTCGCGTTCAAGCGCGAGGGCGAGGACCCCACCCGCATGTTCGCTGGCGAGGGTGATGCATTCCGCACAAATCGCCGTTTCAAGCTGGTGTCGGAAGGGATGGACGCCAAGCGCCTTTCCACCGCGTTCGACTCGGTCACGCTCTACGGCGAAGACCCGCACCTGCGCCCGGACATCTACGGCAAGGTCGGCAACTCGGGCGTCAGCATCGCCACGCTCGACGACATGAAGGTGCTCTACGACGGCTTCGACCTGACCAGTCCGAGCACGTCCGTGTCGATGACCATCAACGGACCCGCGCCGACCATCCTGGCGATGTTCATGAACACCGCCATCGACCAGAAGCTGGACAAGTTCCGCGTCGACAACGGCCGCGAGCCGACCGCCGACGAGGAATCGAAGATCCGCGCCTGGGTGCTCCAGAACGTGCGCGGCACGGTGCAGGCAGACATCCTCAAGGAGGATCAGGGCCAGAACACGTGCATCTTTTCCACCGAGTTCTCGCTGAAGGTGATGGGGGACATCCAGGAGTACTTCGTCCACCATCAGGTGCGCAATTTCTACTCGGTGTCGATCTCGGGCTATCACATCGCCGAGGCCGGCGCGAACCCGATCTCCCAGCTCGCGTTCACGCTCTCGAACGGCTTCACCTACGTGGAGGCCTACCTCGCGCGCGGCATGCATATCGACGACTTCGCGCCGAACCTGTCGTTCTTCTTCTCGAACGGCATGGACCCCGAGTACAGCGTGCTGGGCCGCGTGGCGCGCCGCATCTGGGCCGTGACGATGCGCGACAAGTACGGCGCCAACGATCGCAGCCAGAAGCTCAAGTACCACATCCAGACGTCGGGACGCTCGCTGCACGCGCAGGAAATCGACTTCAACGACATCCGCACCACGCTGCAGGCGCTGATCGCCATCTACGACAACTGCAACTCGCTGCATACCAACGCCTATGACGAGGCGATCACCACGCCGACCGGCGAATCGGTGCGCCGCGCGCTGGCCATCCAGCTCATCATCAACCGCGAATGGGGCGTGGCGAAGTGCGAGAACCCGAATCAGGGCAGCTTCCTGATCGAGGAGTTGACCGACCTCGTGGAAGAGGCCGTGCTGCAGGAGTTCGAGCGCATCGCCGAGCGTGGCGGCGTGCTCGGGGCGATGGAAACCGGCTACCAGCGCGGCAAGATCCAGGAGGAGTCGATGTACTACGAGCAGCTGAAGCACGACGGCACGCTGCCGATCATCGGCGTGAACACGTTCCGCAATCCGGAAGGCGACCCGACGCCGCAGAAGCTGGAACTGGCGCGTTCGAGCGAGGAGGAGAAGCAGAGCCAGCTGAACCGCCTGGCGGAATTCCAGCAGGGCCACACGGCGGACGCCCCGGCGATGCTGGAGCGGCTGCGCCAGGCCGTGATCGCCAACCAGAACGTGTTCGCAGTGCTGATGGACGCCGTGCGCGTGTGCTCGTTAGGGCAGATCACGCACACGCTGTTCGAGGTCGGCGGGCAGTATCGGCGCAACATGTAGCCACGGGGTGTTATGAACCGGGGGAGGACGTTAAACTGCCCCCATCGCCCGCCGCGAGGCGGGCTTTTTCTTCCCGAGACAGCCATGCAAGCCGAGTACGACAACCAGAACATCTTCGCCCGCATCCTGCGTGGCGAACTCCCGTGCTTCAAGATCTACGAGGACGCGGACACCATCGCGTTCATGGACATCATGCCGCAGACCGACGGCCACGCGCTGGTCGTGCCGAAGGAGCAGGCAGTGGACCTGTTCGGCCTGTCCGAGGCCGGCGCGGCGGCGGCGATCAAGTCCACGCAGCGCGTGGCGCGTGCCGTGCGCGAGGCCTTCCAGCCGGACGGCATGGTCATCACCCAGTTCAACGGCGTGGCGGCGGGGCAGACCGTGCCGCACATCCATTTCCACATCGTGCCGCGCTACGCGGACCAGCCGATTCGCGGCCATGCGCGCGAGCAGCAGGACATGGCCGTGCTCAAGGAGCACGCCGAACGCGTGATCGCGGCGCTGGCGAAGCTGCCGGCCTGATCGGTCCCGATTTCATTCCCGGATACACGTAACGACACAAGGAAGTTCGACATGGCAATCAAGACAGTAGGCATCGTCGGTGCCGGCACGATGGGCAACGGCATCGCCCAGGCCTGCGCAGTAGCTGGCCTGGACGTGGTGATGGTCGATATCAGCGACGCCGCCGTGCAGAAGGGCATCGCCACGGTGGCCGGCAGCATGGACCGGCTGATCAAGAAGGAGAAGGCGACCGAGGCCGACAAGGCGGCAGCGCTGGCGCGCATCCACGGCAGCACCGCCTACGATGACCTCAAGAAAGCCGATATCGTCATCGAGGCCGCCACCGAGAACCATGAGCTGAAGCTCAAGATCCTCAAGCAGATCGACAGCATCGTCGGCGCGCACGTGATCGTGGCGTCGAACACCTCGTCGATCTCGATCACCAAGCTGGCTGCGGCGATCTCGCGCCCGGACCACTTCATCGGCATGCACTTCTTCAACCCGGTGCCGATGATGGCGCTGGTGGAGCTGATTCGCGGCCTGCAGACCAGCGATGCCACGCATGCGGACGTCGAGGAGCTGGCCAAGCGGCTGGGCAAGTATCCGATCACGGTGAAGAACAGCCCGGGCTTCGTGGTGAACCGCATCCTCTGCCCGATGATCAACGAGGCATTCTGCGTGCTGGGCGAGGGCCTGGCGTCGCCGGAGGAAATCGACGAGGGGATGAAGCTGGGCTGCAACCATCCGATCGGGCCGCTGGCGCTGGCGGACATGATCGGCCTGGATACGATGCTGGCGGTGATGGAAGTGCTCTACACCGAGTTCGCCGATCCGAAGTACCGTCCGGCGATGCTGATGCGCGAGATGGTCGCCGCCGGCTACCTCGGCCGCAAGACCGGGCGTGGGGTTTACGTGTACAGCAAGTAAGTCGATCGCTGCCCCCCCCTCTTCCAGGAGGAGGGGGGAGACCCTCACTCCCCGTACTGCCGCAGCCCCTCCAGGTCGAGTACCTCGATCACTCCGTAGTCCACCCGCACCAGCCCCTGCTGCTCCAGCACCTTCAGCGCCTGGTTGGCGCGCTGCCGCGAGATGCCGGCGAGCAGGCCGATCTCCTCCTGCGAGATCTCCAGCGTATTCCCCAACCCCGGATACAGGTGTTCGTTGAACAGTGACGACACCGCGCGCGCCACGCGCGAATCGATGTCCAGCAGCCGTTCGTACTCCACCGCCGCAATGAACTGCCCGAGCCGCTCGTTGAACTGCATCAGCAGGAAGCGCGTGAACGGCAGGCTGGTATCCAGCAGCCACTGAAAAGTCTCGCGCGGGATGAACGCGATGCGCGAGCGGCGCAGCGCCATCACGTCGTACTTGCGGATCTCCGACTTCAGCACCGCGCCTTCGCCGAACCAGCCGCCGGTCGGCACGCCGGTGAAGGTCACCGACTTGCCCGAGGGCGACACCGTGGTGATCTTGATGATGCCTTCCACCACCCCCAGCCAGTGCTCGGCCAGGTCGCCCTTGTGGCAGACATAGTCGCCCTGGCTGTACTCGCGCACGGTAGTCACGCGCTTCACACGGTCGCGCTGGGCCGGGCTGAGGTCGACGGCCCAGGCGCAGCGGTCGATGAAATCATGGGAAATCGCCATTCGGTGCTCCCGTAGGGATTAACCCGGAATTGTCATCGGCGTGACAACCCGGGGGGATGGCATCGGCTATCTTACGATCACAACGGAACCGGCCCGGCCTGATCTCACAAGGCTTGGCGGCTTGATGCGGTGCGAGAAGCGCCGCCTGGCGCCCAGTATAGCGACCGGTCCGGCGGCTTGATACCCGGCGTGGCCCCTACGCCCCCTGGGGGAGAGGAGACAGCGATGCAGGAATCGTCGGCAACGACCTTCCCGCGATGCCTGCTGGCGCACGCCACGCAGCGGCCGGATCATCCGGCCCATCGCGAGAAGGATCTCGGGATCTGGCAGACATACAGCTGGTCGCAAGCCGCGCGCGAGGTGCGCGCGCTCGCCTGCGGGCTGGCCGCGCTTGGGTTCCGGCGCGGCATGAACCTGGCCGTGGTGGGTGACAACCGCCCGCGTCTCTACTGGGCGATGACCGCCGCGCAGGCGCTCGGCGGCGTGCCCGTGCCGCTCTACCAGGACGCCATCGCCAACGAGATGGTCTATGTGCTGGAAGACGCCGAGATCGAATTCGCCGTGGTCGAGGACCAGGAGCAGGTAGACAAGCTGCTCGAGGTGGAGGCCCAGCTCGCCGCGCGCGGCCGCGCCGTGCGCCATCTGATCTACGAAGACCCGCGCGGCCTGCGCGACTACGACCATCCCTCGCTGCTCTCCTACGAACGCCTCCAGGAGATCGGCCGCGAGTACGATGCCGCGCACCCCGGCTTCTTCGACGAGCAGGTGCAGGCCGGCCAGCCCGACGACACCGCGATCATCCTCTACACCTCTGGCACCACCGGCAAGCCCAAGGGCGTCTGCCATTCGCACCAGGGGTTGATCGGCGCGGCGCGCAACGGCTGCCAGTTCGACAAGCTCGGCCCCGACGACGACGTGCTTTCCTACCTGCCGATGGCCTGGGTGGGCGACAACCTGTTCTCGTACGCGCAGGCGCTGGTCGCCGGCTTCACGGTGAACTGCCCGGAATCGCGCGAGACCGTGATGACGGACCTGCGCGAGATCGGCCCCACCTACTACTTCGCCCCGCCGCGCATCTATGAAGGGCTGCTGACGCAGGTGATGATCCGCATGGAGGACGCCGGCTGGGTCAAGCGCCGCCTGTACGACTGGGCGATGGGCGTGGCGCGCCGCTGCGGCGCGGACATCCTCGACAAGCGCCCCGTGCCGCTGGCGGACCGGCTGCGCTACACGCTGGGCGAATGGCTGATCTACGGCCCGCTGCGCAACGTGCTCGGCATGAGCCGCATCCGCGTGGGCTACACCGCCGGCGAGGCCATCGGCCCGGACCTCTTCCGCTTCTATCGCTCCATCGGCGTGAACCTGAAGCAGTTCTACGGGCAGACCGAGACCTGCGCCTACGTGTGCCTGCAGCCGGACGGGCAGGTCAAGTTCGACTCCGTCGGCCCGGCCGCGCCGGGCATGGAGATCCGCATCGCCGAGAACGGCGAGGTGCTGGTGCGCGGCGTGGGGCTGCTCAAGTCCTACTACAAGCGCGACGACGCCACGCGCGAGGCCATTAACGACGAGGGCTACTTCATGACCGGCGACGCCGGCGTGATCGACGCCGACGGCCACCTCAAGATCATCGACCGCGCCAAGGACGTCGGCAAGCTGGCCGACGGGTCGATGTTCGCGCCGAAGTACATCGAGAACAAGCTCAAGTTCTTCCCGTACATCAAGGAGGCGGTGGCCTTCGGCACGGACCGCGAGTCGGTCTGCGCCTTCATCAACATCGATTTCGATGCGGTGGGCAACTGGGCCGAGCGCCGCCACCTGGCCTATGCCGGCTACGTGGACCTGGCCGCCCAGCCGGATGTGATCGCGATGATCGCCGAGTGCGTGGAGCAGGTGAACGCCGACCTGGCGGCGGACGCCATGCTGGCCGGCTCGCAGGTGGCGCGCTTCCTGATCCTGCACAAGGAACTGGACCCGGATGACGACGAGTTGACGCGCACGCGCAAGGTGCGGCGCGGCTTCATCGCCGAGAAGTACGCGGTGCTGGTGGATGCGCTGTACGCGGGCAAGCCCGAGCAGTTCATCGAGACGCGCGTGAAGTTCGAGGATGGCCGCGAGGGCAGTGTCTCGGCCACGCTGAAGCTGGTGGACGTCAAGCGCTTCCCGCCCACGGGCGGCGCGCGCGCGGCATGAACAGGGGAATGGCATGACGCAGATGACATGGCGCGTGGACGCCACGGGCACGATGGCGCCGGCGGGCACGATCGCCGCGCCGGGGCACGCCGACGGCGTGCAGCACGAGGGGCTGCGCACCGGCGATGCGCTGGAGCCGGACTCCACCCTGCACACCCGCACCCGCGGCGACGTGATCCTGGACCTCCAGCACATCTCGCTCGCGTTCGGCGGCGTGAAGGCGCTGACCGACATCTCGTTCGACGTCTGCGAGCACGAGATCCGCGCGATCATCGGCCCGAACGGCGCGGGAAAGAGTTCGATGCTGAACGTGATCAACGGCGTCTATCACCCGCAGCAGGGCCGCATCGTGTTCCGGGGCGAGGAACGGCGCCAGATGCATCCCACCGCCGCCGCGCGGCAGGGCATTGCGCGCACGTTCCAGAACATCGCGCTGTTCAAGGGCATGACCGTGCTGGACAACATCATGACCGGCCGCAACACCCAGTTCCGCACCGGGCTGTTCGCGCACGCGCTGTGGTGGGGCCCGGCGCGCGCCGAGGAGATCCGGCACCGCCACAAGGTGGAGGAGGTGATCGACTTCCTCGAGATCCAGGCTATCCGCAAGACCCCGGTGGGGCGCCTGCCGTACGGCCTGCAGAAGCGCGTGGAGCTGGCGCGCGCGCTGGCGGCGGAGCCGTCGATGCTGCTGCTGGACGAGCCGATGGCCGGCATGAACGTGGAGGAGAAGCAGGACATGTGCCGCTTCATCCTCGACGTGAACCAGCAGTTCGGCACCACCATCGTGCTGATCGAGCACGACATGGGCGTGGTCATGGACATCTCCGACCGCGTGGTCGTGCTCGACTACGGCAAGAAGATTGGCGACGGCACGCCCGAGGAGGTCAAGGCCAATCCCGACGTAATCCGTGCCTACCTCGGCACCTCGCACTGAGCGCCCCATCATGACCTTCTTCTTCGAAATCCTGATCGGCGGGCTGCTCTCCGGGCTGATGTACTCGCTCGTGGCGCTGGGCTTCGTGCTGATCTACAAGGCGTCCGGCGTGTTCAACTTCGCGCAGGGGGCGATGGTCTACTTCGCCGCGCTGGCCGTGGTGGGGCTGATGGACAAGGGCATGCCGATGTGGGCGGCGTTCATCGGCGCGTTCGTGGTCATGGTCATCGTGGGCATCAGCACCGAGCGGCTGGTGCTGCGCAAGCTGGTCAACCAGCCGCCGATCACGCTGTTCATGGCGACCATCGGGCTGTCGTTCTTCCTGGAAGGACTCGGGCCGCTGCTGTTCGGCAACGAGGTGCGGCCGATCAACCTCGGCATCGTGGACGAGCCGATCGAGGCCATCCTCACCCGCTTCAACATCGTCCTCTCGAAGTTCGACCTGGCCGCCGCCGCGATTGCCGCCGTGCTGGTGGCCGCGCTGGCGCTGTTCTTCCAGTACACCAAGGTGGGCCGCGCGCTGCGCGCGGTGGCGGATGACCATCAGGCGGCGCTCTCGCTTGGCATTCCGCTCCAGCACATCTGGGCGATTGTCTGGGGCGTGGCCGGCTTCGTGGCGCTGGTGGCGGGCATGCTCTGGGGCTCCCGCAACGGCGTGCAGTTCGCGCTGACGCTGACCGCGCTCAAGGCGCTGCCGGTGCTGATCCTGGGCGGCTTCACCTCGGTGCCGGGGGCCATCGTCGGCGGGCTGATCATCGGCGCGTCCGAGAAGCTGGCCGAGATCTACATCCCGCCGGTGTTCCAGTCGATGTTCGGCGGCAACTTTGGCGGCATCGAAGGCTGGTTCCCCTATGTATTCGCGTTGCTGTTCCTGCTGGTGCGGCCCGAAGGGCTGTTCGGCGAGAAGCACATCGACCGCGTGTAACCCGTCCGGAGACCGACACCATGCTCTATCGTGAAGCCGGGCAGTTCAAGACCAGCTACATCGCCGACAGCCAGATCTTCCCGATCCGGCAGGACCGCATCGGCTTTGCCGTGCTGATGGCGGTGGCCTTCGTCGCGGTGCCGTTCACGGCCTCGGAATACTGGTTCAGCGCGATCCTGATCCCGTTCCTGATCTTCTCGCTCGCGGCGCTGGGGCTGAACATCCTGACCGGCTACGCCGGCCAGCTCTCGCTGGGCACGGCGGCCTTCATGGCCGTGGGCGCCTACGCGGCGTACAACTTCCAGTTGCGGATCGAAGGCATCCCGGTGCTGGCCACCTTTATCCTGGCCGGGCTGTCGGCGGCGCTGGTGGGCGTGGCGTTCGGGTTGCCCTCGCTGCGGATCAAGGGCTTCTACCTCGCCGTGGCCACGCTGGCGGCGCAGTTCTTCGTGGTCTGGGCGCTGACCAAGTTCCCCTGGCTGTCGAACAACAGCTCGTCGGGCGTGATCACCGCGCAGCGGCTGGACCTCTTCGGCTTCGCCATCGACACCCCGGTGCGCAAGTACCTGTTCGTGCTGGCCTTTGTCACGGTGCTGGCGTTCGTCGCCAAGAACCTGGTGCGCTCGGCCACCGGCCGCGCCTGGATGGCCGTGCGGGACATGGACGTGGCCGCCGAGGTCATCGGCATTCCGCTGATGCGCACCAAGCTGCTCGCCTTCGCGGTCAGCTCGTTCTACTGCGGCGTGGCCGGCGCGCTCTATGCGTTCTGCTACCTGGGCTCGGTGGAGCCGGACGGCTTTTCGCTGGACCTCTCGTTCCGCATCCTGTTCATGATCATCATCGGCGGGGTGGGCAGCATCCTCGGCTCCTTCCTCGGCGCCGCGTTCATCCTGCTGCTGCCGATCTTCCTCGACAACGTGCTGCCCGGCCTGGCCGCGCTGCTGCATCTGCCGTTCACGAACGCCACGGTGTCGCACATCCAGCTGATGGTGTTCGGCGCGCTGATCATCTTCTTCCTGATCGTGGAGCCGCACGGCCTGGCGCGGCTGTGGCAGATCGCCAAGGAGAAGCTGCGGCTCTGGCCGTTCCCGCATTGATTCATCGTCGTAGCCCATAACAACGCCCGTCTACGAGGCGAAAGGTCAAGGAGACTGTCATGACAACCCTGATTCGCAATGTGCAGCGCGCCGCCCTGGCGGTTGGCGTGGCGGCGGCCCTGCTGGCACCGTCGCTGCCGGCGCTGGCACAGGCCAACGAGCAGTTCGTGGCGTTGCCAAGCTACCGCGTGGGGCCCTACGGCGCCAACGGCCAGTCGTTCTACGGCGGCTTCATCGACTACCTGAACTACGTCAACCTCAAGGACGGCGGCATCAACGGCGTGAAGCTGGGCTGGGAAGAGTGCGAGACCGAATACAACAACGCCAAGGGCGTGGAGTGCTACGAGCGGCTCAAGTCGAAGAACCCCACGACCAAGGGCACGGCGTATCACTCGATGTCCACCGGCATCTCCTACGCGCTGGTCGACAAGACCGCCGCCGACAAGGTGCCGCTGGTGATGATGGGCTACGGCCGCACGGATGCCGTGGACGGCTCGGTGTTCCCGTACGCCTTCCCGCTGGTCACCACGTACCAGATGCAGGTGTCGGCCATCGTCAAGTACCTGGCCACCAAGAGCGGCGGGTCGCTGAACGGCAAGAAGATCGTCTACCTGTACCACGACTCGGCCTACGGCAAGGAGCCGATCGTCGCCCTGCAGGCCGAGGCGCGGCTGAACAAGTTCAACCTGGTGGAGATTCCGGTGGCGCACCCGGGCAACGAGCAGGGCGCCCAGTGGCTCAAGATCCGCCAGGAGAACCCGGACTACGTGATCTTCTGGGGCTGGGGCGTGATGAACCAGACCGCGCTGAAGGCGGCGCAGAAGGTGGGCTTCTCGCGCGACAAGATGATCGGCTCCTGGTGGGCCGGCTCCGAGGAAGACACCGTGCCGGCCGGCGACGCCGCCAAGGGCTACATGAGCGCGACATGGAACGTGGCGGGCCGCAACGTGCCGCTGATCGCCGATATCGACAAGGTGGTCTACGGCGCCGGCAAGGGCAATATGCAGGATCGCAACAAGGTTGGCTCGGTGCTCTATAACCGGGGCGTCTCGGCGGCCGTGGTGACGGTGGAGGCGGTCCGCGTGGCGCAGGACAAGTTCGGCAAGGGCAAGATGATGTCCGGCGACCAGATGCGCTGGGCCTTCGAGAACCTGAACGTGACCAACGCGCGCCTGCAGCAGCTGGGCGCAACCGGCCTGCTGCCCGAGATCAAGACCAGCTGCGACAACCACGAGGGCTCCGGCAAGGTGAAGATCCAGCAGTGGGACGGCGCCAAGTGGGTGGTGGTGTCGGACTGGATCGAAGGCAACAAGGCGCTGATCCACCCGCTGTTCAAGGCCAATGCGGCGCAGTACGCGAAGGAGAAGGGCATTACGCCGGCCTGCGCGAAGTCCTGAAGCGCGGCGGTGCTTGTCTCCCCTCTCCCGCTGGGTGAGGGGAGCGAATCGGCAGCATACGAGGCGTGACCCATGACCCTGCTATCCGTCAACAACATCGAAGTCATCTACGACCACGTGATCCTGGTGCTCAAGGGGGTCTCGCTGGAGGTGCCCGAAGGCCGCATCGTGGCGCTGCTCGGCGCCAACGGGGCCGGCAAGACCACCACGCTCAAGGCGATCTCGAACCTGCTCCACGCCGAGCGCGGCGACGTGACCAAGGGCTCCATCGAATATCGCGGTAATCGCGTGGACCAGCTCACGCCCAACGACCTCGTCAAGCGCGGGGTGATCCAGGTCATGGAGGGGCGCCATTGCTTCGCCCACCTGACCATCGAGGAAAACCTGCTCACCGGCGCCTACACGCGCGGGCTGTCGCGCGCAGACACGCGCCACGAGCTGGAGAAGATCTACACCTACTTCCCGCGCCTGCAGACGCGGCGCAAGTCCCAGGCCGGCTACACCTCGGGCGGCGAGCAGCAGATGTGTGCGATCGGGCGGGCGATGATGGCCAAGCCGGCGATGATCCTGCTCGACGAGCCTTCCATGGGCCTGGCCCCGCAGATCGTCGAGGAGATCTTCGAGATCGTGCGCGACCTGAATACGCGCGAGAAGGTGAGCTTCCTGCTGGCCGAGCAGAACACGATGGTGGCGCTGCGCTACGCCGACTACGGCTACATCCTGGAGAACGGCCGCGTGGTCATGGACGGCGAGGCCGAATCGCTGCGCACCAACGAGGACGTCAAGGAGTTCTACCTGGGCGTGGCCGCCAACGATGCCGATGGCGCCGCGCGCAAGTCGTTCCGCGATGTGAAGAGCTATCGGCGCCGCAAGCGCTGGCTGGCCTGAATTCCTACCCCTCCCGCACCATGGCTGACTATTTCGATTCGCTGGAAACGCGCACGCCGGCCGAGCGCGAGGCCGCGCTGCTGGCCGCCCTCGCG
>NZ_CAJPVH010000011.1 GCF_905397395.1 Cupriavidus campinensis
CGTCGGCCAGCGCCCGGGCATCCTCGGCGCGCGGGGCGGCCGCCACGGTGCGGTACGGCGCGGCGTCCGCGCAGTCCACCAGATCATCGAGCACGTCTTCGGGCAGCGCCAGCACCACCGGGCCGGGCCGGCCGGACGTGGCCACCTGGAAGGCGCGCGCCACCATCTCGGGAATCCGCGCCGGATCGTCGATCTCGGCCGCCCACTTGGCCATCGTGCCGAACACTGCCGCGTAATCCACCTCCTGGAACGCCTCCCGGCCCTTGTGGGCGCGGGAGATCTGCCCCACGAACAGGATCATCGGCGTGGAGTCCTGCTGGGCGATATGCACGCCGATGCTGGCGTGGGTGGCGCCCGGCCCCCGGGTGACGAAGCAGATGCCGGGGCGGCCGGTCAGCTTGCCGTCGGCCTCGGCCATGTTGGCGGCGGCGCCTTCGTGCTTGGTGACGACGAGGTCGATGGCCGGCTGGTCATGCAAGGCGTCCAGCACGTCCAGGAAGCTCTCGCCGGGCACGCAGAAGATGCGCTCCGTGCCATGCAGGCGCAGTTGGTCCACGAGGACACGGCCGCCGGTGCGGGCCTGGGAGGATGGGGTTTGAGCGGTCATGACGAAAAGTATGGACAGGATCGGAGGCGGCGCCAAGGTGGAGCCAAGCAGGCGCCAGACCCGAAGCAGGCGGCGATGACAGCGATTTTTCCGTTTGACGGGCGCCGCCGGGGGGTCTATCGTGCATTTCTGTTATGCGTTTTATGCAAGGCAGCGCGCCTCGCGCCCGTGTAGATTGGCTACCGAGGCGATGCTGCCATGACGGCGCGCCCGCCCGCGACACCCCGACAGCCATCCCGGCCGTCCCATAACAACGTTCGCGCAACAGGAGACCATGCAATGCCCTTTCCTCATCGACTGATGCGGCCGGCGCTCGCCGTGCTTTGCCTTGGATGCATGGCGGCGGCCCCGCTGGCGCAAGCCCAATCCGCCGACCAATACCCCAGCAAGCCGATCAACTACGTCGTGCCGTTCGCGGCGGGCGGCACCACGGACCTGCTGGGCCGGCTGATCGGCCAGAGGCTGTCCCAGGCGCTTGGCCAGTCGGTGGTGGTGGAGAACCGCGCCGGCGCCGGCGGCAATATCGGCTCGGACTACGTGTCCAAGGCCGCGCCGGACGGCTACACGCTGCTCGGCGGCACCATCAGCTCGCACGCCATCAACGTGAGCCTGTACCCCAAGATGCCGTACGACCCGGTCAAGAACTTCCAGCCGGTGGCGCTGATCGGCACGCTGCCCAATGTGCTGGTGGTGAACGTGAACAGCCCGTACAAGTCGGTGCAGGACGTGCTGGCGGCGGCCAAGGCCAAGCCGGGGTCGATCAACTTCGGCTCGTCCGGCAATGGCACCTCCCAGCACCTGGCTGCCGAACTGTTCGCCAACATGGCCGGCCTGAAGATGACCCACGTGCCTTATAAGGGCAGCAGCCAGGCGGTGCAGGCACTGCTCGGCAACCAGGTGGACATCGTCTTCGAGAACAGCGTGGCGGCCATGCCGATGGTGCAATCCGGCAAGTTCCGCGCGCTGGCCACCACCGGTGCCAAGCGCGCCGCCGAGCTGCCCGATGTGCCGACCATGGCGGAATCGGGCCTGCCGGGCTATGAAATCGTCTCGTGGCAGGCGATCTTCGCGCCGGCCGGCACGCCGATGCCCATCGTCAACAAGCTGGCCACCGAGATCGGCAAGATCATCCACCAGCCGGACATCAAGGCGAAGCTGGCGGGCATGGGCGTGGAGCCGTCTGGCGCCGGTCCGGCCGAACTCGGCAAGTTCCAGAAGAGCGAGGTGGCCAAGTGGGCCAACCTGATCAAGGTCGCCAATATTCACCTGGAGTAACGCATGGCAGAACACCGTATTCCGACCGCCGGCCTGCATCGCTGGGTCGTGGACCTGTGGCTGGCGGCGGGGTCCGATGCGCGTGAGGCGCAACTGACCGCCGACCACCTCGTCGGCGCCAATCTCTCGGGCCATGACTCGCATGGCGTGGGCATGATCCCGAAGTACGTGCTGTCCTGGCTGGGCGAGCAGTTGCAGCTCAACCAGCAGGTCAGCGTGGTGCATGAGTCCGGCGGCATCCTGAGCCTGGACGGCAACCGGGGCATGGGCCAGGCGGTCACCGAGGAGGCCATGCGCATGGGCATCGCCCGCGCGCAGGAGCATGGCGTGTGCGTGATGGGGCTGCGGCGCTCGCACCATCTGGGGCGCGTGGGCCACTGGGCCGAGCAGGCCACCGCGGCCGGCATGATCTCGATCCACTTCGTGAACGTGCTGTCCAAGCCGATCGTGGCGCCGCATGGCGGCTACGACGCGCGCTTTGGCACCAATCCGTTCACGATTGGCGTGCCGGTGGCGGGCGCCCCGCCGCTGGTGCTGGACTTTGCCACCAGCGCCATCGCGCTGGGCAAGGTGCGCGTGGCCAATAACAAGGGGGTGCCGGTGCCGGCTGGCAGCCTGATGGACCCGGCCGGGCACCCCACCGACGACCCCTCGGTCATGTTCCCGGCGCCCGGCACGCCGCAGGGTGCGCTGCGCACGTTCGGCGAGCACAAGGGCTACGTGCTGGCCGTGATGTGCGAGCTGCTCGGCGCCGCCGTCACTGGCGGCCACACCATCCGCCCGGAAACGCTCACGCACGAGCATGCGGTCTGGAACAACATGCTGGCGATCATCTTCGACCCCGCCCGCCTCGGCAGCAGCACCACCTTCGGCCATGAGGTGGAAGCCTTTGTCGAATGGATGAAGGCGTCCCGGCTGCAACCGGGCAACGATGCCATCCGCCTCCCCGGCGACCCCGAACGCGCATGGCGCAAGGCGCGTGCCGACTTTATCCCCGTGGATGCCGGCACGCTGGCCCAGCTCGACGACGCCGCGGCGCGCGTGCTTCAGGCGCGCGGCCAGTCCCCCGGCCCGCTCTCCGCCCTGGCGGCGGACTGAACCCAAGGCTCAAGGAATTCTCATGACGACTCCTCACCTGCCCCAGCTTTCCCCGCTGCCCAACCAGTTCCGCGCCGACATCCTCGCGCGCAAGCGCCTGATTGGCTGCTGGACCTCGCTCGGCCAGCCGGTTACCACCGAGATCATCGGCCTGGCCGGCTTCGACTGGATGCTGCTCGATGGCGAGCACGCGCCCAACGACGTGCTGACCTTCGTGCCGCAGTTGATGGCGCTCAAGGACAGCACCAGCGCGCCCGTGGTCCGCCCGCCCTGGAACGACCCCGTCCTGCTCAAGCGCCTGCTGGATATCGGCTTCTATAACTTCCTGATCCCGTTCGTGGAGTCGGCCGAGGAAGCGCGCCGCGCGGTGCGGGCCACGCGCTACCCGCCGGACGGCGTGCGCGGGGTGTCCGGCGTGCAGCGCCAGAACCGCTACGGCACGCTGCCGGACTTCTTCCAGACCATCAACGAGAACATCTGCGTGCTGGTGCAGATCGAGAGCCGCAAGGGCGTGGAAGCTGCCGACGAGATCTGCGCCGAACCCGGCGTGGACGGCATCTTCATCGGCCCGAACGACCTGGCCGCCGCCTACGGCCACCTTGGCAACCCCAACCACCCGGAGGTGCAGGCCGCCGTGGCGCAGATCTACGACGCCGCCAACCGCGCCGGCAAGGCCATCGGCACGCTCACCCCCGTGGAGGCCGACGCCCGCCGCTACATCGACATGGGCGCGCACTTCGTCGCCGTGGGGCTGGACCACACGCTGCTGCGCGATGCCTCCCGCGCGCTGCGCGAGCGCTTTGCGCAATGACGCTATCTATATAGGAATACGGATATGAGCAAGATCGGATTCATCGGACTCGGCGTGATGGGCGCGCCGATGGCGCAGCACCTTCAGGCGGGCGGCCACACGGTCTACGCCCACACGCGCAGCGGCGTGCCGCAGGCGCTCCAGGATGCCGGCATGCAGGCCTGCGCCAATGCCACCGAGGTGGCGCGCCAGGCCGACGTCATCTTCCTGATGCTGCCGGATACGCCGGACGTGGCGCGCGTGCTGTTCGGCGAGCAAGGTGTGGCCGATGGACTGAGCCCGGGCAAGACGGTGGTGGACATGAGTTCCATCTCGCCAATCGAGACACGCGAGTTCGCCGCGCGCATCGAGAAGCTGGGTTGCGAGTATGTGGATGCGCCGGTGTCCGGCGGCGAGGTGGGGGCCAAGGCCGCCACGCTGTCGATCATGGCCGGCGGCAAGCAGGACGTGTTCGACCGCGTGCTGCCGCTGCTCCAGCTGATGGGCAAGAACATCACGCTGGTCGGCAATGTCGGCGACGGCCAGGTGGCCAAGGTGGCGAACCAGGTGATCGTGGCGCTGACCATCGAGGCCGTGGGCGAGGCGCTGGTGCTGGCCGCCAAGGCCGGCGCGGACCCGGCGCGCGTGCGTCAGGCGCTGATGGGCGGCTTTGCCAGCTCCCGCATTCTGGAAGTGCATGGCGAGCGGATGATCAAGCGCACGTTCGACCCTGGCTTCCGCATCGAACTGCACCAGAAGGACCTGAACCTGGCGCTGTCCACGGCCAAGGCGCTGGGGCTGGGGCTGCCGAACACGGCGTCCTGCCAGCAGCTGTTCAACGTCTGCGTGGCGCAGGGCGGCGCCGGCTGGGACCATTCCGGGCTGGTCAAGGCAATCGAGCATATGGCGTCGTTCGCCATCGGCGACAAGCCCAAGACGGCGGGCTGATGTCGGCGCTGAACTCCGACGACCTTGCGTGCTTTGTCTGCGTGGCCAACACGCAGAGCATCTCCCGCGCGGCGCTGGAGCTTGGCGCGGACCAGTCCACGGTCAGCCGCCAGATCGCCCGGCTGGAGGCGGCGCTGGACACGCGCCTGTTCCACCGCAGCGGCCGGGGCGTGGTGCTGACCGAGTCCGGCTCCACGCTGCTCGGCTACGCGCGCCAGGTGGCGGTCACGCTCAGCGAGGCCCGTGCCGCCGTGCGCAAGTCCACGGCGCAGGGGCCGTCCCAATTGGTTATCGCCGCGCAGCCGACTATCGCCAATACCGCCTTCGCGTCCATCGGCACGGCGCTCAAGCAGCGCTTTCCGGCGACCAGGCTGCGCTTTGCCGAGGGGCTGGCCAGCCCGATCCTCGCCTGGCTGGCTGCCGGCGAGATCGACGTCGCCCTGCTCTACCTGCCCGAGCAGCAAGGCGCGCTGAAGGTGGATGTGCTGCTGGAAGAAGACCTGACGCTGGTGACGCCCACCTCGTGGAGCCACCTTGGCCTGACCTTCCCGGTGCGGCGGCTGGGCGAGGTGCCGCTGATCCTGCCGAGCACCGGCCACGGCCTGCGCGTGCTGGCCGAATCGCTGGCCGCGCGCGCCGGCACCACGCTGAACATGGCGCTGGAGTGCGATGCCTCGAATACGGTGTCGATGCGGCTGGTGGAGGATGGTTGCGGCGCCACGCTGCTGCCGTTCGCCGCCGTGGCGGACCGCGTGGCACAGGGTCGGCTGCACTCGGCCCGGCTGGTGGAGCCGGTGGTGACGCGCCAGGTGGTGCTGGCCACGGCGCGCAATCGCACCGTGGTGCCCGAGTTGTGGGACATCATGCAGACCGTGCGGCAGTCCGTGCGGAATATCGTGATGTCCGGGGCGTGGCCGGGAGCGCGGCTGGTCTGAGCCCCGCCCCCGGGCATCCGGGTGGGATTCGCTTACTGCTTCGGCGCCTGCAGTTCCTGCTTGGCGGTTTCATTGGCCGCCTTGTTGGCGTCCTTGCGCTCCTGCTTGGCGGCGCTCACATCCTGCTTGTATTCGCCCTTCGCGGCCGACTTTTCGGCCTTGTACTGGTCGCTCGCCGCCTTGCGGGCTTCACGGCGCTCCACCAGCGGGTCCTTCGGCGGTTGAATCTGGGTCATGCCCGGCGGCACGGCGGCGTTGCCGCCAGCAGGTGCCGGGGCGGCGGTGGTCTGGGCGAATGCGGTGGCGGACAACAGCCCGGCGGTCAGGGCACCGATCAGCGAGGCAGTACGAATGATTCGGTTCGTGGACTTGTTCGTGGACATATGAGACCTCTCAAGATGTTGTTATCTCGGACGGTGCCCACGTACAAGCTACAAGCTCTGGCAGCGAGGGCACCACGCAATGCCGTGCGCAGGATGTCTTGCCTTCCTGCGCCGCGCACCGAAGTTTAGAAGCCGACTCGTGCCCCGCGTGCCGCATTCCAACATCTCCTTACAAAAACGCATCCGCGCTGACAGACACTCTCCGACAACGCCACACTTTTCGCGGATTCTGCAGATTTGGCGTGCTTGAAGCGACCGGCTCCGTCGCCCACACTGGGAGGCATCGACCGCGCCAACCAGGAGGGATCATGCATCTCGAAGGCTCGTGCCAATGCGGCGCCGTGCAGTTCAGTCTGGAGTCCGACTCGCCCTGCCCCTACATGCATTGCCATTGCTCGATCTGCCGCAAGACCGGCGGCGGCGGGGGCTATGGCATCAACCTCGGCGGGGATGCCCACTCGCTGCGCGTTCGCGGCAAGAAACACGTCTCGCGCTATCACGCCGTGATGCGCGAGCCCGGCCAGCGCCCGAAGCGCTCGAAGGCGTTCCGCCATTTCTGCGCCGCGTGCGGCAGCCCGCTGTGGCTCTGGGACCCACGCTGGCCCGACATGGTCTACCCCAACGCAAGCGCCATCGACACGCCCCTGCCCCGCCCGCCCGAGGTGGTCGAGGCTTCGCTGGAGAACGTCGCGCCATGGGTGGATGTGCCCCGCGGCAAAGGCCATCGGCATTGCGAGACCTGGCCGGAGGAATCGCTGCACGACTGGCACAAGCGGCACGGCCTGCTCGCCTGAAATGGGGGCGGCAGCACAAAGTCGGACACTGGCCGACAGACGCCGGCCAAGTGATTTCCTATGCTCCAAACAAGGCGCCCCGCGCGCAAGGAGCCTGACATGCCGAGCTTCCGCCGTCTTCCTCTCCCCCTGGCTCTCTGCCTGACCGCCGCCGCGCTGCTCGCCACCGGTTGCGGCGAGTCCGCCAAGCTGCCGGAATCGGCCGGCATCGGCCCGTCGCCGCAGTTGCCCGAGCCGAACAAGACGCTGATCCCGACCGTGCATATCGCGCCGGCCAAGGGCTGGGAGGACGGCAAGAAGCCGGTGGCGGCGGACGGCATGACGGTAACCGCCTTCGCCGACAAGCTCGACCATCCGCGCTGGGTCTACGTGCTGCCCAATGGCGATGTCCTCGTGGCCGAATCGAACGCGCCCCCCAAGCCGGACGACGGCAAGGGCATCCGCGGCTGGGTCATGAAGCAGGTAATGAAGCGCGCGGGGGCCGGCGTGCCGAGCGCCAACCGCATCACGCTGCTGCGCGACACCAACGGCGACGGCGTGGCCGACGAGCGCTCGGTCTTCCTCAAGGATCTGAACTCGCCGTTCGGCATGGTGCTGGTCGGCAATGACTTCTACGTGGCCAATACCGACGCCGTGGTGCGCTATCCCTACGCGCCGGGGCAGCCGGCAATCACTGCGCCGGGCCAGAAACTCGTCGATTTACCAGGCGGGCCGCTGAACCACCACTGGACCAAGAACATCATCGCCAGCCCGGACGGCAACAAGCTCTACGTCACGGTCGGCTCGAACAGCAACGTGGCCGAGAACGGCATCGACAAGGAAGCGGGCCGCGCCGCCATCTGGGAGGTGGATCGCCAGACCGGCCAGCATCGCGTGTTCGCCAGCGGCCTGCGCAACCCGAACGGCATGGCCTGGGAGCCGACCAGCGGCATGCTGTGGACCGCCGTGAACGAGCGCGATGAAATCGGCAGCGACCTGGTGCCGGACTACATCACCTCCGTGCGCGATGGCGCCTTCTATGGCTGGCCATACAGCTACTACGGCCAGCATGTGGATGTGCGCGTGAAGCCACCCGCGCCCGATCTGGTGGCGAAGGCCATCGTGCCCGACTACGCGGTGGGCACGCACACGGCCTCGCTGGGGCTGGCCAGCGCCGCCGGCAACAGCCTGCCGGCGCGTTTCCAGCACGGGATGTTCGTCGGCCAGCATGGCTCCTGGAACCGCAAGCCGCGCGCCGGCTACAAGGTAATCTTCGTCCCATTCGAGCAGGGCAAGCCCAACGGCGCGCCGTTCGACGTGCTGACCGGCTTCCTGACCGCCGATGGCGACGCCCAGGGCCGCCCGGTAGGCGTGGCCGTGGACAAGCGCGGCGGGTTGTTGGTGGCCGATGACGTCGGCAACGTGATCTGGCGCGTGACCGGCGCGACTAGATAGCGTCGGCTACAAAAGCAAAAACCGGCGGTGCGAGCCCCTCGCGCCGCCGGAAGACCACCCACCACGATGGTCCGGAACAACAGTCCAACCGTGAAGAATCAGAAGCGGTGCTGGAGACCCGCCGTGACGCCGACCTGGTTGTTGGCAGAGCCCACCAGGTCGCGCGAGAGACTCACGGTCTGACCGTTGCGCGCCTTGGCATAGCCTGCGGACAGGTAGGCCATGGTGCGTTTGGAAAGATTGTATTGAGCGCGCAGCGAGAACAGGATCGGATCGCCGTCCGTCGCCCCCTTGATGTTCTGCTTGTACACCGCGCCGTAGAGCGTGAAGGCCGGCGTGAAGTCGTACGCCGCGCCCAGCCAGTACATGTCGCTCAGCTGCGACGCCGCGCCGTTCGTGAAGGTGCGCTTGTAGTTGCGGTAGCCGCCGTACAGCGCAAGCGAGCCGAAGTCATAGCTGGCGCCCGCGTGGACGCCCTGGATGTAGTCCATCGTATCGGCCGGCGTGGTGCTGCCGCCCGCGCCGTTCTGGCGATCCCAGGTCACGGCCGTGGCGAAGCCGCCCGACGAATACCCGACGCCGACGTCATATTTCGACGAAGACTTGAACTCGCCCGGCACCTCGCCCAGCGCAACGGTGGCGCCCAGCTTCACGCCGCCGAACTTGCCGTCATAGCGGACCACATTGGTGGCGCGCGAGAACATGCCGTCCTTGCGCCCGCCCGACGCCGTGGACGAGGTGGCCCACGAGTAGTTCGGCGCGTAGCCCATCGGGTCGAACGGCAGCATGAAATCGTAGGTCGTGGTGAAGTCGCGGCCCAGCAGCAGGCGGCCCCACTTGTTCTGCAGGCCCACGGTGGCGCGGCGGTCGAACAGCGTGTTGTCGGTGTCCAGCTTGCCGGTGTCGAGGGCGATGCCGCTCTCCAGCTGGAACACGGCCTTCAGGCCGCCGCCCAGGTCCTCGGTGCCGCGCAGGCCCCAGCGCGAGGTATTTTTGCCGCCCGAGATCACCTTGACCGCCGAACCACCGCCCGGCCCCGCGTGGTTGAGGTACTCCACGCCCGAATCCACGATGCCGTACAGCGTGACGCTGGACTGTGCCCCCGCACCGCTCGTGGCGACGCAAGCCATTCCGGCAACGAACCATGCCTTCCGTTTCATGCCTGTCTCCTGTGTCTTTTTTGTGAGTGAACGGCGCGAATGGTATGGGAGGCACACTTTCAGATCGCTTTCGAAAATCCTTCAAATTCGGACCGTTGCGGGGGCGCGGATTGGGGCTTTCCCTAGCTAGCCCGACCCGCCGCTTCCCGGTATCACTCACGCGCTGTTGCCGTTCCCGTCGCTCCCCCGCTGTTCCTGTCGTGACCCTGCCATGCGTATCCTGCTTGCCGAAGACAACCTGAAACTGGCCGCCTCCCTCGTGGAATCCCTCGGCCAGAGCGGCTTCACGGTCGATTGCATGCACGACGGCGCCAGCGCCGACAACCTGCTCTCCACGCAGGACTACGCGCTGGCCATCCTCGATATCGGCCTGCCCCGCCTGGACGGCCTGGAAGTGCTGCGGCGCCTGCGCCAGCGGCGCAACCCGGTGCCGGTGCTGATCCTGACTGCGCATGGTTCCGTGGAAGACCGCGTGCGCGGCCTGGACCTCGGCGCCGACGACTACCTCGCCAAGCCCTTCGCCCTGACTGAGCTGGAAGCGCGCGCCCGCGCGCTGATCCGGCGCAGCCATGGCCACGACCGCACCGCGCTGCATTGCGGGCCGCTCCACTACGACACCGTCAGCCGCGCCTTCACGCTGCACGGCACGCTGCTGGCGCTGACCGGGCGCGAGCGCGCGGTGCTGGAGATCCTGCTATTGCGCGACGGCCGGGCCGTCAACAAGGCCGCGCTCTCGGAGAAGATCTTCGGGATCGAGGAGTCGGTGAACCCGGACGCCATCGAGATCTACGTCTACCGCCTGCGCAAGAAGCTGGAAGGCAGCGGCGTCGGCATCGTCACGCTGCGCGGGCTGGGCTACCTGCTGGAGGCGCGCGCCCCGGCGGCTGAAGACACCCCGCTGGCCGCCCAGCCATGAGCCGGCGATGAAGCCGGGAATGAAGCCGGCGATGAAGCCGGCAATGAAGCGGGCGATGAAATCAGCGAGCCTGCGCTGGCAGCTCTCGCTGTGGCTGCTGCTCCCCCTGCTCGGGCTGCTGGCGCTCGACGCCTGGCTGACCGACCGCCGCGCCATGGCAGCCGCCCACGAGGCGTTCGACCGCACGCTGGCCGCCTCGCTCAAGGCCATGCGCGAAGGCATCAGCCTGCGCGACGGCCGCGTGGAGGTGGAGGTGCCCTACCTCGCCCTCGAAGTCTTCGACGCCGAGGCCGGCTCGCGCATTTACTACGAGATCCGCGACGAGACCGGCGCCACCATCACCGGCTATCCGGCCCTGCCGATGCCCACCCAGCCGGTGCGCGCGCTCTATCGCACGCAGTTCTACGATGCCGCCTATCGCGGCGAGCCGGTGCGCATGGCCGCCATGCCGCTGCCGCTGCACGACGTGCGCTCGGCGCGCACGCAACTGGTCTGGGTGCTCGTGGCCGAGACCACAGAGCCGCGCGCGCAACTGGCCAAGCACATCCTGATGGGGTCGCTGTTGCAGGAGCTGATGCTGGTCAGCCTGGCGCTGGCCATCGTCTGGTTCGGGGTGCGGCGCGGGCTGCGGCCGCTGCACCGGCTATCGGAGGCGATGAGCGCACGCGGCCCGGACGACCTCCAGCCGCTGGACGCCGCCACGCTGCCCGTGGAGACCCAGCCGCTGGTCAACGCCGTCAACCAGTACGTGGCGCGGCTCCAGCGCATGGTCGAGGGGCGCAAGCGCTTCTTTGCCGATGCCGCGCACCAGCTCAAGACGCCGCTGGCCATCATCCAGGCCGAATCGGAACTGGCGCTGCGGGAACGCGACGTCGCCGGCGCGCAGGCGCATCTGGCCCGCCTCAACGGCTCGGTCCAACAGGCTGCGAAGGAGGTGGAGCAGCTGCTGTCGCTCTCCCGGCTGGAGCCGGACAGCGGCTACGCCCCCACGCTCCACCGGCTGCAGCTCGGCACGCTGGCGCAGGCGGTGGCGCTGGACTGGGCGCCGCTGGCCCGGCGGGACGGGGTGGATCTGGGTTTCGAAGCGGACGTTGTCGAAGCTGGCGACGCACAGGACGAGATCGACGGCCAGCCGGAACTCCTCCAGGAACTGCTCGGCAACCTGATCGACAACGCGGTGCGCTACGCGGGCGCTGGCTCCATGGTGACGGTGCGCATGCGCGGCACGCGGCTACAGGTAGAGGACAACGGCCCCGGCATCGCGCCGCAGGACCGGGAAGCCGTGTTCCAGCGCTTCTATCGGGGCGAAGCCAGCGCGGCGCGCGCCGGCAGCGGGCTCGGGCTGTCCATCGTCCGGGAAATCGCACGCCTCCACGGCGCGGCCGTGGTACTCGGCGACACGCCCGGCGGCGGCCTGACCGTGGCGCTCCATTTCCCGCCCGCCGGGGGCCAGGGCCAGGGCGAGGGCAAGACGGCCTAGCTCTTGCCCGTCAGCTTGCCGATGCGGCGCCCGAACCAGTCATCGAGCATGACTTTCTCGTAGCGCAGCCGGTCCGAGGGGCCGTACAGATTCACGCCCCATGTGAAGTTCATGTTCGAGATGCGCTCCTGCGCGCTGGCCACCACCTCGTCGCCGTGGCGCAGCTCGTACTGCAACGTCATGCGCGGCCACGTGGCATCCCGGATCACGCGCACCTGCTGCGCGTAGCGCCAGTCGAGATAGCCGGCCAGATCGATGTCCAGCACCTCGATGGTCAGCGAATACCCCGCCGGCAACCCCCGCGCCGCCAGCCGGGCGAAGTGCCGCCGAAGTTCATCGAGCACCTGCCGGTCACTGCCATACGACTGAGACCACGACGCATCGGTATAGGTCTCCGGATGGATGAACGTCACCGACAACGCGGAAGACGGCTGCGCCTGCGAAGGCGCCGGCGCGCCCCCGGCCGCCCCGGACAGCCCCAGCGCCGCAACGGCAACCAGGATGGGAAGAAAGTACGTGGACATGATGGCATCACGCCTGCGAAAGCACGGCCTGGAACGCGACGGACGATGCCCGAACATAAAACAGGACAGGAACCCATGCGCCACCCGGCATCCAGCCGCTGAGCCCGGGCTGGTTTCAGGATAGGTCAGCGGGGGAAAGTCTTCTGGGCCCCTGACCGCCCGGGTTCCTCGCCATCGACGTTTTACGAGCCCTGGCGTAAGCTGAACCCTTCTTATTCCCCGACCCAGCGGAGATGCGATGCCCACCTATGACTACCGGTGTGACGATTGCGGCGATTTTGCGTTGATGCGGCCGATGGCGCAGCGGGACGAGCCGGTTGGCTGCCCCCACTGTGGCAAGGCTGCCGCGCGGGCGCTGGTGGCCGCGCCGGCGTTGGCGGGGGCGCCGGGGGCCGTGCCGTCGGAGTTGGCGGGCCATGGCGCGGGGTGTGGCTGCTGCGGGCCGGTGAAGCTTGCCGGGCGCGCCGATGGTGGCCGGGGTGGCCGGGGTGGCGCGGGGTGGTCCAAGTTCAGCTCGGGCTGAACCGCTGCGTCGCCTGATCGTCGCGCTCGAACGCCTCCCGAATCTTCTCCGCCAGCCGCATCAGGTGCGGTGCCAGTTCCGCGATGGCTTCCGCCACCGGCGCCTTGGTGGACACGCTGACATTCAATATATGAACCGGATGATGGGCCAGCCGCAGCGGCGTGGACAGCGCCACCACCTCGGGCTGCCAGCTTGCCGCGCACCAGCCCTGCCGCGCCACCTGGGCGATGGCGTCGAGAATTTCGCGCTTCAGCGCCGGCCAGCCTGACGGGGACCTGCGCGCGAAGGTGTCCATCAGCGCCTGTCGTTCCTCAGCCGGCGCCACCGCCAGCCACGCGCGGCCCAGCGAGGTCAGCGCCATCGGCACCCGCTGCCCTGTCACCACCGTGCGCAGCGACACCTTGCGGCTATATCGGATCGATTCCAGATAGACCATCTCGTCGCGGTCGGCCATGGCCAGCCCCACGTTGATGTGTTCGGCCTGCGCGAGTTCGCGCATCATCGGCGCGGCCACCTGCAGCACCACCGACCCCGCATGCATCGCGTGCGCCAGACTGAGCACCGGCGCGCCGAGGCGGTAGGCGCGCAGCGTGGCGTCGTACTGGAGGAAGCCGGTCTCGACCAGACTCTGGGTCAGGCGCGAGACCGTGGACCGGGCCAGCCCGGTACGTTCCGCCAGTTCGCCATTGCCGAGCACATCAGCGCCGGGGCGGAACGCGCGCAGGATCTCGATGCCGCGTTCGAGCGAGCGATTGGCAAGCGTGCTGGCCGCGCGGCCACGCGCCCGGCGCCGGGCATCCTGCATGTCCACGATCGGTTCTCCTGCACGTGTTGTGTGCTCATCAATCAGCCGCTCAGCGCGCCAGCCACGCCAGCAGCAGCGCGTTGATGGCGGCGTCGGCCTCGTACTGGACCCAGTGGCCGGCGCCGGGCACGATCTCGCCGCGCCGGCCGTCCCGCCCGTCAATCAGGCTGGCCAGCACCGCCGGCGGATCGGCGGTCACATCGTGCTCGCCAAAGGCCACCAGCACAGGCCCGCCGAAGCGGTCCAGCGCCTCGCCCAGCCCGCCCGCCCGCGAAATCTGCTTGCTGCGGAAGCGCGTGTCGCGGCAGGACTCGGTATAGGCGAGCAGCGCCAGCGCATCCACCTTCACGGGGTCCGCGATCATGAACGCGGCGACGTTCTGCTGCATCGCCGCCGCCAGCGCCTCGGCGCCCTCGGCGCGGCGCCAGTCGACCAGCGCGATGGTCTGCCGCCGTGTGCCGCCATGGCCACCCGGCCCCAGCAGCGCCAGTCCGCGCACGCCGGGGAGGCGGGAGGCCAGATGCGAGGCCGTCAGCCCACCGAACGAGAAGCCGACCAGATCGATATCGCCCACGCAGGGCAGTTGGGCGAAGCCTGCTGCCACGGCTTCCACCAGCGCCGGCAGGTCAGTCCCCACCGGGTCGCCCGAGGCGCCGTAGCCGGGCAGATCCGGCACCCAGACCGTATGGCGTGCCGACAGCGCCTCGATATTGCGCACCCAGTGCAGCCAGCTGCCGTGGCCGCCGTGCACCAGCAGCACGTCCGGCCCGCTGCCAAAGCGGCGCCACACCATGCGGCACCCGGCCGCTTCCGTGACGCGGGTCGTGCCCTGCGCCGCCAATCGTGCGACGAATGCCGTCGCCGATGCGTCTTCCTTCAAGGTCCTGCCTCCCCGATAACCACCACGCCGTCCGCCGCGCGCACCCCCTGCCCGGCCGGCAGCACGAAGACCGGATTGATCTCCGCCTCGACGAGCCGCGCCCCCATGGCGGCGGCCATCGCCGAAAACGCAACGATAGCATCGGCCAGTGCCTCCACGTCAGCCTTGGGCCGGCCGCGATAGCCATCCAGCAGCGGCCAGGTCTTCAGCGCGCGGATCATCGCCAGGGCCTCGTCGCGCGGCAGGCCGCCCTGCGCCGGCAGCAGCCGCATGGTGGTGTCCTGGAACAGCTCCGCCGTCACCCCGCCCATGCCGAGCAGGATCGCCGTGCCCAGCGCGTCGCGGTGCATGCCGAGGATCAGCTCCACGCCGCCCTCCACCATCTCCTGCACCACGAAGCGTGTGGGCGCCGGGCCGGTGTGACCGGTGCGGCCGAGGTGGCGGCTGACGTCCTCGCGCATGCGGGCGAGCCGCGCCGGCACGTCCTGCGGCCGCACGTTGACGGCCACGCCGCCCACATCGCTCTTATGGGTGATGGTCGACGACAGGATCTTGAGCACCACGCGCTCGCCCAGCGATTCTGCGGCGGACCGGGCATCCGCGTCGTTATCGACCACGATCTCCCGCACCCCCGGCACGCCGAAGCGCGCGAACAGCTGCTTGGCGGCCGCTTCGTCGAGAGAACCGGGCGGCAGGTCCGATGTATCGACCTCGGGCACAGCCGCTGGCTCACTGGCGCCCAGGCTGGCCAGCGCGCCGGCCGCCAGCATCGCACCCAGCGCCACCGCGCACGATTCCGGCGCGCTGAACGCCGGCACGCCGCGCTGGTTCAGCACCGCCGCCACCTGCGGCGCGTGGGGGCTGACGTAGGCCAGCACCGGCTTGTCGCTCTCGGGCAGGCAGTCGCGGATGGCGTTGGCCATCAGGTCGGGCATGGCCAGCCCGGAGGAGCCGACGATGATCGCCACGGCGTCATAGCTCGGGCTGGCCAGCAATGCGCGGATCGCCCCGCGCAGCAGGTCGGGCTGCAGGCCGGCCAGCGTGACGTCGATGGGGTTGCGGTCGAGCGCGGCATGGTCACCCTGTTGCAGCGCGCGCAGGCGCCCGGCCGTGGCGGCGTCCGGCGGCGGGGTCTCGAAGCCGGACATGCCCAGGCTGTCCGACACCAGCGTGCCGGCGCCGCCGGTCGAGGTCAGCACAGCCACGCGCTTGCCGTGCAGCACGCGGCCCGTGGCCAGTGCCGCCGGGATGTCGATCAGGTCCGCAAACGTCTGCGCCCGGATCACGCCCACCTGCCGGAACAGTGCGTCGTACATCGCATCCGCGCCGGCCATCGCGCCCGTATGGGACACCGCCGCGCGCGCGCCCGCCTCGGAGCGGCCAATCTTGAAGGCCACCACCGGCTTGCCGGCCGCCGCCGCCTTCAGCACCGCCGCGCGGAACTTCTCGGGGTGCCGCACACTTTCCACATACAGGGCGATCACCCGCGTGGCGTCATCGTCCGCCAGATAGTCGATGAAATCCGCAAGGTCCAGATCGGCCTCGTTGCTGGTGGAGACCAGCTTGGACAGGCCGATGCCCCGCGCCGCCGCGCGCGAAAGCAGCGCGCCGAGAATGCCGCCGCTCTGCGACACCACGCCGATGCTGCCCGCCGGGAAATGCTCCATCTCCAGCGCGCCGCTGGCGGACAGCGGAATGCTGTCCGTCAGGTTCACCAGCCCGATGGTGTTGGGCCCGAGCAGCCGCATGCTGCCGGCTGCCTCGATCAGCTCGGCCTGCCGGCGCGCGCCATCGGCGCCGGTCTCGGTGTAGCCGCTGGCCAGCACGATGGCCGCGCCGGTGCCGCGCTGCGCCAGCTCACGCACCGCCAGATGGGCGCGCTCGGCGCCAAGCAGCACGATGCCGACATCGGGCACCTCCGGCAGCGAGCCGATATCGGGATAGCAGCGCAGGTCGCCAATCCGGGTCACCTTCGGATTGACCGGATAGATCGCCCCGCCAAAGCCGTGCCGCGTGAGGTAGGACACCGGGCGGCCGGAAGTCTTGTTCGGATCGGCCGATGCGCCGATCACGGCCACGCTGCGCGGCTTGACCAGCCGGGCGATGGCGGAGGAGGTGGTGGAGGCGGTGGCGGAGGAAGTCAGGGAGTGGGATGTCATGGCTCAGCCCTGCCGCGTGGATTTGGCGGCGGCGGCCTTCGCCAGGAACGCCATCACCGATTCGCGGTGCTCGGTGCTGGTGTAGCAGATGCCCTGCGCCTGGCTGCCCTGCGCGAAGACCTGGTCGGCGGTCAGCTCGAAGGTCTGGTTCAGGATGCTCTTGCCCAGCGCCAGCGCGGTCGGGGAGCCATGCGAGAGTTCGGCCGCCCAGGCCAGCGCATCGCCCAGCAACGATTCGGGCGCGGCGGACAGCCGGTCGGCGATGCCCAGTTGCAGCGCCTCCGTGGCCTCCACCTTGCGGCCCGAGAAAATCAGCGCCTTGGCCGTGGCCAGGCCCGTGCGGCGCGGCAGGAAGTACATGCCGCCGCCATCGGGAATCAGGCCGCGATGGATGTACGACCACGTGAAGCTGGCCGATTCGGCGGCGATGACGAAATCGCAGGCCATCGCCATGTCCGCGCCCAGGCCGTTGGCGCCGCCGTTGACGGCTGCGATGGTGGGCTTGGGCATGTTGTGCAGCAGCGCCACGGAATGATGCACGCGCTGCTGGCGCGTCCAGCCGTTGAAGCCGACTTCGCCCGGCGGCGCGTCCATGCGGCGCTGCATGCCGGCCACGTCGCCCCCGGCGCAGAAGCCCTTGCCGTTGCCGGTCAGCACCAGCGCGCGGATGTCCCGGCTGGCGGTGACGTGCTCGAGCGCGACGATCAGCTCGCTGCGCATGGCATCGCTGATGGCATTGCGCTTGTCCGGGCGGTTCAGGGTCAGCACGGCGATGCCATCGCGCACCGCGAACTGGATCAGCTGGAAATCGGGAAGATGGGTCATGTCGGGGCTCGGAAAAATCGGATGAAATCGGAAAAAATCGGAAAAAATCGGAAGAAATCAGGTTGGGAACGTTCAGTTCAGGCTGATGTGGCCGTCCTTGACGACCTGGCTCCAGCGCAACGCCTCGCCCCGCACGTAGCGGGCAAGGTCGTCGGGCGTGCCGGGGCTCACGATCAGGCCCTCGGCGTCGGCGCGCTTGCGGAATGCCTCGGATGTCACGGCCTTGCGCGCCGCCGCGTTCAGGCGGGCGATGACCGGGCCCGGCGTGCCAGCCGGCGCGTAGAGCCCGTACCAGCTCTCCGCCACGTAGCCGGGCACGCCGGCCTCCGCGATGGTCGGCACGCTGGCCAGGTCGGGGCTGGCGGAGCGCTGGGCGCTGGTCACGCCGAGCGCGCGCAGCTTGCCCCCTTCCAGCAGATTGCCGACGGCGGACGCCGTGGCGAACATCAGGTCCACCTGCCCGCCGAGCAGGTCGGTGATGGCCGGGCCGGCGCCCTTGTAGGGGATGTGATTGAGGTCGACGTGGGCCAGCCGCTTGAACAGTTCGCCGGCCAGATGCGCCGACGTGGCCGGCCCCTGCGAGGCAAACGAGACCTGCCCCGGCTTGGCCTTGGCGGCGGCAATCACGTCCTGCACGGACTTGTACGGGCTGTCCTTGCGCACCACCAGCACATTGGGCGAGCGGCCGACGAGCATCACCGGCGCAAACGCCTTGTCGGTGGCATACGGCAGCTTCGGCTGGAGGCTCGGATTCACCGCATGGGCGAAGGTCGCCATGACCAGCGTGTAGCCATCGGGCGCACTTTTCGCCACATTGTCCGTGCCGATGATGGTGCCGCCACCGGGGCGGTTATCGATCACCACGGCCTGACCGAGGTCCTGCGCCATGGCCACGCCCATCGCCCGGGCGATCAGGTCCGTGCCGCCGCCGGGCGAGAACGGCACCACGATGCGCACGGGCTTGTCTGGGAAGGTGCTGGCGGCCTGCGCCGCGCCGGGTGCCAAGGACGTCAAGGGCACCCACGCGGCGGCGATCAGGGCAAGGGAAACGGAACGAATGCTGGGAAGTGCCAAGGCTGTCTCCTGTAGCGTTTAGCCACGCCCTCGCGGGTGCGGGGCATGTGTCTGGAATGGCTACAGGTTAGGCTTCGGCGGGAATCGGCGCGATGGTCCAATTCCATCCAATGGAATTAAGTGGGAGGACGTCGCCGCCGGGGCCGGGCCTGCTGGGCGGCGGCAAGGCCAAGGATCTTGCGGAAGGTCGGGCACTCCATATGGCTCGGCGCCGGGCAGGCCGCGGCGTGGCGCAGGCCGTCGCGCATGGCGGTGAGCTTGCGGATGGTCTGGTCGAGTGCGTCGGCCTTGTCGGCCAGCATCGTGCGGTCGATGCGCGGCTGCCCACCGGGCACGAAGACCGCGCCGATCTCGTCGAGCGAGAACCCGGCGGCACGGCCCAGCGCGATCAGCGCAAGGCGCTCCAGCACCCCGGCATCGAACACGCGGCGCTGCCCTCGCCGGCCGATGGGCACGATCAGGCCCTTTTCCTCATAGAACCGCAGCGTGGAGGCCGGTACGCCCGACTGGCGCACCACCTCGGAAATTTCCAGGCTCACGTCTTGACCTCAAGTTGACTTGAACTGGCATATTGCAGGCTTCGACGCCCGCAGACAAGCCAGACCAACCAGGAGACCCGCATGGATGCGCCCCGCCCGACCGATGACTCCCAGACCGCGCTGTGGAACGGCACGGCCGGCAATGCCTGGGTCGATGCCCAGGCGATCCTCGACCAGTTGTTCCAGCCGTTCGAAGACCTGCTGGCCCAGACCACCGCCGAGCTTCAGGCGCACGCCGTGCTTGACGTGGGATGCGGCACCGGCGGCACCACCGTGGCCGTGGCCCGGGCGGCCGGCCATGCGACGGGCATCGACATCTCCGCCCCCATGCTCTCCGCCGCGCAGGCGCGCGCCACAGCGCAGCAAGTGCCGGCGCAATTCATCCTCGCCGATGCCCAGACGCACGCCTTCGCCCCGGCCAGCTTCGACCTGATCGTGTCCCGCTTCGGCGTGATGTTCTTCGACGACCCGGTCCGCGCCTTCGCCAACCTGCGCCAGGCCCTCCGCCCCAGCGGCGCGCTGCGCGTCATCGCCTGGCGCAGCGCCGCCGAAAACCCCTTCATGACCACCGCCGAACAGGCCGCCGCCCCGCTGCTGCCCGAACTGCCCCAGCGCCAACCCAACGCCCCCGGTCAGTTCGCCTTCGCCAACGCCGCCCGCGTCGAACAAATCCTAAAAGACAGCGGCTGGCACGGCATCAGCCTCCAGCCCATCGACGTCACGTGCACCTTCGCCAAAAAAGACCTGCTCACCTACATCACCCGCCTCGGCCCCCTGGGCCGCATCCTCCCCGACCTCGACGAAAGCCGCCGGAAAGCCATCATCGATGCCGTGCGCCCGGCGTTCGCCCCATACGTGCACGGCAAGACGGTCAGGCTGGATGTGGCGTGCTGGATGATTGGGGCGGAGGGGTGAGCTTTGTCGCCGGTCATTGGCAGTCACCGCGCAACTGAATAGGATGGCCGGATTTCTGTGGCATTCCTTTTGAGAGACACTCCCGCATCATGCGCGCAACAAAATTCGTCGTCCCTTGTCTGGCACTCGTGTTTGGATCGGCTTACGCCTTGGACGAGCGGAAAGGAACAGTGCGCGCTTGCCGCAGCGCTGGGCGGCGGCGCGATTGGCAACGCGTTGGAAATCAGGCGGTTGGCCTGCGAGGCCGAACTCAACGCCTGGCGCGCCGATCAGCTTCAGCGGGCCTTGGTCGACCTGCCTTTGAAGTAATGGCGATGGCGGCCACCTAAGCCGCCACTACCGCCTTCGACTCCTGCACCTCCCCGTCGCCCAGAATCTCCCGCGCGCTGGCCGGGCGGCGGTACAGGTAGCCTTGGGCGCAGTCCACGCCAACTTCCGCCAGCAAGGCGTGCTGGGCTTCCGACTCGATACCCTCCGCGATGACCACCAGCCGGAAGTGGTGCGCCATCGCCACGATGCTGCGCAGCAGGGCCCGGCCGTCCGGGGAGACGTCCTGGGTGAACTGCCGGTCGATCTTCAGGTAGTCGAACGGGAAGTTGCGGATCATGTCGAGGTTGTTGTTGCGCGTGCCGAAGTCGTCCACGGCCAGGCGGATGCCGGCGTGGTGCAGGCGGTCGAACGCTTCCATGGCTGCGCCGTGGTCGGCCAGCAGGTGGCGCTCGGTGATCTCCACCACCAGCCCGGAGCCGGCCGGCATCGACGCCTGCAATGCCGCCAGCTCCGCCGCGAAGCCCTTGCGCCGCAGGTTCAGCGGTGCCACGTTCACGGCCACATGGAGCGCACGCGTCGGACAGTAGCGGTTCATGTCGTTCACGGCCTGATGCAGGACGAAGCGCGTGATGTCGTCGATCACCGCCGTGGATTCCACCGTTTCGATGAACGACGCGGGCGGGATCATGCCCCAGCGCGGATGGCGCCAGCGCAGGAAGGCTTCCACGCCGATGGTCTCCCGCGTGCGCACCGCCACGATCGGCTGGTAGGCCAGATGGAACTCGCGGCGCCGCAGGCCCTGCCGCACGGCCTGGAGCAGCAGGCGCTTCGGCGCGGCCACGATCAGGAAGCCGGCCACGGCCAGTAGCCCCAACAGCAGCCCGATGGCGCCCACGAACAGCCCGTAGCGGCGCATCAATTCCGACGAGAACGCCGGGGAGGCCACCACCGCCACGGCGAGCGGATAGGCGCTGGAGCGGGCCAGCGTGCTGCGCGGGATGGGGGTGGGCGCATCACGGTAGGTGCCGTCCTGGTCCATCATGGCCTCGCCCACGCTCAGGGCAATGGTGCCGGCGCCGAATTCCTTGCCGTGCGCCAGGGTGTCCACGAGGTAGGTGCTGTCGATCACGAAGACCGCACCCTGCGAGGGCTGGCTGGCGCTGGGCAGGTACAGCACCAGCGCGGGCGCCTGCTCGCGGAACGGCGTGCGGCCCACCAGCACGATGCGCTGGTGTCGTGCGGCGGCCGTGTTATCGCCGAAATACCAGCTCAGCGGCACCTTGATCTCGCCACGTGCCGACGAGCAATAGATCACGTCATTGGCCACCATGGCCGCCGCGCGGGCATAGGGGATGTAGCTTTCGCGCTCGCGCAGCGGGCGGCCGATCTCCGCACAGGGCTTGCCGGCCAGCGGCGCCACGTGCCGGGCGCCCTCGCGCTCCACGGTGGCGATGATGCGTTCGATGGCGGCCACCACGTCCCGGGCGACCATCGACTCGCGGCGGTCCACCAGCTGCTGGGCGTACTGCTCTCCCACCCACAACGCAGTCGCCGTGGTCACCGCACACACCAGCAGCGACACCAGCCATGTGACGGGCGAGAAAGACCATCCCTCGAAGCGGTCGCGCCATGCCATGCCAAAAATACCCCTCCCCTAGTCCACCGGCTCTAGCCGGCGGTACTGGTTGTAATGCCGGATCGCGCGGCGCGGGTCGCCGAGGGCTTCGTGCAGCCGCGCGGCGTTGTAGTGCGCATCGGCGAAATCGGGGGCCATTTCGATGCACGCGTGGTAGCTCTCCAGCGCCTCGCGCGGCGCGCCGGCGTCTTCCAGCGCCACGCCGAGGTTGAAGTGCAGCAGCGGCTGCGCGGGCAATGCCGCCAGCGCGGCCCGGTAGCTGGCCACGGCGTCGGCATGGCGGCCCTGCTCGCTCAGCAGGCAGCCCAGGTTCAGCCAGGCATCGAGGTAATCCGGCGCCGCTGCCACGGCCTGCCGATAGGCCGCTTCCGCGCCGGTGGCGTCGTCATGCTGCTCGCTGGCCACGCCGCGTTCGAACCAGCCAGTGGGATCGGTGTCGCCCGTGAGTGAAGACGGTGCCCGCGCGCGTCGCAGATCGACGATATTGCCCGATGGCTGCGGCAGTCTGCCGGCCGCGTCCAGGTCCAGCACGAACTGGCCCGTGTCCACATGCCAGCGGCCCTGGCGGTCTTGCACGGTCACGTCGCCGCCCACGGCGGACAGCCGCAGGCCGGTGGGCGGGCGCCCCTCGCCCAGCCCTTGCAGCCGTTTCAGGGAGCGGGTGATGTGGCGCGTGGGAATGCGCGAATCGCGCAGCGACTGGGCCGTGCGCAGCAGCACCACGTCCTGGAACGTGAACCGGTAGGCCTGGCGTGCGCCGCGCCGGGGCGCGATGACGCCGGCGGCGATCAGCGCCGTCACCACGGTGCGCGAGATGCCCAGCACGCCCTGGACATCGCGCATGGAGTAGTCATCCATCAATACGCATCCATCGTGGCTTCCATGGCGGCTTCCCTCATGGCGCTAGCCCTGCTTGCGGGCGCGTTTTGGCTCGGCAGCGGTCTTGGCCGGCGCGGCGGCACGGCGGGCGGTCTTGCGCGGCGCGGTCTCTGCAACCGGCGCGGCAACCGGCGCGGCGGCCTTCCCCGCACTCTTGGCAGCCGCCGGCTGGCGCTTGTTCGCGCCGATGCTCTTGCGCAGGGCTTCCATCAGGTCGATGACCTCGCCGCCGGACGGCGCCGGGGCCTCGACCGCCACGGTGATCTTCTTGCCGGCGATCTTCTTGTCGATCTGGTCAAGGATGCGCTGCTTCTCCTCGTCGGTATAGGCCGAGGCGTCGTAGCCTTTCACCGAGTTTTGTTCGATCAACTGCTGCGCCAGCGCCAGCTCGGCGGGCTGCACATCGGTTTCCTCGACGTGCAGGTCGGCCATGTCACGCACCTCGTCGGCATAGAGCAGTTGCTGGAGGATCAGGCCATCGTCGCCCACGCGGATCTGCACCATGTACTGCTTGCCCTTCCACGACCATTTGGCCAGCGCGCAGGTCCTGGTCTTGCGCATGGCCTCGGCCAGCAGGTTGTACGGCTTGGCGCCGCGCTTGTCCGGGCCCAGATAGTAGGGCTTGTCGTAGTAGATCGGGTCGATCGCGCCGGCGGGCATGAAGGAGACGATGTCGATGGTCTGCTGCGCGGCTTCCTCCAGCGCGCTGAGTTCCTCGGGCGTGAAGGTCACATAGCGGTCTTTCTCGAACTCGTAGCCCTTGACCATGTCGGCGCGCTCCACCACCACGTCTTCCTTCAGGCAGATGTACTGCTGGCGCAGGCGCGATCCGCAGCCCTTGTGCAGCAGGTTGAAGCTGATGCCGGACTTGCTCTCGGTGGCCGAGAACACTTTTACGGGAATCGACACCAGCCCGAAGCTGATGGATAGCGAGGCGATGGAACGTGCGGCCATGGCGCAGCCCTCCTGAAGACTCCTGTGGTTCCGTCGAGTCTAGTCAACGCGGGGCCCTGCCCGCCAGCGGGCGCACGCCGCGAGTTTGTGACGGGTCACCTCCTACAACGTAAATGTAGGCGATGATGCACATTTTTCACGCCTCCGCCACACGGCGCACGCGATGCTGGCGCCGGTACGCGCCCGGTGCGATGCCGAAATGCTGCGCGAACACGCGGCCGAACGCAGCCTGCGAGGCGTAGCCGCACTGCTCGCCCACGGCAGCGGCGGAAAGCCCATCCTGCCGCAGCAGCCGGGCGGCGCGCTCCATGCGCAACGTGGTCACCAGTTCCAGCGGCGTCATGCCGCCCAGTTGGGCAAAGCGCCGCGCCAGCGTGGCGCGCGAGACGTTGCACAGCGCGGCCAGGCTATCGACGGTCCATGGCTGCTCCGGCGCCCGCACCACCGCCTCCACCACGCGCGTCATGCGGGCATCCGCCATCAGCGCGATCAACCCGCGCGACACCCCGCCCCGCTGGATCAAGGCCCGCAGCAGCACCGTGAACAGCGCCGTGGACAGGTCCGCCACAATCGCCGCCCCGCCCGGCCGTGGCCGGTCCGCCTCGGCATGCATCATGCCGATCAGGCCACGCAACCAGCTTGCATCCCCGTGCCGGTTGGCATCGTCGGTGCCGATGCACAGCACCTCCGGCAGCGTGCGCAGCAGCACATCGGCCGAACTGCCCAGCACGAAGGTGCCGCACAGGATGTCCAGTGGTGCGGCGGCGCCGGGCACGGTGACTTCGGTGACCACCCCGTTGAAATGGCGCGACGGCGCCACGGTGCGCGAGCCGGCCTGCAGGCCCATCAGCGTGTGGGCGGCACCGTGCGGGAACAGCAGCACATCACCGGCGGTGGCGCGCAGGCGCGCATCGCCCACAGTGATCTCGATCTGGCCTTCCAGGATCACGTGATACGGCACGTGCCCCGGCGCGGCCTGGGCGTTGAAGTCGGACCAGACCCCCGCCACGCGGCAACGCAGGTCCACGGTGCCCGACGGGGCCAGGAGGCGTATGAGTTCGCTAAGACTGTCCATTGAGACGATTGAGCAAAAAGTTGAGTGAATTCTAGTCCATTCGGATCGCCGGCACTCCTACTATGGAGTCCAAGGAAGCGCCACGCAGCACGGTGCCTCCGCAGCAAAGGAACCCCGATCTCTCAACTATCGAACCAGCAAGGAACTTCAATCATGACCACCCGTCTCCATACCGCCCCCGTCCAGCAAGCCACCGGCCAGGCCGCCGAACTGTTCGGCACGATCCGCAAGAGCCTCGGCAAGGTGCCGAATATGTACGCCACCATCGGCAGCAACGCGCCGGCCGTGTTGGCGCAGACGCTGCATGCCGGCGAAGTCGTGAAGGGAAGTTCACTCTCTGCGCGTGAACTGGAAGCGATCAACCTGTCCGTGAGCGAGCACAGTGGTTGTGACTATTGTGTGGCTGCCCATACGATGATTGCCAAGCTGGCCGGCTATACCGCCGAGGAAACGCGCCAGCTGCGCCAGGGCAGCTATCCGCAGGACGCCCGGACCGACGCGCTGGTGCAATTTGCCCTCGAACTGGTGCGCACGCGCGGCACGCTGCCGGCCGCGAGCGTGGAGGCGGTGCGGGCCGCCGGCTTCAACGACACGCAGATCGTGGAGGCGGTGCACGCGGTAGGTGCCATCCTGTTCACCAATATGATCAACCGCGTGAACGACACCACGCTGGACTTCCCGGCCGTGTAAGGAACCGGGCCGATGATGGGCGGTGCGTGGTCAGCCAGTCAGCGCCACGCGCTGCCCATCTGGATATAGAAGGCGTTCTGGTCACGGCTGTGGGCGATGTCGATTCCCATCGAAATACCGAGCTTGCGCGCGATGACATAGCGGAAGCCGGTGCCCACGCTGACCACGGTGCTGGCGTCCGCGAAATCATTCCAGCGCCCGTACGCCTTGCCCACCCCGCTGAAGGCGAGTACAGACCAGCGCGGCGTCACGTCCCAGCGCAACTCCACTTCCGAGACGACGGCGTTGCGATCCTGGTAGCGGCCCACCTGCACGCCGCGCAGATCGACATAGGGTTGTGCATAGAACGGCACATCGCCGGTCGAGAACCTGGTGTCGGCGCGCAGCCCCAGGATCAGCGTGCGCGCGATGGGCAGCCAGGTGAAACCGCGCGCGTTATACATATTGAAGTCCTGCGAACTGCCGAGTGCCCCGCGTGCGAACTGGGCCTCGAATTCGGCATAAATACCGCGACCCGGAAAGAAAATATTGTCGCGGGAGTCATAATCGACTACGAGTGCACCCTTTCCGATGCGCTGTTCGCTGGTCACTCCCCCCACTTCCGGGGCGCTGCCGCCGAATTTGAATGTGGCCGTGGAATCGAAATAGGTATAACGCGGCCCGACATACCAGCGCGAATCGGCCACACGGAACAGCACTTGCTGCACCAGGAACACGCCGTCGAGCGAATAGTGGCGCGGCTGGTTCGACAGCCCGAAATACTCGAGATTTGCGCTCACCTTGGCAATCGCACCCAGATAGCGGATGCGGTCGCCCTGCCAGGTATGGAAATGCGCGAGCCCGGCTGCCCAGGTGCCATTTTCGGTATAGGCGCCGCCAATGCCGGTGATATTGGGCGGCGCGGGGCCTTCACCGCTGGCGTGGGACTCGGCGGCGCGGTCCGCCAGCGATTGCGAGAAGAACAGCAGCCCAAGCCCCAGGCCATAGCCGACCGCCGGCTCCGTGATGATGGTCGGCACGGGCAGCGCGCCCTTGTGGTGGAGCAGGAAATCGCTCATGTCGAGCATGCCGTCCTCGGGATCGAAGAACGACAGCGGCGGCTTTTCCGTCTTTCCCGGCGCGGCGGCTGGCGGCTGCGCCTGCGAAGGGACCAGCGCGTCCGGTACGGGCTGGGCCAGAACGCCCGATGCGGCAGCCGCACTGAGGCCCGCGATCAGGGCCCGGGCGAATGGATGCATGGTGGCTCTCATCGATGAGCTGGCGTGCGCGATGGGGCGACGCTCTGCGGCGAATGTAACGTAGCCTGCGCCCCCGTGACCGGATTGCCGATATGAACGTTCTTGCGGGCGTGTTTAGTTTTCTTTTTCGCGCGGCCCGGGCCAGTGTCGATGCCGTACCTTGCAACTTACCCGCTCGGGTCATCCGGTTTAACTCGACAGAAAATCAGTCCACCCGGATGGGTGATTATCTAGGGGATTATTCCCGGTGCTAATTTAGATACCAGCGGTATTTAAATCAAATCACAATAAAATTGAATTCACATTTTTTGCAAGATTTGCCAGACTAAGTCGGAACATGGCATGCGGCACATGTTCCGGCGCGCACGGCGTATGCGCGCACGCAACCGAAGGCAACGAACAGACGGCTATTTCCGCCGCGCTTACGCGCCGGCGAGTCATCGCGCGACTTGATCGATTGGATGCAAAGGGGGTAAGCGCAGTGAACCACTACACCAAAGACAACTTCCAGCTCACACAGAGCATCGGCTTTCATCTCAACAAGGCCCGCAACAGCCTGCTGCTGGAGATGGATTCGGCCTTGCGCCCGCTGGACATCAACGGCCAGCAGATGGGCATCCTGCTGTCGCTGAACCGCGGCATGGCGACCACGCCGTTCGAGATCAGCAAGCTGCTGGGCATCGACAGCGGGCTGATGACGCGCATGCTCGACAAGCTGGAGGAAAAGCGGCTGCTGGAGCGCAGCCGCAGCATCGACGACCGGCGCGTCGTCAACCTGATCCTGACCGAGAAAGGCAAGGCGGTTGCCACGCAGATTCCCGATATCGCGCCGGAGGTGCTGAACCACCACCTGAAGGGCTTCAGCGAGGAAGAATTCGAGGAATTCCGCCGGCTGCTCCAGAAGTTCGTTACCGGCAACTGACCGGAGCCGTTTCCCCCCTGCCGCCGCTAGGCGGCGGGGCGGGACAGGCTGTCCACGGCGCGCCACGCCGTATCGACCGCCCCCGTCACCGATGCACTGCCGGCGCTGTCCGCGCCAGCAATCCGCACATTGCCCACCCCACGCCCGGCCTGCTCCAGCGCGGCCTGCAGGGTGGCGTCGTCCGGCGCCAGTCCGCCAGGCATATAGCTGTAGCCATGCGCCCAGCGGTTCAGCGTGATCGCACGCACCTGTTTCGATGAGGCAAAGCCGCCCGGGGCCAGCATGCGGTCCAGTTGGGCGCGGATTTCGCGTTCGAGGGCGTCGAAGGGCGTGCCGAGCAGGAAGGCCCGGCCGGCGCGGAAGCGCTCGCGCGCGCTCATGCCGCTGTCCGGCACGGTGGGCACGTAGAGCATGTGGAGGACCACCGGGTTGGCGGGATCGACAGCAGCGCCAGCCGGCGCCTCCAGCCACAGGTCCGAATACGGCATGGTTGGCGCGTGGACGCGCCACGCCTTGAGGGTCTCGAAGGCGCGCCAGTCGTCCAGCGCCACCTTCGTATACACCACCGGCGCCTTCACGCACGCGCGCAGCGTGGCCTTGGCCGGCGCCGGCAGCGTCGGCAGGATGAACGGCACCATCATGTTGTAGCCGGCCACCACCACGTGCTGCGCCTCCACGCGTTGCAGGTTGCCCTGCCAGCCATAGGTCACGCGCGTGATGCGCACATCGGGTTCGATGGCCACCGCCGTGCTGTTCAGGCGCACGCGCACCGGGCTGCCGTCGCGGTCCAGCCGGGCATAGTCGAAGCGGGCATCGGCCAGCCCCGCACCGCCGCGCGGCGCCGTGGACACGCCCGGCACCAGGGCCTGGATCAGCGCCCGGGCCAGCGTGGCGTTGCCATCGGCAAACCAGAGCCGCGAGGCCGGCGACTTGCCGAGGCGCGGATCGAGCACCCGCGCAGGCATGCCCGCGCCCGCCGGCAGGCCGATGGCGATGGCCTGCGCCACCGAGATGCCATCCGCGTCGAGCGCATAGGCATCGTGGCTGCGGCTGCGCAGGAAACGCACGCCCGGCAGGCCCAGCCCCGCTTTCTCGCGCAGGAATACCGCGTAGCGCGTGCGCTGGATGTAGGCCGTGCGATCGGCCCCAATCATGTCGGCGAGATAGTCCACCCCGCCCTGCGCCAGCCGCAGCAGGGCCTGCCGGTCTGCCGGGGGCAGCGGCGCGGCATCGAGAAAATGGGCGATGGCGTCAGTGGGCGGCTGGCCGCCCACGTTCCGGGCATCGATCCCGTCTGCGAACGGGTCGCCCGCGAGCCACTGGTCGCGGCCGAAGTGCTCGGCGTCGAAAAACACCGCGCGGCCCAGGCCCCGGCGCTGATAGGCGTCTCCCTGGCTCGGTGGCGGCGCGGTGCGGATGTCGATGCCCACCCCGGCCAGCATCGCACGCATGGCCGTACTGTCGGTGGCGGATGGCGGCATCTCGGCGCTGCCGCCGTAGCTCACCAGCGTCTTGCCGCGCACCGTGAATTCGTTGCGCTTGGCGTGGCCGCCGAAGTCGTCGTGATTGTCGAGGATCAGGATGCGCCGGTCCGCGCCAAACTTCTGGCGATAGAACCACGCCGTGGCCAGCCCGCTGATGCCGCCGCCCACCACCACGAGGTCATACGATTCGCGCGCCAGCACGGTCGGGTACGTAGTGCCTTCGCGCGCCAGGCCGTGGGCCAGCGTGAACGTGCCGGCGTGGTTGCCGCGCAGCCCGGTCAGCGCAGGCGGGTAGCCGGCCGCTGCGGCCTGGGCCCGTGCCTGACCAACCAGCCCCGCCGGGGCAATACCGGCCGCAATGCTCAGCGCGGCGCCATTGAGGAAGTCTCTACGGGTGATCGTCATGGGCGTCAGCGCGATGGGGGCCGTACGGGTTCGGGCGTGGGCGTGCCGAGTTCGCGCCGGCGGGCGGCCACGGCGGCCTCCGTCACGGGCGCGGCGCGGTTGCCCCAGCTGCCGCGGATGAACGTGAGCAGGTTGGCCAGCTCCTGGTCTTCCATGGTCCAGCCATAGCCGGGCATGTGGTAATCGGTGGGCGCGGTGCCCACGCGCGCGGTCACGGCGCCCTCGAGCAGCAGGTTGATCAGCGACGCCGGGTCCGGATCGGCCACGGTCGGGTTGCCCGCCAGCGGCGGAAACACCCGCGCGAAGCCGCGTCCGTTGGCGTTGTGGCAAGGCATGCAGAACGTGGCGTACTGGCGCGCGCCGGCAGCGTCGAAACGGCCCTGCTCCAGCAGCGTGGTCACGGCGGGGTCGTAGCGGAATGGCTGGGTTTCGCCGCGCGTGCCCGGCAACGATTTTAGATAGGTGGCCACGGCGTCCAGATCGGCCGGCGCCATATGCTGCGTGGAGGCAGCGATTACCGTGGACATCGGCCCGAAGGAGGTGGCGTGGGCGTTGCGGCCGGTACGCAGGTACTCGGCCACATCCGCCTTCGACCACGCGCCGAGGCCGGTGATCTGGTCGCCGGTCAGGTTCGTGGCCGACCATCCTTCCACGGAGGCGCCCGCCAGGAAGTGCCGGCTGCGCTCGTCCAGCCCCTTCTCGCCATACAGCGGCCCGCGCGGCGTATGGCAGGCGCCGCAGTGCGCCACGGCCTGCACCACGTAGGCGCCCCGATTCCAGGCGGCGCCCCTGGCGGCGTCGGTGCGCACCGGGTCATCGCGCAAGTTCAGCCAGTTCCAGGGCACCAGCAGCCAGCGCATGCTGTACGGCCAGCGCATCTCGGCGCCCGGGTTGGACTGGCTGACCGGCTTGACCTCGGCGCGCAGGTAGGCGTAGAGCGCCGCCACGTCGTCACGCGTCATGCGCGCATAGGACGTGTACGGCATGGCCGGATAGAGACGCTTGCCGTCGCGCGCCACGCCACGGCGCACGGCGCGGTCGAAGTCATCGAGCGAATACTGGCCGAGGCCCGTGGCGGCGTCGGGCGTGATGTTGGTCGAATAGACCGTGCCGGCGCCGGTGCGCAGCGGCAGGCCGCCGGCCATGGGCGCCCCGCCCTCCCTGGTATGGCAGGCGGCGCAGTTGGCGATGCCCGCCAGGTAGCGGCCGCGCGCGATCTGCTCCGGGGACGGCGCGCTCGCCGGCGCCGCGGCCCGCGCGGGCCGCGCCGGCCGTACGGTCATCACGGTCAAGGCCGCAAGCACGGCGAGGGCGGCCGGCAACCACCTTCCGAAACATCGCATGGGGCGCATCCTGTAATCGGACTGCATGGGGACGGATTGGACCCAACATCTTGCGGCCTGAGCCCGAAACGGAACAGAATCAGCCGCATGACTTTTTACCGTATCAGATTTGCGCCGATTCCCAAAGCATGAAACGTTATGAAGCGTTGGCCGAGACACTGGCCGCCGACATCCGCAACGGCACGCTGCCGCCCGGCACGCGCCTGCCGTCCATCCGCAAGACGGTGGCCCAATATGGCGTGAGCCCGTCCACGGCCTTCCAGGCCTACTACCGGCTCGAAGAGCGCGGGCTGGTGCGGGCGCGCGAGCGGTCCGGCTATTACGTCGCGGGCGCCGCCACCCGCGTGCTGCCAGCGCCCCGGGCGCACGCGCCGCAGAAGGTGTCCACCGAGGTCGATGTGTCCCGGCTGGTCTTCTCCGTGCTGGATGGCGCGCGCGAGCGCGATCTGGTGCAGTTCGGCTCCGCCTTCCCCTCGCCCGAACTGTTCCCGTGGGAGCGGCTCGGCAAGGCGCTGGCGCGCGCCGGCCGCGAGCTCGATCCGTGGAACAGCGTGGACGACCTGCCGCCGGGCAACGCCGTGCTGCGGCAGCAGATCGGGCTGCGCTACCTCGGTACCGGCGCGCCGCAGCCGGTGGACGACATCATCGTCACCAACGGCGCGCTCGACGCCCTGAACCTGTGCCTGATGGCCGTGACCGAGCCGGGCGATGTGGTGGCCATCGAGTCGCCGGGGTTCTACGCCGCGCTCCAGGCGCTGGAGCGGCTCCGGCTCAAGGCGGTGGAAATTCCGGTCGACCCCGTGCATGGCCTCGATCTGGACGCACTGGAGGCGGCGCTCGGGCGCCATCGCATCAAGGCGTGCTGGTTCATGACCCAGTTCCAGAACCCGATGGGCGCCAGCATGGTCGAGGACCGCAAGCGCGCGCTGGTGGCCCTGCTCGCGCGCCACGGTGTGCCGCTGATCGAGGACGATGTCTATGGCGAGCTGTACTTCGGCAATCGCTGCCCGCTGCCGGCCAAGGCGTTCGACACCGAAGGGCTCGTGATGCACTGCAGTTCGTTCTCGAAGACGCTCGCGCCGGGCTTCCGCATCGGCTGGGTGGCGCCCGGGCGCTACGGCGAGGCCATCCGCCATCTGAAGCTGATGACCACGCTGTCCGCCGGCGTACCCACGCAACTGGCGCTGGCCGAATACCTGCGCCATGGCAGCTACGACAAGCACCTGCGCCGGCTGCGCCATGTGCTGGAAATGCAGCAGGGGCAGATGATCGCAGCCATTGGCCGGCATTTCCCCGACGATGTGCGCGTATCGCAGCCTGACGGCGGCTATTTCCTGTGGGTGGAGCTGGCCGAAGGCTTCGACGCACTGGCGCTGCATCAGGCCGCCCGGGCCGCGGGCATCGGCATCGCGCCGGGGCCGGTGTTCTCGGCGCGGCAGGGCTATCGCCATTGCATCCGGATCAACTACGGGCACGCCTGGAACGATACGGCCGAGGCCGCCGTGAAGACGCTGGGCACGCTGGCCAAAGCCCGCCGATAGCGGCAGAAGCCCGACGATTCAGGCGCGGCGGCGCCAGGCCCAGTACGCTTCCACCAGCCCGAAGCCGCCCTGCATGGCCAGCGCCAGCAGCGCTGCCGGCACTGCGCCGGCCAGCAGCAGCGTGGAATCGTTGAGCGCCAGGCCGGTGGCAATCCGTTCGCCGTAGCCGCCTGCCCCGACGAAGGCGGCGATGGTCGCCGTACCCACGCTGATGATGGTGGCCGTCTTCACGCCGGCCAGGATGATCGGCATCGCCAGCGGCAGTTCCACGTAGCGCAGCACCTGCGCGGGCCGGAAACCCAGCGCGCGCGCCGCATCGCGCATGCCCTGCGCGATTTGTTGCAATCCGGTACAGGTGTTTCTGACGATGGGCAGCAGCGCGTAGAGGAACAGCGCGACCATGGCCGGCCAGACGCCAATCTGGCCCAGCAGCGGAATCAGCATGGCCAGTAGCGCCAGCGACGGAATCGTCTGCAACACGCTCACCACGGCCAGCACCACCTGCCCGAGCCGGCGCCGCCGCGCCGCGATGATCCCGAGCGGCACGCCCAGCAGCGTGGCCGCGCCCACCGCGCCGCCCACCAGCGCCAGATGCCGCACGGTGAGGCGCCAGGTATCGGCGCTCCAGAGCACGCCGCCGAGGCCCTCGCGCCGGTCGCCCTTCTTTTCAGTCACCAACGCGGCCCCCGCCCCGCCCACGAACCGCCGCGCGATGGCCGCGAACGACTCGCCATCGATTTCTGCCGCCGCGTTCATGTCGATCATGTCCGTCACGCTGATCCGCCCGGCCAGCCCCTGCAGCGCCTGCCATGCGGCGGGATGCCGGCGCGGTACGTCGAGCCGGTAGACCACCACGGCGTCGTAGCGCGGAAAGACGTGGCGGTCGTCCTCCAGCACGCGCAGGTGAAATTTGCGGATCTTGGCGTCGGTGGAATAGATGTCGGTGGCGTCGATCTGCCCCTCGGCCATTGCCTCGTAGGCAATGCCATGGTCGATGCCGACCGGCCGCTGCGGCAGGCCATAGCGCTGCGCCAGCATCGGCCAGCCATCGGCCCGGCCCAGGAACTCGTGCGACAGGCCAAGCCGCAGCCGGGGCTGGCCGGCGAGGTCGGACAGCTTGCGCAGGTTCCCCGCGCGGGCGTCGGCGACGGCGATCGCATAGGTATTCTCGAAGCCCAGCGGGATGCCCGCGCCAAGGCCCATCGGCGCCAGCGCGGCGTTGATCTGGGCCAGCGTGGCGCCGGGCGGCAGCTTCAGGATCTCGCCGGCCAGCGTGCCGGTGTAGTCGGGATAGAGGTCGATGCTGCCCGCCTTGAGCGCCTCGAAGACGATGGCGGTGTTGCCCAGGCCGGGCAGGTGGCGCGCCGCGCTATTCGCGGCGGCGGCGGCGGTCTGGGTCAGGATTTCACCGAGGATGTACGACTCGGTGAAGCGCTTGGAGCCCACGCGCAGCGGCTCGGCCTGGGCCGGGCGGGCCCACAGCAGGGCCGCCATGAGCGCCATCCACGCCACGAGCAGCGGGAATACGGTGGGAAAACGCTGGGTCGAGGCAGGCAAGCCGGGGCTCCGCGTGGGGATGTCCCGACATCATAACGGCAGTGGATCAGGAAGTCGGGCCAGCCTGGCGGCCGGGTTGTGCGCCGGGTTGTGCGCCGGGTTGTGCGCCGGGTTAATCGCCGGATTGTGCGCCGGATTGGTTGCCGGATTGTGCGCCGGACGGCTGGCGCGCGACATGCACGGCCAGCCAGATGGTCGGCTGGGCCGCATCGGTCCAGGCCACCCGGTGGCGGCAATGGGCCGGCAGGTGCAGCCAGTCCCCCGCGCCCAGCGTGTGCGTGGCGCCGGCCTCGATCTCCACCGCGCCGCTGCCGCTGACCACGAGCACCCATTCGTCCTCGGGGCTGTCGTACCAGAAGCCCGGCGGGCTGGCCTGGCCGTTGGAGACGATCCGCTCGATCCGCACGTCGCCGGCACCCTGCCACTGCGTCAGCGCCGTAAACACCTCGCCCGGCGCATTCGCCGGCACGTCATGCAGCAGGTTGCCGTGGATCGGTGTCATTGGTGGTTTCCTCCGCCCTGGCCAGCCGGGTTATTCGGGGCCGCCCGGGGCGAGTACCTCGCGCGTGCCATTGCGGCCCATCGGCGAGACGAGCCCCGCCGCTTCCATCTGCTCGATCAGCCGCGCGGCCCGGTTGTAGCCGATACGCAGCTGGCGCTGCACGGCGGAGATCGACGCCCGCCGCGAATTCAGCACGAACGAGGCCGCTTCGTCGTACAGGGGGTCAGACTCGCCCTCGCCGCCGTTCTCGCCGAAGAGGTCGGTGGCGCCTTCCGGCGTATCGCCGGCCAGGATGGCTTCATCATAGTCAGGCTCGCCGAACTGCTTCCAGTGCTCCACCACCCGGTGCACCTCGTCGTCCGCCACGAACGCGCCATGCACGCGCTGCGGGTAGCCGGTGCCGGGCGGCAGGAACAGCATGTCGCCCTGCCCCAGCAGGCTTTCCGCGCCCATCTGGTCGAGGATGGTCCGCGAATCGATCTTCGACGACACCTGGAACGCCACGCGCGTCGGGATATTGGCCTTGATCAGGCCGGTAATGACATCCACGGACGGCCGCTGCGTGGCCAGGATCAGGTGGATGCCCGCCGCGCGTGCCTTCTGCGCCAGCCGGGCGATCAGTTCCTCGATCTTCTTGCCAGCCACCATCATCAGGTCGGCCAGTTCGTCGATCACCACCACGATCAGCGGCAGCGTGGACAGCGGCTCGGGCGCGTCCGGCGTCAGCGAGAACGGGTTGCGCACCTTCTCGCCGGCTGCCTCGGCCGCGCGGATTTTCTGGTTGTAGCCGGCCAGATTGCGCACGCCGAGCGCGGACATCAGCCGATAGCGCTTTTCCATCTCCCCCACGCACCAGTTCAGCGCGTGCGCGGCCTGCTTCATGTCCGTGACGACGGGCGCCAGCAAGTGCGGAATGCCCTCGTAGACCGACAGCTCGAGCATCTTGGGGTCGATCATGATCAGGCGCACGTCTTCCGGCGTGGCCTTGTACAGCATCGACAGGATCATCGCGTTGACCGCGACGGACTTGCCCGAACCGGTGGTGCCGGCCACCAGCAGGTGCGGCGCGCGAGCGAGATCGGTCACTACCGGGTTGCCGGTGATGTCCTTGCCCATCGCCAGTACCAGCCGCGAGGCATGCGACTGGAACGCCGCGCCAGCCACGATCTCGGACAGCCGGATCATCTGGCGCTTCGCGTTGGGCAACTCCAGCCCCATGCAGGTCTTGCCGGGAATGGTTTCCACCACACGGATCGACGTCACGCCGAGCGCGCGCGCAAGGTCCTTCATCAGCCCCACCACCTGCGCGCCGCGCACGCCCATGGCCGGGTCCACCTCGAAGCGCGTGATGACCGGCCCGGCGCTGGCGCCAACCACCGACACCGGCACCTTGAACTCGGCCAGACGCTGGGCGATCAGCTCGCCCGTTTCGCGCAGATGCGCTTCGGAGACTTCCTCGCCGCTCTCGACCGCTGATTCGAGCAGGCCGGCATCCGGGAGGCGGTAGTCCACGATGCGGGGCGGCGGCGGCGGGGTGACCGGGGCTGGGGTTGCTACGGGGGCGGCGGGCGCGGATGGGGCCACAGCCGGCGTCAGCGGCACGGTCCTGCCGACTACCGCAGGCAGCACGATGCGCGGCTTGGGCGCGGGCTGTACCAGCGTGTTGGCGTCGAACGCGGGGGTGTTTTCTTCGCCTGTGTCGTCGCTCGCGTCATCGTCCGATGCCTCGGCGGCGGCCGGTGACGGCGTGGGCGCCTCGATGACGAAATCGGCCGACGCCACGGCGTCTGCCACGGAGAACGTGGGCTCGGGATCGGGCTCGGGATCGGGCTCGGGTTCGGGCTCGGCGGCAACGATGGGCTCCGGCGCGGCTTCCGGCTCGGCAAGCACCTCCGCCACCGGTTCTTCAACCGCTTCAGGCTCGGCCACGGGCGTTTCCGCCACCGCCACCGGCGCAGCCTCCTGCCCTGCCCGGCCCGCCAGCGCGCGCAGTTCGGCCAGCAGATCCATGGCCTCCTGGCGGATCGCGGCCAGCGTCACCGGCGCGTCGGGTGTCGCGGGGACGGCGGCGGGCGCTGGCGCCGCCATCGTATCCACTGCATCCACCACAGCAAGATCGTCGATCCCGTTCACGATGGCTTCCGCGCGGGCCACGACTTTGGCCTCGATCGCCGTCGTCGCCGTCACGGCGGGCGGCTCCATGACGGCCACGTCGGACGTGGCGGCGGACACCGCCACCGTGGCCGCCTGTGCGGCTTCCGGCAACGTAGTGATGGCCGAGCGCAGGCCGAGTGCAGGATTGCGGAATGGGCTGCTCACCACGGTCGCGCGCGGCGCGACGGGCTTTTGTGGCGCAGGGGTGGGTGCGGGATTGGGCGTTGGGTTGGGCACCGGGGTGGGCACCGGGTTGGGCACAGCGGCCCGGGCCGGCTGCCGCGCCGGAGCCGGCTTCGCGGCTTGCGGTGGCACCACGGCCGCCGGTTTGGCGGGCGCCGCCTTCACGGCGCCGGGTGAATCGGCGTGATGCAGCCAGATCTCGCCCGGTTGCGGCGGCGACTGGCGCGTGCGCGGGGGCGGCTGCCATGCCGGCTGCTTGCGCGCGGAGACCGCCTCAATCTGCTTGGTGCGCGGCGGCGTGGGGCTCCAGCCGGCGGCGCTATGGGTGGGCAGGGACGTGGTTTCCCAACGGTCCAGCCCCTCGCGCCCTGCTGCCAGCGACGGCGACGCCGCCACGCCGGCAAACGCGCCGGCATCGGTGCGGGACTCGGGGCGTGCGGCGGGACGTGCCGGCTGACGCGGCGCATCGTCCTGCGCGCGCGGCTTGCGCAGCAGGAACAGGCTGCGCCAAGTCTCGCCAAAGACCATCGGCGCGGCCAGCCCCAGCACGGCCAGCATCATCAGCAGCGCGCCGGTCCAGCCCAGCAGGTTGGACGCCAGCCCAGCCAGCGCATGCCCCACGGCGCCGCCGGCGCCCTCGCCTTCGGCCGCCGTCAGGGACTCCAGCGTGGCGCTGGCGCCCAGCACCAGCAGCGTACCCAGCCACACCCGCAGCGAGCCACGACCAAACGGCCGGCGGTCGCCGGCAAGCGCGCGCGTTGCTGTGCGCCATGCCAGCGGCAACAGCCAGAAGGTCGACAATCCGAACCAGCCCAGACCCATGATGAATATGAAAACGTCAAAACTACGGGCAGCGATTGTAGCGGGTCTGAGCGCCCCGGATGGCGCCAATCCCGGCCAATTGCCAAAAATCAGAGGATTCTCTGACTCTGCATGACCAGCGACCGCGCGGGAGTACCATCGCCGCAACGCTCCTCTCTGCACCCCTCTCCGTGGCCGCTTCCCTGACCTCGCCGATTTCCGCGCTGCGCATTCTTCTGGTGGAGGACCACGCGTTCCAGCGCGCCGTGGCCGCCGACATGCTGCGCGCCCTCGGCGCAGTGCAGATCGTGGAAGCCGAAAATGGCACGGACGCGTTGGACCGGCTCACCGCGCAATCGTTCGACGTGGTGTTCTGCGACATTGCGATGCCCCAGCTCAACGGCCCGGGCCTGATGGCCGAACTGGCGCGGCGTGGGGACCGGGCCTTCGCGGCCACGGCGCCCGCCTGGGTCTGGATGACCGCGCAGGACGCCGACATCCTCGATTCGCACCAGCGGCTGGCCGAGGCGCTCGGCCTGCGCGCCGTGCACGCGTTGCGCAAGCCGCTGGAGCCGGCCGAGCTGGCCGGCATCCTGGCCGAGGCCGCGCACGGCGATGGCGCACGGCCGGACGCGGCAACGCCCGACGATGCCACCCTGCTCGCCGCCGTGCCCGATGGCTTCCACATCGTGCTCCAGCCGCAATTCGCCCTCGCCACGGGCCGGCTGGCGGGCGCCGAGGCGCTGTGCCGCTGGCGCCATCCCACGCTGGGCAACGTGCCGCCGGACCGCTTCATCGGCCGGCTGGAAATGCTCGACGCCGCCGATCCCATCCTCTTTCTGGCGATAAAGGCATGCCTGGCCATGCATCGGCGCCTGCGCGCGGCCGGGCTGGAGATCGTGTTGGGCGTCAACGCCTCCGCGCGTACGCTCTGCCGGCCGGAAACACTGCCAAAGCTGGACGCGATGGTGGCCGCCGCCGGCCTGCCCCGGCGGCTACTGGTGATCGAACTGACCGAGGAATTGCCCGTGCCGGACCCCGTGGCGCTGTCCGTGGCGCTGAACCAGTTGCGGCTGCTGGGCTATGGGGTGGCGATCGACGACTTCGGCGTGGGCATCGCCACGCTGAAATTACTCGCGGATCTGCCATTCACGCAGATCAAGCTGGATCGCTCGTTCGTCAGGCATGTGGAGGGGGAGGACCAGCGCACGGCGATCTGCCGGCACGTGATTGCGCTGGCGCGCGACCTGGGGCGCGAATGCGTGGCGGAAGGCGTGGAAACGGTGTCGCAGCGCGCGGCGCTGGCGGCGCTTGGCTGCGACCTGGGCCAGGGCTACCTGTGGTCGGCCCCGCTGGCGCCGGACGATTTCCTCGCCGCGGCGCCGGCATGGGCCGGGCTTACGGCGCCGCCCGGAACGGATATTTCGCGAAAATCTGAGTGACCACGGCATCGATCGCCGGCTGGCTGTCCTGCGGATCGACGCGGCTCGCGTCACCCTGCGCCACGCCCTCCCAGACCAGCTGGTTCTTCCGGGCATCGACCAGATCGATATTGAGCGTGCCCTCGGTATACACGTAGGTATCGTTATAGAAGCCGTAGCCTGGCCACGGCCCGTACATGCCGCCCCGATAGGCGTAGTAGCCCATGTACCCGGGCGGTGGCAGCGGCGCCGGGTCGCTGACCACCTTCTGGCGCAGCCGCGCGTTGAAGTTGACAAGCAAATCCGGCGACTGCTGGGTATACCGATAGCCGCGCGCCGTCATTTCGCGCTGCACCGCCGCCTTCAGATACTGCGTGGTCAGGCTCTCGTAGCCCTGCCGGTCGGTGCCGGGCCGGGGCACGAAGCCAAAGGTGCGATAGGCGGAGAAGTCTGCCGACCGGTTGTAGTCGGTGCGGATGTCGGGGCCGGTGGCGCAGCCGGCCAGCGTGGTGAGTGCCACGACGCCGAGGGCACCACGGGCGCGGCTCAGGATCTGGATCGGAAGCGGGGTGCGCATGGTGTCAGTTCCACTTGCCATCGACGCCACCCACGCTGAGGCGCCCCGCGCCGAGCAGCGCCACGGCGATGGCGCTGGCCAGGAACATGCCCTGCAACTCCAGCTCCCAGCCGCCGTTCTTGTTGATCATATTGAGCTGCCCCGCATGCACCAGCGCCAGCGCGACGATCATGTTGATGGCTACGATCAACGCCGCCGGCCGCGTCCACAGCCCGATGATCAGCAGGATGGGCGCCACCACCTCGCCGATATAGACCCCGTAAGCCACAAAAGAAGGCAGTCCGGCCTGGGTCACCGTCTGGATGACGAAACCGGGCCCCGCCATCAGCTTGGCAATGCCGTGGAGCAGGATCAACACGCCCAACACGATCCGGATGATGGCCTTGCCCAGGTCCTGCGAACCTTGCGTGCGACTCATTGCTGCGCCTCCTTGCCCTTGGTTTGGAAACGGGGTGCGGCCCCCGCCCTCCGGGGCGCCGCACAAGTACCTTAGTGTGTACTGGCGTGAAGGTAAAGCCGCAATGCGGACGAGCCGGGCGTCAGGACTGCGGCTTGTCCGACGGGGGCGAAAGGATGGTCGAGGACGGCGCCAATGGCGGGGGTGCCGCGAAAGGCGGCGCCGCGTGCATCGGCATGACGCCCGTCGTCATCATGCCCACCCGGCGCGCGGTCTCGGGCAATACCTCGGCCAGGAAATCGAGAAAGCGGCGCAGCGGCGGCGTCACGCCCTTGCGTGACGGAAACACCGCATGGAGGACGCCCATCGGCAAATCCCACTGGGGCAGCACCACTTCCATCTCACCGCGCGCGATCTCGTCCCGGCAGTACATCCCCGGCAGCATGGCCACGCCTACGCCGGCCAGCACGGCCTCGCGCAGCAGCGCGAATTCGTCGCAGACGAGCTTGGGGTCGTACTGGATATGGACCGATTCGCCGGCCTTGTCGAACAGTGTCCACATGAACTTGCCGTCATGGGGCCGCTGGCCGACGCCGGGCATGCCTTCCAGCGCCTGCGGGGTGCGCGGGCGGCCGATGCTGTCCAGCAGCGCCGGGCTGGCCACCATCCGCAATTCGCCCTTGCCGAAGGTGCGCACGGCGAGGCTGGAATCTTCGAGCACGTCGCGCACGCGCAGGGCCAGGTCGTAGCCCTCGCCAATCACGTCCACGCGCCGGTTGGTGGCCTCGATTTCCAGCTTGATGCCGGGGTTGGCGCGCATGAAGCCGCCGATCCACGGCGCGAGCAGGATCTGGGCGATGGCCACGGGGCAACTGATGCGCAGCGAGCCGCCCGGTTGCTCACGGGCATGTTCGATCACTTCGCGCGCGGCTTCGGCGGCCTGGAGCATGTCACGGCAACGCGCGTAGTACTGCTCGCCAAGTGGTGTTACGCGCACTTGACGCGTGGTCCGGCGCAGCAACTGGACGCCCAGGTCGCGTTCCAGCTGGGCAATGCGGCGCGAAAGCCGCGATTTCGGCACGCCGCTGGCGCGGCTCGCGGCCGAGAAACTGCCGTGCTGTACCACCTGGGCGAACAGCGACAGGTCATTGAGGTCTTGCATCCGGCTCTCCGATGGGGGGCGATGGGGGCGATGGGGGCGATGGGGGCGTTGAAGGAGGTAGGTCGTTGCGAAGGTAGAACAATTATTTGCATTTTGCCTCACTACCGGCACCAATGCCCAGCCGCTATCGTTCATTCCATCCAACCGAACCCTAGTGGAGAAAGACATGAACATCCTGCAGATCGATTCCAGCGTCCTTGGTGACAACTCCGTTTCGCGCTCGCTGACCGCCAGCGTGGTGGCCGACCTGGTTGCCAAGAACCCCGGCGCCAAGGTGACCGTGCGTGACCTGGACCAGGACGCCCCGGCCCACCTGACCGGCAACCTGCTGCCCGTGCTGGGCGGCCCGAAGGATGGCCTGAACGCCGTGCAGCAAGCCGAACTGGATCGCACCGAAGCCTGGCTGGCCGAACTGCTGGCTGCCGACGTCGTCGTGATTGGCGCACCGCAATACAACTTCGGCATCCCGAGCCAGCTCAAGGCCTGGATCGACCGCGTGGCACAAGCTGGCCGCACCTTCCGCTACACCGAAGCCGGCCCGGAAGGCCTGCTCAAGGGCAAGCGCGCCATCGTGGTGTCGTCCCGCGGCGGTGTCCGCCAGAACGCCGACGCACTGGATCTGCATGAGATCACCGTCGATACGGTCCTGCGCTTCCTGGGCATCTCCGATATCTCGATCGTGCGCGCCCACGGCCTGGCCATGGGCCCGGACAGCCGCGAAGCCGGCCTCGCCGCCGCCCGCACGGCCATCGCCGCGCTGAACGACGCCACCCGCGCCGCAGCCTGATCCGCTGACGGGTCCGCTGACGGGACCGCTCGCTGACTGATCCGCTTTCTGCTCCTCCGTGGTAACGGTGCCGCCTCCCTTGGCACCGGTTTTTCCTCCAGGCTGCGCCCTCCCGGGCGCGGCCCTTTTTTTGCCTCCGGGGCTTGCGGCGGTGCATCACGCATGACCCCGGGTGTAGGCATCGGCCTACGGCCCGCCACACCTTCCCCCGGCTCGCTCCGCCGGGCGAACGGGTCTATCATGGGTCGGATTCGGGTCGATTCCCATCGGCCTGCCGTCGTGTCGCATTCAAGTCGTCCCTGGGAGCCTGCATGACCTCTGCACTGTTGCCTGCCGCCGCCAATCACCCGCCGCACGAGCCCGCCCTGCTCGGCCAGTACCGGCACGTGCGCGCCGCCACGGAAGCCATGGTGGCGGATATTTCCGACGCTGACGCGACCGTGCAATCCATGGACGACGCCAGTCCTGCCAAATGGCATCTGGCCCATACCACGTGGTTCTTCGAGGAATTCGTGCTGGCTGCGCGCATCCCGGACTACGAGCCGGTGGATCCGCAGTACCGCTACCTGTTCAATTCCTATTACGAGGCAGTCGGCGCGCGGCATCCGCGTCCGCGCCGGGGGTTGCTGACGCGGCCATCGCTGGACGAGATCCTGGCCTACCGGGAGGCGGTGGACGAATCCATGCTCTCCCTGCTGACCGACGCCCAGACCGACGCGGAAGCCGCGCTGGTCACGCTCGGGCTCAATCACGAGCAACAGCACCAGGAACTGCTGCTGACCGACATCCTGCATCTGTTCGCGCAGAATCCGCTGCGTCCGGCGTATGCGCCCGAGCTGACCGCGCCCGTCATCGCCGATCCGCGCCCGGCGCCGGAATGGCTGAAGTTCTCGGGCGGCGTGGTGGCCATCGGCCATGCCGGCGACGATTTCGCGTTCGATTGCGAAACCCCGCGCCACAACGTATTGCTGCAGCCGTATGCACTGTCATCGCATCCGGTCAGCAATCATCAATGGTTCGAATTTATCGAGGACGGCGGCTACCAGACGGCTGGGCTGTGGCTGTCCGATGGCTGGCGCTGGGTCTGCGACAACGCCATTCAGGCGCCGCTGTACTGGGAGGAGCGCGACGGCACGTGGTGGCAGATGACGCTGCGCGGCATGCAGCCGGTGGACGCGGACAGCCCGGTCACGCACGTGAGCTTCTTCGAGGCGGATGCCTTCGCGCGCTGGGCCGAGCGCCGGCTGCCGACCGAGGCCGAATGGGAGCACGCGGCGCGCAACCTGCCGGCGACCGGCAATTTCGTGGAAGGCCGCACGCTGCGGCCATTGCCCGACCGGCAGAACACGTCTGGCGCGCTGCGCCAGATGTTCGGCGATGTCTGGGAGTGGACCGCCAGCGCCTTCCTGCCCTACCCCGGTTTCCGCCCGAGCGCGGGCGCGGTGGGCGAATACAACGGCAAGTTCATGAGCAGCCAGATGGTGCTGCGCGGCGGCTCCTGCGTGACGCCGGAATCCCATATCCGGGCGAGCTATCGCAACTTTTTCTATCCGCACCAGCGCTGGCAGTTCACCGGCGTCCGGCTGGCGGACGATGTCTGACCAGGGCTGACTACGGCGAACTAACGCCGACCGCCGGCCCTGCCAGCCCAACTTTCGGTGGTGGGGCGAAATCCCGGCGGTTAATTGAAAAAATTCATCTTCGGATGGGCCGATCGGATCATCGCTCAGCCTTCCCGCAGCCGGCGCCAGAGCGTGGTAGCACTGATGCCAAGCTGGGCGCAGGCGGCGGTGCGGTTGCCGCCGCACTCGGCCAGCACCCGGCGGATGTGCTCCGCCTGACTCGCCTTGGCCACGCCGGCCAGCGAGCGGCTCTCTTCCGATGGCGCGGTCAGCATCGCCATCTCCATCTCGATCGGCACCTTTGGCGCCCTTGGCCCCCTGGCCACCCCCTCGCCGTTCTCCGAAGAAAACAGCTCCGGTACCGCCGCCTGCAACTCACGCTGCAACGCCGCCGGCTGGAGTTCCGCGCCGGCCACCAGCACGGCAATCCGCTCCGTCACGTTCTCCAGCTCGCGGATATTGCCGGGCCAGGCATAGCGGGTGAGGCGCTCCCGCACCATCGCGGGCAGGCGTTGCGGGGACTGGGTGCCAAGCCGCTCCTGCGCGCGCCGGTATAGCAGTTCGGCGAGATCGGGCAGATCGGCCACGCGCTCGCGCAGCGGCGGCATTTCTATGCGCAGGATGTTGAGCCGGTAATAGAGATCCTGGCGGAAGGTGCCCTCGCGCACCCGCGCGGCGAGGTCACGGTGCGTGGCGGCAATCACGCGCACATTGATCGGCACGGCCTCGATGCCGCCAATCGGCAGCACCTGCTTTTCCTGCAGCACGCGCAGCAGGCGGGTTTGCAGCGCCGGCGGCATGTCGCCCACCTCGTCGAGGAACAGCGTGCCGTTGTGGGCCGATTCGAACAGGCCCGCCTTGCCGCCGCGCCGCGCGCCGGTGAACGCGCCTTCCTCGTAGCCGAACAGTTCGGATTCCAGCAGCGATTCCGGAAATGCCGCGCAGTTCACCGCGATGAACGGGAAGGCGCGGCGCGGGCTGGCGTCGTGCATGCCCTGCGCCAGCACTTCCTTGCCGGTGCCGCTCTCGCCGCCAACCAGCACCGTGGAATCGACCAGCGCGTAGCGCCGTGCCAGCGCGCGCAGGTCGCTCATTGCCGGGGAGGCGCCGGCCAGGTCGTCGAGGCTGTAGCGCACCCCGGCCGGCCGGGCGCGGGCGCGCGAGCGCAGGTTGCGGTCGGCGCGATGGATCGCGTTGGCATCCTGAATCGTCAGCACCGCGCCCGTGGTGCCGGCTTCCCCGACGATGGGGATGCGGTTGACCACCACCATGCGGTCGCCCAGCCGGTGGATGGCCTCCAGCTCGCGCGTGCCGCTTTCCATCACCGCGTCGAGCGCGAGGCCCGGCGCCAGCGTGGACAGCTTGCGCCCCACGGCCACGCCGGTCGGGGTGCCGAGGAACCGCTCCATGGCCGGATTGAACGCCTGCACGCGGCCTTCGGTGTCCACGGCGGCCACGCCTTCGTTCAGGTGGGCCAGGATCGTATTCACATAGTCGCGCCGGGTGGATTCGATGCGCCGCAGCCGCGCCGCCTCGATGGCATCCTCCAGCGCCAGCCGCACCGCGTTGCCCGAATATAGGAAAACGCCCATCAGGCCGTACTTGTCGGCCAGGTCGGTCACCATGCCCGGCCCCACCACCACGCGGATGCCCTCTTCCTTGAGCGCCCGCACGCGCGCGGTGGCGTCATCCTCGGTCAGATAGGTGTAGCGGGGGATGTCGAGCGAGAACGCGCTCACGAATTCGTCGACTTCGGCGTAGGTTGAGGCATGGGTGACCAGCGCCACCTTCGGCGAAATACGACGCGCCGTGGCCAGCGCGCTCATCACGTCGAAGCCGGTCACCTTGACCAGCACCACGGGTACATCCACATGCTGGCGCAGATAGGCGCCGTTGGAGCCGCCCGCCACCACCACATCGACACGCCCCTCGCGCGCCTCGCGGTTGATGGCACTGGCGGCGGCCTCGAAGGCCCGCCCAACGATGCGGAACTCCGCCCGGGCCGCGTAGGCCGGGATCAATTCGGCGAAGGCCCGCGAGAGACGGCTGATGCCCATCGCCCAGATCCGGGGACGGCCACCGGCCGGCATGGCGGGCGCGTGGAGGGGCGCGGAGGAAGGCAGGAGACTCATGATGGGAACGGCGTATAGTCGGTCTGCATTGTGCGCCGGCTGGTGGAATCTTTCAACTCTGAACACCTTGCATTTCAAAGTTGAAATGTGAATGTGACGCAAACGCCGATGCAATAGCTGTCAGAATGGTTTAATTCATCGACATAACACGATGATTTAAAAGCAAATATCCATTTTCGCACGATCGTTTCGGAACACCCGCGTTCGCATGGCACACCCCTTGCGCTCTATCTGGCCGCTCTCAATGAGATTCCAGAACATTCCAAGCACACGCCCATGACCTATTCCGCCTCCGAACTCGCCCGCTCCGCTGGCGCCCGCTTCCGCCAGGCCCTGGCCGACGAAAGCCCGCTGCAGATTCCCGGCACCATCAACGCCAATCACGCGCTGCTGGCCAAGCGCGCGGGTTATCGCGCCATCTACCTGTCCGGTGGCGGCGTGGCCGCGGGCTCGCTCGGCCTGCCCGACCTGGGCATCTCCAACCTGGATGACGTGCTGACCGACATCCGCCGCATTACCGATGTCTGCGACACCCCGCTGCTGGTGGACGTGGATACCGGCTTCGGCGCCTCGGCCTTCAACGTGGCCCGCACCACGCGCTCGCTGATCAAGTTCGGTGCCGCCGCGATGCACATCGAGGACCAGGTCGGCGCCAAGCGCTGCGGCCACCGTCCGGGCAAGGAAATCGTCACCCAGGGCGAAATGGTCGACCGCATCAAGGCCGCCGTCGATGCCCGCACGGACGAGAATTTCGTCATCATGGCCCGCACCGACGCGCTGGCCGTGGAAGGCCTCGACAAGGCCATCGAACGTGCCGTGGCCTGCGCGGAAGCCGGCGCCGACGCCATCTTCCCCGAAGCCATGACCGACCTCGACATGTACCGCCGTTTTGTCGATGCCGTGAAGGTGCCGGTGCTGGCCAACCTGACCGAATTCGGCGCCACCCCGTATTTCACGCTCGACGACCTGCGCAGCGTGGGCGTGGCGATGTCGCTCTACCCGCTCTCCGCGTTCCGCGCCATGAACAAGGCCGCCGAGAACGTGTACGAGGCGATCCGCCGGGACGGCACGCAAAAGAACGTGGTCAGCACCATGCAGACCCGCGCCGAACTGTACGAGCGCATCGGCTACCATGATTACGAGCAGAAGCTCGACGCGCTGTTCGCGCAGGGCAAGGCCAAGTAAGCCATTCCGCGCGACACCATCCGCATCGACCTACCACTATCTGCACCCATCTGCACCAATCAGCACCCAGACCAACAAGGAGACCCACAATGTCCGAAGCTCAACCGCTCGCCACGCCCAAGCCCAAGAAGTCCGTCGCCCTGTCCGGCGTGACCGCGGGGAATACCGCGCTTTGCACCGTGGGCCGCAGCGGCAATGACCTGCACTATCGCGGCTACGACATCCTGGACATCGCCGATACCTGCGAATTCGAGGAAATCGCCCATCTGCTGGTGCACGGCAAGCTGCCGACCAAGTCCGAACTGGCCGCCTACAAGGCCAAGCTGAAGTCCCTGCGCGGCCTGCCCGCCAACGTCAAGGCCGCGCTGGAATGGGTACCGGCCAGCGCCCACCCGATGGATGTGATGCGCACGGGCGTGTCGGTCCTCGGCAACGTGCTGCCCGAGAAGGACGACCACAACACGCCGGGCGCGCGCGACATCGCGGACCAGCTGATGGCCAGCCTCGGCTCGATGCTGCTGTACTGGTATCACTACAGCCACAACGGCCGCCGCATCGAGGTGGAGACGGACGATGATTCCATCGGCGCCCACTTCCTGCACCTGCTGCACGGCAAGGCGCCGTCCAAGCTGTGGGAACGCGCGATGCAGACCTCGCTGATCCTCTACGCGGAGCACGAGTTCAACGCCTCCACCTTCACGGCCCGCGTGATTGCCGGCACGGGCTCGGACATGCATTCGTCGATCTGCGGCGCCATCGGCGCACTGCGCGGCCCGAAGCATGGCGGCGCCAATGAAGTGGCGTTCGAGATCCAGAAGCGCTACGACACCCCGGACGAAGCCGAGGCCGACGTGCGCCGCCGCGTGGAGAACAAGGAAGTCGTGATCGGCTTCGGCCACCCGGTGTACACCACCGGCGACCCGCGCAACCAGGTGATCAAGGAAGTGGCGCGCAAGCTGTCGAAGGACGCCGGCTCGACCAAGATGTTCAGCATCGCCGAGCGCCTGGAAACGGTGATGTGGGACGCCAAGAAGATGTTCCCGAACCTCGACTGGTTCAGCGCCGTGAGCTACCACATGATGGGCGTGCCGACGGCGATGTTCACGCCGCTGTTCGTCATCGCCCGCACCTCGGGCTGGGCCGCGCACATCATCGAGCAGCGGATCGACAACAAGATCATCCGCCCGAGCGCCAACTACACGGGGCCCGAGAACCTCAAGTTCGTGCCGATCGAGAAGCGCTGACCGGTGCCGCGCGGGGCGCCCTGCCCCGCGCCGCCCGCCACGGACGCTCCATAACTACCCCACGCCATGAACACTGCCTTCCGCAAGCCGCTGCCCGGCACCAAACTGGACTACTTCGACGCGCGCGCCGCCGTGGAAGCCATCCAGCCGGGCGCCTATGACAAGCTGCCCTACACCTCGCGCGTGCTGGCCGAGAACCTCGTGCGCCGCTGCGACCCGGCCACGCTGACCGCCTCGCTGCAACAATTGATCGAGCGCAAGCGCGAGCTGGACTTCCCATGGTTCCCCGCGCGCGTGGTCTGCCACGACATCCTGGGCCAGACCGCGCTGGTGGACCTGGCCGGCCTGCGCGACGCCATTGCCGACCAGGGCGGCGACCCCGCGCTGGTCAACCCGGTGGTGCCGGTGCAACTGATCGTCGATCACTCGCTCGCCGTGGAATGCGGCGGCTTCGATCCCGATGCGTTCACCAAGAACCGCGCCATCGAAGACCGGCGCAACGAAGACCGTTTCGATTTCATCAACTGGACCAAGAAGGCGTTCCGCAATGTGGACGTCATCCCGCCGGGCAACGGCATCATGCACCAGATCAATCTGGAGCGGATGTCGCCGGTGATCCACGCCGAACAGGGCGTGGCCTACCCCGATACCGTGGTCGGCACTGACAGCCACACGCCGCACGTGGACGCGCTGGGCGTGATCGCCATTGGCGTGGGCGGCCTGGAGGCCGAAAACGTGATGCTGGGCCGCGCGTCGTGGATGCGCCTGCCTGACATCGTCGGCGTGGAGTTGTCCGGCAAGCGCCAGCCCGGCATTACCGCCACCGACATCGTGCTGGCCCTGACCGAGTTCCTGCGCAAGGAGAAGGTGGTCGGCGCCTATCTGGAATTCCGCGGCGAAGGTGCCTCAAGCCTCACATTGGGCGATCGCGCGACCATCTCGAACATGGCCCCCGAGTACGGCGCCACGGCCGCGATGTTCTATATCGACGAGCAGACGCTGTCCTACCTGCGCCTGACCGGCCGCGAGGACGCGCAGGTCGCGCTGGTGGAAACCTACGCCAGGACCGCCGGCCTGTGGGCGGACTCGCTGGCCAACGCCGAGTACGAGCGCACGCTGCATTTCGACCTGTCCACCGTAGTCCGCAACATGGCCGGCCCGTCGAACCCGCACAAGCGGCTGCCGACGTCCGACCTGGCCGCGCGCGGCATCGCCGGGCATTGGGACGACGTGCCGGGCCAAATGCCCGATGGCGCGGTCATCATCGCCGCCATTACCAGCTGCACCAATACCAGCAACCCGCGCAACGTGATTGCGGCGGCACTTCTGGCTCGCAACGCCAACGCGCACGGGCTGACGCGCAAGCCGTGGGTCAAGTCGTCGCTGGCGCCGGGCTCGAAAGCCGTCGAACTCTATCTCGAGGAAGCCAAGCTGCTGCCGGACCTCGAAAAGCTCGGCTTCGGCATCGTCGCCTTCGCCTGCACCACCTGCAACGGCATGTCCGGCGCGCTCGATCCGGTGATCCAGAAGGAGATCGTCGACCGCGACCTGTACGCCACGGCAGTGCTGTCCGGCAACCGCAACTTCGACGGCCGCATCCACCCGTACGCCAAGCAGGCGTTCCTGGCCTCGCCGCCGCTGGTGGTGGCCTACGCCATCGCCGGCACGATCCGCTTCGACATCGAACGCGACGCGCTGGGCAAGGACGCCGACGGCAAGCCGGTCTACCTGAAGGACATCTGGCCGAGCGACGAGGAAATCGACGAAATCGTCGCCAAGAGCGTGAAGCCGGAGCAGTTCCGCAAGGTGTACGAGCCGATGTTCGCCATCTCGGTGGACCAGGGCGAGGCCGTGAGCCCGCTCTACGACTGGCGCGCCCAGAGCACCTACATCCGCCGTCCGCCGTACTGGGAAGGCGCGCTGGCCGGCGAGCGTACGCTGCGGGGCATGCGGCCGCTGGCAGTGCTCGGTGACAACATCACCACGGACCACCTGTCGCCGTCGAACGCCATCATGCTGAACAGCGCGGCCGGCGAGTACCTGGCGAAGATGGGCCTGCCCGAGGAAGACTTCAACTCGTACGCCACGCACCGGGGCGACCACCTGACCGCCCAGCGCGCCACCTTCGCCAACCCCACGCTCATCAACGAGATGGCGGTGGTGGATGGCGCGATCAAGAAGGGGTCCCTGACGCGGATCGAGCCGGAAGGCAAGGTTGTGCGCATGTGGGAAGCCATCGAGACCTATATGGAGCGCAAGCAGCCGCTGATCGTGGTGGCCGGGGCCGACTATGGCCAGGGGTCGTCGCGTGACTGGGCGGCCAAGGGCGTGCGGCTGGCCGGCGTTGAGGCCATCGTGGCCGAGGGCTTCGAGCGCATTCACCGTACCAACCTGATTGGCATGGGCGTGCTGCCGGTGGAGTTCAAGCCGGGGGTGAACCGCACCTCGCTGGGCCTGGACGGCACCGAGACGTTCGACATCGTCGGCGCCCGCAAGCCGCGCGCGGAGCTGACGCTGGTGATCCATCGCAAGAACGGCGAGCGCGTGGATGTACCCGTGCAGTGCCGGCTGGACACCGCCGAGGAAGTGTCGATCTACGAGGCCGGCGGCGTGCTGCAACGGTTTGCGCAGGACTTCCTGGAATCGGCGCGTGCCGCAGCTTGATGGGAATTCACCGGAAACTGGACGAAGCATGACTCACGTAGCGCAAGTCAAGATTCCCGCCACCTACATGCGTGGCGGCACCAGCAAGGGCGTCTTTTTCCGCCTGCAGGACCTGCCCGAGGCCGCGCGCGTGCCCGGCGCGGCGCGTGACAAGCTGCTGATGCGCGTCATCGGCAGCCCGGACCCGTACGGCAAGCAGATCGACGGCATGGGCGCAGCCACGTCGAGCACCAGCAAGACGGTCATCATCAGTGCCAGCACGCGGCCGGACCACGACGTGGACTACCTGTTCGGCCAGGTGTCGATCGACCAGCCGTTCATCGACTGGAGCGGCAACTGCGGCAACCTCTCCGCCGCCGTGGGGCCGTTTGCCATCAGCAACGGCTTTATCGATGCCGCACGCATCCCGCGCAGCGGCAGCGGCGTGGTCACCGTGCGGATCTGGCAGGCCAATATCGGCAAGACCATCGTCGCGCACGTGCCGGTGACGGACGGCGCGGTGCAGGAAACCGGTGATTTCGAGCTGGACGGGGTGACCTTCCCGGCCGCCGAGGTGCAACTGGAGTTCATGGACCCCGCCGAGGAAGGCGATGATGGCGGCGGCGCGATGTTCCCGACCGGCAACCTCGTCGATGACCTGGAAGTGCCCGGCGTGGGCACGCTCAAGGCAACGATGATCAACGCCGGCATTCCGACGATTTTTGTCGATGCCGACGCCATCGGCTACACCGGCACGGAGCTGCAGGACGCCATCAACGGCGACCCGAAGGCGCTGGCGATGTTCGAGACCATCCGGGCGTACGGTGCAAAGCGCATGGGGCTGATCCGTGACATCGACGAAGCCGCGCGGCGCCAGCACACGCCGAAGGTGGCGTTCGTGGCGCGGCCGGCCACGTACACGGCGTCCAGCGGCAAGGCCGTCAACGCCGGCGACGTGGACCTGCTGGTGCGCGCGCTGTCGATGGGCAAGCTGCACCACGCCATGATGGGCACGGCGGCGGTGGCTATCGGCACTGCGGCGGCGGTGCCGGGCACGCTGGTCAACCTCGCAGCCGGCGGCGGCGAGCGCGAGGCCGTGCGCTTCGGGCATCCGTCCGGCACGCTGCGGGTGGGCGCGCAGGCCAGCCAGGCCGACGGCCAGTGGACCGTCACCAAGGCCATCATGAGCCGCAGCGCACGCGTGCTGATGGAAGGCTGGGTGCGCGTGCCGGGCGACGCTTTCTGATCCTTTCGCCCGACTCGTCCCGGACTCGTAATTCCTCTAAAAAGCGGCATCCTTCCCCCCGGGGAGGATGCCGCTTTGTCTTATGGGGCATACGTTTGCGGGCTATCTCACTGGCGTGGCGGTTGTCGACGCAACCCGCGCCGGTGGGTATAGTGCTCGCTCCGTCCGACGCCGGACGGTATCCATGAATCGAAGACACGGGGCGGCGCTTCCACAAGACGCCCGAACCTGCCGACATGAGGAGCATCATGCAACGTACTGCCTGCCTGAAATCGCTTGTCAAGCCGATGGCAACACCCATCGCCGCACTGCTGCTGTCCGCCGGGCTGATGTCCGGCCTGGCCCATGCGCAACTGGCTCCGGCCCCGGGCGCGGCCCCGGCCACCACCGCTGCCGCCCCCGCCGAGGCGCGCAAGGCCAATGTGGTCATCATCGGCACGGGCGGCACCATCGCCGGCGCCGGCGCATCGGCCACCAACACGGCGGCCTACCAGTCGGCCGTGGTGCCGGTGGACAAGATCATCGCCTCGGTGCCCGAGATCTCGAAGGTCGCCAACGTCAAGGGCGAGCAGATCTTCCAGATCGGCTCGGAAAGCTTCAACAACGAGCGCCTGCTGAAGCTGGCCAAGCGCGTGTCCGAACTGCTGAAGCAACCGGATGTGGATGGCATCGTCATCACGCACGGCACCGACACCATCGAGGAAACGTCGTACTTCCTGAACCTCACGCTCAAGAGCGACAAGCCGGTGGTGGTAGTCGGCTCGATGCGGCCGGGTACGGCGCTGGGCGCCGATGGCGCGCTGAACCTGTATGACGCGGTGCTGGTGGCCTCCCGGCCCGAGTCGCGCGGCAAGGGCACGCTGGTGGTGCTCAACGACGAGATCCACACCGGCCGTGACGTGACCAAGACCAACACGTTCAAGACCGAGACCTTCCGCTCGCCGTTCGGCCCGCTCGGCTATGTGGTGGAAGGCCGCACGCTGTACTACCGCACGCTGGCCCGCCCGCACACCACGCAGACCGAGTTCGACATCGACAAGATCGACAAGCTGCCCGAAGTGGCCGTGGTCTACGCCTACGGCAACGTGAACCCGGCCAGCATCGACGCGGCAGTGAAGAATGGCGCCAAGGCCATCGTCTATGCCGCCACCGGCAACGGCAGCGTGGGCGACTACATGGTGGAGCCGCTCAAGGCGGCCCGCGCCAAGGGCGTGCAGATCGTGCGCGCCTCGCGCACGGGCAGCGGCGTGGTGGTGCGCAACGCCGAGCAGCCGGACGACAAGTACGACTGGATCGTCACCGACGACCAACTCCCGCAAAAGGCTCGCATCCTGATGGCGCTGGCGCTGACCAAGACCAACGACCCGAAGGCGCTGCAGCAGATGTTCTGGAAGTATTGATGTCCCCCGCCCCTTCCTGCTTGCGGGAGGGGGCATCCTCACTGCCCCCTCAAAACAGCGCCGTGGTCATCAGCGCCTTGGCCACCAGCGGCCCCTCGTCGGCGCCGTCGGCGTAGACCGATACCTCGAGCGACACCTGCCGCTTGCCCCGGCGGATCACCTCCGCCACCGCGCGCAAGGCCACGCCATCGGCGGGCGCCAGATACTGGATCGACAGCGCCCCGGTGGCGCCGCCGCGTACCACCTCCAGATCCACGTTCGAGAACGCAGCCGCGGCGCCAGCCACGTCGATCAGCGTGGCGATCACTCCGCCATGCACGACCTTGCGCACCGTGACGTTGTTCGGGCTGAACGGCAGCACCAGTTCCACGCGGTCTACCGCCAGCGCATCCAGGCGGATGCCCAGCGTGCGCGCCACCGGCGATTCCATCAGCACGGACGCCACCATCGCGGCCAGACGCGGGTCCACGGTCGATTCAGGCATGGCAAGGCTCCAGAACATACGGCATGGGACGAATTCGATTCCACCCAGCGTAGCCGGCGCTGCCCATTCGCTCAATGACCTGATGGGTAGTTGAACGTCCTGAGCCTCCGGCAGCACACCCAGCCGCCGGGGCGTCGGCCGGTATAATGGCCCCCCAATCGTTCCTGCCGTTCCCGCCCCGCCTCTGCATGCCTGCCGAACCGTCCGACATTACCGAAGCCCAGGGTCTCAGCGACCGGCCCGACAGCCCCTGCATCGGCATCTGCTCCACCTTGTTCGATGAGATCTGCCAGGGTTGCGGCCGCACCGCCGCCGAGGTCAGTAACTGGGTGTTCTACTCCGATGCCGAAAAGCAGGTGATCTGGGACCGCATCACGCGCGAGGGCACCGCGCGCCGCTTCAGCCAGGGCTGAGGGATCCGGGGATGACCCCGGTCAGCCGCTTCTCCATATCCTCGACTTCGCGCCGCGCCACGCGCTCGCGGGCGAGTTTTCGCCAGCTTTCCGCCAGCGGCGCCAGTTCCGCCATCTCGGCCAGCGCCGCGTGGTTGAGCCGGTCGACATAGAGCACGTGCAGCAGCCGCTGCAGGGTCCATTGCGGATAGGGCCGCGCGGCCAGCACCAGCCGGTCCCCGGCGCGTACCTCGCCCTCCTCGACCACCCGGTAGTACCAGCCCGTGCGCTGGCTCTGCTGCACCGCGCGCGACATGCCCGCGTAGCCAAAGCGGTGATTGAGCTTCCAGCATGGCTGTCGCGCCTGCGAGACCTCCACCAGCGCCGAGCCGAGCCGGAACTGGTCGCCAATGCACACGTCCGCCTCCGTCAAACCCCGGGTGCTCAGGTTTTCGCCGAAGGCACCAGGGCGCGACAGTACATCGGTCACGGTCACGCCCTCCTCTGCGGCCAGTTCGGCCGCCCAGGCCGGGTAATGGTCGCGCGGATAGTGGTGAATGGCCTTTTCCGGGCCGCCGTGATGGCGCGGATCGCCCTGCTCGTCCCCGGCCAGCCCGCGCGTGGTCACGCGCAGCGGGCCGTCCTGCAACTGCTTGTCGATGCCGCTTGGCACTGCCTTCGGGCCGAATGGGCGCACCTTGCCGGCGAGCAAGGCATCAATGGCGATGTCGATGACCTGCACCGTCACAGCCCGGCCTCGTCGAGCCAGCGCATGAACATGCGTTCCCCGGCGGCCGCCACAGTGGCGCCGATCTCGGCCGTACGGCGGCGGATGGTGCGCGGGTCGATGCCGGCCTTGGCCAGTTCCACCGTATGGCCGATCAGCCAGGTCTCGATGTCGCTGGGCAGCACCTCGGGGTGGAATTGCAGCGCCAGCACGTGCTGGCCGATCGCATACGCCTGGTGCGGCGTGCCGGCGGTGGAGGCCAGCAGTTCGGCGCCGGCCGGCAGGTCGAAGGTATCGCCGTGCCAGTGCAGCACCTGCCAGTCCGCGTCCGCCAGGGCCGCGAGCGGCGAGCGCAGGCCGGCTTCGGTCGGCGTGACCGGCCCCCAGCCAATCTCGCGCGTGCCCGGATAGACGCGCGCGCCAGACGCCGCCGCGATCAACTGCGCGCCCAGGCAGGCGCCGATCATGGGCCGCCGCGTGCCGAGCCGCTCGCGGATGACCGCGATCTCGGCCTCCAGCCACGGATAGGCCTCGGTTTCATAGACGCCGATCGGCCCGCCCAGCACCACCAGCAGGTCCGCCGGATCGGCCGCGACCAGCGTCAGGTCGTCCACGCCGGCCTGGAACACGCGGATCTCGTGCCCGCGGTCGCGCACGGCATTGGCAATCACGCCGGCATGCTCGAACGGCACATGCTGGATTACGTCGGTGCGGCGTCGGGTCTCGGTCATCGTCAACTCTCCTGAAGCTTAGGGTGCGCCGGCTGGCCGGAGCACCAGTGTGTCGAACGCGTCGCCGCCGGGATTGCGGCGTGGCGCGCCAATCGTAATGAACTGTACCGCCGCCCACCGCTCGGTCCAGTCGCGGTAGTGCGGAGACAAGGCATTGCCCGATTGTCCCGTCGACGTCATGAAGCGGGAATGGGACAAATCTGAAAGGTCATAGATCGCGCGCAGGCTGGCCGCATGTACGCTCTCGAAAGGTGCGGCCTCGTCACGCAGGCTGTGGCGGCCGACATCCACCGTATACGTATCACCGCCGGTCGGCACGCGCACGTTAAAAAAACCTGACAAGTACGAAACTTTGCCGAACGGCTTGTGCTCGGCGCGCGCGGTATGGGCCTGGCCCCAGCGCCATGTTTCCGGATTGCTGCCATAGCGGGCGTCCAGGTCGGCGATGGCGCGCTGCCAGGCCAGGCCGATGGTTTCGGCGCAGGTCTCGTGCGCCGGCGTACGGGTGTTGTCGCACCAGAACGCACCGGCGCCGCGCGGGGCACGCAGCGCGTTGAGCATCGGCAACTGCACGTTGCGCTGGTCCCAGAGCCGGTTGAACTGGGTCTCGTCCAGCTTGTCTTCGAACAGCAGGCGCGACAACTCGCGCAGCCATGCGGTGGCGACCAGCGGCTCGGCGCGGTCTGCCGCCATGGTGGCGTCCCACTTGCGCAGGGCCTCGAACAGGGCGCGCTCGCGGTCCGGGCGCTTGGCGTCGCTGGCCACGGGGGCGGCCAGCAGCAGTGGCAAGGCATCGCGCACGGCCAGCGAGACCACGTCCTTCTGAATGGCGGCGAAGCTGTCCGGCGTATGGCGCGGCGTGGCCTCCAGCAGCGCGCGGATGCGGTCGTGGCGGTACGGCACGGTCCACTCGCTGGTGATGAAGTACGGGTAGTCGTCGGCCACGATCTTCTGGTTGGCCGTCACGATCATGCCGTCCGGCGGGTTGAAGCGGCGCGGCAGCGCGTCGAACGGCACGAAGCCGGTCCAGTCGTAGCGCGCATCCCACCCCGGCGCCGGCGCGAGGCCCTTCAGGTCGTTGTCCGCCCGGCGCAGCGGCACGCGGCCCGGCGCGATATAGCCGATATTGCCGTCCACATCGGCATAGACGATGTTCTGCTGCGGCGCGTGGAGGTCGCGCATCGCCGCCAGGAAGGTGTTCCAGTCGCGCGCGGCGGCCAGCTTCAGGCCGCCTTCGAAGGTCTTGTCGTCCGGGCGCAGCGCGGTCCACTGGAACGCCACCACGTACTGGGCGCCCAGCGGCTTGGCGGCAATGGTCAGCGGCTCGGCCACGTCGGACAGCACCGGGCCGTGGCGCGTGGCCCGGACGGTCAGGGCCACGTCCGGGGCCCCCTTCACGCGGATGGTCTCGGTGCGGGTCTCGAACTCCGCCCAGCCGTCCGGCGTCTGGTAGCGGGTGGGGTGCGCCGGATCGATCCTTTCTATATAGAGGTCCTGCACGTCCGGCGCGGTATTGGTGAAACCCCAGGCAATGCGCGCGTTATGGCCGAGCACGACCAGCGGAATGCCGGGCAGCGTGGCGCCGGTCACATCGAGCCCCGGCGCCTGCATCTGGGCGAAATACCAGAGTGACGGCGCCTGCAGCCCCAGGTGCGGATCATTGGCCAGCAAGGGCTTGCCGCTGACCGTGTGGGCGCCGGAGACCACCCAGTTGTTCGATCCCATCCCCTCTACATAGCTTGCCGGCGCCCGCTCCACCACGCTCGCCATGGCCGTGGCCACGGGCGCGAGATGGCGATAGAAGGCCGCGTAGTCCATGGTGCGCAGCGGTGGGTCGCCCGGATAGGGAGCGAGGATCTCGGCAATGCGGGACGTGGGCAGCTGCTGGGCCAACCCCATGCGCAGCACTTCCTGCGTCCAGTTGCCGCCCAGATCCCACGCCATCATGGTCTGCCAGCCGAGCGTGTCGGCGGGCTCCCAGCGCTCCGGCTTGGTGCCGAGGATCAGGAACTCGGGCGGCAGCGCGGACTTGCGCGTGTCGATGAACGCGTTCACGCCATCGGCATAGGCTTGCAGCGCGGCGCGGGTCTCGGGGGAAGTCTGGGCGAGGATGGCCTCGGCATTGCGCCGCACTCCCAGCGTGCGCAGGAAGCGGTCGGTGTCCAGCGCGCCCGGGCCGAGGATTTCCGCCAGCCGGCCCGCCACCACGCGCTTGTTCATCTGCATCTGCCAGAGCCGGTCCTGCGCGTGGACGTAGCCGAGCGCGTAGTAGGCGTCCAGCGCATGGGCGGCCTGGATGTGCGGCACGGCGTTGCGGTCCCGCACCACCACCACGCGGTCATGCAGGCCGGGCAGGATCAGCGTGCCGGCCGTATCCGGCTGCGAAGCCTGGCGATACCAGGCATAGCCGCCCACGGCGCCCGTCACCAGCAGCAACAGGAGCGAGAGCAGCCAGCCGCCGAGCCGTTTCCACCAGCGCATCGTATTCCTCCGAAATATTGGGATCGATTGGTTCGATTGGTTCGATCGGGTTCGATTGGGATCCATCAAAGAGCGAAGCATCGCAGATTCCGGCGCCAGAAAAAAATGCCCGGACGTGCCGGGCATGCGATGCAACGCCAGGAAGCGCCCGTCAGGCGGGCTTCTTCAGTTGCAGCGACTTGTATTCGAGGAATTCCTCGAGTCCGTACTTGCCGGCCTCGCGCCCGTTGCCGGACTGCTTGAAGCCGCCGAACGGCGCGTTCATGTTGAACGGGCCGCCGTTGATGTCCACCTGACCGGTGCGGATGCGCCGTGCCACGCGGATCGCGCGGGCCTCGTCGCCAGACCACACCCCGCCGCCGAGTCCGTAGACGCTGTCATTGGCGATGCGCACGGCGTCTTCCTCGGTGTCATAGCAGATTACGGTCAACACCGGGCCGAAGATCTCCTCCTGCGCCACGGTCGCCTTCGGATCAACGTTGCCGAGCACCGTCGGCTTCACGAAGAAGCCCTTGCCGAGCCCCTCGGGGGCATCCGGGCCGCCGGCCAGCAGTTCGGCGCCCTCCTCCAGCCCGCGCCGGATATAGCCCGTCACGCGCTCCTTCTGCACGGCCGAGATCAGCGGGCCGAGACGCGTGGTCTCCGCCAGCGGGTCGCCAAGCGTGAAGTTCTCCACCACCTTCGCGACGATGGCCTTGACCTCGTCGTAGCGGGCGCGCGGCACCAGCATGCGGGTATGGGCCGAGCAGGTCTGGCCCGAGTTCAGGAAGCAGGCGTTGATGGTGCCCTTGACGGCCTGCGGCAGGTCCGCGTCGTCCAGGATCACCGAGGCGGACTTGCCGCCCAGCTCCAGCGCCACGCGCTTGACCGACTGCGCGGCCAGCTCGGACACGCGTTTGCCGGCGCGCGTGCTGCCGGTGAACGACACCATATCCACTTCGGGGTGGCTCGCCAGCACTTCGCCCACGATCGGGCCATAGCCGGTGACGAGGTTGAACACGCCCGGCGGCAGGCCGGCGGCCTCGATCACCTCGGCCAGCACAAAGGCGTTCAGCGGCGCCACCTCGGACGGCTTGAGCACCACGGTGCAGCCGGCGGCCAGCGCCGGCGCCACCTTCAGCGTGATCTGGTTCAGCGGGTAGTTCCACGGCGTGATCGCGGCCACCACGCCCACGGGCTCGCGCACCACCAGCGAATTGCCGACCTGTTCCTCGAACTGGAACTGCTCCAGCAGCGAGGCGGCCTGGCCCCAGTTATAGACCGGCCCGCCCACCTGGATGGCCCGCGCCAGCTTGATCGGCATGCCCACTTCGCCGGCAATCAGCTGCGCCAGTTCCTCGGTACGGTCCTTGAGCCCTTCGGCGATCTTGCGGATATAGCCGGCGCGCACGGCCGGCGGCGTGTTGGACCAGCCGTCGAAGGCGGCCCGCGCGGCGGCGATGGCGTCCTCGGCATCCCGGGCGTCGCCCTCGGGAATCTTGCCCATTACCGCCTCGGTGGCGGAATGAACCACATCGATCAGCCCGCTGCCATGGGGCTGAATCCACTTGCCGTTGATGAAAAGTTTGTCTCGTTGTTGCATGGCCACAGTTCTCGATAGGTGAATCGGCGGTTGCAATTTTTTGTTACTTTTAGGGTGCCTCACATTGTAGAGCGGAATGCCAACTCGGATTTTGTTTGATTCCGGGCGCATGCCGCCCATCGAAAACAAAGAAAAGAGGAGCGAGACATGGTCGATCCGGTCTTTCAGAAGACGGAGGCAGGTCAGGAGGAGATTCGCACACGTGCCCGAAAGCTCGATCACAAGCTGCGCGCGCTGCTGCTTATCGTGAATGGCGAACGCCGCAAATCGGCGTTGCTGGCGCAGGTGGGCGGGATGGGGGTCGGGGAGGAAGCGCTGGACACGCTGGTGGAACTGGGGCTGGTGGTGGCGGATGCCTCGGAAGCGGCCAAACCCGTTGCCCCGCCGGTAACCGCCACCACACAACGCCCGGCCCGCTCTGGCCCGCCGGACACCAATCTGTTTGCGGCGTATTCGGCACTCGGCAAGGGACTCGACGACGTGCTCGCCGATACCGCCATCGCCCCGACGCCGGTAGCAGTGGGCGGCGCGGACGGCTACAAGCAGCTTTACCACTTCTATACCGATGTGATCGGCAATCATCTTGGATTGCGCGGCTACGTCTTGCAGGTGAAGGTGGAAAAGGCGGGAACGGTGGCCGAACTGGCCGCGTTGCGCGAGGCACTGGCCGCGGCCTTGCAGAAGGCCAAGGGAGAGATCACCGCAAGGGCGATTCTGGACCAGCTGGATGCGATGCTGGCGGCGCAGGGGGTGGCCGCCAGGTAAGAACAACGCCCCTCCCCCATGGGAGAGGGGCGTTCCGGCTCGGTGTTCCGGCTCGGAGTTCCTTTAAGCCGCGATACCCTGCGACTCCAGGTACTCGTCGTACGTGCCGAGGTAGTCGGTGATCGTGCCGTCCGTGCGGACTTCGATCACACGCGTGGCCAGGCCGTTGATCAGTTCGCGGTCGTGCGAAACAAAGATCAGGGTGCCGGTGAACTTGTCCAGTGCGATCTGCAGCGACTCGATCGACTCCATGTCCATGTGGTTGGTCGGCTCGTCCATGGCCAGCACGTTGTGGCGGCCCAGCATCAGCTTGCCCCAGATCATGCGGCCCTTCTCGCCACCGGACAGCACCTTGACGTTCTTCTTGATATCGTCGGCCGAGAACAGCAGCCGGCCCAGCGTGCCGCGCAGCGACTGGTCGTCGTCGCCGGCCTGCGTCCACTGGCTCATCCAGTCCATCACGTCGCGGTCCACCGGGAATTCTTCGTACGTGTCCTGCGGCATGTAGCCAACGTTGGCGTTCTCGGCCCACTTCACTTCGCCGCGGTCCACTTCCACGCCGCGCTGCACGCCAGTCTGGACAATATTGTTCAGCAGGCTGCGCAGCAGCGTGGTCTTGCCGGCGCCGTTCTCGCCGATGATCGCCACGCGCTCGCCGGCCTGGATCGCCAGCGTCAGGTTGTTGATGATCTTGCGGTCGTAGGTCTTGGTGATGCCCTCCACCTCCACCGCCAGGTTATGCAGCTTCTTCTCGAACTCGAAGCGCACGAACGGGTTCTGGCGCGACGACGGCTTGATGTCCTCCACCTTGATCTTGTCGATCTGCTTCGCACGCGACGTGGCCTGGCGGGCCTTGGACTTGTTGGCCGAGAAGCGGCGCACGAAGTCCTGCAGTTCCGTGATGCGCTCCTTGGCACGCGCGTTGGCGGCCAGCTGGCGCTCGCGGGCCTGCATCGACGCTTCCATGTAGTCGTCGTAGTTGCCCGGGTAGACCTTCAGCGTGCCGTAGTCCATATCGGCCATGTGCGTGCACACCGAATTCAGGAAATGTCGATCGTGGGAGATGATGATCATCGTGGAATTGCGCTCGTTGAGCACGTCTTCCAGCCAGCGGATGGTGTTGATGTCCAGGTTGTTGGTCGGTTCGTCGAGCAGCAGCACGTCCGGGTTCGAGAACAGCGCCTGGGCCAGCAGCACGCGCAGCTTCCAGCCGGGAGCGATGTCGCTCATCGGGCCCTGGTGCTGGCTGGTGGGAATGCCCACGCCCAGCAGCAGTTCGCCGGCACGCGCCTCGGCGGTGTAGCCGTCGAACTCGGCGTAGCGGGCTTCCAGCTCGGCCGCCTTCATGTAGTCCTCATCCGTGGCTTCCGGATTGGCGTAGATGGCGTCGCGCTCGCTCGCGGCGGCCCACATCTCGGTATGGCCCATCATCACCACGTCCAGCACGCGGTTGTCTTCATAGCCGAACTGGTCCTGGCGCAGCTTGCCCAGGCGCACGCCCGGCTCCAGCATGACCTGGCCCGACGAGGGATCGAGGTCGCTGCCAAGGATCTTCATGAAGGTGGACTTGCCGCAGCCGTTCGCGCCGATCAGGCCGTAGCGGTTGCCTTCACCGAACTTGACCGTGATGTTCTCGAACAGCGGCTTGGGGCCGAACTGCATGGTGATGTTTGCGGTAGAAAGCACGTCTGGAACCTTTGAATGCGTATGGGTGCGTAGAGGGAGGCTGCGCGGGGCGCCTGCGCCGCCCTGGCGGGCCCGGGCCTGCCAGGGTTGGGGGATCGCGTGGAAGACCTGCCCATCAGCGCGTCCGGCCTGGCAAAAATGCGGAAATAACCGGAGATTTTACCACTCGCGGGCCGTTAGCGGGGATTGCTCGGGCGATTACCGGCGGGCGCGGCGCGTTGTGACGGTTACAGCGTCGGGTAGCCGGACAGGGCCAGCGTGAAGCCGTCCGCCTGGGCGGTCAGGCGGGCCTGCGCGCCCACCGGCAGCGTCAGCTTGCGCGGGCAGTGGCCGAACGGCAGGCCGGTCAGCACCGGAATGCCGACTTCGGCACGCACGTAGTCGAACACGGCGTCCATGTCGTAGCCGTTGTCGTAGTCCGTGGTGCGGTAATTGGAGAAATCGCCCAGCACCAGTGCCTGCTGGCGGGCCAGCACGCCGGCCTGCGCCAGTTGCAGCAGCATCCGCTCGATGCGGTACGGCGGCTCGTTGATGTCCTCGAGAAACAGGATGCCGCCGTCGATCTTCGGCATGTAGGGGGTGCCAAGCAGGCTGCACAGCATGGCGAGGTTGCCGCCCCAGAACGTGCCGTCCACGGCCACGGGGCGTGCCAGCGCCTGCGGGGCCTCCACCGTGACCGTGTAGGCCGGGTCGCGCAGGATAGCCTCGAAGTGCTGCCACATGAACGCGTCCACCGGTTCGGCGCCGAAGTCGGCCAGCAGCATCGGGCCGGCAAACGTCACGCCCCCGGTGGCGGCGAGGTAGGCAAGCTGAAACCCCGTGAAATCGCTATGCCCGACGATGGGCGTGCCGCTGGCGCGCGCCTGGTCGGCAATCCGCGCGAAATCGATCTTGCCGAGCAGCCGCCCCAGCCCGTAGCCGCCGCGCACGGCCAGCGTCAGTTCGCGCTGCGCACCGGTGCCGATGGCGTGGAGGTCGGCCAGCCGTTCGGCGTCCGTACCGCCGAAGCGCAGGTAGCGGCGGGCCAGCACGTCGGGGTTGCCCACGTGATAGCCGTGATGCTTGAGCCAGGCGCATCCACGTGCCGCAATCGCCACATCATGGGGGTAACCGGAAGACGCAATCAGGCGGACTTCGATCGATTGGCTGCTCATGGACCTTAATTCTCTGCACCAGAATCTGGAGCCGCGATTTTAACGCGTGCCGACTTCTGCGCACGGCGCCGCGCGCCAAAGAAATCGCGCAGCATCTGGCCGCATTCGTCGGCCATCACCCCCCGGGCCACCGTGGTCTGATGATTGAGCGTGGCCTGCGCGAACAGGTCCACCACGCTGCCGGCCGCGCCGGTCTTGGGGTCGGTCGCGCCGAAGACCACGTGGCGCAGGCGGGCGTGGAGGATGGCGCCCGAGCACATCGCACAGGGCTCTAACGTCACATACAGCTCGCACTCGGGCATGCGGTAGTTGCCGAGCACCTGGGCGGCGGCGCGCAGCGCCTGCATCTCGGCGTGGGCGGACGGGTCCATCGAGCGGATCGGCAGGTTGTGGCCGCGCGCGATGATCCTGTCGTTCCAGACCACCACAGCGCCCACCGGCACCTCGCCCGCTGCTTCGGCCAGACGCGCCTCTTCCAGCGCGGCGGCCATGTAGAAACGGTCGCGCGCGTCGGGATCGGGGAAGGTCTGGGGCAGCAGATCGGACATCGGATCGGACATCGGCCCGGATCAGTCCTGCGCGGGCAGGCGTACCGGCGCGCTAACTTCGGCCCAGCAGTTCGGCGTTTCGAACAGCACGAGGCGGGTCAGTTGCAGATGGTGGCCAAAGCAGTCCTTGAACACGGGCGCGAGGATGTCGAACGCCACCTGGGCAAGGTTCTCCACCGTGGGAATGGACTCGAGCACCACGGTCTTGTGGTTTTCCATCGACTGGAGGAAGTTCAGCAGCGCCGTATCGCCCCGGTAGATCAGGAAGGCGTGGTCCCACTTCGAGACCAGATGCTCGTTGGCGAGCGTCTTGATGTCGCCGAAGTCGAGGATCATGCCGTCGTCGGAGGCGCCTTCCTTGTGCAGGACTTCGCCCGACAGGGTCAGGTCCAGGCGGTAGCGGTGGCCATGAATGTTGCGGCACTGGCCGCCATGGCTAGGGATACGGTGGCCGGAATCGAACTCCAGGCGACGGGTGATGGAGACTTGTTTGGTCATGGATCAGCGAATGCCAAGCAGCTTGTGGGTCTGCAGCGACAGGCGCCAGCGCGGGTGGCGCTGGCAGAATTCCACCGCCGCGGCCGTATTCTGCCGGGCCAGCGGGCCATCCATGGCTTGCACCATGAAATAGCGAAAATCCAGCTGCTCGTATGCCGCGAAGTCCTGGCCGTCCTGCGGGATGACAACCTTGAGTTCGTCGCCGCGCGTCACCACGAGATCCGCGCCCATCTTCGGGCTCACGCAGACCCAGTCGATGCCGTCCGGCACGGGCAGCGTGCCGTTGGTCTCGATGGCGATCTCGAAGCCCTGCGCGTGCAGCGCGTCGATCAGCGGCGCGTCCAGCTGGAGCAGCGGCTCGCCGCCGGTGCAGACCACGAGCGGCTTGCCGCCGGCGCTGCCAGGGCCCTGGGGCCATTCCGAGGCCACCACGGCCGCCAACTCCTCGGCGGTTTTGTACTTGCCGCCGCGCGTGCCGTCCGTGCCAACGAAGTCTGTGTCACAGAACTGGCAGACCGCGCGCGCCCGGTCTTCTTCGCGGCCGGTCCACAGGTTGCAACCCGAGAAACGGCAGAACACCGCAGCGCGGCCGGCGTTGGCGCCTTCGCCCTGCAGCGTGTAGAAGATTTCCTTGACGGCGTAAGTCATTATGTGGGGTAGCGACGAGCAACCCATTAGTATAGCAAGGGACTAGGGTTTTCGCTAAGGCGCACCCTGCTCCGCTGATGGCCGCCTAAGGCGCCAGCCGCTCCTGCAGGAAGTCCAGGAACACGGCAATACGGGCCGATAGCTGCGTGTTGAGGTAGTAAACGGCGTGGATCGGCTGCCGGACCTCGATCGTACTGCCCTTCAGCACCTGCACCAGCCGGCCCGCGCGCCGGTCGGCATCGGTCATGAAATCGGCCAGGCTGACGATGCCCTGCCCGGCCAGCGCCAGCTGCCGTAGCGTCTCGCCGCTCGACGCCGAGATTTGCGGACGAATCTCCACTTCCGCGCCATTCTCGCCCCGCAGCGGCCAGCGATTCAACGACTCCGGCTGGGTGAAACCAAGCAAGGTGTGATCGCCAAGCTCGGCCACGGTGGCCGGGATGCCACGCGCATTCAGGTAATCAGGACTGGCCAGCACGCGGATGCGGTTGCTGCCCAGCGCCCGCGCGTGCAGCGTGGAATCGCGCAGCGTGCCGATACGGATCGCCACGTCGGTGCGGTGTTCGAGCAGATCGATGATCTGGTCGTTGGTATTCAGTTCGAGCTCGATTTCCGGGTAAGCCGCGCGGAAGGCGCCGACCAGCGGCACCACCACGTGCAGCATGAACGGCGACGCCGCGTTCACGCGCAGCCGCCCCGCCGGCCGCTGGCGGCGCAGCGCCATCTGCTCCTCGGCCAGATCTGCCGCCGCCAGGATCTGGCGCGCGTGGGCGAGCATCGCCGCGCCCTCCTCGGTCAACTCCAGCCGCCGCGTGGTCCGGCGCAGCAGCGTGGTTTCCAGCTTCTCCTCCAGCCGGGACAGCGCCCGGCTGACCCCGGAGACGGTCTGGTCGAGCTGCTCCGCAGCGGCGGTGATCGAGCCGCTATCCACCACGGTCGCAAAGGCGAGCAATTCTTCTAGCGTCAGTTTCATCCTTGAATTTTAGTCAAATATCTTTGGCTGATCACGGGGTTTTTCTGCAAGAAAGCACGCGGCACACTGCGTCCATCGAAAAAACCTGCTTGAGGATGTTCGACATGCCTATTGCCTTGCTGGCGCTAACGATCAGCGCCTTTGCCATCGGGACGACGGAATTCGTGATCGTCGGCCTGATTCCGACCATCGCGGCGGACCTGCACATCTCGGTGCCGTCCGCCGGCCTGCTGGTGAGCCTGTACGCACTGGGCGTGGCTGTCGGCGCGCCAGTGCTGACCGCCCTCACCGGCCGCCTGCCCCGCAAGCTGCTGCTGCTCTCCCTGATGGCGCTGTTCACCGCCGGCAACCTGCTGGCGTGGAAGGCGCCGAGCTATGAATCGCTGATCATGGCGCGCATTCTTACCGGCCTCGCGCATGGCGTGTTCTTCTCGATCGGCTCGACCATCGCCACCGGCCTGGTGCCAAAGGAGCGCGCCGCGAGCGCCATCGCCATCATGTTTACCGGCCTGACCGTGGCACTGGTGACCGGCGTGCCGCTTGGGACATTCATCGGCCAGCATTTTGGCTGGCGCGAGACCTTCCTGGCCGTGTCCGGTCTCGGCGTGATCGCCTTTATCGGCAGCCTGCTGTTCGTGCCCTCGCAGATCCGCCATTCCCCGCCCGCCTCGCTGTTGCAGCAGGCGCGGGTACTGGCCGAGCCGCGGCTACTGCTGGTTTATGCGAAAACGGCCATCGGCTACGGCGGATCGTTCATTCCGTTCACCTTCCTTGCCCCGATCCTGCAGGACGTCTCGGGCTTCAGCGCCGGCGCCGTGGGGCTGGTGATGCTGGTGTATGGCGTGTCCGTGGCGGTGGGCAATATCTGGGGTGGTCGGCTGGCGGATCGGCATGGCCCGATTCCAGCGCTGCGCATCGTATTTCTCCTACTCGCCGCCGTGCTGTTCGTGCTGACCTTCACCGCGCCGCACCGCTGGCTGGTGGTGGCCACGGTGCTGGCCTGGGGCGCGGTTGCCTTCGGCAATGTGCCGGGCTTGCAGGTCTACGTGGTGAAGCAGGCGGAGCGCCATACGCCGCAGGCCGTGGACGTGGCCTCCGGCCTCAATATCGCCGCGTTCAATCTCGGCATTGCCGGGGCGGCGTGGGCGGGCGGGCTGATCGTCCAGCATCTGGGGCTGATGCATACGCCGTGGATCGGCGCGCTGGTGGTGCTCGTGGCGCTGGGCCTGACCGAATGGAGCGGCCGGCTGGACCGCGCCGCCGGCATCGATCCCCGTGCGGGCAATGTGCCGGCCGGGGCGATGTCTCATTGATTTTTGCCAACCTTCCTTTCATCGGAGAACTTCATGCAGATTCCGCAACTTGGCCTTGGCACCTTCCGACTCAAGGACCAGCAGGTCATCGATTCCGTGACGATGGGGCTGGAGGTGGGCTATCGCCACATCGACACGGCCCAGATCTACGGCAACGAGGCCGAAGTAGGCCGCGCGATTGCCGCCAGCGGCGTGGCGCGTGACGACCTGTTCGTGACGACCAAGATCTGGACCGAGCACCTGGGCCGCGACGCCTTGCGCGCCAGCCTTGAGACGAGTCTTGAGAAACTGAAGCTTGATCGGGTCGATCTGACGCTGATCCATTGGCCGTCGCCGGGCGACGCGTTGCCGGTGGCCGAGTACATGGAAGCGCTGGCGCAGGCCCAGGCCGCCGGGCTGACGCGTGCGATTGGCGTGTCGAATTTCACCATCGGGCACCTGAAGCAAGCCATCGACGCCATTGGCGCGCCGGCCATCGCCACGAACCAGATCGAACTGCATCCCTTCCTGCAGAACCGCAAGGTGGCGGGGTTCATGCGCGAACAGGGGATTCACCTGACGGCCTATATGCCGCTGGCCTACGGCAAGGTGATGGAGGATGCCGTACTACGCCGGATTGCCGCCGTGCGAGACGCCACGCCGGCGCAGGTGGCGCTGGCGTGGCTGATGCAACAGGGCTATGCGGTGATTCCGTCGTCCACCCGGCGCGCCAACCTTGAGAGCAATCTCGCGGCGGCGCGGCTCACGCTGACAGCCGGCGAGATGGCCGAGATTGCCGCGCTGGACCGGGGCGAGCGGCTGGCCAACCCCGCCTTCGCGCCGCAATGGGACTGACGACTGGGACTAACGACTGGGACTGACGCCGGCAATCAGCGCGGCGCGCCGAGGAAGTCCATCTTGCCGATCTGCACGCCCTTGTGGCGCAGCAGGTCGTAGGCGGTGGTCACGTGGAAGTAGAAGTTCGGCAGCGCGAAGCCCAGCAGGTAGCTTTTGCCGTCGAAGGTGACCGGGCCATTGCGGAGCTTGAGTTCCACGGTGCGCGTGTCGCTGCCCTCCAGCTGCTCGGGGCGGATCGACTTCAGGAAACCGATGGTCTTGGCGATGCGCTCCTGCAGCTCGGGGAACGTCGCCTCGGTATCGGCGTAGGACGGAATCTCGATCCCGGCCAGCCGCGCGGCGCAGCCCTTGGCGGAATCACTGGCGCGCTGCACCTGGGCGGGCAGCGCGTCCATGTCGGCAATCAGACGCGTCTGAATCAGCTCGGATTCGTCGATCCCCTGCGCCTTGGCGTGGGCAGCGCCCTTTTCAAGAATCGCCGATAGATTGCTCAGTGCGCGGATGAACGGCGGGATCGAAACGTCATACATCGAGAGGGCCATTTGGGCTCCTTGGGTGCGGTGTCGTGGGGGTGCGCGGCAGTGCCGCCGCTGTGCTGCAGACGGGAGGATAGATCGAATCGCGCATGCCTGCTGGCCGCGCCCCCGAACGCCGCTACTCCAACCCGTCAAGATAGGCGTCACCATCGTCGATGCCGAATTCGACCCACATCGGCAGATGGTCGCTCATCCGGTAAGTGCGCCAGTCCTTGAAGCCGCGCCCCGGCTTGGCGGCCCGCTGCCGGGCGTAGGCCGCCTCGTCCTCGATCCGGTAGACGTGCTCGTAGAAGTCGAACACGCCGGCCTTGCCGGTGGGCGTCAGGTGCGCCAGTCGGCTGAGATAGGCGATCTGGTCGTAATGCTTGTTCTTGTCGACGTTGGAGCCCGGCACGGCCTGCAGGGCTTCCGGCACCGCGAAGCCGGCCCGGGTCATGGCCTCCATGGTCACGTCGTTGCGGTTGAAGATGTTGAAGTCGCCCAGCACGATCAGGTTGCCCGGCTCCGGCGGGATGCCGGGCGCGTATTGCGGCGCGCCGGAGAGCTTGCCGGCATGTTTGGCCAGCGTGCGGGCGAACGCCGTGATCTCGGCCAGCCGGCGCGGGTCCACGGCCACGCTCTTGCCGTAGTAGATGTGGACCGTTGCGAGGGTCAGGTAAGCCCAGCCGGCCCGGAAGCCCGCGATATAAGGCGAGCGCGCCATCTGCACCGGCTCCTCGGGCGCGCCCTTCTCCTTCGCCAGCACCAGTTCGGCGGCCAGTCCGGTGAACGAGACCTTGCGCCGGTCGTACAGGTAGGCCATGCGCTCGGCGTTGCCGGAGGTGCCCAGCGTCACGTCAGTCACCAGGAAATCCCACCAGCTACCCAATATCCGTTGCAGCCGCTGGAGCGGATAGAGGCCGCTGCGCACCTCCTGGATGGCGATCAGATCAAAGCGGCTCAGGATTTCGGCGATGTAGTAGTACGCCTCGTCGTCACGGTAGCCGTACTTGCCCGAGTCGAACTCGCGGATATTCCAGGTGGCCAGCAGCAGCGTGTCGGTGGCGGTGCGCGGTGGAATGGCAGCGGCCAGCGCGGGCCGCAGGCGCTTCAGCCCGTCGATGGTGCGCCTGCGTACGTCCGTATCCTCGATCTGTTTCAGCCCTGCGTAGTACGGCATGTGTCACTCCGGAGTGGGTGGTGCCACGCATTGTCACAGCAGACCACGACAGTTCCGATTGATTGGCTGGATTGTCTGACGAGGGTCAAGAAAAAACGCCGGCTGCCCTGGGCAAGCCGGCGTTCGCCATGGCTGATCGGGCGATCAGAAGCGGTATGTCACATTGCCGATGATCGTGCGCTGCGTGCCGAAGAAGCAGTCGCCGCGTGCGATACAGGTGTTGATGTACTGCTTGTTGAACAGGTTGTTCATGTTCAGCGACACGCGGATCGGGCCGTGATCGTAGGCCAGCACGGCGTCGAACAGCGTGAAGCCGCCCACGCGGTTGTTGCCGGTGCCATCGTACGACGGGCCGTTGTAGCGCACGCCCGCGCCGGCCACAAAGCCCGGCATGTCGAACAGGCTGAAGCGGTAGTTGGCCCACAGCGACGCCATGTTGGCCGGGATGCTTGCCAGCCGCTGGCCCTGCTCCGCAGCCGTGCCTTCGATGACCTTGGCGTCCAGGTAGGTGTACGTGGCAATCAGGTCCAGCCGGCCCAGCGACACCAGCGCCTCCAGTTCCGCGCCGCGCGTACGCGCCTCGCCCACCTGCACCGTGCCGGGCAGGCCGTTGACCACGCCGGCCACCTTGCGGTTTTCTTCGCGCATATCGAACAGCGAGGCGGTCAGCGTCATGTTCCTGCCCGGCGGCTGGTACTTGACGCCCACTTCCCACTGCTTGCCGCGCAGCGGCTTGAACGCGCCGCCGTCCACATTGAAACCGGCCTGGCCCTGGAACGATTCGGCATAGCTGACGTACGGGTTCAGGCCGAAGTCCGAGCGGTACATCAGGCCGAAGCGCTTGGTCAGCTCGTTGTCGTCACGCGACCCCGCCGGCGTGTTGTCCTGCGCCGCGCGCGACCAGTCGTAGCGCAGGCCCAGCATCAGCAGCCATTTGTTCCATTCGATCTGGTCCTGCAGGTAGGCGCCGGTCTGGATCTGCTTGGCCGGTGCCAGGTCGCGCGTGGACGTTGGCGCCTGATAGTTGCCATAAACGGGGTTGAACACGTTGATCGGCGCGGCAAAGCCGCCCACGCCGGTGCGGCCCGTGATCTCGTTGTTCTGGTAGTCGAAGCCGGACAGCAGCGTGTGGCGCACGGGGCCGGTGCCGAACTTCGACTGTACCTGCGTGTCGACGGCCAACTGGTTCAGCGTCGGCTGGTTCAGGTAGATGGTGCGGCGCAGCATGGTGTCGCTGCCCGGCACCCAGCCATGCGTGGCGCCGGTGTAGCCAGCCGTGTAGATGCTGCGGTAGTCGACGGTGCTGTGCGAATAGCGCAGGTTCTGGCGCACCGTGAAAGTGTCGTTGAACTTGTGCTCGAACTGGTAGCCCACCGCGTGCTGCTCGGCCGTGTACTTGTCGAAGCCGGGCTCGCTGATGAAGAAGCTTTGCGGGATCTGGCCGGCCGGGTTCTCGATCTGGGTGCCGCGCCACGGGAAGAAGCCGATCATCGAGCCCGAATCATCCTTCTGGAAATTGGCCAGCAAGGTGAAGCTGGTGTCGGACGTCGGGCGATAGGTCAGCGAGGGCGCGATGTAGTAGCGGTTGTCCTTGACGTAGTCCACGGAGGCATCGCTATCGCGCGCCAGGGCCACGAAGCGGTAGAGCCACTTGCCGTCGGCGTCGATCGGACCCGTGAAGTCGGCCTGGATCTGCTTGCGGTTGAAGTTGCCGAAACTCACGCCGATTTCGCGCGCGGCCTCGGCCTGCGGGCGCTTCGACACGAGATTGACCACGCCGCCCACCGAGCCCTGCCCGTACAGCATGCCTGACGGCCCTTTCAGGATCTCGATGCGCTCCAGCGCGTACGGGTCCGGCCGCGTGTTGTTATAGAACCCCACGGCATTGAGCAGCCCGTCGAGGTACTGCGTGGAGTCGGTGCCACGGATCTTGATCGAATCCGTGCGGTTGTCCGTGCCGAACCCCGCCGCCGAGACGCCGGCCGTGTAGCCTGCCGCCTGCGCCACCGACTGGGCGCCCGTGAGTTCGATCCGGTCACGCGTGATGACCGTGATCGACTGCGGCGTCTCCATGATCGGCGTGTCGGTCTTGGTGGCAGTCACGGCTTGTTTCGCCACGAAGCCATGTACCGGGCCGGTCGGCGATTCGGGCAGATTGCTGCCCCGGACCGTGATCGTCGGCAATTCCTGGTGGGCAGGCGCAGGCGCCTGCTCCTGGGCCAGCGAGACGCTGGCGGCTTGCATGCTCAAGGCAAAGGTGGTCAGGCGGAAGGCGTGCGTGCCGCGAACGCGGCGCCGGGCGCATACAGACATTGCGATATCTCTCGTTACGAATTGGAAATGCTAATGCGAATGACTCGCATTTCGTTCGCAATTGTAATGTCATGTAATGGCCCCGATACATTTATCTTCGGTTTGATTGTCAGCCGTGGCGTACGCACCACACAGGTGCCGCGTATGAAGCCCAGCGTCCTGAAATGAAAAACGGCCGGGGCGATTGCGCCCCGGCCGTTGATATGTCACCGCTCCGCAGGCCCCGAAGGGCCTGGGTTTATTCCCACTCGATCGTCGCCGGCGGCTTGCCCGAGACGTCGTACACCACCCGGTTCAGGCCCCGCACCTCGTTGATGATGCGGTTCGAGCAACGGCCGAGCAGCGCGTACGGCAGGTGCGCCCAGTGGGCGGTCATGAAGTCGGTGGTCTGCACTGCGCGCAGGGCCACCACGTAGTCGTACGTGCGGCCATCGCCCATCACGCCGACGGACTTCACCGGCAGGAACACCGCGAAGGCCTGGCTGGTCAGGTCGTACCAGCTCTTACCCACTTGCTGCGGCTCGCACAGGCCCGCCGCGGCATCCTGCTCCGTGGCGATGGTCTTGCGCAGTTCCTCGATGAAGATGGCGTCGGCGCGGCGCAGCAGTTCGGCGTAGTCGCGCTTGACCTCGCCCAGGATCCGCACGCCCAGGCCCGGACCCGGGAACGGGTGGCGGTACACCATCTCGGGCGGCAGGCCCAGCGCCACGCCCAACTCGCGCACTTCGTCCTTGAACAGGTCGCGCAGCGGTTCCAGCAGCTTCAGGCCCAGCGTCTCGGGCAGGCCGCCGACGTTGTGGTGGCTCTTGATCGTGGTCGCCTTCTTGGTCTTGGTGCCGCCCGATTCCACCACGTCCGGGTAGATCGTGCCCTGCGCCAGCCACTTGGCGTTGCTCAGCTTCTTGGCCTCGGCCTGGAAGACCTCGACGAACTCGCGGCCGATGATCTTGCGCTTCTGCTCGGGGTCCGTCACGCCGGCCAGATGCCCCAGGAACTGCTCCGAGGCGTCGATATGGACCACCTTGGCGTGCAGCCGGCCCGCGAACATCTCCATGACCATCTTGCCCTCGTCCAGGCGCAGCAGGCCATGGTCGACGAACACGCAGGTCAGCTGGTCGCCGATGGCGCGATGGATCAGCGCCGCCGCCACCGACGAATCCACGCCGCCGGACAGGCCCAGAATGACTTCCTCGTCACCCACCTGCTCGCGGATCTTGGCCACGGCTTCGGCGATATGGTCGCGCATCACCCAGTCGGCCTTCGCGCCGGCAATCTTGAGCACGAAGCGCTCGAGCATCTCGCGGCCCTTTGCCGTATGCGTGACTTCCGGGTGGAACTGCACCGCGTAATAGCCGCGCGCCTCGTCGGCCATGCCGGCGATCGGGCAGCTCGGCGTGGACGCCATCAGCTTGAAGCCCGGCGGCAGTTCGGCCACCTTGTCGCCATGGCTCATCCAGACCTTGAGCATGCCGTGGCCCTCGGGCGTCGCGAAATCCTCGACGCCATCGAGCAGCCTGGTATGACCATGGGCGCGCACCTCGGCGTAGCCGAATTCGCGATGGTCGCTCCACTCCACCTTGCCGCCCAGCTGCACGGCCATGGTCTGCATGCCGTAGCAGATGCCCAGCACCGGCACGCCGAGGTCCCACACGGCTTGCGGCGCGCGCAGCTGGTGGTCTTCGTAGGTGCTGGCGTGGCTGCCGGACAGGATGATGGCCTTCGGCGCGTACTGGCGGACGAATTCGTCGGTCACATCGTTAGGATGGATTTCGCAGTAGACGTGTGCCTCGCGAACGCGGCGGGCAATCAGCTGCGTGACCTGCGAGCCGAAATCAAGGATGAGGATTTTGTCGTGCATGATGGGCGTTTGGCAGAGCTTCCGGCTCGGATTCGGGCATGACCTCGGTACCTGGGCCGTAGCCGGGTGGCGGGGTAATGACCGGTTCGCGCCGGTATTCGGGAGATCCATGCGGGCGTGCCGGGTAGGCGGCGCCGGGTTGTTGGTGCGGGTCGGCGGGGTCGACGGCATCGACCGGCGTGCCGGGATAGTACACGGGGCCATCGCCATGCCGGGCGGCGCGCAGCTCAGCCTCGCGCTGGGCCAGTTGCTCCCGCTCACGCAGGCGCACGCGCTTGGCGGCGGGCATCTGCACCACGGCGAAGAACAGCATGACAGCGGCCAGCGTCAGCAGCCAGACCTTGCCGGCGCCTTGCACGGGCATGTCGAGGAACAGCGTCCACGCCACGATCAGTACGGCGCTCACCAGGTTCACCTGGCCCGCCGTGCGTGCCACGGGCACGGTCAACTGGCCGTTGATGGCGGCCTGGAGCAGCAGCCAGGCCAAGCCGATCATCGCCACGCCGAGCAGTTGGCCGAACAGGGCCGGCTGCGGCTGCGGCAACTGGAGTGCGGCATACAGCGTCGTGAACGGCGACATCAGCAGCAGGATGCCGAGCAGCAGGTCTAGCAAGGCGTCGAAGAACAGCACGGCTCGCAATAGTACTTTCATGGGCGCTCCTTTTTCCTGATGCTTCTTGCGTCGCGGCCGCGCGGCCTCGTCAACCTCGACGTTGCCAGCGCGGCCGTGATGCCCAGGTCGGGCGGGCCATATCGGGATCAGTCGATATGGTAGTTCGGCGCTTCCTTGGTGATCTGCACATCGTGCACGTGCGATTCGCGCATGCCGGCGGCCGTGATCTGCACGAACTCGGCCGTCTCGTGCCAGGTGGCGATAGAGTTGCTGCCGCAATAGCCCATCGACGCACGCACGCCACCGGTGAGCTGGTGGATGATCGCCATGACCGATCCCTTGTAGGGGACGCGGCCCTCGATGCCTTCCGGCACGAGCTTGTCGACGTTGGCGGTGTTGTCTTCCTGGAAGTAGCGGTCGGCGGCGCCGTCCTTCATCGCGCCCACGGAACCCATGCCGCGATAGCTCTTGAACGAGCGGCCCTGGTACAGGAACACCTCGCCCGGCGCTTCCTCGGTACCCGAGAACATGCCGCCCATCATCACGGTGTGCGCGCCGGCCGCCAGGGCCTTGGCCACATCGCCCGAGTAACGGATGCCGCCATCGGCAATCAGCGGCACGCCGGTGCCCTTGAGCGCCTCGGACACGTTGGAGACGGCGGTGATCTGGGGCACGCCCACGCCGGCCACGATCCGCGTGGTGCAGATCGAACCGGGGCCGATGCCCACCTTCACGCCATCCGCGCCGTGCTCGACCAGCGCCAGCGCGGCCGCGCCGGTGGCGATGTTGCCGCCCACCACCTGCACGTGCGGGAAGTTCTGCTTGACCCAGCGCACGCGGTCCAGCACGCCCTGGCTGTGGCCATGCGCCGTATCGACCACAATCACGTCCACGCCGGCCTTAACCAGCAGTTCCACGCGTTCGTCGTTATCCGGACCCACGCCCACGGCGGCGCCCACGCGCAGCTGGCCGTGATCGTCCTTGCTGGCCAGCGGGTTGTCCACGGCCTTCTGGATGTCCTTCACGGTGATCAGGCCACGCAGCTCGGACGAGGAATTGACCACCAGCACGCGCTCCAGGCGGTGACGGTTCATCAGGCGCTTGGCCTCGTCCAGCGTGGCGCCTTCGGCCACGGTGACAAGTTTTTCGCGCGGGGTCATCTTGGCGCGCACCGGGGCGTCGAGTTCTTCCTCGAAGCGCAGGTCGCGGTTGGTGATGATGCCGACTACGGTCTTGCCTTCGAGCACCGGGAAGCCGGAAATACCATGCTGCTGCGACAGCGCGATCACATCGCGGACCTTCATGTCCGGCGAAATGGTGATCGGATCACGCAGCACACCCGATTCGTAGCGCTTCACGCGCGCCACTTCACGGGCCTGGTCGGCGGGCTTCAGGTTCTTGTGGACGATGCCGATGCCGCCGGCCTGCGCCATCGCAATGGCAAGGCGGGCTTCCGTCACGGTATCCATGGCGGCGGACACGAGCGGAATGTTCAGTTCGATCGAACGGGTCAGGCGGGTGCGGAGGGAAACATCCCGGGGCAGGACGGCCGAATAGGCCGGTACAAGCAGCACGTCATCGAATGTGAGTGCTTTCTGGACAAGACGCATAGCAAATCCTCTAGGCGCAAAAGCAGATTATACAGGAATGCAGGATTTGCTGATGCGTTCTTGCATCCCGCTTGCTATTCTCGGCCTCCCTTCCACAGATCACAACAGGAGTCCGATGGGCATCGGCGTTTTGTGCGGGCTGCTGGCCGGCGCGTTCTGGGGCATGGTGTTCATCGCGCCGAAGCTGCTGCCGGCGTTTTCGCCCTGGGAACTCGCCATTGGCCGGTACCTGGCCTATGGGCTCGTCGCCTTCGTGGCGGCGCTGCCGCTGATGCGGCGCCTCGCAAAAAAGCTAACCCGGGGCGATTGCGTCGCCCTGCTGCGCCAGGCGTTCACCGGCAACCTGCTCTATTACGTACTGCTGGCATTCGGCGTGCAGCTGGCCGGGGTCGGGCCGACCTCGCTAATCATCGGCATCCTGCCGGTTTCCATCACGATCATGGGCCGCCGTGACCACGGCGCGGTGCCGCTCTCGCGGCTGGTCTGGCCACTGCTGGTGGTGGCGGCGGGCATCGCCTGCATCAATGTCGACCTGTTTGCCGGGGGCGGCAGTGCGCACGGCACGGCGGCGGGCGCACTGGCCCGTCCGGCGTGGCAGAAGCTGGCTGGCGTGGCCTGCGCGGCGGGCGCGCTGGTCTGCTGGACGCTCTACGCCGTGGACAACGCGCGCTACCTCCAGCGCCATCCGCATTACAGCGGGAACGAGTGGTCGGCCCTGTACGGGCTATCTACCGGGCTGGTTTCCGTGGTGCTGGCCGGCATCGGCTGGCTCGTGGCCGGCGACGCGCTGACCGCCCCGGGCAGCGGGCGCGAATGGCAGTGGTTCTGGACGGTCAACGCCGCCGTGGCGCTCGGGGCGTCGCTAATTGGCAACAACCTCTGGAACATCGCCAGTCGCCGCCTACCCCTGACGCTTTCGGGGCAAATGATCGTTTTTGAGACGCTGTTCGCGCTGGCATACGGGTTTGTGTTCGATCACCGCTGGCCAAGGCCGCTGGAGTTGGCCGCCATCGCGTTGCTGATCCTCGGGGTGGCCTGGTCCGTGCGCTTGCACGCCACGGACAAGTCTGCGTAGACTACCGGGCATGACGCGGGGGTCACATGATTGTCAACCCTCCTACCGTCCGGTTTTCATCGCCAACCTGGCATTTCTGCCCAGACGCCACAGATACCCTTGCCATGAACCGTTCGACCGCGCTGTACCTGCTTGTTGCCGCCAGTCTTGCCGTGCCCGCCACGGCCTTTTCCCAATGGCAGTGGAAGGATGGCACCGGCCGCATGGTCTATAGCGATGTCCCGCCGCCGCCCTCCGTGCCGGACCGCGCCATCGTCATGGCACCCGGCCGCGCGGCAGGCGCCTATCGCCCGGTGGAAGCCGAAACCGCCGCGAAGGCCGATGGTCAAGCTGACGCCAAGGCCCCCGCGGGGGACGCGCCCCGGGCCCGCCAGGTCAGCGCGCGGGCCAAGGACAAGCCCGCCGCCGGGACCGATCCCGATCAGGCCTTCCGCGAGCGCCGCGAGGAGCGCCTCAAGGCCGACCTGGAAGCCGCCACCAAGGAACGCGAGCAACTGGCCCGCCAGACGCGCTGCGAAGAGATGTCGAACTACGCCACGGGACTGCGCGAAGGCATGCGCATCTCGAAGGCTGGCCCGGATGGCGCCGCGCACCGCCTGAACGGCGACGAACGCGCGGCCGAACTCGACAAGGTCAGCCAGTCGATGGCCCAGCACTGCAGCTGAGGCCGAGGGTGGGCGCCGGGATAGGCTGCCCGCCCAGTCAACTCCCCTGCCCGCCCCCGCCGCGCAGCCATTTCAGGCCTTCGCGCGTTCCGGTGGCCCGGGTCTTCTGCACGCGCTTGCGGCGTGCCTGCTTGGGATCAGCGGTCAGCGGCCGGTAGACTTCCACCCGGTCCCCCTCCCGAACCAGCGTTTCCGCGGCCTTGAGCTTGCCGTAGATGCCGACGCGGGCCGTGGTCGGGTCCACTTCGGGATACGCCTCGGTCAGGCCGCTGGCGCGAATCGCCCCCTCCACGCTCGTGCCGGCCGGCACCGAGACTTCCTTCAGGAACACCGCGTCGGGCCTGGCATAGCAGACCGAGAGCCGCACCATGGCGCCCGCCTCAGCCATTGTTGGCATAGACCACCTCGGCCCGCTTGACGAAGGCATCCACAAACGTATTGGCGATCATGCTGAACACCGGACCGATGATCTTCTCGAGAATGAAGCTCGAAAACTCATAATGCAGGTGAAACTCGATCTTGCAGGCGTCAGCGCGCAGCGGCGTAAAGCGCCAGGAGCCGTTGAAGGTCTTGAAAGGACCGTCCGCGAACGTCATATCAATGCGTGTGGGACGCTCCTGCACGTTCCGGGTATGGAAATACTGCTTGATGCCGTTGAAATGGATATGGAGCTTCGCGTCGAGCAGGGTCTCGGTGTTCTCGAAGATCTCCACGCCACCGCACCATGGCAGGAACTTGGGATAGTCCTCCACGCGGGTGACCAGGTCATACATCTGCTCGGCCGAATAGCCAAGCAGGACGGATTTATGGACGTCTGCCATGTAATCGGATGCGGGCGCCGCCAGGGGCTGGGCCCGAACGGGGCGGGTTTGCTAGAATCCAGATTTTAGCCGACACGCGGGTCGACGGCATCCCCGGCGCACAGGGCGCCCCTTGATGACGCCGCAACGGTCGCTCCCCTCTTTGCCGCAGCGCGGCAGCCTTGCTCAGGAATCCACCACGTACGCATGACCATCGCTGATAACAAGAAAGCCTTTTTCGACTACTTCATCGAAGAACGCTACGAAGCCGGGATTGTGCTGGAGGGCTGGGAAGTCAAGGCCATCCGGGCCAACCGCGTGCAGATCAAGGAGGGCTACGTCGTGGTGCGCAACGCCGAGATGTACCTGATCGGCGCACACATCAGCCCCCTGCAGAGTGCCTCCACGCACGTGACGCCGGACCCCGTGCGCACGCGCAAGCTGCTGCTGAAGGCCGACGAGATCAAGAAGCTGATCGGCAAGGTCGAGCAGCGCGGCTATACGCTCGTGCCGCTGAACCTGCACTACACGCGCGGCCGCGTGAAGTGCGAAATCGGCCTGGGCAAGGGCAAGAAGCAGTTCGACAAGCGCGAAACCGAGAAAAATCGGGACTGGCAGCGCGAAAAGGCGCGCCTGATGAAGGGCGACAACAAGGAATAAGAAAAAACGGAGGCCAGGGCCTCCGTTCTTGTCTGGCAAAGCCGCTTCAGAACGCGTCGCTCAGGTCTTCTGCTGGGTTTTCACGATTTGCAACGCTGAGGCGATCATCGAACTCATTTCGCCGAGGTTGCCCGGCACGATCAGCGTGTTGCCCTGCTTGGCGAGGTTGCCAAATGCGGCAACATATTCCTCGGCCACCTTGAGGTTGACAGCCTCCGAGCCGCCCTCCCCCCGGATTGCGTGGCCGATCTTCTCGATGGCCTGCGCATTGGCTTCGGCCACGGCCAGGATCGCCGACGCCTCGCCCTGTGCCTTGTTGATCGCCGCCTGCCGCTCGCCCTCGGATTTCTGGATCGCCGCCTCACGGGCGCCGGAGGCCAGATTGATCTGCTCCTGCCGCTTGCCTTCGGAAGCCGCGATCAGCGCCCGCTTCTCGCGCTCGGCGGTAATCTGCGCCTGCATCGCGTGCAGGATTTCCTTCGGCGGTGTCAGGTCCTTGATTTCGTAGCGCAGCACCTTCACGCCCCAGTTGGCGGCGGCCTCGTCGAGCGCATTGACCACGCTGTGGTTGATGTACTCGCGCTCCTCGAAGGTCTTGTCCAACTCCAGCTTGCCGATCACCGACCGTAGCGTGGTCTGCGACAACTGCGTGATCGCGACCACGAAGTTGCTCGAGCCGTAGGAAGCCTTCATCGGATCCGTCACCTGGAAGTACAGCACGCCGTCCACCTGCAACTGCGTGTTGTCCTTGGTGATGCAGACCTGGCTTGGCACATCGAGCGGAATCTCCTTGAGGATGTGCTTGTAGGCCACGCGATCCACGAACGGCACCACGATCGTCAGGCCTGGCGTCAGCGTGGCGTGGTAGCGCCCCAGACGCTCGAGCACCCATGCGTGCTGCTGCGGCACGATCTTGATGCCCTTGGCAATCAGCACGATGGCCGCGATGAGCAGAATCAGTGGAAACAGCCCGAGCTGGTAGGCAAGCATGTACAACTCCCATCAAATAGGAAAACGACTAGTCATCGGATGTGTGCCGCGCAGGGATTAGCGCGGCGAGACGATCAGCGTGGTGCCTCGCACTTCGACAATGCGAAAGCGACCCGGAAGCGGCTCGGTGTCTGGCGCCAGTTCCACGGTCCAGTCAGCGCCGCGATACGGCACGCGGGCACGCCCATTGGGGTCCCAGGCAGACACATCAAGTTCCTGCCCGATATCGAGGTTCACATCGGGATCCGTGGATGCCGTACCCCGCCGCAGCGTGCCGTAGCGCGTGCGCCGCAGGGCCGTGATGCATGCGATGGCCACCAGCGCAGCCGTGACCGTCTGCGCCGGCACACCGAGGCCGGCAAGCGCGGCTACGCCACCGGCCGCCACGCCCACCGCAATCATCAGCAGATAAAAGGTGCCCGTCGCCATCTCGGCGATTACCAGCACCACTGCCGCGGCGAACCATATGTAGTAAGACGACATCCCGCTCCTTTTCCCAAATAAAAAACCCCCGCCGCGCCATAGGCGCCTGCGGGGGCTGTTGCAACACCTGCTGCAGGGCCGGTGCCACGCGGCGGCCCGGGTTCAGCCGGGCGCCGCTTTGGATGCGTTGTCGCTATTGTGACGCCAAATGCCTTACGAAGCCAGTTGCTTCCAGGTTTCGACCACGGAATCAGGATTCAGCGAGATCGACTTGATGCCTTCCTTGGCCAGCCAGGCTGCAAAGTCCGGATGGTCCGAAGGGCCCTGACCGCAAATGCCGACGTACTTGTCCAGACGCAGCGCCGTGGAAATGGCGCGCTGCAGCATGAAGATCACGGCCGGATCGCGCTCGTCGAAGTCCCTGGCCAGCAGTTCCATGCCGGAGTCGCGGTCCAGACCCAGCGTCAGCTGCGTCAGGTCGTTCGAGCCGATCGAGAATCCGTCGAAGAACTGCAGGAATTCCTCGGCGAGAATCGCGTTCGACGGCACTTCGCACATCATGATGATGCGCAGGCCGTTCTCGCCGCGCTTCAGGCCGTGCTTGGCGAGCAACCCGATGACCTTCTCGGCCTGGCCCAGCGTGCGCACGAACGGCACCATGATCTCGACGTTGGTCAGGCCCATTTCGTCGCGCACGCGCTTCATGGCCTTGCATTCCATCTCGAACGCTTCGGCGAAGTCCTCGGCGATATAGCGCGAAGCGCCACGGAAACCCAGCATCGGGTTTTCCTCGTCCGGCTCGTAGCGCGAACCGCCGATCAGCTTCTTGTACTCATTCGACTTGAAGTCGGACAGGCGCACGATCACGGGCTTCGGATAGAACGCCGCACCGATCGTGGCGATGCCTTCCGCCAGCTTGTCGACGTAGAACGCGCGCGGGCTGGCGTGGCCACGGGCCACCGATTCCACAGCCTTCTTCAGGTCGGCATCGACCTGCGGATAGTCGAGGATCGCCTTCGGGTGAACGCCGATGTTGTTGTTGATGATGAACTCGAGGCGGGCCAGGCCCACACCATGGTTCGGGATCTGCGCGAAGTCGAACGCGAGCTGCGGATTGCCCACGTTCATCATGATCTTGGTTTCGATCTCGGGCATCTCGCCGCGCTCGACTTCGGTGATCTCGGTCTCGAGCAGGCCGTCGTAGATGCGGCCTTCGTCGCCTTCGGCGCACGAAACCGTCACCAGCGTGCCGTCCTTCAGCAAATCGGTCGCATCGCCGCAACCCACCACGGCCGGCACGCCCAGTTCACGGGCGATGATGGCCGCGTGGCAGGTACGGCCGCCACGGTTGGTCACGATGGCCGAGGCACGCTTCATCACCGGCTCCCAGTTCGGGTCGGTCATGTCGGCCACCAGCACGTCACCCGGCTGCACGCGTTCCATCTCGGACGGATCGTTGATCACGCGGACCGGGCCGGTACCAATCTTCTGGCCGATAGCGCGGCCGCTGGTCAGCACGGGCGCCGTGCCCTTGAGTTTGAAGCGCTGCTCGGCCTTGCCGGCCGACTGGCTCTTCACCGTCTCCGGGCGTGCCTGGAGGATGTAGATCTTGCCATCCTTGCCGTCCTTGCCCCACTCGATGTCCATCGGGCGGGCATAGTGCTTCTCGATGATCATCGCGTACTTGGCCAGCTCCGACACATCGGCGTCGGTGATCGAGTAGCGGTTACGCAGCTCGGGCGGCACGTCGACAGTCTTCACCCGGCCGGCCTCACCCGGGCCCGTGAATTCCATCTTGATCAGCTTCGAGCCAATCGAGCGACGGATGATGGGGTACTTGCCCAGGTCCAGGGTCGGCTTGAAGACATAGAACTCGTCCGGGTTCACGGCGCCCTGCACCACGGTCTCGCCGAGGCCGTAGCTCGACGTGATGAAGACCACGTCGGGGAAGCCGGATTCGGTATCGATGGTGAACATCACGCCCGACGCGGCGAGGTCCGAACGGACCATGCGCTGCACGCCGGCGGACAGCGCTACCACATCGTGGGCAAAGCCCTTGTGCACGCGGTACGAGATGGCACGGTCGTTGTAGAGCGAGGCGAACACGTGCTTGATCTTGTCGAGCACGTCGTCGATGCCGCTGACGTTGAGGTACGACTCCTGCTGGCCGGCGAACGAGGCGTCCGGCAGGTCTTCGGCCGTGGCCGAGGAACGGACGGCGAACGATGCCTCGGCGCCTTCACGGGCCGACACGCGGGCGTAGTGTTCGCGGATCTCCTGTTCCAGGCGCGGCTGGAACGGGGCGGCGGCAACCCAGCCGCGGATCTCGGCGCCGGCTTCGGCCAGGGCCTTCACGTCATCGACGTCGAGCGTCTTCAGGCGATCCGAAATGCGGGTGGTCAGGTCGTTGTGCTGCAGGAAGTCGCGGAACGCGAGCGAGGTGGTGGCAAAACCGCCGGGAACACGGACGCCAGCCTCTGCCAGCTGGGAGATCATCTCCCCCAGCGAAGAGTTCTTGCCGCCGACGGTTTCCACGTCATGCATGCGCAACTGCTCGAACGGCAGCACATAGGCGCCGTTATCTGCCTGGTTAGTCATAAAAGCCTCAAAAACAAAGTAAGAAATCGGTGTCACCGACCGGTATGTTGTTGGGGTTCTGTTCCCGGCGGATCGCTTGGCTAAACCATTCCTAAGTGCATGCGGATGCTGCGGCGCACATTGTCGACAATTGTGCCGCGAATCGTTACTGCACCGGCGCGAGCGGAATTGCTTAGCGAAAAGATCGCCGCTATTCTACCGTGCCGCACCGCACTTTCGCGTGGCTGCCTCAAATAATTGACCAGACATGTCCCTTCCCGAAGCGCCTGATGCGCCCCAACAGGCGCCTGCGCCCGGCCCGGCGGCAAGCCCTGCCGCCTCTCCCGCCGCCGCGTCCCCGGCCACCGCCAGCGCTGGCGATCGCCCTGCCGTCCGTACGGTTTTTATCGTGTCGGACGGCACCGGCATCACGGCCGAGACCTTCAGCCACTCCATTCTGGCCCAGTTCGAAATGCGCTTCCGCAAGGTGCGGATGCCGTTCGTGGACACGCCGGAGAAGGCTCACGTGGCCGTCGGCAAGATCAACGAGGCGTTCTACAACGAGGGCGTGCCGCCCATCGTGTTCACCACGCTGGTCAATGCCGAGGCCAACAAGGCCATCCGGCGCGCCAAGGCCATGATCCTGGACATGTTTCAGACCTTCATCGAGCCACTGGAGAAGGAGCTGGGACTCAAGTCCACGCACGCAATCGGCCGCTTCCACCAGAATGCGGACACCGAGGCGTACAAGAACCGGATCGAGGCAATTAACTTCTCCCTGGCGCACGACGACGGCCAGTCGCACAAGAACCTGGAAGAGGCAGACGTGATCCTGGTGGGCGTGTCGCGCAGCGGCAAGACCCCGACGAGCCTGTATCTGGCGATGCAATACGGACTGAAGGCCGCCAACTATCCGCTGATCCCGGACGATTTCGAACGCGGCCGCCTGCCGTCGGCACTCTACGCGTTCAAGCCGAAGATTTTCGGGCTCTCGATTGATCCGCAGCGTCTCACCGAGATCCGCAACGAGCGGCGACCGGGCAGCAAGTACGCGGCGCTGGAAAACTGCCGCTACGAGGTCAACGAGGCCGAGGCCATGATGCGCCGCGAAGGCATCAAGTGGCTCAGTTCCACGCACAAGTCGATCGAGGAGATCGCCACGACGATCCTCCAGGAAATCAAGATAGACCGCGACAACTACTGAGATTTTGAGAATCGTCCCGTAGCGCTGGAGGCCGAACTCCTGGTGTCAGCGCTACGCCGCGCGGCGCTGCCTGACCGCTTCAAACAGGCAGACAGCAGTCGCCGCCGCCACGTTGAGTGACTCAAGGCCGCCCGGCTGCGGAATGCCGACGGTTCGCGAGACGCGCGCCATCCATTCCGGACTGACGCCTGCGCCTTCGTTGCCGACGACCCAGCCCACCGGCTGACGCAGATCGGTGTCAAACACGGCTGCGTCGGCGTGCGATGACGTCGCCAGCAGTGGCACGGCCAGCCGGCTTTCGAGCATCCCGAGCGTGCAATGCTCGACGATGTTGAGGTGGAAGTTCGCGCCCATGCCCGCGCGCAGGGTCTTGACCGACCACGCAAACGCGCAGCCCGTGGTCAGGAAGGCATGCGGAATGCCTGCCGCGGCAGCGCTGCGCAGGATCGAGCCGACATTTCCGGCATCCTGCACCCCGTCCAGGATCACGCAATCCGTGTCGATCGTGGACGGCAGGTGCCCGCCGGGGGTGTCGATCACCAACATCAGATCGATGCCGTTCACGACACTGGTGATCTGCGCGAACAGCGCATCCGCAAGGAGGACGACACGGTCCGGATCGATGCCCTCGAGCAGCGGACGGACTTCGGCATGATCGTAGTGCCGCTCTGACACGACACAGCTGACCGGCTGCCCCCGCGCGGCCACATACGCCTGCGCGAGGTGCACGCCATCGAGCACGGACTGCCCCGCCTTGCGGCGCGCGTGCGTGGACCCCGTGAGGGCCTTTAGGTGCTTGAACAGCGCATTGTCGCGCGAAGTGACGTGCTTCAAGGATGTGTCTCAGAATGGCAGCGCGTCGCGCTCCAGCACCCGCCGCACTGGCGCGAACGAGCTGCGGTGATGCGGTGTCGCGCCGAACTGCTCAAGCGCGGCCAGATGCTGCGGCGTGGGATAGCCCACGTGGGCATCGAAGCCATACTGGGGATATTCCAGGTGCAGCGCATGAAGCTCGCGGTCGCGGGCCACCTTGGCAAGGATCGACGCAGCGGAAATGGCCCGCACTTTGGCGTCGCCCTTCACGATTGCCTCGACCGGATACGGCACCTGCGGACAGCGGTTGCCATCGACCTGCACCAGATCGGGCATGATGCCGCTGGCCGTCAGGCCCGCCACCGCGCGTTGCATCGCCAGCATGGAGGCGTGCAGGATGTTGAGCGAGTCGATCTCCTCGACCGAGGCCGAAGCGATGTGCCAGCCGATCGCGCGTTCGCAGATGCGCTCGAACAGCACCTCGCGCTTTTCTGCGGTCAGGATCTTCGAGTCGGCGAGGCCCCGGATCTGCCGCTCAGGGTTCAGGATCACCGCGGCGGCATAGACCGGCCCGGCCAGCGGGCCGCGCCCGGCCTCATCCACGCCGCAAAGACGGCGTACGACAGCGACGGTTTGGGTCAGCTCGAGTCCCATCTGCGGCGACGGACCTTTTCCGGCTTTCTGACTGGCCATCAGCGCACACCCCGTTCGTGCATGAGATCCACCACCACGCCGGCGGCGAGGTTGGCGGTGTCGCGCTTCAGCGTCTCATGCATGGTCGTGAAATGCTCCCGCAAGAAGGCAATATTGCTCTCGTCGTTCAGTTGCAGCAGCGTCTCGCGCGCCAGTGCCTCGGGCGTGGCGTCGTCCTGGAGCAGTTCTGGCACCACGAACCGTCCTGACAGAATATTAGGCAAGCCCACATAAGGCAGGTAGCCCTGCCGCTTCATGATCTGCGCGGTGAGCCAGGGCACCTTGTACGAGATGACCATCGGCTTTTTGTAGAGTGCCGCCTCGAGTGTGGCCGTGCCGCTGGCCAGCAGAACCACGTCGGCGGCTTCCATGGCCAGGTGCGACTGCCCGTCCACCACCGTCAAGTCGATCTCAGGGTAGCGCTCGTGCAGCCCGCGGATGATCTCGTGCAGCGGCGCGCTGGCCGCCGGCAGAACAAACGCCAGGTTGCCGTCCATGCGATGCATGCGTGCCATGGCCGCAAAGAACGTCGCGCCGAGGTTGCGCACCTCGGACTGCCGACTGCCCGGCAGCACCGCGACGATGCGCTTGCCCTCGGGCAAGCCGAGCTTTTCCCGTGCGCCCTGGACGTCAGGCACCATCGGGATCACATCGGCCAGCGGATGACCGACGTAGGTCGCCGGTATGCCGGCCTTGGCGTAGATCCCGGGCTCGAACGGGAACAGGCAGAGGATGTGGTCCACCGCGCGCGCGATGGTGCGGATGCGCCCGCCGCGCCACGCCCAGATCGACGGGCTGACGAAATGCACGACCGGAATGCCCGAGCGACGCAGGGGTACTTCCAATCCAAAATTGAAGTCGGGAGCATCCACGCCGATGAAACACAGCGGCGGATTGGCCAGCAGCTTGTCGCGAATCGCCCGGCGCGTCGCCAGTATTTCCCGCAGCGAACCGAGCACCTCCACATAGCCATTGACGGAAAGCGTCTCCATCGGCCAGTGGGAGACAAAGCCCTGCGCCATCATGCGGCGGCCGCCGATACCCGCGAAGTCCACGGACTCACCCAGCCGCGCATGCAGCCCTTCAAGCAGAAGCGAAGCCAGCAGATCGCCGGAAGCCTCCCCGGCGACCATGGCAATCGTGCCACGCTTGTTGACATTCCCCCGAGCGACGGTAGGCGGATCGGCCTGCACTGCGGCGTGGATCATGTGCGGCGCGGCTTAGCGGACGATGCCGCGCTGCGTCGCGGCCAGGAATTCCACGAAGGCGCGCAGCGGCGCGCCGGTGGCTACATCGGTCTGGCCCAGGAGGGCCGAGATCTCGTTGCGCGCCTCGTCGAAACCCAGGTCTGACTTGTAGAGCAGCTTGTAGGCCTGGCGCAGTGCGGCAATCTGGCCGGCATCAAAGCCCCGGCGACGCAGGCCTTCCACATTGATACCGTGCGGGGTGGCCTTGTTGCCGTTCTTGTCGCTCGCGGCGATCACGAACGGCGGCACGTCCTGGACCAACGCCGAAGCGCCGCCCAGCATCGCATGCGCGCCGATGCGCACAAACTGGTGCACGCCGCTCATGCCGCCGAGAATGGCCCAGTCGCCCACTTCCACGTGGCCTGCGATCTGCGCGTTACTCGAGAACACCGTGTTGTTGCCCACGCGGCAGTCGTGCGCGATGTGCACGTAGGCCATGATCCAGTTGTCGTTGCCAAGGCTGGTCACGCCCTGGTCCTGCACCGTGCCGGTGTGGATGGTCGTGAACTCGCGGATCGTGTTGCGGTCGCCAATCTCGAGCCGGGTGGGCTCGTTGGCGTACTTCATGTCCTGCGGCGTGCCACCCACCGAGGCGTAGGGCCCGATGCGGTTGCCTTCCCCAATGGTGGTATGGCCTTCGACGGTGGTATGCGAGCCGATCCGGGTGCCGCTGCCAATCCGCACGTTGGGACCGATAATGGAAAACGGACCGACGGTCACGTCGGCGGCAAGCTCTGCCTTCGGGTCGACCAGTGCGCTGGGATGGATTTGCGTCATACGTCCTGTCCTGTGGTCTGAATTCGGTTGAGTCCCGCGCGTTGCCACGCGGGACGGGGCCCATGTGTGGGCGCGGCGGCGCCGATCAGCCTTCGGCCTGTTTGACCGTGCACATCAGTTCCGCTTCGCAAGCGACTTCGCCGTCCACGGTGGCGCTGGCCTTGAACTTCCAGATGCCACGGATATAGCGCTCGACGGTCACGTTCAGGTGCAGTTGGTCGCCGGGGTAGACCACGCGCTTGAAGCGCGCGCCATCAATACCCACGAAGTAATACAGCGCGCCTTCCTTGCGCTCCATGTCGGCGCCGAAGGTCAGCAGGCCGGCCGACTGCGCCAGCGCCTCGAGGATCATCACGCCCGGCATCACGGGTTGATCGGGAAAGTGCCCCATGAAGTACGGCTCGTTGATCGTGACGTTCTTCAGGGTCTTGATCCGCTTCTGCGGCTCGAACTCCAGCACGCGATCGACGAGCAGGATCGGGTACCGATGCGGCAGCAGCTTCAGGATCTTGCGGATGTCGATGTCGGATGCGGTCATGATGATTTCTCTTCGTCTTGTGTGGTATTGGACCCGGCGGACTGGCCGCGCAGGCGGCGTTCCAGCGTGACCACGCGCTCGCGCAGCTTGGACAATCCGCGCACGATGGCCGCATTGCGCTCCCACTCGCCATGCGTCGTGAACGGAAACACGCTGGTGTAATGCCCCCCGGGTTTCGTAATCGATTTGGTAATCGAGGTGCCGCCGGACACCGTCGTCCGGTCGGCGATATTCAAATGGCCCGCGAAATTGGCCGATCCGCCAATCACGCAGAAGCGGCCGATGCGGGTGCTGCCGGCCACCGCCGCGCAGCCCGCTATCACGGTATGAGCGCCCACCCGCACGTTGTGCGCAATCTGGACCTGGTTGTCGAGCTTGCAGCCGTCCTCGATGACCGTATCGGCCATCGCGCCGCGGTCGATGGCCGTATTAGCGCCCACTTCCACATCATTGCCCAGCACGGCGCGGCCAACCTGCGGAATCTTCACGTATTCCACCCCGGCCGGGCCGATGTCCGGCGCGAAACCAAAGCCATCCGCCCCCACCACCACGCCGCTATGCAGGATGTTGCGCACACCCACCACGCAACGATGATAGACGGAAACGTTCGCGTAAATGAGCGTATCGTCGCCGATCTCCGCCCCTGCGCCGATAAAGGCATTCGCCAGGACCCGTACCCGCTCGCCCAGCCGCGCGCCAGCCTCGATCACCACGTTGGGCCCGATGAAGCAGGACGCCGGCACCACGGCATCCGCCGCCACGCTCGCGCGCGGGTCGATACCAGTGCGCGGATCAGCATTCGCCTCACGGTCGAAGCGCTGCGCCACGCGGGCGAAGCAGACATACGGATTGCGCGCGACCAGCCAGTTGCGACCGCCAGCCTGGCCATCGGCGCGAATACGCTCGAGGTCCGCCGGCGACACGATGACGGCGCTGGCCTTGGAAGCCAGCGCCTGCGGCAGGTACAGTGGATTGGACAGGAAAGACAGGTCGCCGGGGCCGGCCTGGTCGAGCGGCGCCAGGCCGCGCACGGCGAGGTCGGGATCACCCACAACCTGCGCGCCGTTCTCGGTGGCGAGCTGACCCAGTGTGGGTGTCTGCATGGCGGTACTTCCTTGAAGAACGAGACAGCGACGAACGAGCGCGCGCCGCTTACTTGCTGCCGGCGTTGAGCGCCTTCATCACGTCATCGGTAATGTCGATGCGTGGATTGACGTACACCGCTTCCTGCACGATCAAGTCGTACTTGCGCTGCTCGGCCAGTTGGCGGATCACACGGTTCGCGCGCTCAAGCACCTGAGCAAGTTCCTCGTTACGGCGCTGGTTCAGGTCTTCGCGGAATTCACGTTGCTTGCGCTGAAACTCACGGTCGAGGTCAGCCACTTCACGCTGGCGGCGCTGGCGGTCGGAATCGGCCAGCACGGCCGTGTCCTTGTCGAGCTTGTCGGCCATGCCCTTGATCTTCTGGGCCATGTCCTGCAGTTCGCGGTCACGCTTCGAGAATTCCTGCTCGAGCTTGACCTGTGCGGCCTTGGCCGGCTGCGAGTCTCGCAGGATGCGCTCCGAGTTGACCGCGGCAATGCGTGCCTCCTGAGCCATCGCCGGGGCGGCTACGCACAGGGCCGCTGCGGCCAGCGCGGCGGCGCTCAGGGATTTCATCAGTGGTGTATGGAGTTTCATGAAACAAATCCTTTTTGGGGATCAGAACGCGGTACCGATCTGGAACTGGAATCGCTGTACGCGATCCGTATCGTCCTTCTTCAGCGGGAAGCCCATGCTGACCTTCAGCGGGCCGATCGGCGACAGCCACGACATGCCGAAGCCGGTCGAGTACTTGAGATCGCTGAACGTAATCGGTGCACCTTCCTGGTACACGTTACCAAAGTCGAAGAACGTGAACAGGCGCAGCGTGCGGTCCACGCCCGAGCCCGGCAGCGGGAACACGAATTCCACGTTACCGATCAGCTTGGACGCACCGCCCACTGGGTTGCCGTTCTGGTCCTTCGGACCAAGCGTGCTGGTCTGGTAGCCGCGCACCGAGCCGATACCACCGGCGTAGAAGTACTTGAACACCGGGAACGGCGTGTCGCCGTAGCCGTGGCCGTACGCCACTTCGCCGTTGAAGGCCAGCGTGAATGCCTTGGACAGCGGGTAGAAGTACTGCTGCTGGAAGCTGGCACGATAGTACTGCGTATCGCCGCCCGGCACGCCCACTTCGAGGTTGGCCTGCGTGTACGGACCCTTGGTCGGGATCAGCGCGCTGTCGCGACGGTCACGGGCCCAGCCGATCGTGAACGGGAAGTTGTTGATGGGGTCGCCACTGCTCTTGCCGATCTTGTTCAGCCACGCGGTGTACTGGCTCGGCGTGTTGACCGAGGTATGCACCTCGGTACGCTCGTAACCGATACCGAAGAACACCGTGTCGTTCTCGGAGAACGGCACGCCGAACTTGAAGCCGCCGCCGGCCGAGACGATCTTGTAGTCCTGGTCGCCGGTGTAGTACAGCGGGCGGGACGTACGGTAGTAGATGTCCGTGGAACGGCTGATACCGTCCACCGTGAAGTACGGGTCGTACTGCGTCAGCGAGATGGTCCGGAACGACTTGGCCGTGTTCACGTCTAGCCCCAGGCTGGTACCGGAGCCGAACACGTTGTCCTGGCGCAAGCCGGCCTGCAGCACGAGCTTGTCAGTCGACGAGAAACCCAGGCCCAGGCTGATCTGGCCGGTCGGCTTCTCGGTCACGTTCACGTTGACATCCACCTGGTCGGGCGCGCCGGCCACGTCCTCGGTGGTGATGTTCGTGTCCGTGAAGTAGCCGGTACGGTTGATACGGGCCTGCGACTGCGTGAGCTTCTCGCTGTCGAACCACGAGCTTTCCATCTGACGCATTTCACGGCGCACCACTTCGTCGCGGGTCTTGCTGTTACCCACCACATTCACGCGGCGCACATACACACGACGGCCTGGATCGACCATCAGCGTCAGTGCCACTTCGCGCGTTTCCTGATTGACCTGGGGCTGCGGATTGATCGTCGTGAATGCGTAGCCGTAGGTGCCCAGCAGGTCCGTGATGGACTTGGTGCTGGCCGTCAGCTTTTCGGACGAGAAGATGTCGCCCTTCTTCAGCTGCAGCAGCTTTTCCATCTCGGCCTGCTTGCCGAGCAGTTCGCCGGCCAGGCGGATGTCGGATACCTTGTACTGATCGCCTTCCTTGATGTTCAGCGTCAGGAAGATGTCCTTCTTGTCCGGCGTGATCGAGACCTGGGTGGACTCGATCTGGAACTCCAGATAGCCGCGGTTCAGATAATACGAGCGCAGTGCTTCCAGGTCGGCCGTGAGCTTCTGCTTCGAGTACAGGTCATTCTTGGTGTACCAGGAAAGCCAGTTCGGCGTGGAGAGCTGCATCTCGTCGCGCAGCGTGCCTTCCTTGAACGCCTTGTTGCCGACGATATTGATCTGGCGGATCTTGGCAACCGGGCCTTCTTCCACGTTGAACACCACGGACACGCGATTACGGTCCACCGGGGTCACCGTGGTCTGCACGTCGGCTGCGTAGTAGCCGCGCGCCACGTACTGGCGCTTCAGCTCCTGCTCGGCCTTGTCGATCAGTGCTTTGTCGTAGTAACGCGCTTCGGCCACACCCACTGCGCGCAGCGAGCGGCGCAGCGTGTCCTTGTCGAATTCCTTGATGCCGACGAACTCGAGCTGCGAGATGGCTGGGCGCTCCTCCACCTGGACCACGAGCACGCCTTCCTCGGCGCGGATCTGCACGTCCTTGAAGAAACCGGTATTGTAGAGTGCACGAATCGCATCGGCGCCCTTGTCATCGGTGAAGGTCTCCCCGACGCGAACAGGCAGATAGCCGAACACAGTGCCCGGCTCCACGCGCTGCAGGCCTTCCACGCGGATGTCCCTGACCACAAAGGGGTCGGCGGCCCAGCCCGCCGGGCTCCAGGCCGCGATAATGGCACTCGTCAGCACGCCCAGCGAGATGCGCTTATGTCTGATCAACGTGAATCCCCTATTCCTCTTCGATTTCATGCAGGGTATTGGCTCCGATGCCGTCCCGACGCCGTCCATGATGACGCCTGGCTTTGCTGACAAGGCCGCCCCCTCCCGACGGGTTCGACGACACCGCCGGAACGCGACCTTCTCCGGCCAACGGCCGCTTTCGGCTACGCGGATCTAGCCGCGCGCAAGAAACAGTCGGCTGACGTCATTGAACAAAGCGAGTGAGGTCAGGAGCAAGATGCACGCGATGCCGACCTTCTGCAGCATCGCCTGCCAGTGATCTGGTACGGGCCTGCCAGTCAAAAATTCCACGCAATAATACAGCAAATGCCCCCCATCCAGAACCGGAATGGGTAACAAATTGAGCACACCGAGGCTGACACTGACGAGCGCCAGGAAGCTGATAAACGGCTGCCAACCCATGTTCGCGGCACGGCCGGCGTAGTCCGCCACGGTGAGCGGGCCGCTCAGATTCTGCAATGACGCCTGCCCCACCAGCATCTTGCCGAGCAGTTTCAGGGACAGCGTGCTGGTACTCCAGACCTGGTCGGCGGCCCGCACCACGGCCTGCCACGGCGCGTAGCGGACAATCTCGGTCTGCACCGCCTGGTTCAGCGCGGCGCCCAGCTTGCCCGTAGGGGCCGCCGCCGCCCCGCTGGCGTCCTTGGCGCCATCCGCGGCAGGGGCCGCGTCCAGCTTGACCGGCACGTCCAGCCGCTGCCCGTTGCGCTCGACCCCCAGCGTGACCTGCTCGCCCGGCCGTGCCCGTACGGCGCGGATCAGCTCGCTCGCCTGCGTCAGGGGCTGGCCCTGCCAGGCCACCACGCGGTCGCCGGCCTTCAGTCCGGCGCGCTGCGCCGCCGAATCCGGCACGATTTCCGTAATCGTGACCGGACCACCCTTCAGGTACAGGCCGAGCGTGGCCAGCGGGTCCTGCTCGGGATTGCCGCCGGTATTGGGCAGGCGGGGCAGCCGGATGTCGCGCTCGGCCCCATCGGTGCCGCGCACGCGCAGCACGGCGCTGGCGTCGCCAAAACCTTCGGCGAACACGGCCATGCGGAGGTCGTTCCAGGACTGGACCGGCTCGGTGCGGTCGTTGGCGGTCAGCGACAGCACGCGGTCGCCGTCCCGCACACCGGCCTGGGCGGCCACGGTGCCGGCCGCCGGGGTTGCCACCACGGGTACCGGCTCGCGCATGCCACCGGCGAACAGCACTATATATAGAAGGATGGCCAGCGCGAAATTGGCCACCGGCCCGGCTGCCACGATCACGAAACGCTTGCCCACGGACTGCCGGTTGAACGCGCGCGGCAGGTCTTCCGGGGGGATGGGCGGATCGGTCTCGGGGTCGCGCTCGCGCTCGTCGAGCATCTTGACGTAGCCGCCCAGGGGGATCGCGGCGAGCGTCCACTCGGTGCGGTCAGGCCCCTTGCTGGTCCAGCGCGCCAACGACCGGCCAAAGCCGATCGAGAATCGCAATACCTTGACCCCGCACGCACGGGCGGCCAGGTAGTGCCCCATCTCGTGCACGAAAATCAGGATGCACAGGGCGACGACGAACGCAATTACGGTCTGCATGACAAATCACCCTCTCCAGAGCTGGCCGCGCCGAGGCGCGACGGCGCTACCCACTTAGCGGCTGGCCAGCCGCGTCAGCAATGCCTGCGCGGCACGGCGTGCGGCGGCATCGGCCTCCAGCACGCCCTCGAGCGTCGCGACCGAACCAGACTGCGGCTGTGCGAGCACGTCGGCCACCACGCGGGCAATATCGGTAAATCGGATCGCCCCATCGAGGAAAGCCTCCACGGCCACCTCGTTCGCGGCGTTCAGCGCGGCCGGGGCTACCCCGCCCGCGCGCAATGCATCAAAGGCTAGCCCGAGGCAGGGGAAGCGATCCAGGTCAGGAATCTCAAAATGCAGGCCGCCGGCGACGGTCAGGTCGAGAGGGCTCACCCCGGAGTCGATCCGCTCCGGGTACGCCATGCCATAGGCAATGGGCGTGCGCATGTCGGGGTTGCCAAGCTGGGCGAGCACCGAGCCGTCGGCGTACGCCACCATCGAATGGACGATGCTTTGCGGGTGGATCAGCACCTCGATCTTCTCCGCCGGGGCGCCGAACAGCCAATGGGCCTCGATCACCTCGAGCCCCTTGTTCATCATCGTGGCCGAATCCACCGAGATCTTGCGGCCCATCACCCATTTGGGGTGGGCGCAGGCCTGGTCCGGCGTGATGTCGTGCAGGGTGGACGGATCACGCGTCCGGAACGGGCCGCCCGATGCGGTCAGCAGCACCTTGGACACGCCCGCGCCGTAGCGCGGGTCGCTGGTCGGCAGGCACTGGAAGATCGCGTTGTGCTCACTGTCGATGGGCAGCAGCGTGGCGCCGTGCTCGCGCACCGCGTCCATGAAGATGGCGCCCGACATGACCAGCGATTCCTTGTTGGCCAGCAGCACGCGCTTGCCCGCCCGAGCGGCGGCGAGCGAAGAACGGAGCCCGGCCGCGCCGACGATGGCGGCCATCACGGCATCGGTGCCGTCGTCGGCGGCGATGGATTCCAGCGCGGCTTCGCCATAGCTGACTTCGGTCTTCACGCCGCCGCCGCGCAGCAGCGTCTCGAGCTGGCGTGCCGCGTCCGCGGAGCCCACCACGGCGTGCGCCGGGCGGAACTCCACGCAGGCCGCCGCCAGCTTATCCACTTGGCGGTGGGCGCTCAACGCATGCACGCTGTAGCGGTCCGGATGCCGACGCACTACGTCGAGTGTGCTTTCGCCGATGGAGCCCGTGGCGCCCAGGATGGTAATGCGTTGCATAGGAACCAGATAACCAAATTCAGATTGTGATCACATCCAGGCCAGCAGCAGCGCCGCCAGCGGGAATACCGGAATGAGCGCGTCGATGCGATCCAGCACGCCACCGTGCCCGGGCAGCAGCCGGCTGCTGTCCTTCTTGCCGATCTGACGCTTGAGCAGTGACTCGAACAGGTCACCGATAACGCTGGCCGCCACGAGCAGCGTGGAAAGGCCGATCATCAGCCCCACCCCGCCCTGGTCGGCGATGCGTGAAAACCAGGTCGGCGCGAAGACATGGGTGGTGCCGAGCACCACGGCCACGATCATCACCAGCAACCAGCCGCCAATCGCACCCTCCCAGGACTTGCCCGGGCTGATGGTGGGCGCCAGCTTGCGCTTGCCGATGGCCTTGCCGACGAAATACGCGCCGATATCGGCCGCCCAGACCAGCACCGCGGCCGACAGCAGCACCGCGATGCCTTCGGCCCGCAGCACCATCACGGCGTGACCGAACGCCGGCAGCATGATCAGCCCCAGGATGGCACCCAGCACCGTGAAGCCCGGCGTAGCCTTGCGCACCCCGCGTGCCAGCAGCACCAGCGCCACGCCCCAGGCCACCAGCGCGGCGGCCAGCAGGTAATGGATGGCGCGGCGTTCGGGCGCGTCATGGAAGTAAATCAGCACGAGCAGGCAGGCCACCGCGTAGACGTAGGGCCAGAAGCGGCGCAGTCCGATCAGCCGCCCGAACTCCCAGCCGGCCAGCAGCACGATCACGGCGATCAGCCCCGCCAGCCACATTACTGGCGCCAGGAACAGGATCGGCAGGATCAACAGCAACAGGCACAAGGCGGTGATGACGCGGGTGATGAGCATGCGCTGCGGTTTCCTTTGAAAGTGGGATCAGGACAGGCCGGTCGCGGCGATCCGCTCAGGCCGTACCAGACAGTCCGGGCGCCACCAGTTGGGCGCTGGTCCGGCCAAAGCGCCGCTCGCGCTGGCGGTACGAGGCGAAGGCCTTGTCCAGCTCGGCGGCGTCGAAATCGGGCCAGTAGGTATCGGTGAAGTACAGCTCGGAATACGCGAGCTGCCACAGCAGGAAATTGCTGATGCGCTGTTCGCCGCCGGTGCGGATGAACAGGTCGGGCTCGGGCGCATAGGACATCGCCAGATGCGGCGCCAGCACGGACTCGTCGATGGCATCCGGGTCGAGCATCGGCGAGCGCGCCAGCATCTTGCGCATGGCCTGGAGCAGGTCCCAGCGGCCGCCGTAGTTCGCGGCGATGGTCACCGTCAGGCCGGTATTGCCGGCGGTGCGGGCCTCCGCATCGCGGATCAGCTGCTGGATGCGCGGGCTGAAACGCCCGAGGTCGCCCACCACGCGCACGCGGATGTCATTGGCGTGCATTTTGACCACCTCGCGGCGCAAGGCGGTCATGAACAGGCGCATCAGGAACGAAACCTCGTCCGCCGGACGGCGCCAGTTCTCCGAACTGAACGCGAACAGCGTGAGGAACTGCACCCCGCGGGTGGCACAGGCCTCCACCACCGCGCGTACCGCGTCCAGGCCACGGCTGTGGCCTGCCACGCGGGGCAGATGACGCTGGGTCGCCCAACGGCCGTTGCCATCCATGATGATGGCAACGTGGCGGGGCACGTAGGTGGTATCGGGAACGCCGAGCGTCGAACTGATGTGCTGCATGGATTCGCGGACGGGGACGGAGCCGGCGGGGTTCCCGCCGGGCGGCCGTCAGACCGTCATGATCTCCTTCTCTTTTTCGGCCACGAGCTTGTCGATCTCGGCCACGAACTTGTCCGTCAGTTTCTGGACTTCATCCTGGCCGCGGCGCTCGTCGTCCTCGGAAATGGTCTTGTCCTTGACGAGCTTCTTGAACTGCTCCATGGCGTCGCGGCGCAGGTTGCGCACGGCTACCTTGGCACCCTCGGCCTCGCCCTTGACGACCTTGGTCAGTTCCTTGCGGCGCTCTTCGGTCAGCGCGGGCATCGGCACGCGGATCGTTTCGCCCATGGTGGCCGGGTTCAGGCCCAGGTCAGCGTCGCGGATGGCTTTTTCCACCGCGCTCACCATCTTCTTTTCCCAGGGCTGCACGCTGATCGTGCGCGCATCGGCCAGGCCGACATTGGCCACCTGGCTGATCGGCACCATCGAGCCGTAGTAGTCCACCTGGACGTGATCGAGCAGACCGGTGTGGGCACGACCGGTACGAATTTTCGCCAGATCGGCCCTGAAGGCTTCGATCGACTTCTGCATCTTCTGCTCGGCGCTCTTCTTTGTGTCGGCGACGCTCATGTTTACCTCCGGAAATCAGCCAGACAGGATCCCGCCGGACGGGATCGAAAATGAATCATTCTACTCTCAGGCCGGGCCGAATCCGCATTGTGACGCGGCCCGCCGTCGTCATACGTGCACCAGCGTACCTTCGTCTTCGCCCAGGATCACGCGCTTCAGCGCACCCGGCTTGACGATGGAGAACACCTTGATCGGCAGCTTCTGGTCGCGGCACAGCGCGAAGGCCGTGGCGTCCATGACCTGCAGGTTGCGCGAGATGGCCTCGTCGAACGTGATGGTGGTGTAGCGCGTGGCGCTGGGGTCCTTCTTGGGGTCGGCCGTGTACACGCCGTCCACCTTGGTGGCCTTGAGCACGACTTCCGCGCCGATTTCCGCCCCGCGCAGCGCGGCGGCGGTGTCGGTGGTGAAGAACGGGTTGCCGGTGCCGGCCGCGAAGATCACGACCTTGCCCTCTTCCAGCTGGCGGATGGCGCGGGGGCGGATATAGGGCTCGACCACCTGGTCCATGCGCAGCGCTGATTGCACGCGGCCTTCGATATTCGCGTGGCGCATGGCGTCCTGCAGGGCCAGCGCGTTCATCATGGTGGCCAGCATGCCCATGTAGTCGGCCGTGGCACGGTCCATGCCGGCGGCACCGCCGGCCACACCACGGAAGATGTTGCCGCCGCCGATCACCACGGCGACCTGGACGCCCAGCTTCACGATCTCGGCAATGTCATTGACCATGCCTTCGATGGTGGCGCGGTTGATGCCGAAGGCATCGTCGCCCATCAGGGCCTCACCGGAAAGTTTAAGTAGGACGCGCTTGTAGGCTGGCATGTTCACCCTCGGGCTGGTTCTTGATCGCTCGTTCGAACGGATGGATTGGCGCGCGCGGCCCGGGCTGTCGGGGCTTGTGACCCCGGCCTGGCTCAGGGCCGCACGGAAATACGGAATTGCGGGACAGCTCGAAGCCGGTTTTCGCCGTCATCTGCAGGCATCGTTACGCGAACTTCGCCCAACATGCAGGTGACTGCGGAAATCGACTGATACAGCCGCGGCGCCCGGCACGCTGCCTGGCGCGCTTGTGCAGAGGGGCACCTTGCGGCGCCCCTCGGCATTATACGGTGGCGGAATCGGCCCTTCGTGAAAAAGGCCCCTCCCCCACCCGGACGATCAGCCCTTCTGGGCGGCAGCCACCTGGGCGGCCACTTCAGCAGCAAAATCGTCCTGCTTCTTCTCGATGCCCTCGCCCACCACGAACAAGGTGAAACCCTTCACCGTGGTGTTGGCGGCCTTCAGCATCTGCTCGACGGTCTGCTTGTCGTTCTTCACGAACGGCTGGTTGAACAGCGAGACTTCCTTCAGGTACTTCTGGACCGAACCTTCGACCATCTTGGCGACGATCTCGGCCGGCTTGCCCGATTCGGCAGCCTTCTGCTCGGCGATGCTGCGCTCCTTGGCGATCAGCTCGGCGGGCACCTGGTCAGACGACAGCGACACCGGCTTCATGGCGGCCACGTGCATGGCCACGTCCTTGGCGGCGGTTTCGTCGCCGTCGAACTCGACCATCACGCCGATACGCGTGCCGTGCAGGTACGACACCAGCTTGCCGCCATTGGCGTAGCGGGCGAAGCGGCGGATCGTCATGTTCTCGCCGATCTTGCCGATCAGCGCGGCGCGGGTGGTTTCCACCGACACGCCGTCGATTTCCAGTGCCGACAGGGCAGCCACGTCAGCCGGGTTCTGCTTGGCGATCAGTTCGGCCACCTTGGCCGAGAAGGCCAGGAAGTCGTCGTTCTTCGACACGAAGTCGGTTTCGCAGTTCAGCTCGACCAGCACGCCGGTCGTGCCGTCGATGTACGAGGCCACCACGCCTTCGGCGGTCACGCGCGACGCCGCCTTGCTGGCCTTGTTGCCCAGCTTGACGCGCAGCAGCTCTTCAGCCTTGTCCAGGTCGCCATTGGCTTCCGTCAGGGCCTTCTTGCATTCCATCATCGGCGCGTCGGTCTTCGCGCGCAGTTCTGCAACCATGCTTGCGGTAATTGCCGCCATTTGTCACTCCTTGATTGGTTCGGGCCGATGTCCCACCTGCTTCCGGGACACCCGGCCGGTGTCTGATCAACTTGGGTCCGGCTCACCCGCGGCACATCGTATGCGCGGCGGATGACAACAAAGTCAGTTTCAGCTTGCGGCGCACTGCGATTCGCAGTTTGCAAAAAGGGGGCGCCAGAAGTGCCCCCTTTTCAATGTGCCGCAAGGCGGGCGCCGGTGGCCGGTGTACCCCGGCCTCAGGCGCCAGCGGGCAATCAGCCTTCCTGGACTTCGACGAATTCGTCGCCGCCACGTGCAGCTTCCACCACTTCCTGAACCGCATTGGCGCGGCCTTCCAGGATGGCGTCGGCCACGCCGCGCACGTACAGGGCCACAGCCTTGCTCGAGTCGTCGTTACCCGGGATCACGTAATCGATGCCTTCCGGCGAGTGGTTCGTGTCCACCACGCCGATCACGGGGATGCCCAGCTTGTTGGCTTCCGTCACGGCGATCTTGTGGTAGCCCACGTCCACCACGAAGATGGCGTCAGGCACGCCGCCCATGTCCTTGATGCCGCCGATGGACTTTTCCAGCTTGGCCATCTCGCGCTCGAACATCAGCGCTTCCTTCTTGCTCATGGTGTCCAGCGCGCCGGCTTCCTTGGCGGCTTCCATGTCCTTCAGGCGCTTGATCGAGATCTTGACGGTCTTGAAGTTCGTCAGCATGCCGCCGAGCCAGCGGGCGTCGACGTAGGGCATGCCAGCGCGGCCAGCTTCTTCAGCCAGGATTTCGCGCGATTGACGCTTGGTACCCACGAAAAGCACGCTGCCGCGGTTTGCTGCCAGTTGACGCACGTACTTCATCGCGTCCTGGAACATCGGCAGGGTCTTTTCGAGGTTGATAATGTGGATCTTGTTGCGATGACCGAAGATGAAGGGGGCCATCTTCGGGTTCCAGAAGCGGGTTTGGTGGCCAAAGTGGCAACCGGCTTCCAGCATTTCGCGCATGGTCACGGACATGAGAGGTGCTCCAATAGGGTTAGGTCTGAAGTCCGCCCCGACATTCCTGAAAAGGAACACCCCGGATGGGCGGACCAGCGATTTACCAATAAAATTTGCTTCCTTACCCGCCACCGGCATGAGCCAGCAGCAAGTCAGCCAGCGATTGTAGCAACAAAATGACGTCGGGCTCAAGCCCCCGGTTGCCCCCCCGCACGCCCGCCACCCCGCCAATTCTTGGCCGGCGCGCCGCCAAATCCCTGCTTTCGGGGCGCGATGGTGCGATAATCCCACTTTGCGAATCGATTACCGGCGTGGCCCGCGGCCCCGCCGTCACTTATTTCTGGCGAAGCAGCATGAGCATCCACCTGAATACCGCCGAAGACATCGCCCAAATGCGCGTGGCTTGCCGCCTTGCCTCCGAGGTCCTCGACTACATCACGCCCCATATCGTCCCCGGAGTGACCACGGGCGAACTCGACAAGCTTTGCCACGCCTACATGCGTGACGTGCAAGGCACCGTGCCGGCGCCGCTGAACTACGCGCCGCCGGGCTATCCGCCCTTCCCCGGCGCGATCTGCACGTCCGTCAACGACGTGATCTGCCACGGCATTCCGGGCGACCGCGTGCTCAAGAGCGGCGACGCGGTGAACCTCGACATCACCGTGATCACGAAGGAAGGCTATTACGGCGACACCAGCCGCATGTTCATCGTGGGCGAGGGCTCGATCCTGGCCAAGCGCCTGGCGCAGGTCACCTATGAATGCATGTGGAAGGGTATCCAGCAAGTGCGCAATGGCGCACGCCTGGGCGATATCGGCCATGCCATCCAGGTGCACGCCGAAGCCGCCGGCTACAGCGTGGTGCGCGAGTACTGCGGCCACGGCATTGGCAAGGTGTTCCACTCGGACCCGCAGGTGCTGCACTATGGCCGCCCCAACACGGGCACCGAGATCAAGACCGGCATGATCTTCACGGTGGAGCCGATGATCAACGCCGGCAAGCGCGACATCCGCACCATGCCCGACCAGTGGACCGTGAAGACGCGTGACCGCAGCCTGTCCGCCCAGTGGGAGCACACCGTGCTGGTGACGGACACCGGCTACGAGGTGCTGACGCTGTCGGCCGGCTCGCCGGTGCCGCCGGCCTTCATTACCGAACCCGTCGCGGCCTGACGCCGCGTTGACCGCCAGGGCGCCGACCGCGGCGCCCTTTCTACTTCCAGCCGTGCCCGCGACCCACACCGCCTCCACCATGGACACCACGCCGGAACTCCTGCTTTGCCAGCGCATCCGCGACAAGCTGCGCGCCGACAAGCAAGCGCTCTTCGCCGAATTCGACGCGCACAACCAGGTCAATCCGCTGGTCACACGGCTGCGCCGCGCCGTGGATGCCGCGCTGATCGACGCCTGGACCGGCCTGGAGTTGCCCGCCAGCGCCGCACTGGTAGCGGTGGGCGGCTATGGCCGTGGCGAGCTGTTCCCGCACTCCGACGTGGATGTACTGCTCCTGCTGCCGGCCGAGCCGGACGCGGAGATGGCGGGCAAGCTGGAGCGCTTTATCGGCCTGTGCTGGGACCTGGGACTCGAGATCGGCTCGTCGGTGCGTACCGTCGACGACTGCCTGCGCGAGGCGGCGGCGGACATCACCATCCGCACTTCACTGCTCGAGGCGCGCCTGCTGATCGGCAACAAAGCGCTGTTCGCCGACATGCACCGGCGCTATCTGGCGGACCTCGACGCCGCCGACTTCTTCCAGGCCAAGCTGCTGGAGATGCGCCAGCGCCACGCCAAGTACCAGGACACGCCGTACGCGCTGGAGCCCAACTGCAAGGAAAGCCCGGGCGGCCTGCGCGACTTGCAGGTGATCCTGTGGATGACGCAGGCGGCGGGCCTTGGCGACAGCTGGAAGGAATTGTTCGAGCGCGGCCTGCTGACCGAGCGCGAGGCGCAGGAACTCACGCGCAACGAGCGCCTGCTGCGCACGATCCGCGCGCGGCTGCACCTGCTGGCCGGCCGCCGGCAGGACGTGCTGGTGTTCGACCTGCAAACCGCGCTGGCCGAGTCCTTCGGCTATCGGCAGACCACCCACAAGCGCGCCAGCGAACAGCTGATGCGCCGCTTCTACTGGGCCGCCAAGGCGGTGACGCAGCTCAACAGCGTGCTGCTGCTCAATATCGAGGCGATGCTGTTCCCAAGCGAATCCAAGGTCACACGCGTGATCAACGACCGCTTCGTGGAACGCCAGGGCATGCTGGAAATCACCAGCGACGACCTGTACGAGCGCGACCCGCACGCGATCCTGGAGACCTTCCTGCTCTACGAGCGCACGCCAGGCGTGAAAGGCATCTCCCCGCGTACGCTGCGCGGGCTCTATAACGCGCGCACGGTCATGGACGCGAGCTGGCGCAACGATCCCGAGAACCGCCGCCTGTTCCTGGCCATCATGCAGGAACCGCAGGGCATCACCCACGCGCTGCGCCTGATGAACCAGACCAGCGTGCTGGGCCGCTACCTGATCAATTTCCGGCGCATCGTCGGCCAGATGCAGCACGACCTGTTCCACGTCTACACCGTGGACCAGCACATCCTGATGGTGGTGCGCAATATCCGCCGCTTCGCCATCGTCGAGCACACGCACGAGTTCCCGTTCTGCAGCCAACTGATGGCCAGCTTCGACCGTCCATGGGTACTCTGGGTGGCCGCGCTGTTCCATGACATTGCCAAGGGCCGGGGCGGCGATCACTCCAAGCTCGGCACGGTCGATGCGCGCCGCTTCTGCAAGCAGCACGGCATTTCGCGCGAGGACACTGACCTGATCGCCTGGCTCGTGGAGCATCACCTGACCATGAGCCACGTGGCGCAGAAGCAGGACCTGACCGATCCGGACGTGGTCAAGGCCTTCGCCGGCGTGGTGGGCAACGAGCGCTACCTGACCGCGCTCTACCTGCTGACCGTGGCCGATATCCGCGGCACCAGCCCCAAGGTGTGGAATGCCTGGAAGGGCAAGCTGCTCGAAGACCTGTACCGCATCACGCTGCGCGTGCTCGGCGGCGCGCAGCTCGACCCGCACTCGCTCTGGGCCCAGCGCCGCGACGACACCATCGCCCAGCTGCGGCTCAAGGCGTTCGACCCCGAACTGGCCAAGCCGCTCTGGGACAAGCTCGACGTCTCGTTCTTCCTGCGCCACGACGCGCGTGACATCGCCTGGCTCACGCGCCACCTGTTCAACAAGGTGGATAGCGACACGGCGGTGGTCAAAGCGCGCATCTCGCCGGCTGGCGAGGGCCTGCAGGTGGCCGTCTACGTCAAGGACCAGCCGGACCTCTTCGCGCGCATCTGCGGCTACTTCGAACGCAAGGCGTTCTCGATTCAGGACGCCAAGATCCACACCACGCGCCACGGCTACGCGCTGGACACCTTCCAGGTGACCGACCCCGGCCTGGCGGGCGACTACCGCGACATCCTCGCTTTGGTCGAACACGAACTGGCGGAACGGCTGCGGCTGGAGTGCCCGCTGCCCGATCCGGCACAGGGCCGGCTGTCGCGCCAGTCGCGCAGCTTCCCGATCAAGCCGCGCGTGGATTTGCGGGCTGACGAGCGCGGGCAGTTCTACCTGCTGTCCCTGTCCGCCAACGACCGAACCGGCCTGCTCTACGCGATTGCCCGCGTACTGGCCAAACATCGCGTGTCCGTGCATTCGGCGCGCATCAACACCCTGGGGGAGCGCGTCGAAGACGTGTTCCTGGTCGATGGCAGCCGCCTTGCCGCCGACAACCGATTGCAGATTCAGCTTGAACAGGATTTGCTCGACGCGCTAGCCATCTGATGGCAACGCGGGTCGGGCAAACGCAACGATATGACAGACAGCAAAACGCCCGGCCGCAAGACGCTGGGCATCAAGACCGCCACGTCCACCTCGGACGCGCCGCGCAAGCCCACGCGCCCGGTGCGCGTCTCCGACCTGAACCGCAAGCGCGTGCAGGACGTGGTGACGGGCATCAAGGAGGCGCGGGAACGCGCCGGCGAGCGCAACAAGCGCAAGGCCGCCCCGGCCGAGGGTGCCGCGCGGCCTGATCGGGCTGATCGTGGAGAGCGCCCGGCGCGCCCGGCCCGTCCGCGCCCCGAGGGCGATCGGCCGCCGCGCCGCTATGGCGACGACGAGCGCCGCCCGCCCCAGCGTGGTTTCAGCGGCGATGACCGCCGTCCGCCCCAGCGTGGCGCCGGCGGCGACGACCGTCCGCCCCGTCCACGCCGTTTCGGTGATGACGAAGCCCGCCCGCCGCGCCGGTATGGCGATGACGAGCGCCGCCCGCCGCAGCGTGGTTTCAGCGGCGACGATCGTCGTCCCCCGCAACGCGGCTTCAGCGGCGATGACCGCCGACCGCCCCAGCGCAGCTTCGGCAATGACGATCGCGGCGCGCCGCGTCCCCGCCGTTTCGGTGACGACGAAGCCCGCCCGCCACGCCGCTATGGCGATGACGAGCGCCGCCCGCCGCAACGCGGTGGCTTCGGTGGCGACGACCGTCGTCCCCCGCAGCGCGGTTTCAACAGCGACGACCGTCGCCCGCCCCAGCGCGGCTTCGGCAATGACGATCGTGGCGCGCCGCGTCCCCGCCGTTTCGGTGACGACGAAGCCCGCCCGCCGCGCCGTTATGGCGATGATGAGCGCCGTCCGCCGCAACGCGGTGGCTTCGGTGGCGACGACCGTCGTCCCCCGCAACGCGGCCTCGGCGGCGATGACCGCCGTCCGCCCCAGCGCAGCTTCGGCAATGACGACCGCGGCGCCCCGCGTCCGCGCCGTTTCGGTGACGACGAAGCCCGCCCGCCACGCCGTTATGGCGATGACGAACGCCGTCCGTCGCAGCGTGGTGCCGGTGGCGATGACACGCGCCGCCCTGCCGCGCCGGCCCGCCGCTTCAGCGACACCGCCGACCGTGCGCGTCCGGTCCGTACCGAACGTCCGGCACCGCGCGCCGAGGCACGCGAGCCGGTCCGGCAGCAGGCGGAGGCCAATGACGACGGTCTCATCCGCCTGTCAAAGCGCATGTCCGAACTGGGCCTCTGCTCGCGCCGCGAGGCGGACGAGTGGATCCCGCGTGGCTGGGTGCTGGTAGACGGCAAGGCCGTGACCGAACTGGGTTCGCGCGTCCGCCCCGACGCCGAGATAGAGATCCTGCAGGCCGCCCGCTCCGAACAGGGCGAGCGGGTGACCGTGCTGATCAACAAGCCCGTCGGCTACGTCTCAGGCCAGGCCGAGGACGGCTACGAGCCTGCCGCCGTGCTGTTCGCGCCCGAGAACCAGTGGGCCGAGGACCCCACCCGCAAGCGCTTCCAGCCGTGGCAACGCAAGAACCTCGCGCCGGCGGGCCGTCTCGATATCGACTCCACCGGCCTGCTGGTGCTGACGCAGGATGGCCGCGTAGCGCGCGCGCTGATCGGCGACGACTCGAATGTGGAGAAGGAATACCTGGTGCGCGTGGTCTGGGAATCGCCGGAAGGTCCGGTCGAGCGCAATATCAGCGCCGTGTTCCCGGCGGATGAGATCGAGCGGCTGCGTCACGGCCTGTCGCTCGATGGCGTGCCGCTCAAGCCGGCCAAGGTGAGCTGGCAGAACGAGGAGCAGCTGCGCTTCGTGCTGCGCGAAGGCCGCAAGCGCCAGATTCGCCGCATGTGCGAGCAGGTGGGACTGCGCGTGGTAGGCCTGAAGCGCGTGCGCATGGGCCGCGTGGTGCTGGGCGATCTGCCGCCGGGCCAGTGGCGCTTCCTGGGCGCATTCGAGAAGTTCTGACGCCAGATGGTGCCTCCCTCGCCGGCAAGCGGTGAGGGAGGCCGCCGCCTCAGTCGTCGTAGTTCGCCGGCAGGTCCGGGAACAGCACCTCGGTGAAGCCGAAGCGCGTGAAGTCCTTCACCCGCATCGGGTACAGCACGCCGATCAGGTGGTCGCACTCGTGCTGCACCACGCGGGCATGGAAGCCATCGGCCACCCGCTCGATCCGGTTCCCCATCGGGTCGAATCCCGAATACTTCAACCGGGCATGGCGCGGCACCACGCCCCGCAGCCCCGGCACCGACAGGCACCCTTCCCAGCCCTCTTCCATCTCGTCGGAGAGCGGTTCCAGCACCGGATTGATCAGCACCGTCTTCGGCACCATCGGCGCGTCCGGGTAGCGCGGATTGCTGTCGAAGCCGAAGATCACCACCTGCAGGTCCACGCCGATCTGCGGCGCGGCCAGGCCGGCGCCGTTTGCGTGTTCCATGGTGTCGAACATATCGTCGATCAGCACGCGCAGCTCGGGCGTGTTGAACGCGGTCACGGGCCGCGCCACCTGCGTCAGGCGCGGATCTCCCATCTTCAGAATGTCACGGATCATTGCGCGTCCTCCGGTTGTGCGCCCGTGGCGTCCGCCAGCAACGCCAGCATGCCATCCTCGTCGATCACCGCCACGCCAAGCGCCTGCGCCTTCTCAAGCTTGCTGCCCGCCTCGGCACCGGCCACCACGTAGTCGGTCTTCTTCGACACCGAGCCAGCCACCTTGGCGCCGGCCGCTTCCAGTCGCTCCTTTGCGTCCTCACGCGAGAGCGTCGGCAGCGTGCCGGTCAGCACGAAGGTCTTGCCGGCCAGCGGCAGCGGCGCGCGGGCGGCGGGCTCGCTCTCCGGCCAGTGTACGCCGGCGGCGCGCAGCTGCTCGACCACCTCCACATTGTGCGGCTCGCCCAGGAAGTTGGCGATCGACTGCGCCACCACCGGCCCGACGTCGTTGACTTCCAGCAAAGCGGCCTCGTCGGCGGCCAGCAGGTTGTCCAGCTTGCCAAAGTGCTTGGCAATATCCTTGGCCGTCGCCTCGCCCACGTGGCGGATGCCCAGCGCGAAGATAAAGCGGTTCAGCGTGGTGCTGCGCGACTTGTCGATGGCCGCCACGAGGTTCGTGGCCGACTTGTCGGCCATCCGGTCCAGCGCGGCCAGCTTCGCCACGCCAAGCTTGAAGAGATCCGCCGGCGTGCGGACGATGCCCTGGTCGACCAGTTGCTCCACCACCTTGTCGCCCAGGCCCTCGATGTCCATTGCGCGGCGCTGGGCAAAGTGCAGCAGGGCCTGCTTGCGCTGCGCGGCGCAGATCAGGCCACCCGTACAGCGGGCGATGGCCTCGTCCTCCAGGCGCTCCACGTGCGAGCCGCACACCGGGCAGGTGGTCGGCATGACAAACGCGCGCGCGTCGGCCGGGCGCCGCTCCAGCACCACGGCCACCACCTCCGGAATCACGTCGCCGGCACGGCGCACGATCACCGTATCGCCGATATGCACATCCTTGCGGCGGATCTCGTCCTCGTTGTGGAGCGTGGCGTTGGTCACGGTCACGCCGCCCACGAACACCGGCGCGAGCCGCGCCACGGGCGTAATGGCGCCGGTGCGGCCCACCTGCACCTCGATGTCCTCGACGGTCGTGGTCATCTCCTGCGCCGGGAACTTGTGCGCCAGCGCAAAGCGCGGCGCGCGCGAGACGAAGCCAAGCTGCTCCTGCTCGGCAATGGCGTTGACCTTGTAGACCACGCCGTCGATGTCGTACGGCAACTGGTCGCGGCGCGCCCCAATATCGCGATAGAAGGCCAGCAGGCCCTGCGCACCCTGCACCACCTGGCGCTCGGCGCAGACCGGCAGGCCCAGCCCGGCAAAGCCGTCGAGCATCACGCTGTGGGTGGCGGGACGGTCCGCGCCCTGCAACTCGCCAATCCCGTAGGCGAAGAAGGACAGCGGCCGCTTGGCGGTGATGCGCGGGTCCAGCTGCCGCAGGCTGCCGGCGGCGGCGTTGCGCGGATTGACGAAGGTCTTCTCGCCGGCCTCGGCCTGGCGTTCATTGAGCTTGTCGAACTCGGCGCGGTACATGAAGACCTCGCCGCGCACTTCCAGCACGGCCGGCGCCTTGCCGCGCAGCTTCAGCGGAATCGCCTTGATGGTCCGCACGTTGGCGGTCACGTCCTCGCCGGTCTCGCCGTCGCCGCGCGTGGCGGCCTGCACGAGCCTGCCGTCCTCGTAGCGCAGCGACATCGCCAGGCCGTCGAACTTCAGTTCGCAGGCGTATTCCACGGCCTGATCGGTCGCCTCGGCGGCGCTGAACAGGTCGTGGCCGTCAGCTGGCGCGGGCGCGGCGGTCCGGCCCAGCCCCTGGGCGCAGCGGCGGTCGAAATTGACGACATCTTCGTCGGCGAAGCCATTGTTCAGCGACAGCATCGGCACGCGATGCCGCACGGAATCGAACGCGGACAACGGCGCGCCGCCCACGCGCTGGGTGGGCGAATCGTCGGTCAGCAGGTCGGGATGCTCGGTCTCCAGCGCCTGGAGTTCGCTGAACAGCGCGTCGTACTCGGCGTCCGGAATCGACGGATCATCGAGCACGTAGTACTGGTAGGCGTGGCGTTCGAGTTCATCGCGCAGCCATTGCACGCGCGCGGTAGCGGCGGCATCGGCCGGCAACGCACCGGCGGGCGCGGAGGCCGGAGCCTGCGCGCCTTGAGTCTTGGCGGTCATGGCAGGCTTCCTTACAGGCTGAACAGGCGCTGGGCCGCCGATGAGCCGGCGGGCATGCCGCGCGCCTCGAGCTTCTCGTACAGCTTTTCGAGTTGGGCGAAGATCGCCACGAACGATGCCTCGGTCAGCGGCCGCATGTTGTCGTCCACAAGCTGGGCGCCCATGCGCTGGGCCAGGCTGTAGCCGTACTCGCACACGGTCTTGAACGGCTTGACCGCCTGCGCGGCCTGCGGCACGTCCAGCAGCAGCGTGATCTGGCGTCCGGCGTTGACGGTCAGGTCGTCGCGCAGGAAGTTCGTGTCGCCGAACTGGAGCGTGAACAGCGGCTTCTGCACGCCATCGGCGCCCGGTTCATAGCGGATGAAGCGCGTGCCGTCGCGGGACAGCACCAGCCCGTCCTGCGTGGCCACGGTCTGCACATAGGCCGCCGACCAGGGCGCGCCATCGGAAATCACGTTCACGCCCAGTTGCACATCGGCGCCGGCGGCAAAGCCGTCCAGTTCCCGGGCGTTGGCGACGGTCTCGGTCATGTCAGGGAGGTCCGCCGACGCATCGAGCGCCTCGGCCAGCGCCTCCACGGCGTTGACGAACTCGGAGAACTCCAGCGCGTTCAGCGGGCCGCTGCGGTTGGCCAGTTGCACGGCGACCTGGATGTCCTCGTACTGGTGGCCGGCGGTTACCGGCTCCCAGGCGTTGGCTTCGGCACGCAGACCCTCGATATGGACCTGCTTGGTGCCGGCGCGGCGCAGCCGGCCCGTCAGCGGCAGGATGCGGTCGCCAGACGCCTTGCGTTCGAGGTGCATCGGCACAATGCAGTCGATCAGCGGGTCGATCACGGCCTGCGCCGGCTGGCCGTCCATCGCAGCGGGGGCGGCCGCCGGGGTGGCGGGCTTCGGGGCCCGCGCCGCCATGGTGGTGGTCTGGGCCTGAGCGCCGTCCTCGTCGGCTTGCTCGTCCCGGCTGGCAGCCGGCACCATGGCCGGCGATGCCGCCACGGCCACTTCGTCGGCGACGATCTCGTCGGCATCCGCCGAACCGGCGGCTGCATGTGCGGCGGCCGTGGCCACCTCGGCCACCTCGGCGTCGTGGTTCGATTCCTGGCGGGCGGCCGGCTTCACCTCGGGCCTGGCCACTTTGCCGGCCTCGCCCAGCGTGGGCTCGCGCCGCGTAATGTGCTCGGGCGGCAGTTCCTGCAGCTTGGCAGCCGTCTCGGGATGCACGGTCTTGCCCACCACCGGCTCGCGCATGGGCGGCAGGTCGTCTTCGGGCATCAGCGGCCGCACGCGGCGCGCCTTGTGGATCTGCCAGCGGTTGTACGCCACCAGCAACAGCAACAGGATGACACCCGCGATGATCAGAGCGTTTTGCAGTTCCATCTCAAGCGGCCTCCGCCATAGACACTGCTGCATCCATATCCACCGCCACGATCCGCGACACGCCTTGCTCCTGCATGGTCACGCCGATCAGCTGATGGGCCATCTCCATCGCAATCTTGTTGTGAGAAATAAACACGAACTGGGTCTTGTCGGACATGCGCGCCACCATGTTGGCGTAGCGCTCGGTATTGGCATCGTCAAGCGGCGCGTCCACCTCGTCCAGCAGGCAGAACGGCGCGGGGTTCAGCTGGAACATCGCGAACACCAGCGCAATCGCGGTCAGCGCCTTCTCGCCGCCGGAAAGCAGGTGAATCGTCGAGTTCTTCTTGCCCGGTGGCTGGGCCATCACCTGCACGCCGGCATCGAGGATTTCCTCGCCGGTCATGATCAGGCGCGCCTGGCCGCCACCGAACAGCTGCGGGAACAGCTCGCCGAAATGATGGTTGACCTGGTCGAACGTGCCTTGCAGCAGCGCGCGCGTTTCCTGGTCGATCTTGGCGATGGCGTCCTCGAGCGTGTTGATGGCGTCGTTCAGGTCGGCCGACTGGGCGTCGAGGAAGGTCTTGCGCTCGCGCGCGGCGGACAGTTCATCGAGCGCGGCCATGTTGACCGGGCCCAGCGCGTTGATCGCATTGTTGATGCGCGTGACTTCGCCTTGCAGGTAGGACGGCTTCAGCTCGGCGGTCAGCTTCTCGGCCAGCGCCACCTCGTCGACCTGTGCGGTCGTCAGCTGCTCGGTGAACTGCTCCTGGTTCAGGCGCGCGGCCTGCTCCTTGAGCTGCAACTCGGTGATGCGGTCGCGCAGCGGCTGCAGGCTGCGCTCGGCGGCCAGGCGCTGTTCGTCGAACTGGCGCAGCTGTGCCGACAGCGCATCCAGCTCGATGCGCGCCGCCGACAGCTTCTCTTCCTTCTCGGCGCGCACTTCCAGCGCCTCTTGCAGGCCGGTGTGGGCGGTCTGCTCGTTGATGGTTTCGAGTTCGACGCGCGCGTTTTCCAGCGATTCGGCGATGCGCTCGGACTGGTCCGCCGCCATCTGGATGTTGCGGCGCAGTTCGTCGATGCGGCCGGACAGGTTGCGCTCGGCGAACACCGCCTCCTGCGCGGCCCGTTCGAAATCGCGCAACTGCTGGCGCGCGCCGGTCAGCTTGCCGTCCAGCGCCTCGAAGGCCATCTGGTGGTCTTCGTGGGCCGCCTGCATCTCGGCCAGCTGGGTGTCGTGCTGCTCGAAGGTCGCCTCGGACTCGGCACGCACGGCGCGCTGTTCCTCGATCTGGGCCTCGATCTCCGCCAGTTCCTCGCGGATCTGGCCGCTCCGGGCGGAGAATCGCTCCATCGCCTGCGACAGCTTGAGCACGTCCATCTGCAACGTGTGCACGCGCCGCGTGGCCTGCTCAGCGCGGGTGCGGGCCTCGGCCAGCGCCTGGCTGGCCTGGGTGTAGGCCGACTCCGCGCGCACGGCCTGGGTCTTGGCCTCGTCGGACAGCAGCATCTGCGCGCGCGCCTGCTTCTGCAGGTTTTCGATTTCCTGTTCGCGGGCCAGCATGCCGGCCTGCTCGGAATCGGCGGCGTAGATCTGGATCGCGTTGCGGCCCACCAGGTGGCCTTCGGCAACGACGAACTGCGCGCCTTCCGGCAGCGTGCCGCGCCCGGCCAGTGCCTGCGCCATGTCGGTGGCGGTGTAGATGTCGGCCAGCCAGTCCTGCATGACGGCGCGGATGCCCGGCTCGGTGATCTGCACCAGCGACATCAGCGGGCGCAGCCCGGCGGGCGCCTCCACGGGCCGCGCAGCGGACGGCGGCGAGTAGAACGCGAGCTTGGCGGGCGGCGCATCGGACAGGAAGGCCTTGACCCAGTCCAGATTGGACACTTCCAGTGCGGCCAACTTCTCGCGCAGCACGGATTCGAGCGCGTTTTCCCAGCCCGGCTCGATATGCACCTTCTTCCACAGGCGCGGCAGCTCGGCCAGGCCATGGCGCTCCAGCCACGGCTGGACCTTGCCCTCGGTCTGCACGTTTTCCTGCAACTGGCGCAGCGCGGACAGGCGGGCTTCCAGCGCGGCGATGGCGGCGGCTTCGCTCTGCACGCGCTCCTGCGCGCTGCGGCGCTCGGCGTCCAGGCGCGGCACGCGGTCCTCGCTGTCCATCAGCACGGCCTGGGCTTCCTCGAGCATCGCTTCCTGCTCGGCCAGCTCGCCGCGTTGTTCTTCCAGCCGGGTCTCGTCGGGGCGGTCGAGCCCCTTGTCTTCCAGCGACAGGCGTTCCTTGCGCTGCTCCAGCTGCTGGAGCATCTGGTCGGCGCTGCGCTGCTGGGCGGCCTCGAGCTTCAGCGTCTGCTCGGCCTGCATGATGCCGGCGCGCTGCTCGTTCAGCAGTTGCTGGGCGTCGCGCCACTGGCCTTCCAGCGTCGGCAGTTCGTCGGACTTCTGCGCCACGGCGTCCTGCGCCTCGATGGTGCGGGCCTCGGACAGGGCCAGGTTTTCCTCGGCCTGGGCCAGTTCCTCGGTGGCCTGCTCGGCCTTGCCCTGCCATTGCTCGCGCTGGGTGGTCAGGGCGGCAATCTGCGCCTGCACGCGGTTGCGCGACTCCACCACATAGCGGATCTCGGCCTCGAGCTTGCTGACCTCGGAGTTGGCCTCGTACAGCGCGCCCTGGGCGGCGTGCATGCCGTCCGACGCGGCGTAGTGCGCCGCGCGCATCGTCTCCAGCTCGGCTTCCACATGGCGTAGCTGGGCGGTCTGGGCTTCCAGGTCGATTTGGGCCTGCTCGATGGCGCGCGCATGGCGCTCCTGCTCGGCCTGGGCCTCGCGCTTGCGCAGCAGCCACAGCAGTTGCTGCTTTTCCTCGCCGTCGGCCTGCAGGGTCTTGAAGCGCTGGGCTACCTCGGCCTGGCCTTCGAGCTTGTCGAGGTTGGCGCCGAGTTCGCGCAGGATGTCTTCCACGCGGGTCAGGTTCTCGCGCGTGTCGCCCAGGCGGTTTTCGGTCTCGCGGCGGCGTTCCTTGTACTTGGAGACGCCGGCGGCCTCTTCCAGGAAAATCCGCATGTCATCGGGCTTGGCCTCGATGATGCGCGAGATCATGCCCTGCCCGATGATGGCGTAGGCGCGCGGCCCCAGGCCGGTGCCCAGGAAGATGTCCTGGATGTCGCGCCGGCGCACCGGCTGGTTGTTGATGTAGTACGAGGAGGTGCCGTCGCGGGTCAGCACGCGCTTGACGGCCACTTCGGCGTACTGGCTCCACTGGCCGGCGGCGCGGCCTTCGGCGTTGTCGAAGACCAGTTCCACGCTGGCGCGCCCGGCCTGCTTGCGCGCGGTGGAACCGTTGAAGATCACGTCCTGCATGGATTCGCCACGCAGTTCGGACGCGCGTGACTCACCCAGCACCCAACGCACGGCGTCGATGATGTTGGATTTGCCGCAGCCGTTGGGACCGACGATGCCGACCAGTTGGCCGGGCACTTGAAAATTGGTGGGATCGACGAAGGACTTGAAGCCCGCCAGCTTGATCGAGGACAGTCGCACGGTTGTCGTGTGGTTTGGGCGTTACGAATGTTGGAAAAGCCGGGCTGCCCCGGAGGCGCTCGACGTGACGTGACGTCAACGTCTCATGCGACCCATTGGGGCCCGATAGATTGGCGGTAATCATACCATCGCGGACCGTTCGTCCGGCCGCTTTATCGCCCGATGGGCACCGTTTCCGACGCCTCATTCCCGACCCAGAAAATCCTTGCTTTTCCGCGAGTTGCGTCTATTCATGCAAGCGGTTTCGAGGTGCACGCTGCGTGCCCGCAACACCGTGATGCGACGCCCGCGCGACAAATCCAGCGGAAACTTCCTAGGGTTAGTGCTAGTCTCTTGGAATGCCGGCGTGACCCCGGAGCCCCTCCGGAAAGAAGCGCCCTCCCCGCCGCTCGACCGTCATCCGGCCGTCACACGCCGCCTGCAGGTCGCGATTTGCCTGGAGATCCGTGCATGACCGCAACCCCAGCGACCCCGGAACGGGACGACCTGCCCTGGTCCGTGTCCGACATCGACTACGCGTCCATCGACGCGGAGAAGGTGCGCAACAACCGCACGCTGTTCTATCTGCTCGCCGCGGCATCCTTTATCGAAAGCGGCTCCGACACCTACGCGGGCAACCTCGCCATCTACTACGCCCATGTGCCGGAGGCCGCCACGTGGCTCGCCCGGCACTGGGAATCCGAGGAATTGCAGCACGGTTTCGCGCTGCGCCGCTACGTGGAGCACGTCTGGCCGGAATTCGACTGGCCGCGCGGCTACCAGCGCTTCTTCGACGAATACAGCCAGACCTGCTCGATCGACAATTTCGAGCGATCGCACGCGCTGGAGATGGCCGCGCGCTGCGTGGTGGAAACCGGCACGGCCACCTACTACCGTGCCCTGGAGCAGGCCAGCGACGAGCCGGTGCTGCGCGACCTGACCCGCCGCATCGCCAACGACGAGGTGCGCCACTACAAGCATTTCTTCCGTTATTTCAATGCCTTGAACGGCCAGGAGCGGATCGGGCGCGCCCGGGTGCTGGGCGCGCTGGCGCGGCGTTTGCTCGAAATCAAGAACGAGGATGCCGAGATCGCGCTGCGCAACGTGCTGCGGGTGGAGCGCAACCAGGAAGACGTGCCGGAGCAGGACGTGCGCGCGCTGAACTCCCAGTGCAGCGCCGTGGTGCGCCGGAACCTGCCGCTCGAGATGACCGTCAAGATGCTGTTGCGTCCGCTGCACCTGCACGCCGGGCTGGAGCGATTCATCCGCCGCCCGCTGGTGGCCGCGGTCTCGCGGGTGATGCTTTATTAAGCGAAGCCGGCACGCGGGGCGGCGGCGGCATTCCTTTATAATGCCGGGTTTCAACCGCCCCGCCTGCCTGCCACCGTGAATCCGCGCCTCGACCTGCTCCAGACCTATCCTTTCGAGAAACTGCGCGTGCTGGTGGCGGACGTCAAACCCGCCGACAAGCCGGCCATCAGCTTCGGCATTGGCGAGCCCAAGCATCCGACTCCCGAATTCATCAAGCAGGCGATGACCGCGTCGCTGGCCGGACTGGCCAGCTACCCGAGCACCGCCGGCACCGACGCGCTGCGCCAGGGCATCGCCGGCTGGCTGGAGCGCCGCTACGGCCTGCCGAAGGTTGACGCCGCCACTGAAGTCCTGCCCGTGACGGGCTCGCGCGAGGCGCTGTTCGCCTTCGCCCAGACCGTGGTGGACGCCAGCCGCCCCAACCCGCTGGTGCTGTGCCCGAACCCGTTCTACCAGATCTACGAAGGCGCCACGCTGCTGGCCGGCGCCCGGCCGGTATTCGCCAACAGCGACCCGGCGCGCAACTTCGCGCCCGCGTTCGACCAGATCGGCGCCGAGACCTGGCAGGACGTGCAGTTGCTGTACGTCTGCTCGCCCGGCAATCCCACCGGCGCCGTGATGTCGCTGGCGGACTGGAAGCAGCTGTTCGAGTTGTCCGATCGCCACGGCTTCGTGATCGCCTCGGATGAGTGCTATTCCGAGATCTATTTCGACGAAGCCAACCCGCCGCTGGGCGCGCTGGAAGCCGCCCATAAGCTGGGCCGCGGCTTCGAGCGGCTGGTGATGTTTTCGAGCCTCTCCAAGCGCTCCAACGTGCCGGGCCTGCGCTCGGGCTTCGTGGCCGGCGACCCGGCAATTCTCAAGAAATTCCTGCTATACCGTACCTACCACGGCGCGGCCATGAACCCTGCCGTGCAGGCGGCCAGCGTGGCCGCGTGGAACGACGAGGCCCATGTGCGCGAGAACCGCGCGGCCTATGTGAAGAAATTCAGCGCCGTCACGCCGATGCTGGCGGAAGTGCTCGATGTAGCACTTCCCGATGCCGCGTTCTATCTCTGGGCCGATGTCTCGCGCACCGGTCTGTCCGATACGGACTTCGCCGTGCGCCTGCTGGCCGAACAGAACGTGGCCGTGCTGCCCGGCAGCTACCTGGCGCGTGACGCCCATGGCGTGAACCCGGGCAGGAACCGCGTGCGGATGGCCCTGGTGGCCACGCCGGACGAGTGCGTGGAAGGCGCGCGCCGGATCGTCGAATTCTGCAAGTCGCTGGGCGGGCGCTGACCCCTTCCCGGCGGACCAAGGTTATTACCTGAACAATCACCTGAACCATCACCACTAAAGAAACGACCATGACGCAAGCACTGCAAGCCCTGATCGACCAGGCGTGGGAAGACCGCGCCAGCCTGTCGCCCAAGTCCGCCCCGAACGACATCCGCGAGGCGGTGGCCAACGTGATCTCCCAGCTGGACGCCGGCGCCCTGCGCGTGGCCGAAAAGCAAGGCAAGGAATGGGTCGTCAACCAGTGGATCAAGAAGGCCGTGCTGCTCTCGTTCCGCCTGGAAGACAACGCGCCGATGGCCGCTGGCGGTTTTGCGCAGTTCTACGACAAGGTGCCGACCAAGTTCGCCAACTGGACCGGCGACGACTTCGCCCGCGCCGGCTTCCGCGTGGTGCCGCCCGCCGTGGCCCGCCGTGGTTCGTTCATCGCCAAGAACGCCGTGCTGATGCCGTCGTACGTGAACATCGGCGCCTATGTGGATGAAGGCACGATGGTCGATACCTGGGCCACCGTGGGTTCGTGCGCGCAGATCGGCAAGAACGTCCACCTGTCGGGCGGCGTGGGCATCGGTGGCGTGCTGGAGCCGCTGCAGGCCAACCCGGTGATCATCGAGGACAACTGCTTCATCGGCGCGCGCTCGGAAGTGGTGGAAGGCGTGATCGTGGAAGAGAACTCGGTGATCTCGATGGGCGTGTACCTGGGCCAGTCGACCAAGATCTATGACCGCGAAACCGGCGAGATCCACTATGGCCGCGTGCCGGCCGGTTCGGTGGTGGTGGCCGGCAACCTGCCGTCCAAGGATGGCAAGTACAGCCTGTACTGCGCCGTGATCGTGAAGAAGGTGGACGCGCAAACCCGCGCCAAGACCAGCCTGAACGATCTGCTGCGCGGCGACTGATCCACGCAAGCCGCCGCAACGCCGCCGGCCATCCTCGTCGAGGGTGGCCGGCGGCGAACCGATTCGCCCATGCCTTCCCTCCGCAAGCGACTCATGGCCCTAGACCCCGCCACTGTCAGCACCGTGCTCTCCCTGCTCCCTACCATCCTCGACCAGGCCAACAAGACCATCGAGAAGATCAAGAAGGGCCGCCGCAAGGACGAGCCGGACATCGGCGGCACGATGGAGCCGCGCGACCCCGCTGCCCGCATCGCCGAGCTGGAGATGGCCGCCATGCAGCAGGCCGAGGCCGTGAAGCTGCTGGCCGAGCAGCACGCCATCACCATCGAGGCGCTGCGCAAGGAAGCCGCCCGGCTGGACCGCCGCCTGCGGCTGATGACCGCCGTGGCCATGACCGGCGTGGCGCTGGGCCTGGGCGGGCTGGTCATCGCCCTCAACCTGCTGTTCCGATAATCACCATGACTGTCCTGCTCTACGGCATTCCGAACTGCGACACCGTCAAGAAGGCACGCACCTGGCTCGACACGAACGGCGTGCCGTATACGTTCCACGACTTCAAGAAGCAAGGCGTGGACGAAAAGCTGCTGCGCGCCTGGCTCAAGCACGTGCCGCTGGCTACGCTGCTGAACAAGAAGGGCACCACCTACCGCGCGCTGTCCGACGCGGACAAGGCCAGTGCCGAGTCCGATACCGGCGCCATCGCGCTGATGCAAACCAGCCCGTCCCTGATCAAGCGGCCCGTGCTGGACCGCAACGGCCAGGTCAGCGTGGGGTTTTCCGCCGACGGCTACGCCGCACTTTTCTGAATTTTCCTGCCGCCACCGCAACATGAACCCCACCCTCGCCCTGACCGAAGACCTGATCCGCCGCCGCTCCGTCACGCCCGCTGACGAAGGCTGCCAGGCCGTGCTGGAATCCCGCCTGAAGGCCCTCGGCTTCGTATGCGAAAACCTCGTCAGCGGCCCGGACGACTTCCGCGTGACCAACCTGTGGGCGGTGAAGCGCGGCACGGCGGGCACGGCAGGCAAGCTGCTGGCCTTCGCCGGCCATACCGACGTGGTGCCTACCGGCCCGGTGGACCAGTGGCAGTCGGACCCGTTCCAGCCCACCCACCGCGACGGCAAGCTCTACGGCCGGGGCGCGGCGGACATGAAGACCTCCATCGCCGGCTTCATGGTCGCCGTGGAGGAATTCGTGGCCAAGCATCCGGCCCACGCCGGCTCCATCGCCTTCCTGATCACCAGCGACGAGGAAGGCCCGGCGCATGACGGCACGGTGAAGGTGGTGGAGGCCCTCAAGGCGCGCGGCGAGCGGCTGGACTACTGCGTGATTGGCGAGCCGACCTCGGTGGACACCCTCGGCGACATGGTCAAGAACGGCCGGCGCGGCTCGCTGTCCGGCAAGCTCACGGTCAAGGGCGTGCAGGGGCATATCGCCTATCCGCACCTGGCACGCAACCCGATCCACCTGGCCGCGCCGGCGCTGGCCGCGCTGGTGGGCGAGACCTGGGACCAGGGCAACGAGTACTTCCCGCCCACCACCTGGCAGATGTCGAACATCCACGGCGGCACCGGCGCGACCAACGTGATTCCGGGCCACGTGACCATCGACTTCAATTTCCGCTTCTCCACGGCGAGCACGCCGGACGGCCTGAAGGCCCGCGTGCATGCCATCCTCGACCAGCACGGGCTTGAGTACACGCTCGACTGGACACTGGGCGGCGAACCGTTCCTGACCCCGCGCGGCGACCTGTCCGACGCGCTGAGCGCCGCCATCGCGGCCGAGATGGGCGTCAAGACCGAGCTGTCGACGACTGGCGGCACGTCCGACGGGCGCTTTATCGCCAAGATCTGCCCGCAGGTGATCGAGTTCGGCCCGCCCAACGCGAGCATCCACAAGATCGACGAACATGTGGAAGTGCGCTTCATCGAGCCGTTGAAGAATGTCTACCGCGGCGTGCTGGAACGGCTGATCGCCTGACCGGCCGCGACGACGGGGGCCCTGGCGGCCCCTTTTCTTATCCTTATTGTGGTGTCTCCCATGGCCTCCTCCCCCCTGCAAACCGTCCGCGACCTGCTGCGCCTGGCGGTCTCGCGCTTCACCGCCACCAAGCTGTCCTTCGGCCACGGCAGCGCCAATGCCTACGATGAAGCGGCCTACCTGGTGCTGCATACGCTGAACCTGCCGCTCGACACGCTCGACCCGTTCCTGGACGCCCGCCTGCTGCCCGAGGAAGTGCAAGCCGTGCTCGACGTGATCGAGCGCCGCGTGACCGAGCGCGTGCCGGCCGCCTACATCACGCACGAGGCGTTCATGCATGGCCTGCGCTTCTACGTGGACTCCCGCGTGATCGTGCCGCGCAGCTTTATCGGCGAATTGCTCCAGGAAGGCCTGGAGCCGTGGCTGGGCGAGACCGACGGCATCACCACCGCGCTGGAACTCTGCACCGGCTCGGGCTGCCTGCCGATCATCGCCGCGCATGTCTGGCCAAACGTCCGGATCGACGCCGTGGATATCTCCCCCGACGCCCTGGCCGTGGCGCGCCGCAACGTGGCCGACTACAAGATGGGCGAGCGCATCGCGCTATATGAAGGCGATCTGTACGCGCCGCTGCCGTCCGGCGCCACCTACGATGTCATCCTGACCAATCCGCCGTACGTCAACGAGCAGTCGATGCGCGACCTGCCGCCGGAGTACCTGGCCGAACCGCGCATCGCGCTGGCCGGGGGCGACGATGGCATGGACGTCGTGCGCCGGATCATCGCCGGCGCGAAGCAGCGGCTCAATCCGGGCGGCGTGCTGGTGGTGGAGATCGGCAACGAGCAGGCGAACGTCGAGGCGGCCTTCCCCGACCTGGACATCATCTGGCTCCCGGTCAGCGCCGGCGACGAGCAGGTGTTTTTGGTGACTTACGACGCACTTCCTGGCTGAAATCCCTCGCCGCCCTAAAATTTTGTGTGGAAAATGCGGCCGAAATATAAATTCGGTTCGTTCAGCGCGAATTTGGTGGGCGGCCGGGCCGCGAAACGACCGCTTATCTACGTTTTTCGCGCCCTCCCTAAAAAAAAGTAGACAACCTGACCTCCAAATATAAAATTTGTGCGTTTAGCGCGAATTTTGTTGGGTCTCATCGATCACATTTGAGGGGATGGCGTGCATCATATGCGGCAGGTTGGCTATGCGTGGGTCCGGAATCAGCTCAAAGCGCCCTCGGTGCCCGTCATCCGGGAGGCACGCTCGGGCGCCACGACGCGCATCCTCGAAATGCCGGATGCCATCCTGTTCCCGCGCAAGGTGGCGCCGCCCGACGACGCTCCGCTCCTGGCCCATACGCTGTTCGCCATCAAGCACGAGGGCGTGGACCTCGCCATCCTGTCCCAGGCGCTGCCCCAGGTGCCGCAGGCGGAAATGCAGGCCGAGCTGGACCTGCACCCCACCAGCCGCTTCGCGCGCATCGCGGCCATGCTGTGGGAGCACTTCACCGGCAACACGCTCACGCCCACCCTCTCCGACAAGGTGCCCTACGTCAATCTGTTCGACCCGGCGCGCTACTACACCGCCGCGCCGGGCAAGCTCCATCCGCGCTGGCGTGTGCGCTTCAACGGGCTGGGCGAGCTGGACTACTGCGTCACCGTGCGCCGCACCGAGACGATCCAGTCGATCCTTGACATGGACGTCTTCGCGCGCATGGACGCCTTTATCGCCTCGGTCGGCCCGGACATCCTGGACCGCGCGCTGCACTGGGCCTACCTGAGCGAGACCGACAGTTCGTTCGAAATCGAGCGGGAGAGCGCCACGCAGGACAAGTCCGAACGCTTCGTCCAGCTGCTGCGCCACGCGCATGAAAGGCGCCCGTTGAGCGAGGAATACCTGACCGAGCTCCAGAACGACGTCATCTCCAACCCGTTCGACCAGGCGATGCAGTACCGCACCGAACAGAACTGGCTGCGCCGGGGCGGCAACGGGCCGGCGTCCGTCACCTACGTGCCGCCGGTGCCGGACGACGTGCCCGGCCTGATGCACGCCCTGGAAGACTTCGCCAACCAGCCGCCGGCCAACGTGGACCCGCTGATCGTGGCGAGCGTGGTGTCGTTCTGGTTCGTCTTCATCCACCCGTTCATGGACGGCAACGGACGGCTATCGCGCTTCCTGATCCACCACGCGCTGTGCCGCTCGGGCAAGATGGCCAAGGGCTTCCTGCTGCCGGTCTCGGTGGCCATCAAGCGGCATGAGGCCGACTACCTCGCCGCGCTGGAGAGCTTCTCCAAGCCGGTGCGCGCGCTCTGGCGGGTGCGGGTGCTGGGCGATCAACAGTTCGATTGCGAGACCAGCGCCGGGGCCACGCCCTATCGCTACTGGGATGCCACGGCGTGCGTGGAATTCGGCGTCCGCATGGTCCGGGAAGCCCTGGAGCACGACCTGGAGGCCGAAACGCGCTTCCTGATCGGCTACGACGAAGTGGCCAGGCGCGTGGATGCGCAGTTCGACATCCGCAATGCGGACCTCGCCACGCTGGTTTCGAGCTGCTTCCGCGAGAAGGGGCGCGTGTCCAACCGCTGGCGCAAGCAACTGGCCCTGCGCGTGCAGCCGGCCGCGTTCGACGCCATCGAGGCCGCCGTCAAGGACGTGTTCTTTTCGGACGAGTCCGATCCTGTCGCACCATAAAAAACGGGCACGCCGACGTGCCCGTTGCCCTGCTGTTTACTAATTAGCTGTTTATTAGTTAGCAGGCCACTCAGCCTCCCGGCCCCACCGAGTAGATCGTCCCGTTGGACGACACCTGGTAGTAATCGGCACCCACGCCGACCCAGTGATGGCCCTTGCGCGGTGCGGGCAGGTTGTAGTCCTTGTACTTGTCGATCACGTACTGGCGGTCTCGGAATTCCGTCGGCAGCCGGTCACCCTTGTTCCACTTCTGCGGCGCGTAGGGCGACTGCGCGCCCATCGGCTGCGAGCCGGTACGGCCGGGGCTGCTGCTCATCGAATCCGAGGACATGCCCTGGCTCTTCGATGCCGGCGCGGTGCCGCGTGGCTGCTTGCCCTGCTGGGCAGGTGGCATCGGCGTGGCTGAAGGTGGCATCGCACCGGCCTGGCCCGGTGCGGGCATGGGCGTCGGGCCGGATGGCTGGGTCTGGCCGGGCATCTGGCCCTGGCCCTGCTGCGCCATCGCGAATGGTGCGGCCAGCATGCCTGCCGCCACCAGGGAGGGTATTAACAACTTCGTTTTCATCGTGATCTCCTCACAGATGGAACGTCAGGCCGCCCGGGCGCGGGCAGCCCCCAGACCAGCTTAGTAGCAATTGCGGGGCCCGCATCGTCAAATACCCGGCCGGCCGCCGGAGTCTGCCGATTTTCCCCAATGATTTCAATGGCTTGCCAAATGAAGGAGACACGCCCGGGGAGATGCATTTTCCGCACGGCAACCGGTAAAAACGGCGCATGCGTGTAGCAACTGCCACCCCGCCGCCGGGGCCGCGCGGAAATGCTGCGGCGCGCCAGCGCCGGCCAGTCAGCGGGTGAGGAGGTGGGGCACCGACGACGCCAGCATGGCCACGCCCGAGCCCGTGAGAAGCGTCAGCACGATGCGGCGGAACATGATGTCGCTGATCCCCACATAGACCCGCGTGCCGAGCAGCGTGGGAATCAGCATGGCGGGCGCGACGATGGCGAACATCGGCAGCATGTCCCGGGTGACGATGCCGGTACCGATGTAGACGGCCATCGTCACCATCAAGGCGCCGAGGTTGAAGTTCTGGATCACCACGCGCTGGGTGTCCTTGTCGAAGCCGCGCAGCGTGCACCAGAGCGTGGGCGCGATGCCCGTGAACCCGCCGATACCACCCAGAATGCCGCCGATCCCGCCGACCACCACGTCAGCCAGCCGTCCGCCGTGGCGGATGGGCGGCAGCCTGGACGAAAACAGCATGATCGGGCACCAGATCACCAGGATGATGCCAAGGCAGAGCTTGAACAGATGGATGTCGAGCTTGGGCAGGATCGACACCCCGATCGGGATGCCGACGGCCCCGCCGATCAGGAACGGCAGCACGGTCGCCAGATGGAACTTGCGGCGCACCGTGAACGCGGCCAGCAGCTGCCCGGTGAGCGCGCCGAACACCGACATGGCCGACGCCATGCGCGGATCCACGCCCCACGCCCAGAACGACATGGCGACCATGCCGAACGCGAACCCGGACAGGCCCTGGACGAAACCGGCAACGGCGGCGCCGAGGGCAATGAGGATGACGACCGGATCGACGGACATGAGGGGGCGGAGGGGGCGTAAAGGGGCGAAGGGAAGCGGCATTGTAACGTCGTCGCCACCCGCCACATCCCTCGCCTCCTCCTCACCCTAACGGGTCACGTCGAACTCCCAGCCCGGCTCGATATGCCCGGGGTTCTCCGCCAGCTTGTACTTCGGATTGAGATTGATCAATTCGCGGAGCGCGAAGTCGGCCACCTGGGTGTCCGGCGGCAGGGCCTGCTCGCGCGCCTCGGCCTTCTGTTCGTCGGAGAGCAGCGTGTCCAGGTGCGCGCGGGAGATGCCCCAGAGCGTCGAGACGGCCTCGTTGCCGCGCCGGTACGGCTGCACGCGCACGGTCTCCGGCGCCGTGGGCCGGGTCCTTGGCGGCATCTCCGGCTGGGTCTTGCCCGGCGGCGTCTCGACGGGTGGCTGCGTGCCCGAGGGCGACGGCGACGGCGAGGCGTCCGGGGTGGAGCCAGGCGTCACGGTCGGCGTCACGGTCGGCGTCCCACCCGGCGCCAGCGTCCGGTCCTTGTCGTCATCCTTGCTCAGCTCCACGGCAATCTTGGCGACGAAGTTGACGATGACGCCCGCCCCCAGCAGCACCAGCCCGCGCGGCATGGCCCGGCCGAAGACATTCCACTTCCCCTCCGCCCAGCCCTGGGCCGGCAGCAGCCCGGTCTTGGGGTCCTGCGCCAGCGCCAGCCGGTTCTTCTCGCCCACCACCGCGTTCCGGTCCACGCGCGACTGCAGGTGCGCGCCCACGCCGAACACGGTAATGCCGGCCGCCTCGATCATGCCCACCACGCCCGGCGTGTTCATGGCATCGGCCACGGCCAGCGGAATCGTGCCGAGCGCGTACCCGTTCATCACGAACTTGCGCATCTGGGCAGACAGCAGCACCGTGGGTTTGCCGCCCAGGTGATGCCCCAGCCGCGTGCCGATGTTCAGCGTGCTCAGCACCGTGTTCGATGCCAGGAACGCCGCGTTACTGTAGGTCAGCGGGTTGTCGGCCGGCAGATGGTGCTGCATGAACCAGATCGCCGTGTTGCTGTTGTTGACCGCCAGCGTGCCGATCTGCGCCGTGTCGTTGAGCCGGCCCGGCACGGTATCGGGGTTCAGCAGCTTGGTGCCGACGGTCTTGATGGTCGCCTGCGCGTCCTGGATCTGCGTGGCGCGGTCCGGAGCGTCTTTCTTCGCCCCGTGGGTGTGGGCCTCCAGAGTGTCCACGGCGGTCTTGAACGTGTCCTGGTCCTTGGCGTGGATGCCCCACGCATCGGCGGAACGGCCGTGCAGCCGGCTGCGCAGATAGGTGATATTGGCCGGCGTGGGGTCCGCCGCCCGCGCGTTGATCCGCAGGGTGTGCAGGGTCCGGCCCGCTGCCACGCTGCCCCGGTAGATAAAGCAGGTCGCGCTGCTGAGCACCGGGTTCACGTGCGCCGCGGACGTCGCCACGCCAGCCAGCGTGCCGAGCGCGAAGGTGCCCACCGTGGACACCGTCATCGTCTTGGCCATCTTCCATGGGCGCGGGCCATTCTCGCCGGCCTTCGGGGCGCCATCATGGCTGATGGTGCGCCGCTGGGCCGCACCGCCCTGCCCGGCGGCCTCGTTGGCACGCGCCACGTCACGCATGCGGGCGACGATGTCGGCATGGGCGCTGCCCTGCGTGGCGTCGACCTTCAGCTCCACGTTCGTGAGGTCAGCGACCTTGACGGTGCCGTCCGTGTGGATGCTGAACTCGACGTCGCCGAGGTAGACATGGCGGTCCGCCATGGTGTCCAGGATATCGTCGAGGTCGCGCAGGGACTTGCCGTTGAGCAGCCCGGTGCGCGGATCGGGCACCCCGTGCATGGCCTTGTCGCCAAACAGGTCGCGGGAGCTGGCCGCGTAGCGCTCGTAGACCACGGCGGGCCGGCCGGAGACCGTCATCTCGTCGGGGCCGAAGGTCTTCAGCGTGTTGAAGCCAAGCCCGGCGGCCGTGCGCAGCGCCTCGCGCTCGCCCTGCACCATGAAGCCGGTCATCTCGTCATTGGCGATACCCACGGCCTTGTCGCGGCCCAGCGCGAACACGGTCTTGGCGCCGCCACCCCCGAGCCGCGGCCCCAGATAGGTGGCCAGGTCCACGCGCTCCCGCCCGCCGCCCGGATGGCGCAGGTAAGCCACCCCGCGCGCATTCACATCGAAACGATGGTTCGCGTACGGGTCCGGCTGGGGCTGCACGCGCCGCCAATTGCCGCCGGGCTGCGCCAGGTCGATGGCAGGCTTGCCGTTGGCATCCGCGCCGCGTTGCAGCGCGAACTCGGGCGCCAGCACCTCCGCCTGCATCACGTTCGCCACCTGCTCCGTGAAGACGCGGCCCTGCGGCAGGTGGGCGCCGTCGAGCGCGAGCACGATCGGCTGCCCGGACTGCCACTCGTCGGCCATGCGGAGCGCGAATTCGTGCGCGCCGATGGGCTGGCCGTCCTCGCCACGCAGGCCGCCCTGGGGATGGATCGCTCCGACCACCACGGTATGGTCGCCGGGTGCGTTCACGCGGTGCGGCTTGTCGCCAACCGCCACCTCGCTCCAGCGTGCCGGCGTCTGCCGCCAGCCTGCCGGCGTGGCCGCGTCGGGCACCGGCGCCGCCGCAGCAGCCGCCGCCGTCTTCCCGCCGTGGGTGACCCCCACGATGGGCAGCCCCGGCCGGGCGCCGAAGAAGCGGCCGCCGTTCACTACGTGGAGGTCCGCGCCGGACTGCGCCATCGTGGTCCGGTCCGCCGCCACGCCCAGCCGGGCGCCGTGCGCAAGGTCGCTGCCCGGCGCGAAGAACGCATCGATATTGAGCGCGCCATCCGGGCCATAGACGTTGGCACCCAGCCCATTGGCCACCTCCTGCGCCAGCGAGACCACGCCGTCCTGCCCGTAGCAGTCGTAGAGCAGCACGGGCATGCCTTCCTGGTAGTCGGGATGCGCGCGGATGCGGTCGATGAGGGTGGCGGCATCCGCCACCCGCGACGGCCCCGAGCCGCTCGCGTTCATCTCCACGCCGCCGAACACGCCTTCGGCCCGCACCGTAAAGTAGCCCGGCACGCGCGGCACGGAAATGCCCACCGCCGCGCCATCGAAGGTGACCTGCCCCGCCTCCTGCGCCAGATCCAGATGGGCCGGCCCGCGCGGGAACTGTGCCAGCTGGCCCAGATGGTCCACGCGCCGCCCGCCCTCGCGGCGCACCAGCGGCGCGCCGGCGCGGAAGTCCTCGGGCAAGGCGATGCGGATCTCGCCCCCGTAACGCTGGTTCAGCGCCAGGTTGCCGGCGCGCGTGGTACGACCGCTCAGCATCACCGGAATCGTGCCGATCAGGTTGCCGTCGTCGATCCGGCCCTGGAAGCCGCGTTGCGACACCACGGCCACCTGCACCGGCTGGCCAGCCTGCACGGCCTCGTCGGCGCTGGCCAGCGCCTGCTGGAGCGAATCATGCGAGGACTCCGGCAGGCCGCTGCGCACGGTCACGTCGCCGCCAGCCGCCGGCAGCACCACGTAGTGCACCCCGGCCAGCCGCCCGCCCGAGGCGTGCACGCCGTCGATCGTCGCCGCCATGGCGCCTGCGTCGACAGTCTCGTCGCGCAAGGACCAGCTGCCGTCGCGCACCGGCGCGGCGTCCGTACGGCGCGTGGCCACGGCGCGCGG
>NZ_CAJPVH010000012.1 GCF_905397395.1 Cupriavidus campinensis
GCTTCGCGCGCGTGGCCGGCGCGGTGCTGCTGGGCTGGGCGATCTGGCACGTGGCGCGCGGGCACCGTATGCGCCCGCGCGTGGGCATGCGGGCCGGCATGCTGGGGCTGGCGGGCTGGTCGTTCCTGATGGCCGGCATGCACGGCGCCGGGCTGATGCTGGTGCCGGCGCTGATGCCGATCTGCGCCACGCCCGGGGCCACCCAGTTCGACGCCGCCGGCGCGCTCGGTCCCGCCATGCTGGCGCTGGGCCTGCACACGGCGGCGATGCTCGCGGCCATCTGCGCCGTGGCGCTGGTGGTCTACGATCGCGTCGGCGTGGCCTTCCTGCGCACCGGTTGGGTCAATCTGGACTGGATCTGGACCGCCGCGCTGGGTATCTGCGGGGTGGTGCTGCTGGTGCTGTGATCAATTCCGGTTGCCGAAGCGCGCCAGCAAGTGCCAGACTTTCTTCAAGTGCTGGGGATCGTGACGGCCCGTGCGGGCGGCGGCGCCGATCGTGGCCGGGGTGAGCGGCTCGCTGCCGGCCAGTGTCGCGGCCAGTGTCGCGGCCAGTTCGGCGATGTGGGCGCCGCGATAGTCAGGCTGGGCGCGCAAGTCATCGGCGGTTGCCGAGAAACCCGCATGCCATGCCACCGGGCAGGGCAGGGCGCGGGCCAGCGTCTCGGTCTCGGTGCCCCGGTACGACGGGTCCAGCACGAGCGCCTCCACGTCGCGCGCCAGCACCAGCGGGCCGTGTACATGCGCTTCTATATAGTGGTCGAGCGGATCGTCCGGCGGCGCGGCGCGCAGCCGGTCTACCAGATCCAGCCGTTCGGCCACGCCGAAATGCACCGGATCGAACACGCTGTCCGGGTAGCAGAAGGTGGTCCGCGCCAGCACGCCCGCCGCCAGCCGCAGATGGCAGGCGCCAAAGCGTGGTGAGCCCCCCTCGGGCCGATGGCGATGGTTGAGCGCGCCGTACTTGGGGCGGTCGGCCGGCGGCGCGGCGTCGTAGGCCTGGCCGAACATGCGGCTTTCCCAGTGCCAGCGGTCCCCGTCGGGGTGGGCGGTCAGCCCGCCGTTGCTGGTGCCGGTCTCGAACTGGGAGCGATAGACGCCGTCGGCGGCCATGGCCGCGAGCAGCGGCACGCCGGCGTGGAGCCGGTCCGGGTGGAAATTGAGCGTGACGCGCCAGTCTGGGTGCAGCGGCGCGCCGTGGCTGCGCGCGGCCACATGGGCCAAGGCGTGGGCGGCGGGGTCGTCCGGGAACATTGGCGGATCCGGGGGTGCCGGCAAGGCGGCGATCGGCCGATTGTAGCGGCGCTGCGGTGCAGCAATTGTCGGCGCGACACCGACAGCCACGGCGCCCGTCGCACGGTACGATAAAGCGCCCTGGCCGGCATCCCTGCTGGCGGGGGGCCGGGACGCCTGCCGCCGCGCCCGCCCGCTTTCATCCCATCGATCCTGCCGGTATGCAACCGACTTCCCTGCAACGCTTCCTGTTTGGCACGATCCTGGTGCCTGTCTCGCTTGCCGTGGTCTTCGCGGCGGACGCGTTCACGCCGCTCGGCCTGGCCGCGTGGTTGTTCTACCTGATCCCGATCTGCCTGTCGCTCTATTCGGACAACCCGCGCCTGCCGCTGATCACCGCGGCGGTCAGCTCCGTACTGCTGGCGATTGGCTACGTGGTCTCGCCGCCCGGCGCCGCGCCCGTCGTCGCCATCACCAACCGCTCCATCGGCCTGCTGGTGAACTGGTTCCTGGCCGTGGTGATCTACCGCTACCTGGTGGGCCAGGGCGCCATCCAGCGGCTGATGTGGGTGCAGCAGGCCCAGGTGCGGATTCACCAGGAGGTGCGCTCGGCGCAGTCGGCCGGCAATGTTGGCGATGCGCTGGTGCGCGCGCTGGCGCAGGCGCTAGATGCCCACGTGGGCGTGGTCTATCAGTGCGTGGATGGCAACCTGCACCGGCTGGCCACCTGGGCATTGGCCGATGCGGACCGCGCGCCGGCCACGCTGGCGCCCGGCGAGACGCTGGCCGGACAGGCCGTGACCGAGAACCGCGTGATCGCCGTGGGCGGGCTGCCGGCCGACTATCTGCCGGTGGCCTCCGCACTGGGCCGCACGCGCCCCACCGAGATCGTGGCCGCGCCGCTGACGGCCGAGGGCGAGGTCGTCGGCGTGATCGAACTGGGCTTCGTCACGTCCCGGCGCGGGACTGCCGATGTGGTGGAACTGCTCGACCGCATCGGCGAACCGGTCGGTATGACGCTGCGCGCCGCCAGCTACCGGGGCCGGCTGGAGCACCTGCTCGGCGAGACCCAGCGCCAGAGCGAGGAACTGCAGGTCCAGCAGGAGGAGCTGCGCGTCTCCAACGAGGAACTGGAGGAGCGCGGCCGCGCGCTGATGGACTCCCAGGCGCGGCTGGAAACCCAGCAGGCGGAACTCGAACAGACCAACGTCCAGCTGGAGGAGCACACGCAGCGGCTGGAGACCCAGAAGCGCGAGATGCTCGCCTTCCAGGCCGAACTGGCCGCCAATGCGCGGGCGCTGGAGCGTTCGAACCAGTACAAGAGCGAGTTCCTGGCGAATATGTCGCACGAGTTGCGCACGCCGCTGAACAGCGCGCTGATCCTGGCGAAGCTGCTGCAGGAGAACAAGGACGGCACGCTGACCGACGAGCAGGTCCGCTACGCGGCCACCATCCACGCGGCCAATACCGACCTGCTGAACCTGATCAACGACATCCTCGACCTCTCCAAGATCGAGGCCGGCCATCTGACGATTGAACCGGAGCCGGTGGAACTGGACACCTTCACCGCCCGGATTTCGCAGATGTTCGACCATGTGGGCGAGCAGAAGGGCGTGGCCTTCCGCGTGGAGCGGATGCCGGGCCTGCCTGACGCCATCGTCACGGACAGCCAGCGCCTGCAGCAAATCCTCAAGAATCTGCTATCCAATGCCTTCAAGTTCACCGAGAAGGGCTCGGTCACGCTGGCGCTGGTCGCGCAGGGCGACGATGCGATCCGCTTCGAGGTGCGCGACACCGGCATCGGCATCCCGAAGGACAAGCAGCAGGTCATCTTCGAAGCCTTCCAGCAGGCCGACGGCACCACCAGCCGCCGCTACGGCGGTACCGGGCTGGGTTTGTCGATCTCGCGCGAGCTGGCGCGGCTGCTGGGCGGCGCGATTGCCGTGGCGAGCGAGCCGGGGGAGGGCAGCGTGTTTTCGCTGACCGTGCCGCGCACGCTGGTGGCGGATGCCGCCACGCAGGCCGGGCTGGTCACACCGCCGGCCGCCCCCGAGCGGGTTCAGGCCCCGCCGTCGCAGGCCATGCCGCTGCCGCCCATGGCACGGCCCGCGCCGATTCCGGCCCCGGAGGCGTCCGAAGGCGGGCCGGGCCCATCGCCGTCCGGCTATCCGCAGCCGATTGCCGACGACCGCGACCATCGCACGCGCGGCAATCGCCTGATCCTGGTCGTGGAAGACGATATCGACTTCGCCGGCATCCTCTACGACCTCGCCCACGAGCTGGATTTCGACTGCATCCACGCCACTACGTCGAGCCACGGGCTGGAGCTGGCGCGCCACCACCAGCCCTGCGGCATCCTGCTCGACGTGGCGCTGCCAGACCAGTCGGGCCTGACGCTGCTGGACTGGCTCAAGCACGACCCGGCCACGCGCCACATCCCCACGCACCTGATCTCGGTCAGCGACCACGCCGAAGCGGCGCTGCATCGCGGCGCCATCGGCTACACCTTCAAGCCGAGCGAGCGCAACAAGCTGGCCGAGGCGATGCGGGGGCTGGAGGCGCGCATGGCGCCGGGCCAGCGCCGCGTGCTGGTGATCGAAGATGACCCGGCGCTGCGCGAGAGCATCCGCGCGCTGCTGCAGTCGGTCCAGGCCGAGATCGTTACCGCCGGCAGCGTGGCCGGCGCGCGCGAGGCGCTGGCCGGCGCCGCGTTCGACTGCGTGGTGATGGATATGGTGCTGCCGGACGGCACCGGCCACGACCTGCTGGCCCACATGGCCAGCGATGGCGCCGGGCAGATGCCGCCGGTCATCGTCTACACCGGGCGGCAGCTCTCGGCCGAGGACGAGCAGCGCCTGCGCCGCTATTCGAAGTCGATCATCATCAAGGGCGCGCGTTCGCCGGACCGGCTGCTGGACGAGGTGACGCTGTTCCTGCACAGCGTGGAGTCCCAGCTGCCGCCCGAGCAGCAGCGCATGCTGCGCGCCGCGCGCAGCCGCGACGACGCCTTCGACGGCCGCAAGCTGCTGCTGGTGGAGGACGACGCGCGCAATATCTTCGCGCTGTCCAAGGTGATCGAGCCGCTCGGGGCCACCGTGGAGATCGCCCGCAGCGGGCGCGAGGCGCTGGACATGCTGGCGCGCCACAAGGACGTGGACCTCGTCCTGATGGACATCATGATGCCGGAGATGGATGGCATCACGGCCATGCGCCATATCCGCCAGATGCCCGAATACGGGCGGCTGCCGATCATTGCGCTGACCGCCAAGGCGATGCCGTCCGACCGCGAGGCGTGCCTGCGCGCCGGGGCGAACGACTACATCGCCAAGCCGATTGATGTGGATCAACTGCTGTCCCTGTGCCGCGTATGGCTCCACGAAAGTTGAACACCCCGGACGCCGCGCCGCTGCCGCCGCTGTCACTGCCAGTGTCATTGCCACCGCCCGTGCCGGTGGTGGATCGCGGCGAGACGGCGCTGCCCGACGCCAATTTCGAGATCGAACTGGAACTGCTGCTGGAGGCCATCTTCCGCAAGTACCAGCACGATTTCCGGCACTACGCGCGGGCCTCGGTGCGGCGGCGGCTGCAGCAGGCGCTGCACGACCTGGGCTTTGCCACGTTGTCGCAACTCCAGGACCGCATGCTGCGCGACGCGGCGCTGTTCGCGCGCATGCTGCAGTACCTGACGGTACAGGTCAGCGAGATGTTCCGGGACCCCTCCTACTTCCGCGCCATCCGCGAGCATGTGGTGCCGGTGCTCCAGACCTATCCGTCGATCAATGTCTGGGTGGCCGGGTGCAGCAGCGGCGAGGAATTGTGGTCGCTGGCCATCCTGTTCGAGGAGGAGGGGCTGGCCGAGCGTACGGTGTTCTACGCCACCGACATCAACCCCGACGCGCTGGCCATCGCCCGGGCGGGTGTGTACGATGCGGGGCGCCTGCGGGCGTTCGGCGCCAACTACCTGGCGGCGGGCGGGCGGCGCTCGCTCTCGGACTACTATCATGCAGCCTATGGGAAGGCCAAGTTCAGCGCCGGGCTGATCCGCCAGTCGGTGTTCGCCGACCACAGCCTGGCCACCGACAGCGTGTTCCAGGAGGCCCAGCTGATTTCGTGCCGCAATGTGCTGATCTACTTCGACCGCGCGCTGCAGGACCGCGCCATCGGCCTGTTCCACGACGCGCTGGCGCGGCGCGGCTTCCTGGGGCTGGGGAGCAAGGAGAGCCTGCACTTCAGCGCCCACGCCGGGGCTTTCGAGCCACTGGTGCCGCGCGAGCGGCTGTACCGCAAGCTGTGAAGGAGGCGCGATGGCAGGGCTGATGGATACGCAAGGGTGCGACGCCGTGGTGATCGGCGCGTCGGCCGGTGGCGTCGAGGCGTTGTCCGTGCTGCTGCCGATGGTGCCGGCGGGCTTCCGGCCGGCGCTGCTGATCGTGATGCACCAGCATCCGAACCAGCCCAGCCTGCTGCCCGAGCTGTTCGGCGCGCGCTGCGCGCTGCCCGTGTGCGAGGCCGAGGACAAGATGCCGGTGCGGCCGGGCCATCTCTACCTGGCGCCGCCGGACTACCACCTGCTCGTGGAGCGGGTACCGGGGGCGCCCGAGGACGTGGAACTGGCGCTCTCCGTGGAGCCGCCGGTGCGCTTCTCGCGGCCCTCCATCGACGTGCTGTTCGAGTCGGCGGCGGTGGCGTGGCGTGACCGGGTACTCGGCGTGCTGCTCTCGGGCGCCAACGACGATGGCGCGCGCGGCCTGGCGATGATCCGCGCGGCAGGTGGCCGGGCGTGGGTGCAGTCGCCGGACAGCGCCGCCGTGGAAACCATGCCGCAGGAGGCCATCGACCGTGGCGCGGCAGACCGCGTGCTGACACTGGAACAAATCGGCCAGCGCCTGGCCCAGTTTTCTGAATGACCCTGACCATGCAAGCTCCGATCAAGATCCTCGCCGTCGACGACATCGCCGCCAACCTCACCGCCCTCGATGCCGTGCTGGCCAAGCCCGATGTGCAGATCGTCCACGCCAATTCCGGCGCGCAGGCGCTGGAACTGCTGCTCGAGCACGACTTCGGGCTGGCCATCCTCGACGTGCACATGCCCGAGATGGACGGCTTCGAGCTGGCCGAGCTGATGCGCGGCAGCAAGCGCACCAGCCATATCCCCATCCTGTTCCTGACGGCGGCCGGAGAGGACAGCGCGCGGGCATTCCGCGGCTACGCTTCCGGCGCGGTCGATTTCCTGTTCAAGCCGATCGACGCGCGCGTGCTGGCGGCCAAGGTCGACGTATTCGTGCAACTGGCCCGGCAGAAGCAGCAGCTGGCCGAACAGCTGGAAACCGCCCAGCAACTGCTCAAGACCAACGAGATGCTGATGGCGGTGCTCGCGCACGACCTGCGTACGCCGCTGTCGGCGATCATCGCGTCGGCGTCGTTCCTGGGGCGGTTCGGGGGCGAGGAGAAGCTCAAGCCGGCCACCGACCGCATCTCGCGCAGCAGCCAGCGCATGGCGCGCATGGTGGATCAGCTGCTGCACGTGGCGCGGCTGCACGGCGGGCGCGTCAAGCTGGAGCCGCGCCAGGAAGACCTGCGCGCGATCTGCGCGGCCATTGTCGATGAGTGCGAGGCGTCGCACGGCAAGGAGCGCGTGGTACTGGAAACCGTGGGGGATACGCTGGCGACCATCGATCCGGACCTGATCTCGCAGGTGCTATCGAACCTCGTCGGCAATGCCCTGCATCATGGCGACCCGGCGGTGCCGGTGGTCGTGGCCGTGGATGGCACGGCGGCCGAGCGCCTGGCGGTAACGGTGACCAATGGCGGGGTGATCGATGGGGCGACCCTGCCGCATGTCTTCGAGGCGTTCCGCTCGGGCGGCGGCGACAGCGCCGAGGGGCTGGGCCTCGGGCTCTATATCTCGCGGGAGCTGGCCGCGTTGCACGGCGGAAGCGTCGAGGCCGCTTCGTCGGCGGCCCTGGGCACCACGGTCTTCACCGTGACGCTGCCCCGCGCGTGCTGCGGGACGCAGGGGATCATCCAGCCGGCCTAGCCAGCCACCTCCCTCGGATCATGGCCGTAGCTGTCGCGTTCGCGGATCTTGCCGTCGACGCCATGGATCAGCAACTCCACTTTCTGGCGCCGGGCCAGGCCGGTGCCGGCCTGAATGGCCTCGTCCTGCGTGGCATGGTGAGACTCGGCGTAGCGGGCGCCCTCGTGGATCACGTCCCAACCGGAGCCGTGCGGCACGACATGGAGGTTGGTCTGCATGATGGTTCTCCGGGATCGTATGGTCTTTCCATTATGGCTGCCATGGCGCAGAGCACAATCCGGCGCTGTCTGACAGGCCACCCACGCCACCCACGCCACCCGGGAAGCACCGCACGGGCGGCGTGCGCATCGCTTGTGTCCGGGGCGTGACGGTTTACCGTGCCTTTTCGGGGCGCCCTTATATATTCTTGTAGGGAAAACAACGCGCAGGAGACACAGCCATGCAAGCGAGGTTTGCGCGCGGCATTGCGCAGATGCCACTGACGGTGGCGGCCCGGGAATCCCTGCTGGCGGAGAAGGCCGCCATGCCCGAGGTCGGCGACCTGGTGACGGTTTGCAGCCAGGATATGGAAACCGAGTTCAGCGTCCGCCTGACGGCGGTGGCCGGACCCGAGCTTTGGTACGGCGTGATTCATGCCATCACGCGCGGTGCCGAGATGCTGGTCGTGGCCGAGGGCCTGGAGCTGGACGACGTGGTCAGCGTGCGGCGCCAGGAGATCGCCTCGGTGGTCAAGGCCAACCACCACCATTGATCGTTCCCGCCGGGAGCGGGTATGCTGCGGATGCACATCCATCCGTCGCCCCCGCTTTATGTCTTCCGCCTACACCACGCAAGCTTCCACCCCCGTCTTCATTGCCGGCCCCGCCGGCCAGATCGAAACCCTGCTCGACACCCCCGCCGGCCCGCCCGTCGGCATTGCCGTGGTGGCGCACCCCCACCCGGGGCAGGGCGGCACCGCCGAGCACAAGATCCCCCAACTGCTGGCGCGCACGCTCCAGGCCCATGGTTTCGTGACGATGCGGCCGAACTACCGGGGCGTGGGGCAGAGCGAGGGCGCCTACGATGGCGGCCCCGGCGAGTCCACCGATGTGGAAGCCGTGCTGCGCCATCTGCAGGCCGAGTACCCGGGCCTGCCCGTGGCGCTGGCCGGGTTCTCGTTCGGTGCCTTCGTGCAGACGCTGATGGTGGCGCGGCTGACGGCGGCGGGAGACGCTGCGGCGGAATCGATCCAGCATCTGATCCTGACCGGCATGCCGGCTGGCGCGCTGTCCGAGACGCTGTCCTACGACACCCCGCCCGTGCCGGCCCACACGCTGGTGGTGCATGGCGAAAAGGACGAGCGCGTGCCGCTGATCAACGTCTTCGACTGGGCCCGCCCGCAGGAGCTGCCGGTGGTGGTCCTGCCGGCCGCCGGGCATTTCTTCACCGGCAAGCTGCCGGGGCTGCGCAGTGTGGTGGAGGGGTACCTGCGCCGGCCTACCTGATGGTCATCGCTCAGAACTGGTAGACCACCGAGATATCCCCCGTCAGGTTGGTCGTCCGCTGCACGATCGGGCTGTTCTTGGCATCGCCCACCAGCGCCGATACCCCGAAGTCCGCCGTGGCGAACCAGTGCTTGTTGATGAACCAGATGGCCGAGACGCCGCCGCCATAGGACTTGATCCCGCCGCTGGCACGGTATTCCGGGTGGCCGGAGCGCGCCGCCTGCTCGGGCGTCACGCCGAACCAGCGCCCCATGTAGGCCGAGTCGGCCACCGTCATGGTCGGGCCGGCGAACCAGAAGAATTTCTCGGAGCTGCCCGGCAGCGGCATATAGGCGCCCAGGTCGCCAATCCAGCCGTTGGCGCCGCCGAACTGGCGCCGCGCATTGGCGCGGATCACCAGCGGGAACGACTTCGACACCACGTAATCGACAAACAGCTTGGTCTCCGCCGCCATGCCGATATTGCCCATGCCGGCCAGGTTGTCGTGGTCCTTCTTCTCGCGGCGGCCCAGGTCGTAGGTCAGGGCGATGCCCGCGCGCCAGTGGTCGTTGGAGACGATGTTCCAGCCCAGCCCTTCGCCGGTGGACATGAAGAACTTGTCGGCGTAGCGGATGTCGATGGTCGGCCCGCCGAAGACGTAGTAGTCGTGCGCGCCGTCGTAGCGCGGCCGCACGGTCATGGCCGCGCCGAGCCGGAATTTCCAGCCCTCGGGCTGGCCCTGGAACATTTCCACCAGCGGCACGCCCACCGAGTACTGCCACTCGGCCAGCGGCGCGGGCGTCTGCGCCCGGACGGCCGGTGCATGCAGCAGGGCCAGCGCTAGCATCAGCGCGGTCAGCCAACCCGCCAGCGGCGAGTGGGGTTCCGGATGTCTGGACACGTCAGGGTCCTCCCGTTGATTGTTGTGGTTCGCATGACGGCAAATCATCTTTTCACCGGCGCGCCGCCCGCGCAACTTCCTCGAATCCCACAAGCGTGTAGGAAGGACGCCGATTTCACCGGCGGCCCCCGTTGCCTACCATCCAGTCACCGTGGCCGCATCCTAGTCGCGGTCAGCCAGTTCGTCCGTACGCCAGTCGCGCCGCATCACCAGGAACGTAAAGGAGGTGGACCAGCCGATCAGCATCAGCCCCACCAGCGGCTGCACCGACGCCACCAGGCGCAACTGGCCCATCGGGATGATGTCGCCGATACTTTGCGTAGTGAAGGTCTCCAGCGAGAAATAGACATAGGCCGCTACGCCATGGTCGTGCAGGCCCTTGAGTTCGCCGATGCCGAACACGTCCGCCCCGAGCCAGTAGCCGGAACTGAACAGCACGGCTTCCAGCACGTGGGCCAGGATGATGAGCAGGATCATCACGCCGATGTTGACCTTGCCGCTCCAGTGGCGCGGGTGCATGGCCGAGATCAGGCGCAGGGCTTCGTAGTGCACGGCCACGCAGACGATGGTCAGTGTGGCGGTGATCAGGATCGCAATCAGGTAGGGGGAGGCCGTGGCGTCCATGGTCGGCAAGGGTGGTTTTCTGGCGCGGTGTTTCCCGGCAGACTATAGAAGCGCCCGCACGCTGACAATGCACCATGCGGCGCATGCCAGAAAAGTGAAGAAAGAGAAACATGCGGGAAACCGGAGGCTCCATGAAGAACACGGTGGGCAACGTGCCGCCGCTCCATGCCGAGGGCATCGCCCCTGCCTTCCTCGCCGGGGGCGGCGAGATGGGCGCGCTGATCCGTGCGCACGACTGGTCGCGCACGCCGCTGGGCGCGCCCGAGACCTGGCCGCAGAGCCTGAAGACGGCCATCCGCATCATGCTGACCTCGCGCCAGCCGATCTGGGTGGGCTGGGGCGCCGACCTCCGCTTCTTCTACAACGACCCGTACAAGGCGATCATCGGCGGCAAGCATCCGGCGTCGCTGGGGGAGCCGACCGAGCGCGTCTGGAGCGAGATCTGGCCAGAGATCGGGCCGATGCTGGACGCGGCCATGGAGGGCAGCGAAGGCAGTTTCGTCGAGCAGAAGCTGCTGATCATGGAGCGCAACGGCTACCCGGAGGAGACCTACTACACCTTCTCCTACAGCCCGGTGCCCGACGATCACGGCGGCACGGGCGGCATCATCTGCGCCAACAGCGACGACACCGAGCGCGTGGTGGCCGAGCGCCAGCTGAAGCTGCTGCGCGAGCTGGCCTCGTCGGCTACCAATGCCCGTTCCTGGGACGAAGCGTGCGCGCTGAGCCTGCGCGCGCTGGGCGCCAATCCGTACGACATTCCCTTCGCGCTGCTCTATCTGGGCGAGCGCGGCGCCGGCACGGCCACGCTGTGCGGCCACCATGGCATCGAAGTGGGCCACCCGGCCGCGCCGGCGGAGATCCCCGCCGGCGGCGAGGCCGCCTGGCCGTTTGCCCAGGTGCTGGCGCGGGGCGAAGTGGTGCTGGTGGAAGACCTGTCCACCCGCTTCGGGGCGACACTGCCCGGCGGCGCGTGGCAGTTCGCGCCGCGCCACGCGGCCGTGGTGCCGGTCACGCCTTCGGGCGAAACCACGCGTAGCGGCGTGCTGGTGGTGGGCCTGAACCCTTGCCGGCTGTTTGGCGAACGCTACCGCGCCTTTCTTGACCTCGTGGCGGGCCAGATCGGCCAGGCCATCAGCTACGCGCACGCCTATGAGGAAGAGCGCCGCCGCGCCGAGGCGCTGGCCGAGATCGACCGCGCCAAGACCACGTTCTTCTCGAATATCAGCCATGAGTTCCGCACCCCGCTGACGCTGATGCTGGGGCCGCTCGAAGAACTGCTGAACCGCGCGGACGAGACGGCCCAGGTCAACCCACGCGACGACGCCGACCGCCAGCTGGTGGAGATTACCCACCGCAACGGCCTGCGGCTGCTGAAGCTGGTCAATGCGCTGCTCGATTTCTCACGGATCGAGGCCGGCCGGGTGCAGAAGCACCCCCAGCCGACCGACCTGCCCGCGTTCACGGCTGAACTGGCCTCGCTGTTCCGCTCGGCCATCGAGGGCGCCGGCCTGCAGCTGGTCGTGGAATGCGCGCCGCTGGGCTTCCCGGTGGCGGTGGACCGCGACATGTGGGAGACCATCGTCCTGAACCTGCTCTCCAACGCGTTCAAGTTCACCTACACCGGGGCGATTGCGGTGGCGGTGCGCGAGGCGGAAGACGGCGGCGTGGAACTGAGCATCCGCGATACCGGCATCGGCATTGCGGCGGATGAGCTGCCCCGGCTGTTCGAGCGCTTCCACCGGGTGTCCGGCGCGGTGGGCCGGTCGATCGAGGGGAGCGGCATCGGCCTGGCGCTGGTGCTGGAACTGGTGCGCCTGCACGATGGCGTGATCCGCGTGGAAAGCGAGGTGGGCGAAGGCACGTGCTTCGTGGTTACGCTGCCGCGCACGGCCCGGGCGGCCGTGCCGCAGCCGGCTGCACCCGGGGCTGCGTCAAACCTGTCGACACACGCCAGCCAGCAGGCGCTGGCCTACGTGGAAGCCGCGCGGCGCTGGACCCCCGAGGCAGAGGCGATGCCGGCTGCGGCGCTGGCCATGCTCGCGCCTCCGCCGGACGCGGTGCCCGGCGCGGTACGCGGGCATGTCATGGTGGTCGATGACAACGCCGACCTGCGCGAATACATGCGCCGCATCCTGGGCGCGGCCGGCCACACGGTGGAGGTGGCGGCCGATGGCCAGGAGGCGCTGGACATGGCCCGCACGCACGCGCCGGACCTGATCGTCTCGGACGTGATGATGCCGCGCCTGGACGGCTTCGCCCTGGTGCAGGCCGTGCGCGCCGACGCGGCGCTGCGCGAGACCCCCGTGGTGCTGCTCTCCGCCCGCGCGGGCGAGGAAGCGCGCGTCAGCGGCCTGGCCACCGGCGCGGATGACTACCTGACCAAGCCGTTCACCTCGCGCGAGCTACTGGCCCGCGTGGCCAGCAATCTCCAGTTGTCGCACCTGCGCCGCACCACGGAACGCCGCCTGCGCGAGGAAATCGCCATGCGCACCCGGGCGCAAGAGGCGCTGCGCGAGCTGAACAATTCGCTCGAACGCCGCGTGGCCGAGACCGTGGCGGACCGCGACCGCCTCTGGGAGCTGAGCGAAGACCTGCTGATGGTGGCCAGCTTCGACGGCGTGCTGGAACGCTTCAGCCCGTCCTGGCGGCGCACGCTCGGCTACGCCGACAGCGCGCTGCTGGGCCGCTCGTGCATGGCCTTCGTCCACCCGGACGACCTGGTGGCGGTGACTGAGCAGATGATCGCGCTGCGCCACGATGGCACGGCGGTGCGCTACGAATGCCGCATGGCGCGGGCCGATGGCGGGCTGCGCTGGGTGGCGTGGACGCTCACGGTGGACCCCGCCACGGGCCGCATCCACGGCGTGGGCCGTGACGTCACCAGCGACAAGGAAGCCGCCGATGCCCTGCGCCATGCCGACGAGGCGCTGCGCATGGCGCAGAAGATGGAAGCCATCGGCAAGCTGACCGGCGGCGTGGCGCACGACTTCAACAACCTGCTCCAGGTGATTGGCGGCAACCTGCAACTGCTGGCGCGCGATGTATCCGGCAACGAGCGCCCCGAGGCGCGTGTGCGCAACGCGCTGGCCGGGGTGGCGCGCGGCGCCAAGCTGGCATCGCAATTGCTGGCGTTTGGCCGGCGCCAGCCGCTGGCGCCGAAGGTGGTGAACCTGGGCCGCTTTATCCGCGGGCTGGACGACATGCTGCGGCGGGCGCTTGGCGATGGCATCGAGATCGAGACCGTGGTGGCGGGCGGCCTGTGGAATACGCTGGTGGACCCGTTCCAGGTGGAAAACGCGCTGCTGAACCTGGCGATCAACGCGCGGGACGCGATGAGCGGCCACGGCCGGCTGACCATCGAGGCCGGCAACGCGGTGCTCGACGATGCCTACGCCCGCCGCAACGCCGACGTGGCGCGCGGCCAGTACGTGATGGTGGCGGTGACCGATACCGGTACGGGCATGTCGCCCGAGATCCAGGCGCAGGTTTTCGAGCCATTCTTCACCACCAAGCCCGAGGGGCAGGGCACCGGGCTGGGCCTGAGCATGGTGTACGGCTTTGTCAGGCAGTCCGGCGGGCATGTGAAGATCTACAGCGAGGCGGGGCAGGGCACCACGGTGCGGCTCTACCTGCCACGCGTGCGCGAGGAGGAAGACCTCGAGACCGATGTGGATGCCGGGCCGGCAGGCGGCGGCACGGAAACCGTGCTGGTGGTGGAGGACGACGAGGACGTGCGCGCCACCGTGGTGGATATGCTGGCCAGCCTGGGCTACCGCGTGCTGAAGGCGCGCGACGCGCTGAGCGCGCTGGCCATCGTCGAGAGCGGCGTGCCGGTGGACCTGCTGTTCAGCGATGTGGTCATGCCCGGCCCGCTGCGCAGCACGGAAATGGCGCGCAAGGTGCGCGAGCGGCTGCCCGGCATCGCGGTGCTGTTCACCTCGGGCTATACGGACAACGCCATTGTCCACAGCGGGCGGCTCGACGAGGGCATCGAACTGCTGAGCAAGCCGTACACGCGCGAGGCGCTCGCGCGCAAGGTGCGCCATGTGCTGGTGAGCGGCGGGGCCGAACTGGGCCCGGCGCCGGCTGAGGCGCCGGCTTCGATCGCCATGGGGGGGCCTGATACGCCACCCTCGATGCAACTGGCGCCGCAGCGCATCCTCTTTGTCGAAGACGACGCACTGGTGCGTGCCAGCACCGCGGAGCTGATGCGGACCTTCGGGCTAAGCGTGGTGGAAGCGAGCACCGATGCCGAGGCAATGGCCGTGCTGCGCGAGGGGCCGGTCGATGTATTGCTGACCGATGTGGGGCTGTCCGGCGCCTCCGGCGTGGACCTGGCGATGGATGCCTGCCGGCTGCAACCGGCGCTGCGGGTGATCTTCGTGAGCGGTTACGACGTGGTGCTCACGCCCGTGCAGCGTGCCGCATTGCCAAACGCGGTCACGCTGCGCAAGCCCTACGCGCTGCCGGCGTTCATCGGCGTCTTGCAGGGCTGACCGGAACCGGTCCTGTGGCGAAGGGGGGGCGGCGCTCAGATCAGCGTCTGCGCGACCACGGCGGCGGCGGAACCGCTCGCCACGACGACGGCCACCCAGCCGCCTACGAGTACTGCACTGTTACGGAAAGTCATGATGGACTCCAGGAATGACAACCCGGAGCCCGCCTCGGGGAGCCCCGAGGCTACTGCTCCGTTTGTCTGACGTACTTCCAATCCGCCGTCATCGGGCGGGACTCAGGCGTTGGCGCCTTCGGTGAACGGGTCAAACTTGCCTTGGCGGGCACCATCCAGGTACGGATCAGCGGTGCGGGCCGGGCTGGCCGAGACACCGGTGCGATCCAGGCCGGCTACCGTGCGGGCACCTTCGCTGAACGTGTCGAACCTGCCTTGGCGGGCGCCGTCCAGGTACGGGTCGGCGGTGCGGGCCGGGCTGGCCGAAACACCGGTACGATCCAGGCCGGCAACGGTGCGGGCACCGTCGGTGAACGGGTCAGCCTTGCCAACGCGGGCACCATCGACATACGGGTTGCGCGGTTCGTTCACGCCGCTGGCGCGGGCGCCATCGGTGAAGGCGTTGCGGGCGTCGTTCACGCGGTAGCTGTAGCCGTAGACTTCACCGGTCTTGTTGGCGGGAGCGGCTTGCGCAGCGCCAGTCACGAAGGCGGCGGCGAGGGCGGCGGCGGTAAGGATGGTCTTGGCGTTCATGGTGTAGCTCCTTGTCTTCGTTGGGCCGGGCGATCTCGATTGGAGGTGGATCACGGGGCCGTCGGTGCTGCGTTGTTTTGCTGCATTGTGGCTGTCTTTTCTTTTGCTGCTATCTACTGGTAGGTAGATTTTCAGGGCTAAAAAAAAGACCGCCTTCCGGTACTGATCGACAACTTGTACTGCGTGGACGGGTACTGCATCGCGGGGCTTGTTTCTGTTTGCCGGGTGGTGCAGCGGCGTCCATGGCTCGAATAGTATCTACTACTAGATAGACAAGCAAGGACTTTTTGCGCCGCGCAATCGTATTTCGTTGGAAAAATGGGCGATTTGCCTCGTCAGGCTGGATGGTGTGATGACTTAAGTCATTGATTTGACGACCTAATCACAAAGGTTCCATCCCACCATCCTGGGAGTTAGAGTAAATGCTCTAGCCTCGTAGATCCTTTGCATTGCGCTGCGCAACGAGCGCTTGGAGCAACGTCCGCGTCTGCTCGCGGATCACTTCCTGCACCCGGGCGGTCTCGGCTTCCCCGAAAGCGTCCCAGTTCAGCGCCTTGAGCACGTGGCGGCGCATGACCTTGAAGGCTGCCACCTGACTGTCGATGGCGATGGTGCGGATGCGCGTCGCCTCGTCCGTGGCCGGCTGGCCGGTCAGGCGCCCGATTACCTGTGATGTCACCGCGAAAATGCGGCGATTGATGCCCGCGTCGATGCGCTCGAACGCGGCGGGCGGCCCGAGCCCCGCGCGCTCACGCGCCATGAACTGGCGCCAGTGGTCGGTGTCCGGGCATTCATGCAGGAAGGTGGTGAAGCGCAGCTGCAGGCCCAGGTAGGCGTCGATCAGCTCGGCGTCGGTGGCATCCGGGCGGGCCACGACGGCCTCGGCGGCGATCACCACATCGGCCAGCAGACCCCAGGCGCGGTCAACGAAGTAGTCGATGCACGCCAGGTACACCCCTTCCTTATTGTCGAAGTAGTACTGTAGCGCGGGCGCGTTGACCCCGGCCTCGCGGGCGATGTCGCGCGTGGAGGCCCCATCGAAACCGTGTGCGCCAAAGAGCCGCAGCGCGGCGTCGATGATCCGCGCGCGCGTCTCTTCGCCGCGCTGGTAGCCGCCTTCGGTGGCGGGCTTGTGTCGGGCCATGTTGCGTTTTCCTCAGTCCGTGGGCAGGCAGAAATATATCAGTTGACACAATTATTCCAAGTGGAATAATTGCGCGGTCCCCGTCATTAGTGCTGTCAAAGCCCCGCGCCCCCATGTCTGCCCCCCAATCTTCCGCCGCCGCCCATCCGGCCGCCGGCCTCCCTGCCTCCACTGGATCTTCGGCGCGCAAGCCGCGCGCTGCCTCGCGCCGCCGCACCGTGCTGCTGGCGCTGGGCGCGCTCGCGCTGCTGGCCGCCGTGGCATTCGGCACGCGCTGGTGGCTGGTAGGCCGCTTTATCGAAAGCACCGACGATGCCTACCTCCAGGCGGACAGCGTGACGGTGGCGCCGAAGGTGAGCGGCTACGTGGCCGAAGTCTTCGTGCGCGACAACCAGCAGGTCACCGCGGGTCAGGCGCTGGTGCGCCTCGACAATCGCCAGTACCAGGCGGCCTTCGATGAGGCGCAGGCCACCGTGGCCTCGCGCCAGGCGGACGTGGCGCGGGCCGAGGCCGACCTTGCCCAGCAGAAGGCGCGCATCGCCCAGGCCGGCGCCGAGGTGGAAGGCGCCCGCGCCAACGCCCGCTACGCCGCCTCGCAGGTGGAGCGCTACGCGCCGCTGGTGAAGTCCGGCGCCGAGACCGAGGAACGTACCGCCGAACTGCGTAACGCCCAGACCCGCGCGGGTACCACGCTGGCCGCCAACGAGGCCGCGCTGCGTGTGGAGCAGAGCCAGGTGGTGACGCTGCAGGCGCGGCTCCAGCAGGCGCAGGCGCAACTGGAGGTGGGACAGGCCAGCGCGCGGCAGGCCCGGCTCGACCTGGATGACACCGTGGTTCGCGCCACCAACGCCGGCCGCGTGGCCGACAAGGGCGTGCGCGTGGGCCAGTTCGCCCAGCCCGGCACGCGCCTGCTGACCGTGGTGCCGGTGCAGGACCTCTACCTGACCGCCAATTTCAAGGAAACGCAGGTGGGTCGCATGCGTCCCGGCCAGCGTGTGACGCTGCATGTGGATGCGCTGCCCGGTGAAGACCTCCACGGCGTGGTGGACAGCCTCTCGCCCGGCACCGGCTCGCAGTTCGCGCTGCTGCCGGCGCAGAACGCCACCGGCAACTTCACCAAGATCGTCCAGCGCGTGCCGGTGCGGATTCATGTGGATGTGACGCCGGAGGCGCGCGCGGTGCTGATGCCGGGCCTCTCCGTGGTGGTGGATGTCGATACGCGGGACATGCATCCGGCACAAGCCCGCGCCGGCGAGGCCCGCCATGGCTGAAACGGCGCTCCCCGCCGGGGCCGCCCCCGCCGCTCCCGCCACGCCACCGAACGACAAGCCCGCCAACGCCACCGCCGCCGACTGGATCGCCGTGGCCGCCGGCTCGCTCGGCGCGCTGCTGGCCACGCTCGACATCTCCATCACCAACTCGGCGCTGCCCCAGATCCAGGGCCAGATCGGCGCGGCCGGCACCGAGGGCACGTGGGTGTCCACCGGCTACCTGATGGCCGAGATCGTCATCATCCCGCTCACCGCGTGGCTGACGCGGGTGTTCGGGCTGCGCCGCTTCCTGATGTGGAACGCGCTGCTGTTCACGGCGTTCTCGATGATGTGCGGCCTGTCCCATTCGCTGCCGGAGATGGTCATCGGCCGGATCGGGCAGGGCTTTGCCGGCGGGGCGATGATCCCCACCGCGCAGACCATCGTCCGTACCCGGCTGCCGCGCCACCAGATGCCCATCGGCATGTCGATGTTCGGGCTGATCGTGCTGCTCGGGCCGCTGCTGGGCCCCGTGGTGGGCGGCTGGCTGGCCGAGAACGTGAACTGGCGCTGGTGCTTCTTCCTGAACCTGCCGGTGACTGCCGTGCTGGTGCCGCTGCTGTACTTCGGGCTCAAGCCCGAGCGGGCGGACCTGTCGGCCTTCATCAAGGCGGACTGGCTCGGCATTATCGGGCTGGCCATCGGCCTCAGCTCGCTGACCGTGGTGCTCGAGGAGGGCCAGCGCGAGCAGTGGTTCGAGTCGGCGACCATCGTCTACCTGTCCGCCCTGTCGGCCATCGGCCTGGGGATGATGTTCGTCGCCCAGTTCACGGCCAAGACACCCATCGTGCGGCTGCGCCTGCTGCTGAACAAGCACTACGCGAGCGTGATTTTGATCGTCTCGGTGGTCGGGGCGGGGCTGTACGGGGTGTCCTACCTGCTGCCGCAGTTCCTGGCCACGATTGCCGGCTACAACGCCGAGCAGGCCGGCGGGATCATGCTGCTGTCCGGGCTGCCGGCGTTCCTGATGATGCCGGTGCTGCCGCGCCTGCTCGGCAAGGTGGACAGCCGCTGGCTGGTGATTACCGGGCTGGTGTGCTTCTTCGGCAGTTGCATGCTCGATATCAGCCTGACGACGGACAGCGTGGGGCATGACTTCACGCTGTCGCAGATCCTGCGCGGCTTCGGGCAGATTTTGGCGATGATGCCGCTGAATCAGGCGTCGATGGCGGCAGTGGCCACCCATGAGGCCGGCGATGCCGCCGGGCTCTACAACATGGCCCGCAACCTGGGCGGCTCGATCGGGCTGGCGCTGCTCGGCACGCTGATCGACCGCCGCAACGCCTACCACGACGCGGTGATCCGGGAATCGGTCACGGCCAATAGTTCGATCGGGCAGGAGCACATGTCCTCCAGCATCGCCAGCTTCGTGGCGCAGGGCGGCGACTATGCCCACGCCAGCCTCCAGGCCGTGGCGCAGTTGTCCGGCGAGATCGCCCGGCAGGCCGCGGTGATGACGTTCTCGGAAACCTTCTATGCCCTCGGGCTGGCGCTGCTGTGCTGCGTGCCGCTGGCACTGCTGCTGAAGGCGCCCCGTCCGGGCGCAGCCCCGGTCGAAGCCGGTCACTAAATCGATAAATAAAGCGGTACCTAATATGTACGCACCCCTTCGCGCCGCCCGGCCGGCGCTGATTCTCCTCGTTGCCGCCCTGGCCGCCGCCGGCTGCACCGTGGGCCCCGACTACCGCACCGCCCCGGAAGTGGCCGGCAATGCGGTGGCGGCCGGCACCTTCCCGCACGCACCGACACTGGCCGAGGCACGCCAGCCTGACGTGGCCGACTGGTGGCGCGCACTGGGCGACCCGCTGCTGGCCAACCTGATCGAAACCGCGCTGCGCGACAGCCCGGACATCCGCGCCTCGCGCGCCCGCGTGCGGCAAGCCCGCGCCGGGCTGGCCGGGAATCGCGCAAACCTGATGCCGAAGGTCAATGCCAGCGCTGCCATGCTGCGCACGCGCGAGCCGGACCTGGCCTCGTTTGGCGGCGACGGAGGGGGCGGAGGGGGCGGAGGGGGCGGGGGCGGCCGGGGGCCGCTGTCGCTCTATATCGCCGGGTTCGATGCGAGCTGGGAACTCGACCTGTTCGGCGGCACGCGCCGCGCCATCGAAGCGGCATCCGCCGAGGCCGATGCCGCCGATGCCGAACTGGCCGATGCCCACGTGCAGCTGGCCGCCGAAGTGGCGCAGGCCTACGTCACGCTGCGCGAGCAGCAGGCCAGCCTGGCCCATCTGCGCGCGTCGGAGACGCTGGAAGCCGACATGCTCGACCTGACCCGCCAGCGCCGCGCGCGCGGCGTGGCCTCCGAACTCGAAGTGGAACGGCTGCTGACGCAGCTGGAAAACACCCGCGCCCGCATCGCCCCGGTGGAGGCGGGTTTGATCGAATCGTTCGACCAGCTCGCACTGCTGACCGGCCGCTCGCCCGGCACGCTGGACACTGCGCTGGGTCCGTCGCGCGACCTGCCGGTGCTGCCCGAGACCGTGGCCGTGGGCGATCCCGCCACGCTGCTCAAGGCCCGGCCCGATATCCGCGTGGCCGAACGCCGGCTGGCCTCGCGCACGGCGCAGATCGGCGAGCGCAAGGCGGACTGGTTCCCGAAGGTGTCGCTGCTCGGCTCGCTCGGCTTCAGTGCGATGGACCCGGGCCACCTCGTCCGCAAGGAAAACGGCACGTGGCTGACGCTGCCGCGCCTGCAATGGAACATCCTCGACTTTGGCCGGGTGGCGGCGAGCGTGGATAACGCCGAGGCCGGCCGGGACGAAGCCGAGGCCAGCTACGAGAGCGTGGTGCTCAAGGCGCTGCGCGATGCCGACGTGGCGCTCTCCCGCTACGGGCACCAGCGCGACAACGTGGTGGTGCTGCGCCGCGTGGAGGCGTCCGCCGAGCGCGCCTCCACGCTCCAGCAGCAGCGCTACCGGGCGGGCACCGCCAGCATGCTCGAATGGCTGGACGTGGAGCGCACCCGCGTGGTGGCCCAGCAGGACCGGATTTCGGGCGATGCCAACCTGCTCAAGGACTACGTTTCGCTGCAGAAGGCGCTGGGGCTGGGCTGGCGCACCTAAGAAAACGCCTACACGCAAACCAGACGCCCACCCCTGTTGGCGCCACCGCGCGCCCGGCACAGTGGCGTGTGGATAGAATCCGGGTGGGCGGCATCGGCATCTGATCAGCTGGCGCCGCCCCCGCGCCGTGGTTTGCAACAATGTGTTACAGATCCCGCCGGCGCGCGCCCCCGGATGCCCGCCCGCCATGCACTTCAACGCCAACGACAGTCTCCTGATCAACGTGGTCGCCAGCATGGTGGTGGTCCTGGCGGGCACGCTGGTGGTCAAGCTGATCAACCGCTTCTTCTCGGGGCGGCTGCAGGCGGACAACCGGGGCGCCTATCGCGCCTGGACCGTGGCGTCGCGCAATGTGGTGGCGGCAGTGATGTTCCTGCTGTTGCTCGGCATCTGGGTGTCGGAGCTGAAGAGCGTGGCCATTTCGCTGGCGGCGTTCGCGGCGGCCCTGATCCTGGTCGGCAAGGAACTGGTGATGTGTTTCCTGGGCGCGTTCATGCGGATGATTACGCGGCCCTACCAGCTGGGCGATCTGGTCGAGATCGGGCCGTTCGGCGGGGAGGTCATCGACATGGATGTCATGTCCACCACGCTGGTGGAGGTGGCGCCCACGCGCCAGTACACGGGCTTTACGGTGCAGGTGCCGAACAGCCTGCTGCTGACCACGGCCGTGCGCAACCATTCGCAGGCCGGCAAGTACACGCTGGACATGGTGCGCATTCCGCTGGCGGTGGGCATGGACCCGGACGTGGTGGAGGCGAAGCTGCTGGCCGTGGCGCGCCAGGCGTGCGAGCCGTTCATGGAAGAGGCCGGCCGCACGCTGCGCCGGTATGGCGACATGCGCTTCGTGGACCTGTCGCAGTTCGAGCCGCGCGTGCTGTTCGAACCCGTGGACGCCGAGCGGGTGGACGCCATCGTGCGGTTCCCGGTGCCGGTGAGCGCGCGCCTGCCGGTGGCCCAGCAGATCGTGCGCGGCTACTACCGCGCGTGCACCCTCCCGCAGGCGGGGGCGGCGGTATAAGGTGGAAGACAGGTGAAGAAAGGGGCGGATGCAGAGCCGTTCCCGCAATGCAGCAAGATGGCCTGACGGGGATCTTCGAGGAGAGCGGATCATGGCGCCGATGCTGAGGCTCTGGATGGACGGGGTGGGCGGGCCGGGCTGGGCCGGCTGGCGGCGCGGCCGCTCGCTGGCGGCGCTGCTGCTGACCGCTCTCTGCCTGGCTGCGCTGGCCGGTTGCGCGAGCCTGCCGGCCAATGCCGGCCGCACCCCCAGCTACGCCGCCAAGGACACCAGCAACACGCTGCTGGCCCGCACCCTGGCGCCCCGGCTGGCGCAGAACCCCGGAAAGTCGATCTTCTATCCGCTCGGCGCCGGCCCGGACGCGCTGGCCGCCCGCATGGCGCTGGCGCGCGCCGCCCAGAAGACGCTGGACATCCAGTACTACATCTTCGACATCGACAACACCGGCAGCGTGCTGATGGGCGACCTGATCGACGCGGCCGACCGGGGCGTGCGCGTGCGCATCCTGATGGATGACATCCACACCGGCAAGCAGGACAAGACCTGGGCCGCCGTCGATTCCCACCCCAATATCGAGGTGCGCATCTTCAACCCGTTTGCCAGCCGCCGCGCGCGCTGGTTCGAACTGGCGTTTGACTTCGGCCGGCTCAACCGCCGCATGCACAACAAGCAGATGACGGTGGACAACCTCGTCACCATCGTCGGCGGGCGCAATATCGGCGACGCCTATTTCTCGGCCAAGCCGGACATGGATTTCAGCGACCTGGACGTGATGGTGGCCGGGCCCGCCGTGCCGGCCGCGAGCGCCGTGTTCGACGAATACTGGAACAGCGCGAGCGCCTACCCGGTGGCCACGCTGGTGCCGGAGGGCAAGGAGGCGCCGGCCGAGCTGCGCGCCTTCCGCAAGGCCATCGAGGCGCGCGGCGACCAGGTGCGCGCCAGCGAGTTCGTGCAGGAACTGCTCGACTCGGGGCTGGCGCGCGGGATCGAGCTCGGGCATCTGCCCGGCTACGTGGGCGGTGCGCGCATCATCGCGGACAAGGCCGACAAGGTGGAGGAAGACCCGGACGACCCAACCTCCCACGCCATTCCGCAGTTGCGCGCGATGATGGAAAAGGCAGAGCACGAGCTGGTGCTGGTGTCGCCGTATTTCGTGCCCGACGACGAGAACATGGCCTGGCTGGCCGGTATCGCCAAACGGGGGGTGAAGATCCGCGTGCTGACCAACTCGTTCGCCGCCACGGACGTGGCCGCCGTGCACGCCGGCTACGCGCCCCGGCGCAAGGCGCTGCTGCGGGCCGGCATCGAACTCTATGAACTGAAGCCCACCGCGAACGCCGAGCTGGCGCGCGGCCGGGCGCGCAAGAGCCGGATGTTCGCCTCCAGCCGCGCCAGCCTGCACGCCAAGACCTATGTGGTGGACCGGCGCCTGCTGTTCATCGGCTCCCTGAACCTGGACCCGCGCTCGATCAAGCTCAATACGGAGATGGGCGTGGTGCTGGACAGCCCCCCGCTGGCCGAGCGGCTGGTCAAGAGCATGGATGACGGCCTGCTCGACATCGCCTACAAGGTCGAACTGCGCAAAGGGGAGGGCGGCGGGGAGTCCATGACGTGGACCACGCGCGAGAAAGGCGAGGTTTCAACCGTGGAGAGCGAGCCCGACATGAGTGTGTGGCAGCACATGGGCATCGGCATCCTGCGGGTGCTGCCGGTGGAGGACCAGCTATAGGGATGGGGCGGATGGGGCGGATGGGGGGGAATCGGCCTCGGGCGGCTCGGAGGACTGGAGCAGATGCTCCTGAAGCCGTGACAGCTCCTGGGCGATGCCGCCCGGAAAGCCTTGCCGGCTCCCGCGCTTGTCGATCAGCAGGTCGGCCAGGAAGAGCGTGACCGGGGTCGGGTAGCCCTGCTGGCCGGCCAGCGCGGCAAGCTGATTGGCGATGCGCGGATAGGTGTGGAACAGCTCCAGGGGCCGCACCTCGCGCGGTAGCTGCGCGAGCCACTTCAGCGCGGCGGGCGTCAGCACCTGCGTGGCCGGGTCCGGCGGCTGGCGGGCGTCGCGCCAGTCCACGGTGCCGGTGCCGGTAGTCGGCACCTCGCCGTCGAGAATCTTCCTGGCTTCCTCGACGGAGACAAATTCAAACGAGATCGGGTCCATGGCAATCGGTGGCAAGACGGCACGGAATGCGCGCCGACACCGCATTCTATCGGCATCCCCTGCCGGAAAGTTGACGTCTTGTTGGCGAAAGTCAGCGCGGAAGTCAGCCCGAACGTCGGCGCGGAAGTCATGCGAGCGCGCCGCAATCCGCATGGCACCGGCCCGGCCGGTCGGCGACGATGAAAGCGTTGCCGGAGCCCATGATGACCTACACCCTGATGATCGAGAATGACTGCCTGCCCATGGCCTTGCGCGCCGGGGCCGAACTGGCCTGCGCCGGAGGCACGCTGTGGCTGACGCTGGAAGGCGCCCGGCCGCGGCGTTCGCCCGATATCGTGCTGGAGGCCGGGCAGCGGCACCGCGTGACCGAGGACGCCACCTATTTCCTGACCGCGCTGGGCCACGGCGCCGTGACCGTGTGCCGGGTGAGCGCCCCGCCTGCCCTGCCTACGCCGCCTACGCCGCCGCTACGGCCCCGGTGGCGCTGGCGCAGCCTGCCGCTGCGCTGAGGCGGGCGCCACCCGGGCGGCCTCGGCGCGAATCCAGGCGGCCACGCGCGCCACGTCTTCGCGCGGATGGTCGGTGGCGTGGATCAGCCAGAACGCGTTGGGGCTGCCCAGCGCGGCGCCGGGCATATCGACCACCGCCAGTTGCCCGCCGGCGATCAACGGCTGGATCAATTCGAGCCGCCCCAGCGCCACCCCCTGGCCGGCCAGCGCCGCGTGAATCATCTGGTCGTACTGGTTGAAGCGCAGGATGCCGCGCCGGCTGGCCTGCCGGTAGCCATGCGCGCCGAGCCAGTTGCGCCAGTGCAGCCAGGGGCGTGGATCGTCGAATTCGAGCAGGGGCAACTGGGCGAGCTCGGCGACGGTGGTCAGCCGGTGCGCGCCCAGCGACGGATGGGCAACCGGGGCGATGGTTTCATCGAACAGGCGGATGGCGTCTGCCGGGGCGTCGGCCTCGCGGCAATAGCGGATGGCGAGGTCGATGCCGTCCGCACGCAGGTCGCTGATCTGGTTGCTCGCGGAGAGCCGTACGTCGAGCTGCGGATGGGCGCGCTGCAGGCTGCCCAGGCGCGGCAGCAGCCACAGCCCGGCCACGCCGATGCTGGCCGTCACGGTCACCGGCTGGCGGCCATCGCGCCTGCGCAGTTCGCCGGCCACGTCCTGGAGCTGCTGCACGGCGCCGTCGGCGCTGCGGAACAGCCGCTCGCCCTCGGGCGTGAAGGCCACGCCGCGATGCTGGCGCACGAACAGGCGCACTTGCAGATGGTCTTCCAGCGCGCGGATCTGCCGGCTGACGGCGGACTGCGTCAGGCACAGGTCGTCGGCGGCCTGGGTGATGCTCATGCGCCGGCCAACGGCCACGAAGCCCTTGAGCAGATCGAGCGGGAACAGCCGGGCGAGCGGGACGGACATGGTGGGATGGGTGAAATGGTGTGCTGGGATTAAAGCACGGGAGAACCGCTGTTGCCATGAGCTGCACGCATGGCAGCAGGGCGGAAATGTCGCTTGAACCGGCGCCGCCGATCGCCTGAAATAGAACGACCGTGCGACCCGATCGCCATCTTTTCCGGACCCCATCGCCATGACCAGTCACCCCACGTCCCATGCCGGCACCGCATTGCCGCCCTGGTGGCGCACCGCCTGGTTCCTGCTGCTGGCCGGCGGGCTCGTGATGGGGCTGGCGCTGGGCGCTCGGCACGTGCAGGGCCTGTTCATGCTGCCGATCATCACGGACCGGGGCTGGACGCGCGAAACCTTTGCCTTCGCCATGGCCGTGCAGAACCTCACCTGGGGGCTGGCCCAGCCGTTCACCGGCATGGTGGCAGACCGCTTCGGCTCGGCCCGGGTGATGCTGGCCGGCCTGGCGCTGTACGCGGCGGGCCTGTTCCTGATGGCGCAGGCGGCCACGCCGGCGGCGTTCGTCTGGTCAGCGGGGCTGTGCGTGGGCGTGGCGCTGTCCGGCACCACCTTCGGCGTGGTCTATGGCGCCTTGAGCCGGATGATTGCGCCGGCGCAGCGCAGCCGGGCGCTGGGGCTGGCCGGGGCGATGGGCGGCATTGGCCAGTTCCTGCTGGTGCCGGGCGCGCAGGCCATGATCCTCCAGGCGGGCTGGCGCGGCGCGCTGCTGATCCTGGCCGTGACCGCCGCCGCCATGCTGCCGCTGGCGCTGCCGTTCCAGGACCGGGCACAGCCGGCTGGCGGCGCCGGGGTCGGAGGCGGAGGCGGAGGAGTTGGCGGCGCCCAGCCGCCGCTGCTTGGGGCGGTGCGCGAGGCCTTCCGCCATTCCGGCTTCTGGCTGCTCAACCTCGGCTTCCTCGCATGTGGCTTTCAGTTGGCTTTTATCGCCAATCACCTGCCGGCCTACCTGCGCGACAAGGGCATGCAGCCGTCCGAGGGCATGGCCGCGCTGGCGGTCATCGCGCTGGCCAATATCGCCGGGACGTACTGGTTCGGCGTGCTGGGCGGCCGGCATTCGCGCAAGTATCTGCTGGCCGGTATCTATTTAGTACGGACGGCGGCGATGGCGCTGTTCGTGCTGCTGCCGCTCAGCGCCGCTACGCTCTACGGGTTTGCGGCGGTGATGGGCTTCCTCTGGCTCGGCACCGTGCCGCTGACCAGCGGCATCGTCTCGCAGGTCTTCGGGGTGCGCTATATCACCACGCTGTTCGGCTTTGTGTTCTTCGGCCACCAGTTGGGCTCGTTCCTGGGGGTCTGGCTGGGCGGGGTGGTGTTCGAGGCCACGCGCTCGTACGACCTGGTGTGGATGGGGGCCATGGCGCTCGGCGTGGTGGCGGCCGCGCTGCACTGGCCGATCGACGACCGGGAGATTGTCCGCGCGGGCTGGCCGCAGCCGCAGCGCTGAGTTCAGCCGGCTGGGCTATGCTTGGCATGGACTCTGGAGACATGCCATGCCCATCCCGTTTTCCGTGCGCGCCGCCCGCGTCGCGCTCCTGGCCGCCCTCGCCGCCGTGGCCGCCGTGGTCCTGGCCGGTTGCGCCACGCTCCAGCCGGTGCAGACCGCCCAGTCGATGCTCGGCAGCCCGCAAAGCGCGGTGCGCGAGACCTTCGGCAACCCGACCGAGACCTACCAGCTGGCGGACGGCACCCAGCGCTGGATCTATTCCAAGCAGCCCTATGGCTACGAGGTCTACGCCGCGGACTTCGACGCCGCCGGCAAGCTGACCGGCTTCCGCCAGACCCTGACCGAGAAGGAGATCTACGAGGCGCGCCCCGGGGTCTGGACCAAGCGCGACATCGCCGAGCGCTTCGGCCTGCCGCGCGAGCCGGTGCAGTACTTCACCCTGATGAAGCGGGAGGCGTGGAGCTACCGGATGTACATGGCCGGCAACCTGCCGGCGCACTTCAGCGCCTATTTCGACGACGCCGGCGTGCTGGATCGCACCATGATCATCATGGACTCGCGTGGCGGGGACCGCAGCCGCTCCAAGTAAGTGGGGGGCGATGGGGTGGCGCCCCGGCTAGCCCCTATAATGGGGCGCCTCCGCCATGTCGGGCGCGGCGGCTCTTCATCAGGTTCCCCGCCGTTCTCATGCCCTCGTACCCTCTTGTCCTTTGCCTGACCATAGCCGTGGTGTGCAGCGTGGGCATGGTTATCGCCACCTGGCCGCGCCGCGACGATCCCACGATCAAGGCTTTCCTCGTGCTGGCCGGCGGCGTGGCGATCTGGAGCGGCGGGCGGCTCCTGGAAGTCAGTTCGGCCGACCTGGCCGGACGCATCTTCTGGGCCAAGGCCCAGTACGTCGGTATCGTGATGGTGCCCATCGGCTGGCTGGTGGCGATGATCCACCTGAGCCGGCCGCGCTACGTGGTGCCGTGGTCGCGGCTGTGGCTGCCGGTGCTGGCGGCGGTGGTGTCCGTGGTGCTGGTGCTGACCAACGAGCGGCATCACCTGATCTGGACGCGCATCGACCTGATGCCGGCCGGGGTCTCGCCGGGCGCCATCTTCCACCATGGCCCCGGCTACGTGGTGGTGGCGGCGTGGACCTATTTCATGCTGCTGCTGAGCCTGGTCTTCCTGCTTACGGCGGAGGTGCCCAATGCGGCGCTGACGCGTTGGGGCCGGGCCATCGTGGCCAGCAGCCTGACCCTGCCGCTGCTGACCCACATGGCCTACCTGCAGCGCTGGACCAGCCCGCTGGGCGGCGACCTGACCCCGGCCACGTTCTCCCTGATGACGGTGGTGGTCTGGATCTGCGCGCTGCGCACCCATCTGGATGACATCGGCCACTACGCGCGGCTGCGTGTGTTCGACACGATTGGCGATGGCTGCGTGATCGTCGACGCGAAGGGGCACATCGTCGAGTTCAACCCGGCCGCCGTGCGGCTGGTGCCCGACCTGCGCCGGGGGCAGCCGATGCCGGCCGTGTGGGACGAGGCGCTGCGCCAGCCGCGCGAGGCGGGGGCCGGCGACGGCGCCGTCCCCTACATTCCCCAGGACGCGCACTACGAAGTGACGGCGGAGCCGGTGATGCGGCTGGACGGCAAACGCATCGGCACGCTGGTCTTCATGCGCGACATCAGCCGCTACCAGTCGCGCGAACTGGCGCTGACGGCCCAGCTCGGCCAGACCGAGGCGCGGCTCTCGCGCGTGGAGGCGGACCTCGACATCGACGCGTTGACCGGCATTCCGAACCGGCGCTTCTTCCAGCGCGAGTCCCTGCTGGCCGTGACCCGGGCCTTCGAGGCGAACGCGCCGATCGGGCTGCTGATTCTCGACGTGGACCTCTTCAAGCAATACAACGACCTGTACGGCCACCCCTGCGGCGACGACTGCCTGCGCCGGGTGGCCACCGCGCTGACCAGCGTGCTGGCGGGGGAGCAGTTCTGCGCGCGGCTGGGCGGCGAGGAGTTCGCGGTGGTGCTGCCGGATGCATCGCAGGACGAGACGCGCAACGTGGCGCGCCGCATGGTGGCGGCGGTGCGCGACCTGGAGATCCCGCACAACGGCACGCCGGTGCAGCCCTTCGTCACAATCAGCGTGGGCGCAGCCTGCGCGGTGCCGGACGCGCCACGGCTGGAGCCGCTGCTGCACCGGGCGGACAGCGCGATGTACCAGGCCAAGCGCGCCGGGCGCAATCGCTTCGTTCAGGATGGGAAGATCTACATGGGCCTGCAGGCGTAGTGGCACGCGCGGGGGCTTGCAAAATCCGCAAGGTCATGTAGAATGCGCCGCTCACCTTGCCCAGGTGGCGGAATTGGTAGACGCACTAGGTTCAGGTCCTAGCGGTGGCAACACTGTGGAGGTTCGAGTCCTCTCCTGGGCACCAAAGTTTCAGCAAAAAAGCCCGCGACGAAAGTCGCGGGCTTTTTTGCTTCCTGCGATCGATCAGCCCTCGCCAGCCAGTGCCAGGCCCGCCCGCACCGTCGCGCGCTCGCCTGCCGCCTGCCGGATGACATCGCCCACCATCTCGGCCGTCACTGCCGACAACGTCCACCCCAGATGCCCGTGCCCCGTGTTGTAGAACACGTTGGCCTGCCGCCCGCGCCCCACGCGCGGCATCATGTTCGGCATCATCGGCCGCAGCCCCGCCCACGGCACCACGCTGCGCGTGCTCACGCCGGGGAAGCAGGTGTTGACCCAGTCGATCAGCGGGCGGATGCGGTCCGCGCGGATGTCGCGGTCGATGCCGTTGAACTCGGCCGTGCCGGCCACGCGGAAGCGGTCCACGCCGAGCCGGCTGGTCACGAGCTTGGTCTCGTCGTCGAGCAGGCTGACCGTAGGGGCCGCAGCCTGGCTGGCGGCGTCGGGCAGGTTCACCGTGATCGAATAGCCCTTCACCGGGTAGATGTTCACGCGGTCGCCCAGTTGCGCGGCGAACTGCCGGCTGGCCACCCCGGCGCAGACCACCACGGCGTCGAAGGTCGTCGACGTGGTTGCGGTGCCCTGCGCGCCGTCGCGGACGGTGATGGTGGCCCTGCGGCCGTCCGACGTGACCGTCTGCACATCCTGGCTGTAGCGCGTGACCACGCCGAGCCGCTGGGCCGCCGCGGCCAGGCCGGAGGTGAACTTGTGGATGTCGCCGGTGGCGTCGCTCTCGGTGTAGTAGCCGCCGTAGTACTGGCCGGCCAGTGTCGGTTCGATCGCACGCATCTCCTCGGGCGTGACCGCGCGGCGCGGCAGGCCGCCCTCGGCCAGCAGGCGGGAGACCTCGCCGGCATGGTCGAAGCCCGCCTTGTCCCGGTAGATATGGAGGATGCCCTGCCGCTTGAGGTCGAAGTCGATGCCTTCCGCCTCGGCCCAGCCGAACAGGTGCGCCCGGGCGGCGATGGCCAGCCGGGCGGTCTCGATCGTGTTCGCCCGGTAGTGCGGCATGGCGGCGATGAATTCGGCGAACCAGCTCAGCTTGTGCCAGGTGGGGCGGGGGTTCACCAGCAGTGGGGCGTCGTTGCGCAGCATCCACTTGATGCCCTTCACCAGCGTGGAGCGGTGGGTCCAGACCTCGGCGTTCGATGCGGAGAGCTGGCCGCCATTGGCGAACGAGGTTTCCATGGCCGCGTAGCGATGGCGCTCGAGCAGCGTGACCGCGAAACCACGTTTGGCGAGGGCGTAAGCGGTCGTCACGCCGGTGATGCCACCGCCGATGACTGCGATTGTCTTCATGTTGTCAGGTCTTCCAGGACGTCGTGGATGGGGGGTACGTGGCGCACCATGCGCGACGCACGCCCCCTCTGTCCTTGACCTGAGAGATTCACGATGCGCGCGGGCGCATCGCTTGCTCCTTCGGTACCGTCGGCTGACGCGAGCCGGGGTTCTTCAGAGTGCAATGGCGTTACCGGTCCTTTGGCCTGAGAGTTTCCGGGGCGGTTGCTCCTTCGGCGCCGGCCTGCCGGGCGGCAGGCACAGTCTCTCCCGATAACGCGGGTAAAACAGGTACGACGGGGGCACTATGCCACGGGGATCGCTGCTCCGGCAACCCCGGCTAGTCGAGGTTGCGTGGCTTGCGGCCGGTAATCATCGCCCCGATCAGGTTTTCCTTGCCGGCCACGCTGGCAACGATGGCCACCAGCGCGTGCACCGCCACCAGCCCGAGCAGCGTGTTGGAGAGCCAGCGATGGATGTCGATGGGCCAGTCCTCGCCCCAGAACGGGTCGAGGCGGGAGAGCCAGCCGGTGACGGCGAGCAGCAGGATCAGCGTCCACATCGCCAGCATCATCACCGCGCCGAGCGGCGTGTGGCTGATGAAGCGCGGCGCGCGGCGCCGGGCCATGGCCCGGGCATGGACCAGCACACCGGCAGGGCGCGGCAGCCAGGCGCGGAAGCGCGCGTGTTCGCTGCCGATGAAGCCCCAGAGGATGCGGAACAGCACGAGTCCGGCGGCCACGTAGCCCAGCAGGCGGTGCATCTGGTCGCCGGAATCGTCGATGATGTCGTAGCACACAATGGCCGCCACGCTCCAATGCGTGAGCCGCACCACCCCGTCCCAGACGCGGAGCGTGGCGACTTCGCGCAGCTGGCTAGCCGGGACCGACATGTTTACTTCTCGATCTCGGACTTCACGATGTCGAGCGTCTTCGTGTCGAAGTAGATCTCGGCCTTCTTGCCGTCCTTGGTGGTGCCGTAGATCTCGTAGCAGTTGCCGTCCACCTTGAATTTCTTGATGTTGTAGCCCTGGGCGGCGATCTTGGCCTTGGCGTCGGCCTCGGGCATCCATTCGGACTTCGGATGCTTGTCGCACTTGGCGCCCGCGAGCGCACCCGTGGAAAACGCACCGGCGATGAGAAGGACGGCGACTTTCAGCATTGCAACTCCCACAAGACACCCCATTCGGGGCGGATGCGGGAATCGTACGCGGTAACACGAATTATTATCAATCAATGTTTTCCCCAGCCTTGAGTCTCAAGCGGCAGGATTGTTCGTGCTGTGGGACAATCCGGCCGTGCCCGGAGGCACGCGAAGACCAAGGTGTTTCATGAAATCGATCGACTGGAAAGACTGGGAAATCTTCTGCCGCGTAGTGGAAGGGGGCGGCTTCACGCAGGGGGCCGAACTGGCGGAAGTGCCCAAGTCATCGGCCAGCGCAGCGGTTGCCCGGCTGGAAACCCAGCTTGGCGTGCGCCTCTTCGAGCGCACCACGCGGCGCGTGCGCGTGACCCAGCGCGGCCAGCAGCTCTATGACCGTGTGGCGCCGCTGTTCGGCGAGCTGCGCGAGATCAGCGCGGAGGCCGCCTCGGTGAGCGCCGAGGTCAGCGGCACGCTGCGCATCGCCACACCTTACGAGGTGGGTTCGCAGCACCTCTCGGCCTCGCTTTCGAGGTTGCTCAAGCTGCACCCGTCGCTGCACGTGGAACTCGACATGAGCTGGGACCAGCCCGACCTGATCCGCCACGGCTACGACCTCGCCTTCGTCATGACCGACACCAACCTCCACGACAGTTCGTTCGCGAGCAAGCGCGTGGTGCTGATCGAGCGTGCGTTCTATGCAGCACCCGCGCTGATCCGCGAGCACGGCCTGCCGCGCGCGCCGCAGGACCTGAAGGGCTGGCCGACGCTGGGCAACCTCGACGACGTGCAATGGGAATTCCTGCGCGACGGCGTGGAAACCTTCGCCATGGATGTTTCGCCGCGTATCTCCACGCATAACGCCGAAGTCCGCCTCAAGGCCGCGCTGGACGGGCTGGGCGTGGCGCGCATGTCGCCGCGCTTCGTGCACGAACATCTGGTACACGGCCAACTGGTGCGCGTGCTGCCCGGCTATACGTCATCCCCGCTGAAGGTGTACGTGCTGATGCCGGCCCGCAAGCTGATGCCGCCGAGCGTGCGGGCCTTCCTCACCGTGCTGGAAGAGACGCTGGGCGTGCCGGAGACCCGGCGCCCGGCGCCGCGTGCCAAGGCGCTGGCGGAAGCCACCGACATTGCCAACACGCCGGACGATGACGGCGGCGCCGTGGTGATCGGGCTCGACTGAGTTCCCGGGCGGGCCGGGAGCTCAGTAGGGCTGGTCGCCGGGGCGGATGTCGAAGCCGAGCGTGTCGGCGATCTCGAGTATCTCTTCGTCGTCCTCGCTGCGCGTGATCCAGCCGCCGTAGGCGTCGCCGCCGGTATCCCAGTTCCAGAGCGTGTAGCCGGCCATGCGCAGCTGCGTGGCGACGATCTCCATCAGCTCGGGCACGCTCGTGCCTTCCAGGAAGTCCTCGTCCTCGGTGTCCTCGGTGCCCCAGTCCACCTCGAGGTCGATCCGCTCGCAAAGCTGGTTCAGGCAGCCGATAAAGGACTCGGCGTCTTTCCAGTCGACGTAGTAGCCGGATTCCCAGTCGATGATGTCCTTGACCTGCCAGAGCAGGCCGGCGGCATCGATCTCGTCTTCCTCGGCGTCTTCCAGCGCTTCCTCGAACAGCGAGAACTGCCGGCTGGTCTGGGCGCTATCCCCGAGGTTGATCAGCGCGAACAGCCGGCTGATGGCGTCTTGCGCGTCGTCGTCCAGTTCAATTGCCATCTGCTCCTCCTCTGGCTTTGGTATTCATATCACTCATGCGGCCACGTTCACGATTTCGCGCTGGCCGCGGGGCGTCACGCGCAGGGCGCGCGACGTGTCCGTACGCTCGATCCACCCGCGTGCCAGCAGGCTTTCGAGCAGCGCCGCGCCGAGCGCCCCGCCCAGATGAGGCTTGCGCTCGCTCCAGTCCGGGCAGGTGCAGGCAAACTGCCGGCGCTTGCGGCGGGTGGCGCCCAGGTCGATGCCAAGCTGCCCCATCGCCTCCGCGCCGGGGGCGCTGAGGTCGACGGTGCTGCCCGACACGATCAGCCAGCCCGCTTCGGACATTCGTTCGAAAAGACCCACCGCAAGTTCCCCGGCCAGATGGTCATAGCAGGTGCGCGCCTGCCGCAGCGCCGGCGGCGCGGTGCGGGAAACCGGCACGGCACGCAGGCGCGGTGGCTGGCTGGCCAGCGACGCCGACGCAAGTGCCTCGATCGCCACGCCAATTTCAGGCGTGGCCAGCCGGTAGTAGCGATTGCGCCCGCGCGTTTCCACGGCCAGCAGCCCGCCTTCGGACATGCGGGCCAGATGGCCACTGGTGGAGGAGGCCGACAGCCCGGCAATCATCGCCAGTTCGCCGGCAGGCCGGGCGCTGCCATCCATCAGCGCCCACAACATGGCCGCACGGCCGGGATCGGCCAGCAGGCCGGCAAGCTGGCTGATACCAGGAGCGTATTCCATAGTTCAGTGCGCAGTGAAATGACGGATGCATTATATAGCGATGTGGGCGCAACTGACCTTGCGCATTAAAGAACTTGCAAAACATTAAGTGCTTGCGAAATGTATTCGCGCAGATGGGTTCCTGGCGCTTTCGGGGCTCGCTCGCAAGGCGCGCATTGCACGAATCTGCCCCTATATCTCTCGCATCCCTTTCCGAGGTGCCACTTCGCCAGGTTGGGGAAGAGGGTCCCCTAGGGGATGAAGTTTCATTGCTTCAGCCCATCACCGGCGCCTTCCCGCGAACAGTCCTGCACGGCGAGAGCTTCTGCCTTTCACGACGTTGCTCAGGCGGATCGCTTCGTACTTGACCTGACTGCGCCTCGGCGGATCGCCTTCCGCGAGTTGGTTCTTCTCGAAGTGCGTCATGAAGTGAGGCATTGCTGGCGGCCCAGGCAAGGGTGAAAAAATCTGGGCCTGTACACAGCCAGCACACGGGATGTACCCAGTGCTGAAGCATCCGTGGGGAGAGTTTGTTTATTCCTTCAGCGGTGTAACGGAAGTCAAGGCTGGGGCCGAGCGTGAACATCTATTCGCCCTTCTCGGTGAGCCGGGCGGACCGCATAGAGCGGTCGAACAGAGGGGTGTCGAAAACGAGCGTTTATCGAGTTAGTCAATTTTTGCACCGCTTTGGGCGATCAGGTCGACATTCAGTTTGCCTTCCTGCGCGGCGAAGACCTTGAATGAATCGGGAGAAGCCGATGGTGCCGCCTCCTCGCCGCGGCCGGCGAGTTGCTTTTGGACCGATTGTTCTCGCAGGACCTTGGCGCTTGCCGTAAAGAGGTGTTGGACAATCGCCGGAGCCGTTCCCTTGGTGACAAAAAGTCCATACCAGTTGGACAGTTCGTAACCCGGTACGCCCGCCTCTGCGATAGTGGGATAGTTCGGCATCACGGTGGAGCGCTTTGCCGATGTCACCGCAAGGGGATTCAGCTTTCCTGCATCAATGAGCGGTTGGACCGAAGCAGGCGTGGCAAAGCTCAATTGCGCATCTCCGGCAGCAACAGCCTGGCCAGATTGGGCACCGCCCTTGTACGGAACGTGCGTCATGCTGATGCCTGCCATCTTGGCGAAATGCACGGCTGCAAGATGCGTGATGACGCCGTTTCCACTCGACGAGTAGTTGAGCCCCCCGGGCGCCTGGCGCGCTCTCTGAAGCAGCTCGCCCGTGCTCTTGATGCCGCTGTTCTTTCCGGCAACCAGGAGGAGGGGGGCAGTCGTCAGTTGAGTGACAGGGACAAAGTCCGCCGGCGTGTAGCGCAGGTTCTTGTAAAGCGCGTTGTCACCTCCCATCAGGCTGGCGCCGCCAATGTACAGCGTGTAGCCATCCGCAGGCGACTTTGCGACGTAGTCGGCTGCGATAGTGGTGCCGGCGCCGGGGCGATTGTCGACGACGACAGGCTGTTTCAGTTCTTTGGAAAGGGCTTCACCATAGATCCGTGCGATGGTGTCCGCCGCGCCTCCAGGCGGAAATCCGATGACCAGCCGGATGGGCTTGCTCGGATACGGTTCCTGAGCAATGGCCGAGTTGGCCGGAAGCAGCGTGTAGGCCGATACTGCCGACAGGGTGCTCAATACCGTAAACAACTGTCGTGCACGTGTGCTTGATTCCATAGCGTCTCCTCTCTATTTATAGTGTGCCGGTCTGGTGTCGACCCTGCCGGCTGCGTGACTATGTTGCGTGTCTCGCTTTATCTTCCCCGAAACACGGGGCGGCGTTTTTCCCCGAAGGCCCGACGTCCTTCTGCGTAATCCTCGCTTTGCGCAGCACGGTCTACCAGGGCTTGAACGGCTTCCTCGGTCAGATTTGGATCGGCCGTAGCCAGCCCGTTCAAGATTGCCTTGGCGCCGCTAATGGAGAGTGGCGCGTTGTCAGCGAGGACGGCGGCCGAGGCGCGCGTCTTCGCCAGAACATCGTCTGCGACTTCGTCGATGAGGCCAATCCGACGACTCTCTGCGACATCGAGCCGGTCACCGGAGAAGAGGATACGTTTGGCATTGGAGATGCCAACCAGCTCGAACAGCCGACGCGTACCTTTGAGGCCGTAGACAATGGACAGGCGAGCGGCTGGAATGGAGAGTTGGGCCTCCGGGACCGCGTAGCGGAAGTCGCACGCCATCGCGAGGTTTACTGCACCCCCCACGCAAAAGCCGTTGATGGCAGCAATGGTCGGTTTCGAGACGTTTTCGATGGCGTCGCAGCAGCCGTCGACGGCGTCCTCGTAGGTCACGACCTGCTCGGGGTTGGAGCGCACAGTCGCAAATTCGGCGATGTCCGCTCCAGCGCAGAAGCTGGGCCCGCCTCCGGTCAGCGCGATGACCCGGACATCGTCTCGTGCGTCGAGTTGAGCCATCGTGTTCCCAATTGCCCGCCACATGGCAAGCGTCAGCGCGTTTCGTTTCTCTGGGCGCTCGATGGACAGAATTGCGAGGCCGTTCTCCACGCGCAGCTTGAGGTCTTCATGGAGGGCAAGGGAGCCGGCATTGCCTTCTGATGTGTGGCTGAGTTCGGTTCTCATGGTGTCTCCATTCAGGACGGAATTGCTTCGGTAACTTCCGCAGCCGAAATGCGGCGGCCGGTCTCTGTCTGAAACACCGCTCCGCTGGAGACGAGCTTGTCGATTTCTTCCTCGGAGAATTGGAACTCACGAAGAATATCCGCGCTGTCTTCGCCGACTCGGGGCGGCGCGCTCTTGGCAACGTGTGTCGTTCCGTTGAACAGAATCGGCAATCCGAGCGCACGCATGGTTTTGCCCTCAGGCCCCTCGACGTCTACAACCATGCGGACCGCCCGTGCCTGCTCATGCTCCAGTGCCTGGCCGACATCGTTCACGGGCCCGGCCGGGATGGATGCTGCGTCGAATCGCTCGAGCCACGAGGCAAGCGTGTCGCTGGCCAACACCTCTTCAATAAGGGCGGCGAGGATCTTTCGGTTGGAATGGCGGATTTCCGAGCTATCAAAGCGCGGGTCAGTTTTCCATTCCGGATGCCCCAGCACGTCTGCGATGCGTTCCCAGTTTGCTTGGTTGGCCCCTCCGATGGCCATCCGGCCATCGGCACAGCGGAAGACTTGATATGGGGCGACAATAGGATGAGCCGTGCCGGATGGCGTCGGGACGATGCGGTGCGAAAAATACCCTGCGGCATACCAGTAGAGCTGCTGCATTGAAGCCTGCAGGAGGGAGGTGTCTACTCGCTGGCCTTTGCCCGTGCGCAGACGATGGATGTATGCAGCCAGAATTCCGACTGCGGCCAGAACGCCTGCATTCACGTCGGCGATCGAGATACCTGGCTTGACTGGCTCGCCGCCTTCTTCACCAGTAACACTGATGAGGCCGCTGAACGCCTGGAGAATCAGGTCGAACCCGCCTTTACTGGCCAGCGGGCCTTCGCGTCCGTATCCTGTAACCGAACAGTAGATGAGAGCAGAGTTCACCTCTTTGAGGACGTCGTAGCCCAGCCCGAGCCGCTCCATCACGCCAAGTCGAAAGTTCTCCGTGAGAACGTCTGCCTGCGCGACCATGCGCAACAGAGCAGCTTTTCCCTCGGGAGACTTGAAATTGATGCCGATGGACCGCTTGCCGCGGTTCAGCATCATGAACGATGGGGGGAGCCCACTATCGCCTTCTCGGCGGTAGTTTCGCGAATCGTCGCCCGCCGGGAATTTCTCGACCTTGTAGACCTCGGCTCCCATGTCGGCAAGCATCAGACCACACGTTGGACCAGCCATAATCTGCGACAGCTCCAGCACTTTCACGCCATGCAGCGGCCGTTCGAACTGCTCGTCTCCTGCGTTCATCTCCAATCCTTTTTGTCGTTTTGCCTAGGCGCCTTCTTCTTTGGCAGCCAGGCGATGCGCCCAGTATAAGAACGCTCTCAAACGAAAAAAAATATGGAATTGGGATCGCTCGATAGGAAATTACGATGGACCTGCCAGTGGCCCCTCTGGCAGCAGCTTGGCTCCCAGCCAATTTCCGTTGTCCAGGAGCTCTTTCAGGATGGCAAGTGTTGTCGCGACCACTACCTCCGCTGCGCGGCTCAAGGGCAGGGCGTCGGATACGCAAAGGGAAATCTCGCGGTCCAGGCGGTATCCGGCAATCGGAAGGGCGGTGATGCGGGTCTGGCGCTGGACGTCGTCGGAGAGGGCGGACCAAGGCAGCACGGTCCAGCCCAGGTTGGCGGCGACCAGGCGAATAAGCATGTCTGTCGCGCTGACCTCGCTGACGAGGCGGAATTTGAGCCGCTTGTCCAGCAGCGCTGCTTCGACCCGTTGTCGGATCGTGCTCGGGGCGCTCGGAAGAATCAGTGGGCTGTCCGCCAATTCCTTAAGTTTCAAGGTCTGGCGGCCTTGCACTGCGCTTTGGGGAAGGACGGCGTAAAGGGCTTCAGTAAATAGAGGAGTGATTTTTGCGCCACGTCTCGGTTGGGCGTCCACCGCGATGGCGATATCGAGCTTCCCGGCGGCCACAAGATCTACGAGCTCCGCGCTGGGCCGCTCAACAATCTCAAGCAGGATCCCGCCACTCGACAGCAATTCCCGCACTAACGGCTCAGCCAGCATCTTGCCGGCGCTTCCCGGGATGCCAATGGCCGTTCGCCCAGTTGGATGGGCGACTTCCTGGGAGACGGCCTGGCGTACGTCCTCATGCTGGCGGAGCAGCGATTTGGCGTAGCCATATAGGACTTCGCCGGAACTCGTTAGCCGCGCGCCGTATACCCCGCGATCCAGCAGCCGCGCTCCCAATTCGGTTTCCAGGTTGATGATTTGCTGGCTCAAGGCTGGCTGAGCAATGCGCAATGCCTCCGATGCCCGCGTCATGTTGCCTAGCTCGGCAATCTTTACGAAGTACTTGAGCTGCTTGAATTCCATGGTTACTGGCCGTCTCCGTGACGACGATGCCTTGTGTCAATCCATAAGCCTACGCGATGGAGTCATTGTTATTCAATATTTTTCCTCGATTGATCTGCTCCCTATACTGCGCCCACAGACAAGTCCGCTGCTGCACCCACTATGCGGACAACAAGAAAGGAGACGCTTCATGACCGCCAGTATTGATGGCTCCGTTGCCGATGCGCCCGCCGCAGCACAAGACCAGTCGCAACGGCGGGTTGTCCTTGCATCCTCCCTTGGTACCATGTTTGAGTGGTACGACTTTTTCCTTGCTGGCTCTCTGGCTGCGCAGATCTCGGCCAACATCTTTTCCGGCGTAAATCCGACGGCTGGGTTCATATTCACGCTGCTCAGCTTTGCCGCCGGCTTCGCAGTTCGCCCCTTCGGCGCACTCGTCTTCGGTCGAATTGGAGACATCGTCGGGCGCAAGTACACCTTCATGGTGACCATTGCACTGATGGGCGTTGCCACCTTCGCCATCGGCTTGCTGCCCGGCTACGCACAGATCGGCATGGCTTCGCCGATACTGTTTGTCGCCATGCGTATGCTGCAGGGATTGGCGCTCGGCGGTGAATACGGTGGAGCCGTCGTCTACGCACGTTATCTGTTAGGCGAGGAGACGTTCACCGCATGGGGCTGGCGCATTCCGTTTTTGTTCTCCCTCTTGCTGCTGCTCATTTCCCTGCGAATCCGCCTGACGCTTCATGAGTCGCCCGAGTTCGAGAGGATGAAGCGGGAAGGCGCGACGTCGAAAGCACCAATTTCGGAAGCCTTCGGGCAGTGGAAGAACCTCCGTATCGTCCTGCTGGCGCTTTTTGGGATGGTAATGGGCCAGGCCGTCGTGTGGTACGCAGGCCAGTTCTACACCATGTTCTTCCTTACCCAGACGCTCAAGGTAGATGGCGGTACCGCGAACCTTCTCATCATCGCCGCGACTATTGTCACGACACCGTTCTACGTGATTTTCGGCAAACTGTCGGATCGGATTGGCCGTAAGCCCGTGTTCATGTCCGGGTGTCTGCTTGCTGCCTTGTTCTTCTTTCCGTTGTTCAAGGCCCTCACGCACTACGCTAATCCGGCGCTGGAGCGTTCGCAGCAATCGGCGCCGATTGCAGTACGCGCTGACCCAGCGACCTGTAGCTTCCAGTTCAACCCGGTGGGGACCGCGGAGTTCAAGAGTTCTTGTGATATTGCCCGTGCCGCCATTGCCAAGGCCGGCCTGAACTACACCTCGGTCCCATCACAGCCTGGCCAGCCAGCCCAAATCGTTGTTGGTCACATTGCAATTGAGAGCTTCGATGGCGGTACGGCTCAGGACGGTGCGAAGACTAAGGCGTTGAATGCATCGCTGAGCAAGGCACTGGCCGATAGTGGGTATCATGTTGGCCCGGCAGATCCCTCCCAGATCAACAAGCCGATGACGGTGCTTGTCCTTATCGCCTTGATGCTGTTTGGCACGATGACCTATGGCCCCATCGCGGCGATGCTGGTGGAATTGTTCCCCTCACGCATTCGGTACACGGCGATGTCCTTGCCGTATCACGTAGGTATTGGTTGGTTTGGTGGATTTTTGCCGGCCACCACCTTCGCGATCTCGGCCGCAGTAGGTGACATTTACGCGGGACTTTGGTACCCGGTTGCCCTGGCAGCCGCCTGCTTCCTCATCTGCGCAGTCTTTGTCAGGGAAAGCAAGGGCATTAACATCTACTCTGCCAGCCAACCGCGCTGATCTTGAAAAACACATATTGGCGAGACAACATCATGCAGTTTGCGGATTCTCAAGGTGTGAAGCTCTTCGTCCAATCGACTGGATCCGGCACGCCTATCGTCTTTGTCCATGAGTTTGCGGGCGACTACCGCAACTATGACGACCAAGTTCGCTTCTTTGGCCCCCACTTCCGGTGCATTACTTTCAATGCCCGGGGATACCCCCCGTCCGATGTCCCCGCAAATGTGGAACAGTACGGCCAGACGTTCGCGGTGGAGGATATCGCGAGCGTCATGCGCTGGGCCGGGGTAGAAAACGCCCACATTGTGGGCGTGTCGATGGGCGGCTATGCCACCTTGAATTTTGGCCTGACGTACCCAGAAAAGGCCCGGTCTCTCACGCTAGTGGGCGCGGGACATGGGTCTGACCCCGCCCGCCGGGAGCAGTTCCTGCGTGATAGCGGTGAACTTGCCGACCGTCTCGTGAACCTTGGGATGGAGCAGGGCATCGTTCACTATGCCAACAGCACCATTCGTCGTCGCTTCAAAGAGAAGAATCCCAAGGGATTCGATCAATTCAATCGCCAGTTCGCCGAACATTCGGCGCTGGGCTCCTCGCTGACTACTCGCGGCTATCAGATGCGACGGCAGACCATCTATGAGCTGGAAGCGAAGATGCGCGAACTGCGGGTGCCGACGCTCATCGTCACCGGCGATGACGACGAGCCCTGCATTGAACCGGCCCTGTTCATGAAGCGCACCATTCCCGATGCGCGCCTTTGGATCGTTCCGCGAACTACGCATGCAGTGAACCTGGAAGAGCCGGAAGCGTTCAACCGGGTGGTCTTCGATTTCATGATGTCGGCTGACAGGAACAGGTAGGAGCACGGCGATGGATCTGCATTTGAAAGGTAAGTCGGTCCTCATCACAGGCGGAAGTCGCGGAATTGGGCTTGCCTGTGCCAGCACTTTCGCGGCAGAGGGTGCGAGTGTCACCATCGCGGGTTCGTCGGCCGACTCGACTGCGCGGGCGCAACGTGAACTGGCAGACAAGCAAAGCATAAATGTCGCGACATTTGTCGGCGACCTGTCGCTACCGGAAGTGCGTCAGGCCCTCGAGGCGCGTCTGGACGAGGTTGACATCCTGGTCAACAACGCAGGTGCGATTCCTGGTGGCGGCTTGACAGCGATGACCGACACTCAATGGCGCGAAGCGTGGGAGCTAAAGGTCTTCGGTTACATCGAAACCACCAGGATGGCTCTTCCCAAGATGATGGAAAGAGGGTCTGGGGTCATTGTCAACGTCATCGGAATTGCGGCGGAGATGCCGCGATACGACTATCTGTGTGGAGCAACCGGTAACGCTGCGTTGTCGACGTTTACCCGGGCCGTGGGCGCTCATGCGACATCCCGCGGCGTGCGAGTGGTCGGCGTACACCCCGGTCCGACGGAGACTGACCGACTCGTAGAGCTTTACAAGGCGAGGGCGAAGGAGAAATTTGCCGACGAATCGCGCTGGCAGGAAATGCTCCAGCATCTTCCTTTCGGAAGAGCTGCGTACGCAAGCGAAATGGCAGACCTAGTGGTCTTCCTGGCGTCGGAGCGCGCCTCGTACCTCAGTGGCGTAGTCGTCGACGCAGACGGAGGGGCTCGGTATGCGTGATGCGACTCGTGCGGACTACCCCCACTTGGCGAGTGTACAGACACGCTGGATGGACAATGACGTCTACGGGCACGTCAATAACGTGACCTATTACAGCTACTTCGATACCGCCGTAAACCAATACCTCATCGAACGCGGGGTGCTTGATACTCATGGCGGACGCGTGGTTGGCCTCGTCGTCGATACCGGCTGTTCGTATTTCCGATCCCTTGCGTTTCCGGACCGGCTGCAGATCGGTGTTCGGGTGTCGAAGTTGGGCAACTCAAGTGTCCGATATGAGGTGGCGGTGTTCCGCGAGGGGGAGGAAGTCGTCTGCGCTGCCGGCCACTTTGTCCACGTCTATGTGGACCGCAAATCGAACCGGCCGGTGTCAGTACCCAACGAAACGCGTCAAGCGTTGTCGCACCTGCTCTGCAAAGCCACCGCCTAGTCGGTTGGACCCGGGCATTGTGGCGGACGAACGCCAGACTTCGGCTTACGAAAGACAGTGGCCGGCGCAGCGCATCTGCAGCGTTCTGACCGCATTTGTTGCGGGCGTCGCTGGTCTGCTGTTCACCGGTACAGCGGGCGCCCATGGCGGCGGCCTGGATGCCGATGGATGCCACATGGTTTGCGGGTCATAGACATCACAATCAGTCTTTGCAGCATTGCGTGGATCGGAATTCGGCAGGGGTTGACGGTTTGGGGAACTCGCCTACAGGCTGCCCCAATATCGAGGCACCTGCTCAGTGGTGATGAACTCGCTACGATCCGAATGGCACCCGTCATGCTGCTGATGTGGGTGTTCTTCTTCAATGAGCAAACAGTTCGCGGAGCCGTTTTCACCTATGCGCCGTCGCTGATTCTGACTTGCGAGAAGCTCGAACGGAGACCTACGCAAACAATGATCGGCGGCTGCGATCTATGACGCCGCCAATGACGTCAACGCGGCGGGAGAGAGCGGCCACAAGTTGTCCGCTTTCCTGATTGGTGACTACTTCTTCTCCAAACGGACCGACACGTGCGTCGCGGCGACCTACAACACCTTTGCCGACCAGGTGGCTTTGCGGAGTGCACCGCTCTGGGGTCGTACCGCAACCGCTTGATAAGGTCTTCCGCGGGTCCACTGTTCCAGCGAGAACGAACCGAGGCGGAGAACCGCAGCTCCTACGCCAATCGCAGATCCCGCAACATATCAAGGACGTGTTGCGTGGAACGCTCAACATACCCCGCACGATGTGCAATGCCGAGCCGACGCCACAACGCCGGGCGCAGCGGACGCATGACAATGCGTTTGTCGGGCGATGGCGCGGTCGCCTCATGGGGCAACAGCGCGGCGCCGTAACCTGCCGCTACCAGACTCTTGATCGCGTCGTTGTAGTTGAGCTGAATGCGAGGCGCGGGATGATACCCCCCGGTCGCAAACCACTCCATAGTCAGGCGTGAAAGACGCGTGGTCGCGTCATTGAGAATGAGAGGTCGGGCAGCGAGCCATTCAGGTGTGACGCGGGCCGGGCACTGCCAATGCGCCGGTACAAAGGCCATCACGGGGTCGCGCCTCCAAGGCTTGATCACGAGTCCGGCCACCGGGGGCTGGGGCAGAGCGACCAGTCCAACGTCCAGCGTCCCATCCGCCAGTCGGGACAACGTTTCATGTGAAGTCAGCACTGCAACTTGAATGTCGATAGCGGGATGGTGCTGGCGCAGCACTTCAAGCGCTTGCGGCAACAGGTGCGCGATCGCGCCAGTCGACGCACCGAGCCGCACGCGCCCCTCGAGCCCCTGCACCTGGCGTTGAATATCGTCTAACGCCCGCTCCGTATCGGCCAACAGTCGGCGCGCGCGCTCCACCAGCACCTCTCCTATCGCCGACGGCTTGACATGTCCGCGCTTCCTTGACAGGAGTGGAGCCCCAATGCGTTCTTCAAGCTCGGCGATATGGAGGCTAACCGTTGGTGGCGCCAGGTGCAATGCACGCGCCGCCTCGGCAAAAGATCCGCGGTCTGCAATGGCGACCAGAGTGCGCAAGCGGTCCAGGCTGATCTCTCGCATGTCGGCGTCCAAGTTCAGGAAAACTGAATGTTCAGGTTATGAAATTCAACTTTCTATATTGTAGCGGCCCATGAATCATAAGGGCTCGTTCTTCGTTTTGCTTCTCGCAACCCACAGTCAGCGGAGTATTTCACGTATGAGCTCTCCCGTTGTTTTCATCGACGGCGACCAAGGCACCACCGGGTTGCTAATCCACGAACGGCTGCGTAACCGGACCGACATCAGACTCATCACGCTTGCTGCTGCGGAGCGCAAGGATTTGCGGCGTCGCGCAGAAGCCATCAACGCCTGCGACATCGCCATCCTCTGTCTGCCGGATGCCGCCGCGCGCGAGGCAGTGGCCACGATTGTCAATCCTGCGGTTCGAGTCATCGACGCAAGCTCCGCCCACCGTACCCGGCCGGACTGGACGTACGGATTTCCGGAGATGATGGCGGGGCAGGCTGAGAGCATCGCAAACGCACGTCGGGTCACCAACCCCGGGTGCTATCCGACCGGTGCGATTGGCCTGCTGCGTCCGTTAGTGCAGGCTGGGCTCATACCGGGCGATTACCCCATCAGCATTCATGCGGTATCCGGCTACTCCGGACGCGGACGCGCCGGCGTGGCGGAATATGAGGGACCGGGAGCCTCCAACGCGCCTTCATACCAGGTCTATGGCCTGGAACTCGCGCACAAGCACACGCCGGAGATCCAGCAGCACGCCGGGCTCGCGCAGCCTCCCATTTTCGTTCCTGCATACGGAGCGTTCCGCCAGGGCATCGTGCTGACCGTGCCGCTGGCGCTGCGCCTGCTGGCACCTGGCGTGAATGGCGACACGTTACATGCCTGCCTCGCGCGCCATTATTCCGGGGCGGACCACGTACATGTCTTGCCGCTGGAAGAGTCGCGCGTCCTGACGCACCTGGATCCGCAAATGCTCAACGGTACGAACGACATGCGCTTGAGCGTATTTCCTGGCATGGAGTACGGGCACGTCCTCCTGTCTGCGGTGTTCGATAATCTTGGGAAGGGCGCATCCGGCGCCGCGATTCAAAACCTGAACCTGATGCTTGCGTAGCAATCGACACCGATGCACCTCAGTCCTCGGTCTCAAAGCGCGCCACGATGGCATCGATCATCGCCCGAACCCTTGCGGTATGACGGAGGTCCTGGTGGGTGACCAGCCAGACTTCGTAGGCTGATCCCCGCGAAAGTTCGGGCCAGATCCTTACCAGCCCATCCCGCTCGCCCATATGCACCGGCACCTCGCCAATGCCGATGTCGGCACGGATCATCGCGCGCAGCATCAGGCTTGAGTGCACGCTGGCGACGATGCGCCCCGCATGTATAGGCTCGCCCACCAGCGTGGGCCGGCTGTTGCCTGACAGGAACGGCTGGTACAGCACGAGATCGTGTCCCGACAATCCCGTGCCACGTTCGGGCCCGCCGTGGCGCCTCAGGTAATGCTCCGTTGCATAGAGCCCCACGCGCCAGCGGGCCAGCCGTCGCGCCACCAGGTCGGGACTCTCTGGCTTCTGCGTACGAATGGCGATATCCGATTCGCGCCGAGCGAGGCTGAGCATCTGCGTGGAGGTGCTCAACTGCACCCTGACGTCCGGATGCTCAGCATGCAAGCTGGCAATTGCAGGGATCACGAACGCGAGTGCAAGCGAATCAGTCGTGGTCACCCTCACCTCACCCGCCAGCCGATTGTCCACACCCTGTGCCTGCCTGGCCAGTTCATGCGCGGACTGCTCCATCTTCTCCGCTGCCTTCAGGACGCTCTCGCCTGCAGGTGTGAGGGCATAGCCATCCGACGCGCGAAAGAACAAGGTGGCGTTCAATGCGTGCTCAAGCGCGGCAATGCGCCGTCCTACCGTAGCCTGGTCCAGCCCCACTACCTTGGCGGCCTTGCGCAGCGTGCGTTCACGCTGCACCGCAAGGAAAACCCGTGCGTCATCCCAATTCATGCTGTCGGCCCTGTGATGCGTTTTTGCATTCGAGAAGCTGAATATTGCCGCACCAGTTCATCGGTGCGCAACTCTATACTCGCTGCCAATGGCCGGACACCTGTCGTCCGGCGCGCGTGCGATCCATCAGGGACTGACAATGAAAGCCATCACTTTCGCTGAATTTGGCGATGCCGACGTTCTGGAACTCACCGACGTGCCGGACCCGGAGGTCAGGCCCCATGACTTGCTGGTGCGCAACCGTGCCGCCGGTCTCAACCGCGCGGACCTCACGCACAGGCGTGGCGGCTACGGGCGCGCGAACTTCGGCGATTCGGACCTCATGGGCCTGGAGATCGCCGGCGAGGTGATTGCGATGGGCTCCGAGACGCAGGGTTTCGCCATTGGCGACCGCGTCATGGGAATCGTGGGCGGCGGTGGTTACGCGGAACTGGCACGCATCGACTATCGCATGGCCATGCACATTCCCGATGGGCTGGACGACGTACATGCGGGTGCGTTGCCGGAAGTATTCGTCACCGCCTGGGAAGCGCTTGGTCATCTCGGTCGGCTGACATCAGGCGAGTCAGTGCTGATCCATGCGGCGGCTGGTGGTGTCGGCTCGGCGGCGGTGCAACTGGCGCACGCGCTAGGCGCCAGGGTCCTGGCAACGGCCGACGGCAGCAAGCGCGAAGCCATACTCGGCTTCGGCGCGGATGTCGCTATTGACTACAAGACCGAAGACTTCGAGGCGGTGGTAGATAGCGTCACCGAGGGGCGCGGCGTCGATGTGATCGTCGATTTCGTCGGCGCGCCCTACCTGGCACGCAACATCCGCTCCCTGAACTCTGGCGGCCGGCTGGTTCAAGTTGGCATCCTTGGCGGCATCGAGGGCGCCGAGCTTCCGCTGGACAGGCTGCTCTACCGGCACCTGCAAATCATGGGAACGGTCATGAAATCGCGCCCGCCAGCGGTGAAACATGCCATGACTCGCCGGTTCGCCGATACGTGGCTCCCCCGATTTGCGAGTCACAGCCTGGCGCCCGTCATCGACAGCACGTTTCCGTTGAAAAATGCAGCAGATGCGCATCGCCGTATGGAATCCAACCAGAATATCGGGAAGATCATGCTGACGATGGCGTAGGTCACGGGGCTGTGCCTGACATCCTTGCAGCGCGCGCGATGCTTTCGGCGAAGAGCGGGGCGGGGCTTGTCAGGTGCGATCCGGCGCGCATCCAGCGGCACCAGGTTGCTGCCCCGGCGCACCGGATCGTAAGTGAAGGCCGCCAGGTAACCATCATCCTCGGTACGACCACCCGGCTTTGGCACGAAGGCGGCCTCACCAACGATCTGGTTGCCCAGGTCATGGCGCGTGTATCGGCCGGTCTCGGTGTCGAGCTTGAGCACCGTGTTGAACACCGCCGAAGGCGGGTTGGCCTCCTTCAAAAGCTGCGCTGTGAAACATCAACGGAGCGTATCTTTCTGGGTCGGCAACGGGGTTTCCGGCCCCAAGGCCCGCCGCGTCGCCGTACTTCAGTCGGCCGTTGCAGCCATGTGGGTACGCGCGGCGTAGTCGATTCTGGTGCACTCGCAGCCGGCGAGATCTAGTGTTACAAGCGTCGCCCTTTCGCTCCGGGCCAATGCCGTTCCGGCAACGACGGCCGCATCGCGATCTGCATGGTGCGAATCGGCGTACCGCGCGCCTTCATGAATCACGTCCCAGCCGCCTCGGTACGGTGCCACCAGTATCGGTGTCGTCATGATGCTCCTCAACCGGCAGGTTTGCCGGAGAAACGATAGATGACTGCATGGTAGAGGCCGGGGAATCAAGTTCCCATAACAGAACACCGCGGCCGCATAGAAATTGCGTAAACGTGGGGGCGAATAGCCTGGATCGTTTCGCGGCTTCCAAATGCCCTCGACGACGGCAATCTGCTGATCAGCGGGCCTTTACAGGAATTTGATCGCGTTCGATGGCGTCTTGATGCCGGTTCTACCCCATTCTGCGTACGCTTGAAGCGGGGCAGTACGGAATTCCGAGTGGCGTGGCTGCTGCACGAAGGGACGGCGTGCGAGTCTGGCCGGACTATTCATCGCGTTACCGTCGACTTGGTCGATGTGACATCTCAGACGAGGATAAAAATGTGGCCCAGATTCTTACTTGGCGGCCTTGCGATATTGGCGCTGATTGCCTTGTTCTGGTTCCAGTTCCGACTGACAAACACGGTATCCCGCGAGGAAGATATCGCCGCTGACCATCTGGAACATAAGACAAAGTCGCATTGATCACGCCATTGATCACGCGTCAGCGTGAGCCTGCACGGCTTTTTCGACCATAGGACATCCGCAATTTTCGCGCAGCAGATCAAAAGGCGCGTTCGCGCGGCAAGAAGTTTTAGTACTACTCAGGGAACGCTGCGATAGCGTCACACCGGCGGCCTGGCAACAAGCGCTGAATACCACACACCCGTTTTGCCGCCTTCACGGCGACGGCCGCCGGTGCACAGACCTCAGTTGGCGGTGATGTTCTTCGCCTTGACGATGGCGCTCCAGCGGTCGTAGTCCTTGTTCAGGCGCGCCTGCATCTGCTTGCCGTCCTGGAACGCGGCGATGGCGCCGGCGCTCACCAGCTTCTGCTGCAGTTCCTTGTCGCCGGTGACGATCTCGCGGGTCTCGCTGGCAATGCGGTCCACGATGGCCTGGGGCGTCTCCAGCGGCGCGATCAGCCCGCCCCAGGAGTCGAAGTCGAAGCCCGGGAAGCCCTGTTCGGAAACCGTCTTCACGCCGGACAGCAGCACCTTGGCGTTCGGCGAACTCAAGGCAATCGCCTTGAGCTTGCCCGCGCGGATGTGGGGCAGGGCGGCTACCACGTCGGCGAACATGATGCCGACCTGTCCGCCCAGCAGGTCTGCAACGGCCGGCGCGCTGCCGCGGTACGGCACGTGCTGCATGTCGAAGCCGCCCAGGTCCTTGAGCTGCTCCATGGCCAGGTGCCCGAAGCTGCCGGTGCCGGAGCTGGTGTAGTTCAGCGGCGTCTTGCTGGCCTTGGCGAAGCGGATCAGGTCTGGCAGGGTCTCCACGCCAGGCACCACGGCGGGGTTGATGACGACGGCCATCGGCAGCACGTAGACAGTCGCCACTGACAGGAAGTCCTTCTTCACGTCATAGGCGTTGTTCTTGTACATCAGCGGCGCCAGCAGGGCCGGCATGCCGAACATCGACAGGCTGTAGCCATCGGCGGGGCTCTTGATGAAGCTGGCCGTGCCGATGGAACCCGACGCGCCCGGCTTGTTCTCGATAATGACCTGCTGCCCAAGCCGCTCCGACAATTTCTGCGCCACGATCCGGGCGGCGGTGTCCGTGGGGCCGCCCGCCGGGAACGCGACGGTCATCTTGATGAACTTCTCCGGCCAGCCGGTCTTGGCCAGCACGGCGGGCATCATCGACGCCAGGGAGGCCGCGGCGCCGGCCTTGAGGATCTGGCGGCGGCTGAGTTGCAGCTTGGTCATGGGTCTTGTCTCCAGTCTGTTGAATTGAATATCGGGATCAGATCACGCCTCGGGATCGCAGGCCCGCGATAGCGTTGTCGTCGAGTTGTAGCACTTCCTTGAAAATTTCCGTGGTGTGCTCGCCCATATGGGGCGGCGGACGGCGCACGGGCAGGCGCTGGCCATCCATCGCATAGGGTGGGGCCAGCACGGCCTGCGCACCGGCCTCGGTGTCGTGGAAATGGTGCAGCAGCCCCGCGTCGGCGGTGCGCTGGGACTGCAGCGCGTCGAGCATGCCCAGCACCTCGCCGCAGGGAATCTGGGCGGCGGTCAGCCGCTGCAGTAGCTCGGCCCGGGTGAAATGACGCAGGGTTTCGCGCAGCGCGGCCAGCAGGGTGTCGCGATGGGCCGAGCGCGCCGTGTTTGTCGCAAATCGCGGATCTTCCGCCCATTCAGGACGGCCGATGACCTCGCGGCAGAATCGCTGGAACTGGCCGTTGTTGCCCACGGTAATCACAAGCGGGCCGTCGGCGGCCTCGAAGACCCCGTAGGGAACGATGGACGGATGGGCGTTGCCGAACTTCGGCGGGTCGCCGGCCTTGAGCAGCGCCTCCATGCCGTAGTACGACGTGATCATCAGCCCGCAGTCGTAGAGGGCCATCTGCACATGGCGTCCGCGCCCTGTGGTGTGGCGCGCGAACAGCGCCGCCAGGATCGCCTGCCCGGCGTACATGCCGGTGAACATGTCCACGGCCGCGACGCCGAACTTCAGCGGCCCTTGCCCGGCCTCGCCGTTGGTGGCCATCACGCCGGCTTCGCCCTGTACCACGAGGTCGTAGCCCGGACGCTCGGCTTCCGGCGTGAAGCGTGCGTAGCCGGAGATCGAGCAGTACACAAGGCCCGGATTGTCCGCGCTGAGCTGTTCGTAGCCCAGGCCCAGCTTTTCAGCGCCACCGACCTTGAAGTTCTGGATCACCACGTCGCTGCGCGCGGCCAACTGGCGCGCCAGCTGCACGCCCTCTTCGCTCTGCAGGTCCAGGGTGACCGAGCGCTTGTTGCGATTGGCGCTATTGAAATAGGAGGTATTGCGCGTGCCGATCCGTACGCCCCAGTCGCGGGTGTCGTCGCCCCGCTCGGGGTGCTCGATCTTGATGACGTCGGCGCCGAGGTCCGCCAGGGCCATCGCACACATCGGCCCCGCCAGTACGCGCGAGAGGTCGAGAATGCGCACGCCTGCCAGCGGCAACGGCGCGGCTTGATCTTGTAGTGCCATGGTGATCTGTCTCCTGTCAGCGCATTGTCTATATGTTCCGAATGATTGACAATTGCTACCAATTAGCAACGCATATGAATATGGAAAGTTGACAATGGACCTGAACGGGCTTTCCCTGCTGGTGGACATCATCGAGGCCGGCAATCTCAGCCGTGCCGCCGCGCAACTGGGCATGAGCCGCGCCAACGTCAGCAAGCGCCTCAACCACTTCGAGCGGCAGATTGGTGCGGAATTGCTGCGTCGCACCACGCGGCAGCTGGAGCCGACGGAGCTGGGCTGGCAGTTGTATGAGCACGCCCGGGCCATTCGCCACGAAGTGATGGCGGCGCAGGAGTCGGTGGAGAGCCTGGGGAAGCGGCTGAGCGGCACGGTCCGGCTCAGCGTGCCGAGCGGCTTCGGCCAGCACACGATGTCCGCGTGGTTCATCGAGTTCATGAACCTGTATCCGGCCATCACGCTGAACGTGGTGTTCGACAACGACATCGACGACCTGATCAAGGGTGCGGTGGATTTCTCCGTGCGCGTGATGGGCGATGCGCCCACCAACGCCGTGGCCTGCAGCCTTGGCGACGTCGAGTACGTGGCCTGCGCCACGCCGGACCTGGTGCGCACCTGCGGCATGCCGCAGACGCTGGAGCAGTTCAAGGACCTGCCGCTGATTACTTCGGAACTGACGGGGCAGAAGTTGCATGCGGCGGGGCGGCCGGGTCCGGCAAGCCGGCAGCTCGACATCCGGCCCAGGCTGATGTCGGCCAATTTCTTCTTCCTGCGCGATGCCATCCTCCAGGGGCTGGGGGTTGGACTGGTGCCGCACTACATGGTGGACCAGGACCTCGCCACGGGGGCGCTGCTGCGCCTGCCGCTGCCGGCGGAGGATTTGTCCTTCCTCCGGACCACCATGTATCTGCTCTATATGCCGGCGCGCTACCAGACGCGCGCCGTGGTCACGCTGATCGCGTTTCTGCAGGATCGCGCAGCACGGCGGGGCACCTAGAGCAGGCCGTGTTCGTAGGCGTAGCGGATAAGGTCGGTATTCTTGTTGACCCCGAGCTTGTCCATGGCCGTGGACTTTTGCGACGAGACGGTGCTGATCGACCGCCCGACCCGGGCGGCGATCTCCTGCAGCTGCAAGCCCTGAACATAGAGGCGGACCACTTCCATCTCGCGCGGGGTGAGGTCATGGACCGGCTTTTTCATGGCGCCGGAGGCATTCAGCAGCGTGCGGATGGTCGAGGAGTAGAAGCATTCGGTCGTGGTGGCCACGTGCACGCAGGCCTGAACCACTTCATCCAGTTCGTCCTGCTTGCTGACGAACCCGCGCACGCCCAGATTCATGGCGCGGGCGACGATGCCCGGGTTCATCTGGCCGCTGATTACCACAACGTGGGCCTTGGGGTGGTGCTCGATCAGCTGCTTCAGCAGGTTGAAGCCGTCAACGCCGTGATCCCCCTGCCCCATGGCGAAGTCCGTCACGATAATGTCGACCTCGGTATGGGCCAGCGCGTCGATCAACGCGCTGCCATTGGCGCATGCGCAGACCACTTCGAACCCCGGCGTCAGGTCCAGGCAGTCATGCAGTGCTTTGAGGATGAGGGGGTGGTCGTCTGCGACCGCAATTCGATTGGCCATCAATGTCATAACGTAGTCTCCGAACAGGTCGATGCTGCTATGGGTGGTCAAGCGGGTAAAACGGGGGTCAAACGGAGTCAAACGGGGTCAAACGGGTGGTCGAGGAGAGGCCAACACGGGGCCAGAGACCTCGCCCGGCAGGCACGTGGCGGCTGCGGGGCGAGCGGGGCAGGGCTCTATCGGAAGCGGTTGGCGCGCAGGCTGGCCTGCTGGGCCGCGATGGCCGCGCACAATGCCTGATATTCGGGCAGGAGGCGAGCGGTCTGCATGACGAACTGGTCGCAGCGCTGCGATGGCACCGGGGAGGCGGGGGTGGGCATGCTCACGGCCGGATGTGCCATTGCCGGATGGATGGCCAGCCAGCGCGGGATGGCGGCATAGCCGCGCAGGCGCAACAGCATCAACAGTTCGACTGGCACGGCCTGTTCCACCGGCTGGTCGAAGTCCGCGAGCGCGGTGGGCGAGTGGCCGTGGCTTTGGGCGAGATGGCGGTCGGCCAGTTGGAGCGCCAGTTCCACGAAGGCGGTTTCGTTGTCGCGCCACTGCGAGGTCATGGCCGCAAGCGGTGCTTCCGTGGCGCGGAACGTGGCCTCCGGTACCTTGATATCGAGGGCCTGGCCGGCAACCCCGACGATCATGCCGGCCGCGCCGCTCAGCGTCGGCTGGTAGAGGTTGTCGAGCTCGGAGTGCTGGCCGAACCATTCCCGCAGCGCGAACGTCCCGAGATCGCGCCAGTCGAGCGCGAGCAGCATTGCAACCTGGAGCGCCAGGTCCGACAGGTCCGTCTTGTTATAGTGGGTGCCATACCAGTGCCTGCGATGCACGACCATGGCGTGCGATCCGGCCAGGCTCTCGAGCACCCCGGAGCGCAGGTTGCCCACATTTGGCGCGGGTGCGCCGCGCGCGGTGGCGTTGATGGCCTGCCACTGCCGTACGCGGCCCAGCCGATACATCGCCCGCGCCGCGCGCGGCAGCGATACCGAGGCCGGTGCCTCGAAGAACTCGGCCATCGTCTTGCAGTACCGATTCCTGAGCAGGGCAACCTCCATTTCGGCAGGATTGTTGCCCGGCTGGCCCGGATGGTCTGTCTCAATCTCCAGCGGAAAATTTTTGTGCATATGCGATAGATGTGAAAGTCATGGCCTACGTTAGCCGCTTAGCCGTGATGTCACCATCGCTGTTTCCTGAAAAAGCAAGCTGCGCAGCCGGGGCTGCGGTCATCGCTTCCACCGGATTGGATGAATTGCGAGTCGAGGGACTACCAGTGATGCGAGATGCTCACCGCGCCGCCATGCGTGCTGCCGTGGGTGCCGAGTTCGCCGTCGTAGCGAATGGACAATCGGCTACGTGGCGTGGGGCTCACGCTCATGCCCAGACGGAGTTGGGCGGCATTGCGGTTCTGGCCGCTGCCATGCACCGTGAAGTCGGTGGCCGGGGCGCCGGCGTAACGCGCGGTGATGGACTGCGTGTTCGTGCCGAAGGTGTGCACCCAGGCCGCCGCCGCGTGGATGCGCCAGGCGCCTGCCGGTCCGTCGAACAGGTGGCGCCATTCGGTGCCGAGCAGCGAGCGGACCGAATTCGTCGAGCGCGAGGGCAGCACGAGGTTGACGCTGTCCGCCCCGGTTTCCGTCGTGCCGGATAACTTCACCGCCTGCCCTTCCACGCCGGCAAACGGCGACAGCACGCCGGGCAGGGCCAGCGGCAGGTCCACGCCGGTGCGCAGGGCGGCGAAGAACTGGTTGCCGTGCGTGCTGCCGGTGGCCGTGCGGGGCACCTCGGTAAACGTGATGTCGCGGCGCATGTCGTCGATATTGCGCGCATAGCCCAGCGCCTTGCGGAACCAGAAGCGGCCCGCCGTGTAGCGGCCATAAAGCACGGCCTGATAGCTGTCGAACTGGCCGTGCACCGGCAGGCTGTGGGTGAAAGTATTGCCGTGGAGGTAGCCGAATGCCATCCCGCCGACGAAGGCTGGCGTCCATTGATAGTCGACCCCGGCCATCACGCCCGCGAGGTTGATGTCCTGCGACAGCCACGTGTCATAGCCGCCGATGCGGCCGGTGTTGCCCAGCACGGTGGCCCATGCGCAGAAGCGCGCCGCCGGCGCCGCAGGGGTGCAGGTCTCGTCCGCGAGCCGGGTGTCGATGGCGTTCATCCCCGCCCGCGCCGCCGCGTAGTGGGCGTTCGGCAGCGCGGCGTAGGCTTCCGCGCTCAACTGGTCGATCGCCGCGTAGGCCGCTGCGCCTTCCACGTTGAACAGGTCGACGGCCACTGCCAAGAAATCCCGGCTCGGCGCGTTGTTGGTGCCTGCGGCGAAGGCGTCGCGGTCCAGGGCAGTTTCCACGGCGATCTCGTTCGGTGTACCGCCGGCCAGCGCGAAACCGCGCTTGACCACGAGATAGGCGTTGTTGGCATCGTAGGCCAGGGACGGCGTGGCGAACGGATTGAGCGTGGTCACGCCCGCGAACGTGCCGGTCAGCCCGCCCGAGGCCGTCAGGATGCGATACGTATCGGCAGGACGCAGCGACAGCGCGCGCAGGCGGGCCTGCACCGTGCCGCCGGCCAGCGCGGCGGGGCCGGTGACATCTATCAGGTCATTGCTGGTGGGCGAGATATCGACCTGATACACGGCGCTGGCCGCGTGGCTGTAGCTGCCCGCGATGGACAGCGTGCCGACCGACAACGGCGCCCGCGGCGTGGTCGGCAAGACGGCGTTCCCGGGTGCGACGATGCCCTGCACGCTGACAGCGCCCTGCACCGTGCCCGTACCGGCCAGCGCCGCGCCGGGCGACACCGCCACCGCCGGGCTGGCGAGCGTGCCGTTCACGCGCAGGGTGCCGGTCTCGACGGTGGCCGATGTCCCGATCTCCGAGGTGCCGTCGAGCGACCAGTCCGCACCACGCATCGAAAGCGCAGGGAAGCCATAGGCGCGGCCGGGCAGGCTGCCGCTGCCCTGCAGGATCAGGGCGTTGCCGGCGCCGTTGCCACCGTCGAGGTCGCCCGATATGGCGCTGCCGGTATCCAGCGTCAGCGTGCTGTTCGCCCCGGTGAACTGCACGGCGACACCGCTGCCGGTCAGCGTGCCCGCGTTGACGATGGCGACGTTGGCGCCCGCGACGATTGCCGGCCCCTGGCTGCCGGCAATCGTCGCCCCCGGCTGGTTGACCACGCTGGCCGGACCGTCCGCGCCATCGATGCGGATGGCGGGGATGTTCGCGCCGCTGGCCGCGATCGTGCCGGCATTGACGATCTGGCTCCCGCCGTTGAGCGAGATGGCGCTGGTTGTCGGCGACTGGACGACGCCCCCTGGCGCGACTTCTATATAGAGGCCGGTCACGCCGGGCTGGGCGGTCAGGCTGCCGGCGAGTTGCCCGGCGACGACGACACCGCCGCCGCCGATCTGCCACGCCTGTTCGTCCGCGTTCGCACCCGTCAGCGTCCAGACGCTGGTGCCCTGTTTCTGGAGGATGCCGAAGTTCCGGTACTGCGCGGTGGGGCCGAGCGTGGAGACGTCGAAGCTGCCGGCGTCGGCGCCGCCCAGCACCAGCGTGTTGCCGGCGCTGGCCGCCGCGCCGCCGTCCACGATGCCGGTAATCCGCGAGGTGCCGGTGATCTCTATCCGGTCATCCGCCGGGCCGAACGAGATCGCCACGCCGCTGCGCCCGTCGATCGTGCCGCTGTTGACGATGGAGGCCGGTGCGCTGGGGCCGGTGTCCAGGTCGATGGCCGCGCCCTCGTCCGACGCGATCAGGCCGGCGTTGTCGAGGGTGAGGGCGGGCGTGGCCAGGATGCCGTGCGCATGCCCCACGATGCGGCCCGTCGCCAGATTGACCACGGTGCCGCTCTCGGCGAAATGGATGGCGGCCTGCGTGCTGGAGTAGTCGAATACGTCGCCGGCGATGTCGCCGGCATTGATCACCATGCTGCCCGACTGCCCGAGGTAGATGCCGTCGAGCTTGCCGGCGATCACCGCGCCGGCCTGATTCACCACGGTGCCGCCGGCGAACATCGCCACCGCGGTGGTACTGGGGCTCGCCAGCACGCCGAAGTTGGTCAGCGTGCCCAAGGGGAGGTGCACCGCGTTGTAGCCGCCGTAGACGGTGCCGTTGTTGGTCAACGACCACCCGGAACTGCCAGAGGCGTCGATGGCGACGGCGCCGTTCCCGCGCGTGTCGATGATCGCCCCGGGCACCACGACAAACGGATTGTCGGCGCGGCTCAGCTTGTAGCCCACCTCCGAACTCGTCAGGTCAGTCGCCTGAAGGGGCCGGAAGGCGGTGGCAAACAACAGAAGCACAGCGATGCGAACTCGGGACGGAACGGGCATCGGCAATTTCCCACGGATCGGAAACTGAATCCAATATGTTTGATAATGGGCGATATTGGATTATCAGAAGATTATTGGGTGGAATTGAAAGGCAGTGTATGTGATGCGAAGGGGTTGAGAAAGTGGATTAGTGATAGTGCGGGGTATTTATTTTCCTGCATTGTCTGATATTTATTTTCCGCCTCGATATAACGCAATGTTGCGATTGTCATTTATTATCCATGTAGCGGTCCCTCATGCAAAAAATACAGAACTGGCGGGGGTGACAGCGAAAGGGGATGCTCACTCGCCAGCGCAATGCCGGATTTTCCCGTGGGGCTCCCGACATATATGTAACAGCGCTGGAAATCTGGGCGGCTCGCCCTAGGGTATTAGGATGGGCACTGCCCTTCTCATTTTGCATCTTAGCGATAGGGGATTACGAATGGCCATCCAGTCACTCGCATCTCATAGCACGGCGCAATTACGACGGATGATTGGCCACTTGCAGACGGAACTGGACGCCCTGGAGCGTCTGTCTTCACTGGATCCCGAGGTGCAGGCGCGCCTCGGCTACGCCTGCACGCGCCTGCGGGAGGGGCTTGAAGCGGTGGAGGACGCACAGCGCTCCCTGCGATCGCTGCAGGAAGTGCGGCCTTCGGCACTGCGCGATACCCGTCCCTCGCGCAAGGCGTGACGGACGGGTATTGGGCGCGGTTGGTCAGACCATCGTCGGCATGCCCGCCAGGAGCTTGTCCAGCGTGATCGGGTAGTCACGCACCCGCACGCCGGTGGCGTGGTAAATGGCATTGGCCACCGCCGCGCCCACGCCGCAGATGCCGAGTTCTCCCACGCCCTTCGCTTTCATGGGCGAGGAGATGGGGTCCACCTCGTCCAGGAAAATCACCTCCTGGTGCGGAATATCGGCGTGCACGGGCACCTCGTAGCCGGCGAGGTCGTGATTGACGAAAAAGCCCACGCGTTTGTCGATGGCGAGTTCCTCCATCAAGGCGGCGCCCACGCCCATCGTCATGGCGCCGATCACCTGGCTGCGCGCCGATTTCGGATTCAGGATCCGGCCCGCCGCACAGACGGCCAGCATGCGGCGCACGCGGATTTCGGCAGTGGCCATGTCCACGCCCACCTCGACGAAATGCGCGCCGAAGGTGGACTGCTGGTATTGCTTGTCGAGATCGCCGAACTCCACGGTGTCCTCGGCGGTCACGCCTTCGCCCGCCGCCTGCGCCAGCGGCACGCTGCGGCCTCCGGCGCGGATCTGGCCGCCCTCGAACACCGCGTCCGTGGCGTTCACGCTCAGGCCGGCACGCTGGGCCAGCAGCTGGCGCAGCTTCACGCAGGCGGCATAGACGCCTGAGGTGGCGCTGTTGGCGCCCCACTGGCCGCCGGACCCCGCCGACACCGGGAACGATGAATCGCCCAGCCGCACCACCACCTGCTCGATCGGCACGCCCAGCATCTCGGCGGCCGTCTGGGCGATGACCGTATAGCTGCCCGTGCCGATGTCGGTCATATCGGTCTCCACGATGACCCGGCCGCCCTTGTCCACCCCCACGCGCGCGCCGGACTTCATGACCAGGTTGTTCCGGAACGCCGACGCCACGCCCATGCCGACCAGCCATTGCCCCGCCTTCGTCGCGCCGGGCTTGGGGTTGCGCGCCTGCCAGCCGAAGCGCTCGGCGCCCAGCCGCAGGCATTGCACGAACTGCCGCTGCGAGAATGGCCGCGCGGGCTTTTCCGGGTCCACCTGCGTGTCGTTGAGGATGCGGAACTGCACGGGGTCGATGCCGGCCTTCTCGGCGATCTCGTCGATGGCGATCTCCAGCGCCATCATGCCCGGCGCCTCGCCCGGCGCGCGCATGGCGTTGCCTTCGGGCAGGTCCAGCGTGGCCAGCCGCAGCGCGGTCATCCGGTTGGCGCCGGCGTAGAGCAGGCGCGTCTGCTGCACGGCGGTCTCGGGTCCGCCGCCGGGCAGGTCGCCCGACCAGCTTTCATGGGCGATGGCCGTGATCTTGCCGTCCCGCGTGGTGCCGATGCGGATGCGCTGGATCGTCGCCGGCCGGTGCGTGGTGTTGTTGAACATCAGGGGCCGCGTCAGCGCCACCTTCACGGGGCGCCCGGCCGCGCGCGCGCCCAGCGCCGCGAGCAGCGCCTCGGCCCGCACGAACAGCTTGCCGCCGAAGCCGCCGCCGATATAGGGCGAGATCACGCGCACGTTTTCCTTGGGGATGCCGAGCGTGGCCGCCAGGTCCTCGCGGCCCCAGGCGATCATCTGGTTGGCCGTCCACAGCGTGAGCCTGTCGCCGTTCCAGGCGGCGATGGAGGCGTGCGGCTCCATCATCGCGTGCGACTGATCGGGCGTGGTGTAGGTGGCGTCCAACTGCACCGGCGCCGCCGCGAAGCTGCCGGCGAAGTCGCCCACGGCCGTTTCCGGCTTGCCCGAAAAGTCATCGCCCTTCGGCGCGACGGCCGCATCGCGCGCGGCGGCCAGGTCGAACGCGCCTTTCCCGGCGGTGTAGCGCACGCGGATCATCTGCGCCGCCGCGCGGGCCTGCTCGAAGGTTTCCGCTACCACTAGTGCCACGGCCTGATGGTAGTGCTGGATCTCCGGGCCGCCGAGCAGCGCGGCGGTATTGCGCTGGCCCTTGCCGAGCTTGCCGGCGTTCGCGGCGGTGACGATGGCCAGCACGCCGGGCGCGCGGCGCGCGGCGGTGGTGTCCATCGACATGATGCGGCCTTTGCCAATGCCGGCGCCCACCACATAGCCGTACGCCTGGTTGCGCGCCACGTCGTGCCGCTCGTAGGCATAGGGCGCGGTGCCGGTGGCCTTGTGGGGGCCGTCGATGCGGTCCGTGGGTTTGCCAACCACGCGGAGCTGGTCGATCGGGTTGGTGGTGGCGGGGGTATCGAATTTCATCGTCCGTCTCCTCCGGTCAGGTGCGGGCCTGCGCCAGCACGGCGGCGAGGGTGCGCTGGAACAGCGGCACCTTGAAGGCGTTGTCGTGGGTTGGCCGGGCGTCCGCGAACAGGCGCTGGGTCACGGCCTGGGCGCCGCGCGGCAACTCGGTCTCGGCGGCTTCCAGGCGCCACGGCCGGTGCGCCACACCGCCCACGGCCACGCGGCCGGTGCCGTCGCGCTGCACGATGGCGGCCACGGACACCAGCGCGAATGCGTACGAGGCCCGGTCGCGCACCTTCCGGTACAGCTGCGCGCCGCCTACCGGCGGAGGCAGCGTCACGGCGGTAATCAGCTCGCCCGGCTCCAGCGCGGTTTCGATATGCGGCGTGTTGCCCGGCAGCTTGTGGAAATCGATGATGGGAATGACACGCGTGGCGCCCTTCGGGTTGACGGTCTCCACCGTGGCGTCGAGCACGCGCATGGCCACCGCCATGTCGCTCGGATGCGTGGCGATGCACGCGTTGCTGGCGCCGATGACCGCATGCTGCCGCGTCACGCCGCCGATGGCCGCGCAGCCGCTGCCCGGCGCGCGCTTGTTGCAGGGCTGGTCCGTATCGTAGAAATACGGGCAGCGTGTGCGTTGCAGCAGGTTGCCCGCCGTGGTGGCGCGGTTGCGCAACTGCCCGGAGGCGCCGGCCAGCAGCGCGCGCGCCAGTACGCCGTAGTCGCGCCGCACGCGCGGGTCGGCGGCGAGGTCGGTGTTGCGGACCAGCGCGCCGATGCGCAGCCCGCCCTGAGAGGTGGCCTCGATCTTGTCCAGCGCCAGGCCGTTCACGTCGATCAGGTGCAGCGGGGTCTCGATACCGAGCTTCATCAGGTCGAGCAGATTGGTGCCGCCGGCAATGAAGCGGCTGCCCGGGATGCGCGTGGCGGACGCGGCGGCCTGCGCCGGCGACTGGGCGCGTTCGTAGGTAAAGGGGATCATGCTTTCCTCCCGGCGACGTCGCCGATGGCGTCGAGGATGTTGGCGTAGGCGCCGCAGCGGCAGATGTTGCCGCTCATCCGCTCGCGGATCTCCTCGGCGCTCAGGGCCGGGCGCGCGTTCAGGTCGGCGCTGACGTGGCTCGGTATGCCGGCCTGGATCTCGTCGAGCACGGCCACGGCGGAGCAGATCTGGCCGGGCGTGCAGTAGCCGCACTGGTAGCCGTCATGCTTCACGAAGGCCACCTGCATCGGATGCATGCGCTCGGGCGTGCCCAGGCCCTCGATCGTCGTGATTTTGGCCTCGTGGTGCATCACCGCCAGCGTCAGGCACGAGTTCAGCCGGCGCCCATCGACAATGACCGTGCAGGCGCCGCACTGGCCGTGGTCGCAGCCTTTCTTGGTGCCGGTCAGGTGCAGGTGCTCGCGCAGGGCGTCCAGCAGCGTGGTGCGGGTATCGAGGTCAAGGTCGCGCCGCTGGCCGTTGACGATCAGCGACACCTTGTGCGAGATGGGCGGGCGCGTGGTGGCGGGGGAGGGCGCGCCGGCGGGCCGGCCGGTGGCGGCGCCCGGCACGGCGGCGGCGGTCACCGAGACCGCGCTCGCCTTGAGCAACTCGCGCCGCGATAGCTTGAGAGGGTCGCGGAAGTCTTCCATGGGTGGGGGATTCCTTGTGATGTCGGACGCGGACGCCCGAAATTGCAATGTGGCGACGGTTGCGCGCAGTTCTTACACGGCGCGGGCCGGCCGCGCGGGGCGGCTGCACGGGGCGTCTGCCGGTGCGGGCAGAACGGCGCACAAAACATGCCCGAGCGCGCCCGCGCCGTTGTCAGGCCCGCCTGCCCGCATTCGACGTTTCACGCCGCCATGAAGCATCGGCGGCGCGGCGTGACGCACACTGCATCCATTCGCCACGGAGCCGCCCCCATGAACGTTGCCGATCCGATTGCCGCCGTCACCGATGCGGACCCCTATCCGTACTACCGGCACCTGGCCGCCACGCGGCCGTTTCACCGCGATGCCGCGCTGGGCCTGTGGGTGGCGGCCAGCGCCGACACGGTGGCCGAGGTGCTCGCCCATCCTGACTGCCGGGTCCGCCCGACGGCCCAGCCGGTGCCGCCCGCGCTGGCCGGCACCCCGGCGGGCGACCTGTTCGGCCGGCTGGTGCGCATGACGGACGGGGCGCCTCATGCGGCGCTCAAGACCGTGGTCCTGCGGGCGATGGCGGGCATCGACCTCCCTGCCGCCCGCCTCCGCGTCCGCGCGCTGGCCGCGCACCTGCCGCGCGTGGAGGCGGACGACGCCCACGAGGCCAATCGCTGGATGTTCACGCTGCCCGTGCTCTGCGTGGCGGACCTGCTCGGGCTGCCGCTGGAGCGGGACGAAGCCGGCCATGTGTCCACACGGGTGGCCGGCTTCGTGGCGACGTTCGCGGCGGCCATGTCGCCGCTGGCCCGACCCGCCGATGTGGAGGCGGGCGCCGTGGCCGCGCAATGGCTGACGCGCTGGGCGGGGGAGAACGCAGCGCCGGGCGGATTGCTCGCGGCGATGGCGCAGGCCGCTGGCGAGGCCGACATCGACCCCGCCACGCTGCTGGCCAACGCCATCGGCCTGATGATCCAGGCCTGCGAGGCCACGGCCGGGCTGGTCGGCAATACGCTGGTGCGGCTGGGCCGGACTGGCGAAATGGGCGAAATGGGCGATGTGGGGGATGTGGAGCAACTGGTCGCGGACGTCGCCCGCACCGATCCGCCAGTGCAGAACACGCGCCGCTTCCTGGCCGCAGACGCCACGCTGTGCGGCGAATCCCTGAAGACCGGCGATGCCGTGCTGGTGCTGCTGGCCGCCGCGTCGCATGACCCGGCAGCGCGGGCGGACCCGGCGGACCGGCCGTGGACCTTCGGCACCGGCCGCCACGGCTGCCCCGGCGACGCGCTGGCGCGTCTTCTGGCGGCGGTCACCGTCGACAGCCTGCTCCAGCGCGATGTGAACCCACGCCGCCTGCTGCGCGGCTTGCGCTATCGTCCATCCGTGAACGCGCGCATTCCGCTGTTCACACCATCCCACTATTAAGTAGAGGAGCCCCCATGATTGCCGTGATCTTTGAAGTCGAACCCGCGCCGGGCCGCCAGGACGCCTACCTCGACATCGCCGCCCACCTCAAGCCGACCCTCGAGGCCATCGACGGCTTTATCTCGGTGGAGCGCTTCCAGAGCCTGACCACGCCCGGCAAGCTGCTGTCCCTCTCGTTCTTCCGTGATGAGGCGGCGGTCATCGCCTGGCGCAACACGCTCGACCACCGCCAGGCGCAGGCGGCCGGGCGCGGCGGCGTGTTCGCCAACTACCGGCTGCGCGTGGCCCAGGTGCTGCGCGACTACGGCCTGCACGAGCGTGACGAGGCGCCGGCGGACAGCCGGGCCGTGCACGCCGATGTGCCCAACGGTGTGTCCACCCCGCGCTAAGGGAGCCTGTCGATGTTCCACGTCGGTCCCGAATTCGCGTTTATCGGCCTGACCTTCCTGCTGGCCGGCTTCGTCAAGGGCGTGGTGGGCCTTGGCCTGCCGACCGTGGCGGTGGGCCTGCTCGGGCTGGTCATGCCGCCCGTGCAGGCCGCCGCGCTGCTGGTGGCGCCGTCCATGGTCACCAACGTCGTGCAGCTGTTCAGCGGCCCGCGCTTCGGCCAGCTGCTGCTGCGGCTGTGGCCGATGCTGGTCACCATCTGCGCCGGCACGTGGCTGTGCGCCGCGCTGGTGCCGGCCAGGATGATGGACCACGCCACCAACGCCCTCGGCGTGGCGCTGATCGTCTATGCCGTGATGGGCCTCGCCGCGGTGCGGCTGGTGGTGCCGCCCCGGGCGGAGCGCTGGATGGCGCCGCTGGCCGGGCTGGTTACGGGGGCGATCACCGCCGTGACCGGGGTCTTCGTCATCCCCGCCGTGCCCTACCTGCAGGGGCTCGGCCTCGACAAGGAAAGCATGGTGCAGGCGCTGGGGCTGTCGTTCACGGTCTCGACCATCGCGCTGGCCGTGAGCCTGGCGCTGGGCGGCGCGCTGCTCCATACGCCGGTGCTGGGGGCCTCGCTGCTGGCGCTGGTGCCGGCGCTGGGCGGCATGTTCCTTGGCCAGTGGCTGCGGCACCGGATCAGCGCGGAGCGCTTCCGGCGCCTGTTCTTCTGCGGATTGCTGCTGCTGGGGGCGGATCTGGCGCTGCGCGGCATTGTCTGACCGGCCCTGGCATGAAAACCTGACACAATCGCCGCGGATACTGGTGCAGGATCGCAACGTGGCATCCGCCATGGCACCAGACGACGAAAGGGCGATGCGGCATGACACGGCGCAGGGGTACTACCCAACTGTGGGCAACGCTGGGCAAGCAGGCGGCGCGCAGCGCCCGGCGCCTGCAACGCACGGTGACCAATTCCGTGCTGAAGACGGCCAGGCAGCAGGGCAGCGCCGTGAGCGAGGCCGTGGGCCGTGCCGTGGGCAAGGCTGCGCATCGGGCGCTGACCGGAGTGGTCACGCCCGCGCCGTCGCCGGTCAGCAAGGGCGGCGGGGTCTGGGAGGAAGGGGTCTGGGGTTTCACCCTCGGCCTTGGCGCGCTGGGCCAGCGGCGCTACCGCATCTTCGTGCCGCCGGGCGTGAGCGCCGCGCGTCCCGCCCCGCTGCTGGTGCTGCTGCACGGCTGCGGGCAGGACGCCGCCAGTTTTGCCGCCTGCGCGCGCGTGACCACCGTGGCGCGCGACGCGCGCTGGGTGGTGCTGATGCCCGAGCAGTCGGTGCAGGCGAACTCGCAGCGCTGCTGGAACTGGTTCCGGCCGGACGCCCGGGGCGCATCCGAGGCAGCGCTGCTGATGTCGATGATCGACCATGTCTGCCGGCGCTACGCCATCATCGGCGAGCGGGTTTGCGCGCTGGGCCTGTCGGCGGGCGGGGCGATGGCGATGATGCTGGGCCTGCGCTACCCCGACCGCTTTGCCGCCGTGGGCTCGCACTCGGGCGCCGTGCCCTATAGCGCCGTCAACGCAGCCCAGGCCCCGCGCGCCATGCGCGGCGAGCGCGTGCCGGACGCCGTGGCGGCCCGGCTGGCGCTGGCGGGCCGTCGTCCGCCGCCGTTGCTGCTGCTGCATGGCGATGACGACACCGTGGTCACCTACGACAACGCCACCTCGGCCGCCGCGCTGTGGCTGGAGCTGCTGCCGCCTGGTGCGGTCGCCCCGAAGGCCATGCCGCCCCGGCGCGTGCGGCGCGGCACCCGGCGCGCGGTCGATGTCTTCGACTGGCAGGCCGGCGTGCGGCCCTTCATGCGGCTGGTCAGGGTGGAGGGGCTGCGGCACGCCTGGAGCGGCGGCGCGCCGGGTCAGGCCTTTGCCGATCCGACCGGCCCGGATGCGCTCAAGATCGCCCTGCGCTTCTTCTCCGTGAACGGGCGCGGGCTGGCTTGATGGGGCGATTTACCCGGGTGCCTAGTTCGTGCCGACGGGCTCGAAGGCCACGTCGCTGGTCGGGCACGCCACGCACGGCAGGATCAGGCCCTCGTCCTTCTCATCCGCACTGAGTCCCGGCCATTCGATCCGATAGCGCACGCTCCCCGCGTGAAGCTGGCTGATGCAGGCCCGGCAGGTGCCGTTGCGGCAGGAGCTGGGCAGGGCGACGCCTTCGAGCAGGGCCGCCTCCAGCAGGCTCAGCGAGGCCGGCGCGGCGTAGCGTGTCTCGCCGGGCAGCACGTGGGCGGTGAATTCTGCGCTGTCGTCCGAGATGATGTCGTCCTGGTCAGGCATCGGCTTCCGGGAACCGGGCGCGGCCATGGGTGGCGTCGCGCAGGGTGGCGATGGCGGGCTCGCGCAGCGTGGCCGGCAGGCGGATTACCAGCCGGGCCAGCGCGCCATACTGGGTGTCGGCCAGCGTGCAGCCCTCGCCGGCCATCGATTCGATCCAGCGGCGCACGCGCGGTTCGTCGGCATAGTCCACCTCGACGTCCAGCGTGGCGTAGGCGATGCGCTCCACGCGCTCGGCGTCCTTGAGCGCGGCGGCAATCGCATCGGTATAGGCGCGCACGAGGCCGCCTGCACCCAGCTTGACCCCGCCGTAGTAGCGGATCACCGCCGCCAGCACGCCATCGAGATCATGGTGGCGCAGCACTTCGAGGATCGGCCGGCCCGCCGTGCCGGACGGCTCGCCGTCATCGGACATGCCGGACTGTCCACCCGCCAGCAGTGCCCAGCACACATGGGTGGCGGCTGGGTGCTGCGCGCGCAGGTCCTGGAGCACCGCCATGGCGGCCTCGCGGTCTGGCACGGGCGTGGCCAGGCCGATAAAGCGGCTCTTGCGGATCTCGAGGTCCGAGTGCACGGGGGTGGCAAGCGTGTAGGTGGGCAAGGCGGCGGAAATCGGCCGAAACCGGCGGGGTGACTGGGCAGGAGAGGGAGTGTAGCGCAGCCGGGGCGTCTGACCGCGCAGAGGCGCCGTGCCTGCTACCCTTGCGCCTGTTACCCGCGAAAACAGGAGCGCCCATGACCCGCCCGTCCCCCGATCTCGCCGCGCGCCGCATGGCGCCTGCCACCGAGCGCAACCGGGAGCCGATCCTTGCCGTGCTGCGCCAGGTGCTGCCGACCAGCGGCACGGTGCTCGAGATCGCCAGCGGCACCGGCCAGCACGCTGTCCACTTCGCCGCCGCGCTGCCGGGCATCACCTGGCAGCCGAGCGACCCCGATGCCACCTGGCGCGAGTCGATTGCGGCCTGGGCAGTCCACGCCGGGACGACGAACGTGCTGCCGCCGCTGGCCCTCGACGTGCGCGCGGAACCCTGGGGCATTGACGCCGTGTCCGCCATTGTCTGTATCAATATGGTCCACATCTCGCCGTGGGCGGCCGCCGAGGCGCTGTTCGCCGGTGCCGGCAAGCGGCTCGGGCCGGGCGGCGTGCTCTACCTCTACGGCCCCTACAAGCGCGACGGCGCCCACACGGCGCCCAGCAACGCGGCCTTCGACGCGCAACTGCGTGCCGCCGATGCCGAATGGGGCGTGCGCGACATGGAAGCGGTGATCGCGCTCGGTGCGGCCCAGGGCATGACCTGCGACGCGCCCATCCCGATGCCGGCGAACAACTTCAGTCTGGTCTTCCGCAAGCCGGCGGCAGGCTAGCCGCGTACGAGCATGACCACCGCCGTGGCGATCAGGCAGACGGCGAACGCGGCGCGCAGGCGGCGTTCCGGCATCCGGTGCGCCAGCGCCACGCCCCAGGAGATCGTCAGCATGCCGCCGAGCGAGAGCGGGATGCCGCTGGTCCAGTCGACATGGCCGGCCTGGGCATAGGTCATCAGCGCGACCACGGCGCCCGGCGTGACCAGCGCCAGCGCCAGCCCCTGCGCGGCGGCCTGCCGCATGCCGAACAGGCCGACCAACGCCGGCGCGGCCACCACGCCGCCGCCCACGCTGAAGAACCCCGAGAACGCCCCGCCCACCACGCCCACAGCCGGAATCCAGCGCGACGACAGCCGCGCCTGCTGCTGGGTCACGGCCCGGCCGGGCATCAGGCGCCACAAGAAGTACAGGGCGAGGCCGATCATGAAGATTGCGAAAATCCGGCGCAGGAGCTGGGCGTCCATGGCGGTGGCCAGCCGGGCGGAGAAGTAGGTGGCCAGCACGGCCGAGAGACCGAGCACGATGGCAGTGCGCAGTTCGATATCGGCCCGTTTGCGGTACTGCCAGAAGCCGATCACCACGTTGGGCGCGATCATCACCAGCGAGGTGCCCTGGGCGAGCTGCTGGTCCATCCCGTAGAGCAGCCCGAGGGCCGGGATGGCGATCAGCCCGCCGCCGATGCCGAACAGGCCCCCGACCCCGCCGAGCAGCCCTCCAAGTCCGAAGATGAGCAGGGCGGACAGCAACGAATGGTCAGGCATGGTGAATCCGGGGGCGTCAGGGGCGCGAAGAGGGGGCGAAGGGCGTCGATGATACGCGGACATTGGGGGATACATGGCCGCCGCCCGGGGCTGCCCTTTAGCGATCCGTTAACTACCCCTTCGCCGGCGCAGCCAACGCCAGCGTATTGGCGCGCACCTCCACCCTGACCGGATCGGTCTGCTTCCATTGCCGCCGGGGCACCACCAGCTTCCAGCCGGCTTCCTCGTCCGGGTTGCGGAACAGGGCGACGATGCCGACGAATTCGGCGTCGGCATGCATCGGCTCGGCCAGGCTGACCCGCTCGTCCGGGCGCAGGACGACATCGCGCTGGGCCAGCAGGTCGGGCTTCAGCGCCGTCAGGTCATTGGTCTGGAGCTGGGCGTAGCTCAGTTCGCGGAAGGCGTCCGGCGTCTTCAGCTGATAGACCCGGACCACCGTCGACAAGGACTTTCCGGCGTCGGTGGCGTTCAATGACGTCCGGCTGGCGAGGTCGAGATTCATCGTCTTGACCTGCGTGGTGAAGGCCCACTTCGCGGCCTCCACGGTGCTGTCCTTCACGGCCTGGCCGACGCCGCACCCTGCGGCGAGGCTGGCGCACAGGAACAGGGCCCCGATGCGGAACGGCTGTCTCATCGTGTTTGTCCTCATGATTAGTGGTGGCTGGAGGGGTGGCGCTCCGGGCGCGCGGCGGGTTGGACGATGCCATTCCAGGTGCCCAGTTGCACCCGGGTCACGGACTCCGCGGGCGCCCGCAGCTGGGTGGAATAGCCCAGCCGCACCGCGCCGTCGTTCAGCGCCGGCGGCGGCATCAGGGACGTGTGCACGTGCATTTCGATACAGGCATGCGCCGTGTGGCCGAGGTAGAAGCGCAGCAGGGTCATCACCTCCCGGTGCTGGGCGTGGCCGGGCATCAGGCCCTGCACGAGGTCCGCCGTACGGGGCGTGATGACCACGCGCACGGCATTCGCGCGGTCGAAGAAGCCGCGCCCGAGTACACAGTTCTGCCCGAGCGGCCTGCGCTCGGTCGCGTCCGACGGCAGGCGGGTCCAGACCGGATGGAATTCGTCTACGCGCACGCCTGCGTCGGGCACGGCGTGTTGCAGCACGCCAGCGAGGCCCTCGGCCGTGCGGGTGCGCTGGCTGGCCAGCCCCAGCATCGACAGCAGCTTCTGGGTGGGCACGGTGTCGCTGACAGCGGACCCGCCAAGGCCGAGCCCGAGCAGGCTCAGCAGGTAGCGGGACACCTCGTCGCCGCCGTCGCGCCGGAAGCCCAGCGGGTAGCGGTACTTCCGCGCCACGCGATAGAACTGCGTGACGATGCGGTGGTGGAACAGGTCGAGGAAGGCCGCCAGCGGCTCCGCGCCATCGCGCCGCTGGGCCACTTCGTCGACGAAATACGACGGCATGTGGGCATCGACGCCATACAGCCCCAGGAAATTGGTGCGCACCACGGGTGGCGCGTCGGGGTGGTCCGGGTCACGCTCCACGGCGTCGATCTCGCGGCCCGGAAAGCCGAGCCGGCCGTTCGAGCGGAAGCGCACCGGCTCATTGGCCGGCGAATCGGTGGTGCCGAGCGGCGGGTGGCCTGGCGCCGCCAGCTCGATCAACTCGCACAGGCGGAAGAAGTTCATGCGCGGGGCATCGGCCAGCAATGCCTCGCTCAGCGGGCGGGGCGCCCGGTTGTCCGGTGCGTTCAAAACGGCGCCCCCTGGCCCTTGCTGTCCGGCCACGCCAGCCGCTGGCCGGACGGTTGCGAGACGATCACGAGCCGCGTGTAGAGATTGAGCGTGGCGTACAGCGACAGGAAGCGGTTCAGCATCTCGCCGAACAGTTCGAGGTCGCCCGCGCCGGCAAAGCGCGTGCTGTCCAGCCAGACCTCGATCTCCACGCCGCGCAGCAGCCCGCCGCTCTCCAGCTTCTGCAGAGGGCGGTGCCGCACCTCGGTGATGGCGTCGATGCGCTGCCGGTTGGTCTCGCCGTCCGTCCAGTCATAGAGCGCCAGCGTGCCGCGCAGTACCTCGGCATCGAGCAGCGACAGGTAGTTCGGCGCCAGATGCGAGAGCACGCGCCAGTGGAAGCGGTCGCCGGTGGGCGGATAGACGGGCAGCGTCGGCGCCGTGAGGTTGCGGATCGACGCCACGTTGGTGAAGCCGCCGCGCATCTGTGTGATGCCGGCTTCACGCAGGCCCTTGCGCGGCAGCATGCCGTGGGTGCCGGTGACGGACAGCGAGAGCGTCTCCTCGGGCAGCGCGTCCTGCGTCTCCCAGGCATGGCCGCCGAGCACCAGCCAGGTGTCCACCTGGCCCGACGGCCCGCGCCGCACGCGCGTGTGGAAGTAGCGCTCGGGCATCTCGTGGCGCAGCATGCCGCCGCGATGCCGGAACGCCGCGAACGGTGCGTACTCGAAGCGCTCGCCGCTGGCGGCCTCGAAGCCGCGCACGGTGTCCACCGAGTACGCCTCCACATGCCGGCCATGCTGCGCCATCGCCCGCACGCGGTATTCGGTTTCGTGGTGCGTGAGGGTGACCGGGTCGGCCTCGAGTTCGAACAGGTTGATGATGGGCGCGCAATGGAGCCGCACGTTCTCGGCGGAGAAGCGCAGGTCATCGGGGAATGGCCGGGCGAGCACGACCTCGACATCGAACTGCTCCGTCTCCGGCGCCAGCCGGGCGATGGCGGGGAGGTCGAGCCCGAACAGGTCCACGAACATGAACTTCTCGGGGAACGTGAAGTATTCGAGCATCAGCTGGTAGCCGCCGAACGCGTTGTCCGGCTTGGGCCACAGCCGTTCGTCGGCGGCGAAGCCGGCCGGCCGCAGGGACAGACCCGGCATGGGCAGGGGCGTGCCGGGACGGTCGGCAGGGTGGCCGGGCACCCGCACGTGCATCGCCACCGGCGTGGCGGTCAGCGCGGCGTACAGGGCGAGCGCCAGCGGGCGGTCGGCATGGAGAAAGAGCCGCAGGCGCGGCACCTCCAGCAGCGCGATCTTGGCCTGCGCCTGCAGCGCCAGCCGCAGGCGGATCACCGAGCGGCCATCCTCGCGCGTGTAGGTGGCCGCTTCGGTCAGGCGCAGCGGATACAGGTCGACGGACTGCGTGGTGCGGTAGATACAGTCGACGCTATCGCCGGGGTTGCCCGGGGTGCCCTGGCCGCTCTGCCCGCTCTGCCCGCGCGCCGGCTGCGCGCCGAGCGCCACCGGGTCGGAAACGACTTCCAGCCCGGCCGGCAGCACCTCGTGGCGTTGCAGCGTGCCCATGGCCGGGGACATCTCGATGATCGAGAGCGACGGGATCATGCGCAGGTAGTGGGGCCATAGCATGCTGACGAGGCCCTCGGTCAACTCTGGCAGTTCATCGTCCAGCTTGTGACGCAGGCGCCCCATCAGGAAGGCGAAGCCTTCGAACAGCCGCTCTACGTGCGGGTCGCGCTCCCCGATGCGATCCAGGTTCAGCATGCGCGCGCGGTCTGGGTAGGCCTGGGCGAACTCGGTGCCCGCTTCGCGCAGGTAGCGCATCTCCGCTTCGTAGTAGCGCAGGATCTCGTTGTCTTGGGTCGGGTGCTTCATGTCTCGGGAAGGCTAGGCGGTGGCGATGGCGCGCGCCGGGTCGAGGGCGATCAGATCGGCCAGCAGGGTGTCGATGCGATGGGCGATGGCGGGCTTGTCGGCGTCCTTGCGCGACAGGCGCGCCCGGAGCAGCCGCAGCAGTTGCTGCTTGGCCTCGAACGCGAGGCCCGGCTCCCACGCGGCCAGCTGGAAGCGCGCGGCGGTGGCTTCGAGCGTGGCGAGCAGGTGCAGCGCGGTATCGGCACGGTCCGCGCGGGCGGCCACGCGTGCCATCACCAGTTGGCGGATGAAGCGGTCGCGCTCGCCATCGGGCAGGGGCAGCCCTTGCAGCCACGCGAACGCCGCGTCCAGGCTCTGCTGCGCGGCGAGATCGGCCGCCTGGGCCTCGGTCTCCGCCCAGTCGGTGCTGGCGGACGAGACCGACACCGGCGCCACGGCGTCGCCCCGCTCGACATCGCGCACGGTGGCATGGCGTGCGATCCATTCGAGCGTGGTGTCGTCCGCGAACGGCGTGCCATCGGCAAAGCTCAGTTGCTCGATGCCGGGTAGCCGCTCCAGCATCAATGCGCAGTCCGTGGCCAGCAGGTCCCGTACGCGCGCGTAGTCGCCGCCGGCCTGGTCCTGCGCGGTGAAGGCGTAGTACTGGAGGTCCAGCCAGAAATGGTTGGCGCCTTCGGCAAAGGCGCGTTCGAGCCGGTCGAGCAGTTCCGGCCACTGCTTCTGCAACAGCAGGCGCTTGAGTTGGGCGCGCAGTTCGGCGCGTGGGGCCACCAGTCGCGTCTTGCCACTGGGCTCGTGCGGCGGCGCCTCGGTCAGCGTGTCCCAACGGACGCAGCGCATGAGCCGGTACGCGGCCAGATAGCCCTGCGGCTGCTCGCGCAGGAACGTGGCCATCTGGCGCGCGCGGTCGAGCAGGTCGCGCGAGGAGGAGACGTCGCCTGCGGGCAGCGCCATCGGCGTAGCAGGTGACGCGGGCTCGGCGCCAGAGTCATGGGCGGCGGGCGATTCCACGCGGCCCTCGAAGCGCCGGAAGAGGGCGTCCAGCGCCGGCCGGGCGGCCTCCGGCCACTGCGCGGTGCGCTCGAGGATCAGCGCCAGCGCCGACAGCGTGCGCTCCAGCGGCAGCCCGGTCAGCCCGTGCACGCGGTCGAGCCGATCCGTGAACGTGGCGCTGGCGAGCCACTCGAGCGCCGCCTTGCGGCTCTCGGCCCGGGCGGGCAGCAGCTGCGTGCCAAAGCGGTCTACCAGTGCCGACAGCAGCTCGAAGCCGGACGCGATGCCCTCGGCGCCGTCCCGCCGCATGCGCGCGTAGAGATAGTAGGCAGCGATCCGCGCGTCCTTGGCAGTGCCCTGGAGCAGGCGCTCCGCCGTCTCGACGATCAGGGTGTCGTTGACATCGGACAGCTTGGCAACTTCGTCCTTGATGGCGAGGAAATCGTCGTCGTAGCCGGGATCGTCCCCGGCGGGTGCGTCGGGGCGGATGGGCTTCAGCCACGGCTCCCATCGCGCGATGGCCGTCCGGGCCAGATCCGACGGCGCGCGCGTGCCGAACAGTGCGTTGAGCAACTGGTTAAACATCGTTCCCCTTGGTGGTGGATGGTTGGGGCTTGTCGAGGAAGATCCGGGACGGCAGCACGAAGTCGCGCAGCGAGAGCAGTTCGAGCGGCCCATGGCCGAGTTCGGTGCGCAGCTGGTAGCGGATGGGGTAGGTGACATCCCTGGCTGGCGGCTGCATCGCAGCGCGCGGGGTCAGGCTGTCGGGGTCCGGCGCGGGGTCGGGCGCGGGGGCCACGACGGGGCTATCCGGTTGCCCCTGCCACGTGAGCTGGAACGTGGCGCTGTCGATCGGCTCGATGCTGGCCCGCTCGAGCATCCTGACGAGTCCCCATCGGCCGGTGAACTCGTAATGCTTGTTGGTGGCGGCCGTCTCGGTCTGCCACTGGAGGCGCGTGCCGGGGCTCTCGAGGTTGCTCGCCGGCCACGTCATGGCCTGCCAGTGTTCGCGCTGGTTGTAGTAGTGGAGGGTCTGGCCGTCCAGGGTCAGCAGCGTATCGGTCAGGCCCGGCGTCGGCACGGGCTTCATCTCGAACTGGTAGCGGGGTTCGCCCTGCGTGAGCAGCCGCGTGCCGATGCGCTGCAGCCGGTTGATCGCCGCAAGGAAGGCCGGATCGAACGCCAGCGCGTGGCCGCCCGACGCCGCGGGCTGCCACGCATCGCCCTGCAGTTCGAGCACGCCGGCCAGCTGAGCGGTGAGAAAGCCGTGGATCAGCCCGCCCTGCGGGCGCAGGAAGCGGGCGAGTTCCGGCAGCGAGGCGTCGTTGGCGGTATCCGCAAACGGGTAGCGGCCGGCGAAGGCGTGGCCCCATGCCATGGCGATGCTGTCTCGCCAGGCGGCGTTCAGGCTGGCCTGCGCCGGCTGGAGCACGGTCTGGGTCGCCTGGGCGATGGGACGCACGAACAGCGCCTCCCCCATCCCGGCCCACTCGGCGCCGAGGCTTGCGGCAATCAGTTGCGCGTACGCCTGGGTATCGGCCAACTCCGAGCCCTTGCCCTGGAACAGCGCCTGCGCCATCTGGCGGGCCTGGGCGTCGGCGTCCGGGCTGTGGCTGACCTGCTGGAGCCGCAACCGCAGGGCCGTCGCGCGATCGAGGAAGCGCTGCAGGCTCATGTCGCCGCCGGCACCTTCACCAACGGCCATCAGCCGCTGGATTGGCCCGAAGGTCGGGCCCAGCGGGCCGGCGGTGTCGGGCTTGACGGCCTGGGGGCCGGTGGCCTTCTTGCCGAGCATGTCCTGCGCTTTGGCGACCAGCGTGTCGGATAGCGAGTCCCTGTGCGCGCCAGCGCCGCCCTGGTAATCCAGCGACTTCATCAGCGCGATGACTGGCGACTGGCGTGCATCGGCCATCAGCTTCAACTGGTCGATGGCGCCCGGCAGCGTGGGGGCGGGCTCCCACTGGAGGCTGTTCATGAAGCGCTGCCACTGCTCGGCGTAGTCGGCGAAATACCGGGCGGTGAGGCTGGCCTGTAGGTTCTTCGGGCTGGCCGACTGCGGGGCATTGCCGTCTGATAGCACCCAATCGCTAGCGACTTCCGTGCGCTTGGCGGCCTGCGCAATGGCCTCGGCCACGTGGCCGTCGTAGGCCTGCCGGGTGTAGGCGCCGGGCACCAGCGCATTGGCACGGATCAGCCCCCGTGCGTCGGTACCGGGAGTCAGCGACACCAGCGTCTGATCAGGATACTTGTTGCCGATGCCATCGATCACCTGGCGGTAGATCGTGTCCTGCGCGTTGCGCTGGCCGATTACCGCGAGCACCGTGCGCCGCGCGCCGGCCACCAGCTCGGGCCGCGCCTCGATGCGCCAGTCGGGATGGGCCTTGACGCGGGCGGCATGGAACGTTAGCAGCCGATCCGCCAGATCGTCCCGCTCGCCCGGCGTGATGCGGGCTTCCGTCTGCCAGTGCCGGACCAGCTGCGGCGCCAGGAAGTCTGGCTCGGCGCGCTCCGGGTTGGCCAGCATCAGATAGGTCTTGAGCGTCTGATGGCCGCCCAGCGCCCACTGGCTGCCCTGCGCGTCGAGCCCATCCACCGGCATCTGCGCGAGATCGACGAGCACATCTTCGAGATCCTGCTGGATCGGGCCGACCAGAAGCTCGCGGCTGGCCGCCGCATAGGGCTTCCACAGCGCTGCGAGCAGGGCGTCATCGCGGTTCAGCCCGAAGCGGGTGGAGAGCGACGCGCGATGGCCGGCGCGGGGTTCGTAACGCGCGATCTGGTGTTGGAGGCTGACGAGCGAGCGAAGTTGCCCGGCGGCACTTAGTTCCGCGGCGCTGGCATCGACAGCCCGCTGTGCAGTGTGGATATTGCGGGCGTTCTGATAGCCGGACAGCAACATCCCGGCCGTCCACAGGCCGATGGCGCCGAGGGCGATGGTGGAAAAGACGGTGACGGGATGGAAGCCGACCCGCCGGCCGGGATGACGGCGGGCGGAATCGGCGATGTGTTGCCAGAGGGGGAGGTTGGTGGTGGTGCCGGGCTGCGGATACGGAGAAAAGACGATCCCCGCAAGAGGAATAGCTCCGCTGCGGGAATTCATCAGCCCTGTTACCCACTCGACGAGTCCGTTGATGCGCTTGTCCAGTTGCTGGGACAGCGTTGCCATGTAGCGGTCGGTGTGGTCGGCGATCAGTTGCGCAGTGCCGCGACGGGCGAGGGTTTGGTGTAGGTCCGAAAGCACAGCTTCGATGACGGCGGTGTTGGGGTTGGCGCCCAGGTCGAAGCCGACGACTGGGATCGGCGCATTGCTGATGGGCGCCTGTGTTACCTCGAGCGCAAAGACGGGCGCGGACCAGCGGAGATATTCGGCGACACGCGAAAGACCGGTTCGGCTCATGGCTCGCGCTTCCTTCTTTTGGTCGGCGTCTCTGATGATGACGACTGCATCGATGGGACGGCGACGGCGTAGCTTCCGAAGCTGCTTGAGCCATGCTGCGTCAGGTTCAGCACCGTTACCGCTTTGATTCCATAGGAGGACGGCAGAGTCGGATTGATGCCACCCGTGCTCGGCTAGTTCAGGAAACAGCCGGACGACCGTCGACACATCGCCGAATACCAGAAGCCATGGCTTGCGATAGCGCCAGTCAAGCCGCTCTTCTCGAAGCGTTCTTGCCACCGTATGAAGCCCGCTCACGTTCGTGATGCCTTCATTGGAGGAGGGTGGCGTTTCAGATATCCTGAGTCGAGCGCGCAACTCCTCCACCTTGAGCAAGACCCACTCGTAGTAGCTGGCGAGGACCAGTGATACGACGCATGCAGTCCCCAAGGCGATAAGTGTCATATGGATGTGCGCGGGCGACAAACCAAGCGTTGCACCTTCGAACCAAATCGCCGCGCCCGCAGCACCGAAGAGGGAAAGTATCGCGAGTCGAAGGTAAAGCGTCACACCTGACGACTTGGATGAGTTCATGATTGCGTGCGGCACACAAGTGCGATGATTTGGTCGCCTTCCTGGGCGACAACTAGTTGGGGAGAGGCCGTCTGCGCGGCCTGCTCGGCGGCCAGCGCGACACCCAGCCATGGCGCCGCGTGGCCGCAGTCGCCGATGGTCCTACGCAGATCGATCCAGATCGCGCTGTCGCTTGCGACGCCTGTCGATCGGAGTTGTGCAATGGCTCCGTCCGTCAAGGCGTCACTCCAAACGACACTAATGTCGGTGCCTTTGCTCCGGCCCCAGCGGGTTGCCAACGCGGAGATTTCACTTGCGGATGTCGCATTGCCCGTGGCAGGGCGGTGCAGGTGCAGTGCTGTTGGTATCGACGTATGATCGCAAGGTGGACCGACTAACAGAGCCACGCCAGCTTCCGCGGAACCTTCGGGGAGTTCTTCACTGATTGCTCGGCGCAGTTGGATTGCGACGAGAAGCTGGATTTCGTTTTGCCAAAGGCCGTCGGCCCAAGCGTCGACGTTGAACAACGAGAGAGCATCGGTGTCTTTCGACATGACCACGGAAAGACCGGGGAACCAGCCCCGAAGTTTTTCTCCTATATCCGCACAGACTTCTTCGCTCGCCAGCGAAGACGCGACAACGGATCGAACTCGCACACATGTACCGGAAGGCAACCGCCCGAGATCGCCGCGCAATCGAGCGACGAGATCGTCTATCAGCCGTTCAGTAATGACCTCGTGCCTGAAATGCTCTGAGAGTTCATTCCCCGGATAGAAAGGCTTCTCCGGAATGGCGATCCAGCGCGACGTCGTTGCGGACTTGGGAAATGCCGCGCTGGCACGCGCCACCATTTGGACCTGGCCTCCGACGACTGCCTGTGCGTTATTCTCCGCATCGTCAGTAGAAAAGCGCAATGCATGCCCGAGGAGTGCCAGCGGCATACTCGCCTGTGCATGACATGCCAGTTCATGCCGTTCACTGACTTCATTTTTTGCTGAGGCAACGCTGCGGAGGGTATGTGCGCCTGCCAGCGTCGTACTCCAAATGAATACCCACGCAAGTAGCGGATAGCCCACGATTCGAACCCAAAACCAAGGGGTATTCGTCGGCTGCGATGCGGGCCACGTATAGAGTGCAAGCGCCGCCCCACCGCCGACAATGGCAACGAAAAGTACCGCCCATTTGGTGACCGACCATTGTGGAAACTCGGGCACCACGGTCTTTGACGGAATGCGTCGGAAATCAACGGGCATGAATTTCTTCCGACGCAATGAACTTCACCATGCTCATAACACGCTCCGTCATGCCTTAATTTGCCTTCCGTTCGAGTACACGTGCCGGGATGTCATGAATTCCTTGGCTGATTGCACGTTCGTAGTACTCGAGATATATCCGCGAGGAGATAGCCTGATGACCCGTTTCCCAGTAAGCATCCGCGAGGTTCAATTTCGCCCCCGGTATTGCTTGAAATTTTGCGACTATATTTTGGAGAAGTGGGGTAGCTTCGGACGCTCGACCATTCCTGATGAGACAACTGGCAAGGCGGTTAAGCGCTTCGACATTGTCGGGGCTCACGTATGGGACGAGTTCGGCGATCGCATAATAGGGAACGGTGCGTGCATATTCCGTCAGTTGAGTACCATCCTTGATAGTTTTCTTCAGCGCCTCGATTTCCACGTTCACCTCCATAGCCGTTTCGGTTAGAGACGCAAAGTTTCGAACGTCGCGACTCCCGGGGGGGGTGCATCCAATCGCGCGCGAGACGCTCAGGGTTTGATTCGGTTCGTAAAAATTGTCACTCCGCTCTCCTGCAACGCCACGCACGAGGCACCAATTGGAGTGCGGAGCCTTCCACTCGTAAATCTCCACGAGGATTTGTCCGCCCAGGCTCAAACAGCTGCCGTCAATAGCGATCTGGCGCGTGTGGGGTATTTGATAGACCGCCATCGTACTGCACGCGTCAAATTTATGAACCTTGTATGTCAATCTCCTTTTCGTACCCGATGAGAAATATTGCAGAAGCAACGCATCGTGGTTAATCGAATAGATTAGTTGCCCTGCGGCACCTTCGCCTTCAAGTTCTCCCGATATCGAAGAACTAGGGGCTGCGGCCTGGGAAGCAAACGAAAATAGTAGGCAAAGCGTGCCGGCTGCGCGCGTGATCTGCTTAATCATGCTGTTCCTGATTACCCTTTGAAATTTCCGCAAGTCTGGTTTCGCAGTAACTCCGGACAAAGATCTGGCGGCCGATTCCATACCACCCTTTGTCCTTTGGGTCGCCTTTCTTGTCTGTGGGCTTTCCTGCTATATCGTCAAGTTCCAGATAGCGCGTATATCCCTTTATCGCTTCCGATTTCGTCTTTATGGCGATGCCGCGCTTAGTTAGTCCAGGGTCATTCCATAGGCCCCAAGCGAACGATGCTCTCTTCTCCCGATATGCTTTGCTCTCTTCAAATCGATATGCCCCATTTCTGTTCAGCTTCAGGCAGCCTTGAAGGCCGAGAACGGGGATGGATTGATTGAAGTACTGAAGTCGATGGTCGTATCCATTGAATCCCCCGTTGATGACTCGGGTGATCCAAATAAAATCATCGACCTCGCTGGCATCGATTAATTTTGATTTAACTGCATAGAACCAAGCGGCGGAGAGAAGGGCGTGCGGCGCTTTCTCGAGTTTCTCCATGGCGAGCTGGTTTGAAGTGACGTCCTCGCCCGTGTATCGCTGATATTCGTCGTAGTTGGCCTTAAATGTGATCTGCATCAAGCCACGGCCACGCCAGGGATCGTATGGCAACTCGCCTCTTCCATTGCTCTCCAGCGTAAAATTCAGACCGCCGCTTTCGTGGAGAATCTGCGCTAGAAAATGTCCGCGTGATATGCATGTGTCGAATTTGTAGTCGGCAAATGCGGTATTCAGGGCTGATACATACTCCTGGATCCTCGCTCTCGGTGTACCTAGGGCGATCTGCTGAAGATCCTCCTCAGATAGAAGTTGGCCAGCACAGGAACAACTTGTCCGGAAATTTCCAACCATGGCGATAGGATGGATGTGGAAAACGTTCGGCTCGGAAAACCCCGGGAGCTGAGCGCCTACCTCCTCCCACCATACGAGCTTCTGAATGCGCTCCCACTCGGCATTCAGCGTTACCGTTGGGCCCGTAGTCTTCTCGATCGCCGTGATCAGTTGATCCCACTTTTCAGGATTGGCCCACTCACTCTCGTGCCTGACGATAAGGCGAGACGCCCGCAAGGCTGTCCATTTATCCTGTGAGGCGACAGCCAGATCGTTCGCTGCCTGATTTCCGTCGTTGGTTTCGAAAAGTTGTCGAAATACGACCTGCATCAGCGGGCTGAGCTTGTTAATTCCGCCGACGGCCGGAACATCGGCCCCACTGGCATAGTCCGCCCACTGCTCGGTCGAGGCGAAGATGGTGTGGGCCGGATCATGCAGAGCGTCCAAGACTTCAAAGTCAACCCACTTCTGGGCGAACTCCCTAGATACGCGCCCGCCGGCGAAATTCCCTTCGCGTATCCAACCTGATATTTCCCGCCTGCGCGCATCGGCACTCGGGACCTTCCACCAGCGCATTCTCTTGCCATCGCTGCCTCGGTTGGTTTCGATCACAGGCCCTTCAGGACCCTTGGCGAGTTCCGCCAGCGAGTGGGACTGAATGACATCGGTCGTCGGGGCATCCCTGCCTTCCCAATTGGGACTAGCGTAAAGCTTGGTGCCAGTGTCTATCCTGAGGATGGTCGGCGTAGCGGATAAGCCTAACTGTTTCCACTTTGCTAATTTTGCTGCGTTTTCCACGAGCCATCTTCGGCTTTCTTCTATAAACATTTGGATCTCGCTGCCGGAAAAAAACTCCAGATGGACCATACGGGCCGCATTTCGATCCGTGATGGAATCGAATCTGCCGATATGACCAATGAAATCCCCTGCCTTTACAGGAATCGGTGCGACGGGCACCACGACGCGATCAAGTGCGGCGTCGGGCGTGAAAGGAGTGATTACGTGTGTATCCCCGTTCCTCTCCAGATTGATCCATCCACCTACAGCGGCGTCGGCTTCGATGAAACTGCCGACCCTGGGTGGCACCAACGCTGACGCGTGGATGGCTTCGATTTGCCCCCAGTTTCCCTCCCGCTTAGTGAGGCTGAACTCCGCCCCCCTAGGGAGGATGCCAATGATTCTTCCTCCCGACTTGGAAGCGCTGACTTGCAAGCCAGTATGTTCCGGAGGGGCAGACATCCCGCTAGCACTCGGATTTGGCTTGTCATTGGCCCCGCTTGCTACTCGGAACCACTTGGTCCAGTACGAGGGGCGCAACTGCGTCTGGTCCGCGTCGTAACTTGCGAGGTCCTGCAGGTGCATGTACAGGCTGTAGAAGGTCAGCGAGTTACTCGCGGGGAACTCCATGATGTGGCGTACGAGTGCAAAGCCCGAGCTGTACTGGGCTTGGAATGCTGGCACCTCTCCATCTGCGGGCAAATCGTTAGCAAGATATGTTTTATTCAGGCGCCATGCCACGATCGCGCCATCCGCCATGCATCGGACGCCGTGGCTCAGGTCCAAGGATGACCCCGCACCGGTGGCAGTCACATGGATGCCGCCGTGCCAAAGCCACTCGCGACTTACTGCGTATGCGCCGTGGAATTCCTTGTGCAGCAACCCGAGGAATTCCTGTGGATCGGTAAAGTCTTTCGGCGGCTTGTTCTGATCTTCGGCTGCCTTGCGAAAAGGAAAAGCGAAGTTGAGTTTCTTCAGGGGAGGAGTACGCTCGGGATTGGATGAAGTCGTTGTCACGGAACCCTCACTTCGAGAAGCTGAAGTTCATGGTGCCCTTCACATCCTGAACCGGCATCGCATGCCAGGCCGGAAATGCGAAACTTCCACCAGCCGGGCTCTGCGCGCGTAGACTTCCCTTGACGTTGATCTCGCCCACCGGGCTTGCTATTTCAACCCTTCCATTCGCGATTTTTATGTACGCGCCAGACCCATCGCCTAAAGTGATGCCCTTTGCGGCAGTCATCATGACCTCGCCATGAGAGGCGCTGATCACAACGTTCTTCATCGCCATCAACTCCAGTGCATCGTCTTGTGCTTGTACTTGCACTTTTCCTTTGGCTGCGAAGATTCGAATTCCGACCCGCGCCGCAAATATCGAGATTGCCTCCCCGGCGGCAAGTGTGAGTCTCTTCATGACGCCGACATCCAACCCGTCGCGCGCATTCATGAAGATTCGCCTTCGTGCGGCGATCTGCATATCCGTACCGCTAGCGATACCAATGCCTTTGGGGGCGTGAGTGAGAATCGCGGATGATTTTAGTTTGAATAGCGTCTGTTCTACCAATTCGCGTTGCCGATCAATGTCGGCAAGCCAGGCATGAGCTGCCTCCGCTGATTTGTTCAAATTCAGCATCGTCTCCGTTGCCTGGCGCAGCGAATCTTCCGCTTCGGACATGGCCAGTTGCTCGCCTCGCGCGCCCGGTTGGTCGTCCGCCGAGATAAACAACCCTTTCCCGCCCCGGATCGACCCCCAACCGGACGTCCGCAACTCGAACCCCTCCCCCCGCTTCTTCCACTTCCCATCCACCATATGGCCAAGTGTCAGTTGCGATTTGCCGGAATGCTCCGTGGACAGCTTGACGTGCTCCTGGCCTTCCCAGTCCTCGAACTCGAGCTTGTTGTCGCTCTGCGTGCGGATGACGTTGCGCGACAGCCAGCGGTCATGATTGGTAATCAGGTCCGTCTGGCGGCTGTTGTGGTGAACATGGGCGATGTAGGGCTTGTTCGGGTTCCCGTCCCGGAACGCGATGGCGGCTTCGGTGCCGTCGATCAGCGGAAAGTGGAATCCTGTCTGGAATGCGCCGGCGAACGGCTTTGCCAGCCGCAGGGGCACGCATTCGCCGCCACCGGGCCATTTCTCGAAATCGAAGTCGAAGCGGACGGTGTAGTAGCCCTGTTGGGTCAGGTAGGCGTACTGATACTGGCTCGGTGAGGTGATGCGGGCGCTCAGCGTGCCCGGGATCCTTGGCCAGTTGGCCTCGTCCAGTGGCAGCCGGAAACGGCGATCAGAAGGAATTGATTTAAAGGAATTGCGATATGCGACATCGCGCGCGCCGGTATGGGTGACCTCGGTGATGACCTGCCCATTGGGTGCGTCGGGCAGGTCAATATCCATTCGAAGGATCCGCGCCGGACGCAGTTCCAGCACGTTGCTCTCGCCCTCGTATTCCACCTGACAGGCGATGGCGGCCTCGTGACGAAGCTGGGCCTCCCACTTGGCGCCATCGAAATCGAGGTGATGGGTGCCGAAGACGTAAGGTTGGCCGTAAGTGGTCTTGTCCTTTCGCGCGATATTGGCTTCGCCCTTCAACGGCTCCCAGGCCAGGTCGGGGTTGTAGTCCGCCACGAGGAACGATTCGGGGACGGTTCTAGCATTTGTACGAATGCTGAAGACCGCCTCGACACCGGCCTCCAGGCCGGCGGTCTCCCGGTAGGGCACACGTAATTCAGGCTTGTAGAGGTAATGGTCGATGTCGTCGCCAAACACCACCATTTCGCCGAATTTCCCAGGAAGGAAATAGGAATAGAGCCCTTCCTGCTCCATCAGCAGGCGGATGTAGTCCCAGTCAGACGTCTGGTACTGCAAGCGGAACGGGTGCTGCGGGTACTTGCGGCGCAGCTTGAAGATGAACTGGTGGCCGACCAGTTCATGCCGCCGCAGGATCGCCTCGATGATCTGCGGCGCGGTCTGGTGCTGGTAGACGCGGGTGGAGCGGGTGAGCCGAAGCCGGGCCACAAGGGGCTCCACCACCATCTGGTAGCCGTGGAAGTCTTGCGTCCGCGCGGTCTTGGAGAACTGTGTGATGCATCCCGCGAACTTGCGCGGCTCGGTGCCATCGCCGGGGTCGATCTCGAACGTGGCGGGCTTGCCGAGGTAGCTGGCACGCCCGAGTTCCAGCGGGTGGGTGAGTTGGATCGTGACGGCATAGGGAGCGCCCAGCTGCTCCACCGCCTCGAACGACACCACCGAGAGACCGACTGCGGTCTCCGCGCCCGGCACCTTCAGGAAGTACGACTGCTGTCCGCCCAGTCCCTTGAGCAGTGCTTCCCCATATGCCTTCAGTGTTGCAACCCCAGCCGACATCGTCTCTCCCCATGGCCGGCAAGCCGGCGTAGCACGTCAGGCATGTCGCGATGCAAGCGACATGCTCCTGCGCGCCGCACCTTACCGCCTTGTGGCTTTGAGGAAAATAGGACTATGTCGAAAAATTGATTTAGATAAAAAAGATCAAAAGTCTGACGAATTTTAGGAAGTCACCTAAATACAGTAAGAAATAAAAAAGATAGTCTCCCGGACTTGCGTGTCTACCGGCCGTGCGGCTGATCGAGACGAATCGATCGCCGCGTGGATTGAAACCTGTTGGAGAAGGAAATCGAGAATGGCAGAGAGCTTCCAGAACGAAGTGCCCAAGGCACGGATCAACATCAAGCTGGATTTGCACACCGGCGGCGCGCAGAAGAAGGTGGAATTGCCGCTGAAGCTGCTGGTGATGGGCGACTACAGCAGCGGGCAGGACACCCGCGCGCTGGCGGAGCGGGAGAAGGTCTCGATCAACAAGAACAACTTCAATGCGGTGCTGGCGGACTTCAACCCGCGGGCCAGGATTGCCGTCGAGAACACGCTCGCAGCGGATGGCTCCGAGCTGCCCGTCGATCTCGATTTCCATTCCATGGATGACTTCAAGCCGGAGGTGGTAGCCGGCAAGGTGCCCGAACTGCGCGCGCTGATGGCGGCACGCAATCTCCTGCGCGACCTCAAGTCGAACCTGCTCGATAACGCAATGTTCCGTCGCGAACTCGAGAAGATCCTCAAGGACCCCGGGCTGTCCGAGCGCCTGCGCGCCGATCTGCAGAAGATTGGCCAGGCCGCCCCGGCTCCGGCCTCCGCCCAGTAACCCGTTACCCGAGGATTTTTTCCATGGAAAAGAAGCCAGAACTGTCTGCACGTACCCATAGCGCCGCCGATAGCGCCGCCGCTGCCGTCGTCCTCGACGCGCCGGGCAAGAGCGTCTATGAAGCGCTCTGCGAGAAGATCAACCTGTCGCCGGTCCGTAGCACGCGGCCGGTGGAGTCGTTCCAGAGCGCAGACGCGCTGTCCGAATCTTCGCTCGACGAGCGCGTGGCGCAGGCCATGCACGTGTTCCTGAAGATGATCCAGGATTCGTCACAGCAGGTGGACCGGCTCGACAAGAGCCTGCTCGACTTCCACATCGCCCATCTGGACGAGAAGATCAGCCGGCAGCTCGATGCAATCATGCATCACGAGACCTTCCAGGAGATCGAATCGGCCTGGCGCGGCCTGAAATTCCTGGTCGATCGCACCGATTTCCGCAAGAACGTGAAGATCGAGGTGCTCGACGTCTCGAAGGAAGCGCTGCGCCAGGACTTCGAGGACACCCCCGAGGTGATCCAGAGCGGCCTGTACCTGCACACCTATATCCAGGAGTACGACACGCCGGGCGGCGAGCCAATCGGCTCGATCATCTCCAACTACGCGTTCGACCGTAGCCCACAGGATATCGCCCTGCTGCGCAATATCTCGAAGGTGTCGGCGGCTGCGCACATGCCGTTCGTGGGTGCGGTGGCGCCGGAGTTCTTTGGCAAGACGTCGATGGAGGACGTGGCGGCGATCCGCGACATCGGCAACTACTTCGACCGCGCCGAGTACCTGAAGTGGAAGAGCTTCCGCGAATCCGACGACGCACGCTATATCGGCCTGACGCTACCCCGCTTCCTGGCGCGGCTGCCGTACGGCCCGGATACCGTGCCGGTCCGCGCGTTCAACTATACGGAGGCGGTCAAGGGGCCGGATCACAACCGTTACCTCTGGGCCAATGCATCGTTCTCGTTCGCCGCGAACATGGTGCAGAGCTTCATCAAGAACGGCTGGTGCGTGCAGATCCGGGGCCCGCAGGCTGGCGGTCTGGTCGAGGACCTGCCGATTCACCTCTATGACCTTGGCACAGGCAACCAGGCCAAGATCCCGACCGAGGTACTGATTCCCGAAACGCGCGAGTTCGAGTTCGCCAACCTCGGCTTCATCCCGCTGTCGTACTACAAGAATCACGATTTCGCGTGCTTCTTCTCGGCGCATTCGGCCCAGAAGCCGGCCCTGTACGACACCAAGGAGGCCACCGCGAACAGCCGTGTCAACGCGCGCCTGCCGTACATCTTCCTGCTGTCGCGCATCGCGCATTACCTGAAGCTGATCCAGCGCGAGAACATCGGCACCACCAAGGACCGCCGCCTCCTCGAGTTGGAGTTGAACAGCTGGATCAAGACGCTCGTGACCGAGATGACCGATCCGGGTGACGAACTGCAGGCATCGCACCCGCTGCGCGACGCGCGGGTCATTGTCGAGGATATCGAAGACAACCCGGGCTTCTTCCGCGTGAAGCTGTTCATCGTGCCGCATTTCCAGATCGAGGGGATGGACATCAACCTGTCGCTCGTCTCGCAGATGCCCAAGGCGAAGAACTGAAGCGGAATCGGCCCGATACCATGAAGATCACAAGACCGCTGTGGGCGCAGGGCATCTTTATGACGCCGCAGCATTTCCAGCAGCAGGCGCTATGGGAGCGCCACGCCGGCGAGCAGATTGCGCGTATCGCCACCCCGGAACCATGGGGCGTCGTGCGCGTCGTCATCGATACCCAGGCATTGTCAGTGAATCGCCTCGCGGTAAGTTCGCTTGCCGTGCGCCTGCCCGATGGCACCGTGATCGATACGGAGACGGCCGACCGGACCCCTGCGGCGCGCGATCTATCCGATCTGCCCGCGGGCGCGGACGCGGCGGTGGTCCTGATCGGGCTGCCGCTGTTGGACGCACTGGGTGGTAATTGCGTCGAGGATGGCGAGCGGCCGGCGCGGCCGCGCCGCTTCGTGCGTGAGTACCTGGAGGTCGCCGACCTGCACGGTGAGGGCAAGGAGGAAATCAGCGTCGAGCGTCACGCACTGGCCTTGCTGTTCGATGGCGAGGCACAGGGCGACTATGTGACGTGCCCGATCGCCCGGATTGTCCGCACGCCGCAGGGGCAGATAGAACTCGATCCGGGCTACGTGCCGCCAAGCCTGTTCCTGTCCGCAAGCGAGCAGCTGACCGCCCGCATGGTGCGGCTGTCGACCATCCTCAGCGCGAAGAGTGCGAGCCTGGGCGTGCGCCGACGTGAGCGTTCCGACCAGATGGCCGATTACGCGGTGGCCGACGTGGCACTGTTCTGGCTGCTGCACAGTGTCAACAGTGCCTGGCCGGAGCTGGCGCGGCTGCGCGCGGCCCCGCAGCAGCATCCCGAGCAACTCTACCGTGTGCTGGCCCGGCTGGCGGGCGCGCTGCTGACGTTCTCGACCACGGAGACCCTGCAGGCCATTCCAGCCTACGACCACATGGCGCCGGAGCCCGTGTTCGCGGAACTGGAGTCAATGATTCGGCGGCTGGTGGATGCGGTGGTGCCGTCGCGCGTCGTGCCGATTGCACTGGAACGGCTGCGGCCCACGATCTGGGACGGCAAGATCCTCGACGAGCGGCTGGTCGAAGGTACCGAGTACTACCTGTCGGTGCAGGCTGGCATGCCGGCGCACGCCTTGCTCGAACAACTGCCACGCCTTTGCAAGGCGGGGGCGCCGGATGAAGTCTCGCAGATCGTCAACTCGGCGCTGCCCGGCATTCCGTTGCGGACGATGTCGCGCCTGCCTGCCGCCATTCCCGTGCGGATCGAAAACCAGTACTTCGCGCTTGACAGTGCCCACCCGGCATTCCGGCGCATGCTGGACGCGCGGGCGTGCCAGTTCTATGTGCCGGCTTCCGTGCCGGACGTCTCGCTCGAACTCTTCGCGGTATTGCCGGCATGACAACTTCGCTTCCGATCTTTCCGCTCGCGCTACGCGATACGGCCCTGACTGTCGCTTCGCTGGCCGGCGGGGACAGGCCCGTGACCTTCGCGGCGTTCCGTGAAACGTGCCTGGGCCATATCGCCCGGCTGCGTGAGGAACTCCGGGCGGCGGGGCAATCCCCGGATGTCGTCGAGGACGCGATCTATGCGCAATGCGCGCTGCTCGACGAGTTCGCGCTCCGCCACCTGGAAGGGGCGAGCCGGGACGAGTGGGAGCACGAGCCCTTGCAAGTCAAGGAGTTCCAGAGTCACGACGCGGGTGACGCGCTGATCGACCGCATCGAACGGCGCCTCGCAGCGCCCCAACCGGTGCTGCCGTTGCTCGCGGTCTTCCATGTGGTGCTTGGGCTGGGCTTCCAGGGGCGATTCGCCCTGAACGGCGCCACGGACCGCGCCGCATTGCTGCGCGCGCTCGATGAGCGACTGGCGCGCGCGGGGCTCGACCAGGGCAACGGGCCGGTCATCGTCACCCATGGCAAGGGACGCGCCGACTGGCACATTTCGCCGGTCGCCTGGGTGGTGCTCGCGCTCCTCGGCGCCGGGCTGGTCTATCTGGCGCTGGATCGCTGGCTCGACGCGGCCATCGCGCGGCTGGCTGCTTGAAGGGCGTAACGTGACCGGTTATCCCTATCGCACCTTGGCTGGCTGGATCGCGGCGCTCTGTCTGGCATGGCTTGGGCTGTGCTCGCCGTGGTCGGCCACCTGGAATCTGCTGCTGGGCATGTTCGTCGTGGCGCTGATGCTGGCGGCGATGATCGTCGCCACACGGCGCGGGCGGGCACGCCGGCGAGCCTCCCGGGCCGTGCTGGAAGCTGTCAACGCGTCGCTCGATGCATTGCCCGGCGAAATGCGCCGCAATACGCCGCTCGTACTGGCCGTAGGCGAGCCGGATGGCGCCCTGGCGTCGGCGTTCGGCGACGCGTTGGTCAGCATCACCGAGTCCGCGATCTGGGTCCGCGTGGACGATCCGGCGCGGCTGGCGCACGTGGCGGACGCCCTGAAACGCTGGCGCGACGGCCAGGGGCCGGACGCCGTGGTGTGCCTGGCCGCTGCCGACCTGATATGCGACGCCGCAACGCTGAACGCGCGGCTCGGCCGCTTGCGCCACGCGATTGGCGAGGCCAGCCGCGCCGTGGACTATCCGCTACCAGTGTGCGTCGCGGTCTATGGTGAGGCATCGGACGGGCCGCCGGACGAATGTCCGTGGTTCGGCATGTCTGGCGAAGCGGCGCTGGCGGACGAGGCATGGATCGCGCAAGTCGCGGCGAGCCTCGATTCCTACGCGCGCACCGCCGGGCCGGCCGACCGCACCGCGCGGTGGTATCGCGCTACCCGGCTGCATGCGTTGGCCAGATGGGTGCAAGCGGCCTTGCTGCCGCCCATGCGGGACGAAAGCCGCGAAGGCAGCCGCGACGGTCGCCGCACGGGACGACCGGTGCAGGTGGCCGCTGTCGGCGTGATCGCGGTACACGGCACGCCAGCCGACAAGTCGCTGTTTGCCGGGGCCGTGGCGCGCATCACCGGTCTGGCCGGGGCGCATCGCGCACAAGGGAGTGGCGGTGTCCGCTATCCGCTCCCGGAGTCGCTGATCCTCGGCATCGGCCGGCAGCCGGTCCGGCGCGCGCTGCCACGGGCGCTGGCGCATGGTTTCGTGTGGCTGGCGGTGGCTTTCTGTGCAGCTGCGGCCGCCTCGGCATGGCAGAACCGGGCGCTGGTGGCGCGGGTCACGGGCAACATGGACCGCTATCGCGCGCTGGCTCCGGAACAGGATGCGGCGCGTGTCGATGCCCTCAAGACCGTCCGGCGTGACCGCGACGAACTCGACCGCCATGCCCGCAACGGCGTGCCGCTGCGGCTCGGGCTCGGCCTGTATCGCGGCGCCGCGCTGCGTGCGCCCATCGATACGCTGATTGCCGGCTACCGGCCGCCGCCTCCGCCGCCGGTCACGATCGAACTGGACAGCCTGGCGTTGTTCCGCAGCGGTAGCGCCACCCTGAATCCGGGCTCCAACCGCGTGATGATTGGCGCGCTGGAGATGGTTCGGGCGCATCCGGACAAGCGCGTGCTGGTGGCCGGCCACACCGATGCCACTGGCAATTCGCGCAGCAACCTGCGGCTGTCCGAGGCGCGCGCGGTGTCCGTCCGCAACTGGCTGGCCGATGCCGCCGGGCTGCCGCTGACGCATTTTGCGACGCAAGGCTACGGCGACACCCGTCCGAAGGCGGACAACGATACCGAGGCGGGCCGCGCCGCCAACCGCCGTGTGGAGATCACCCTTGTTCCCGATTGCCGTGACGGCGATCGGGTCACTTCTGGCCAGTCGGCCTGTTCATTTCAGCAGAAGGAGTAAGCAAATGGCAATTCCCGCATACATGTGGATCAAGGACGATGGTGGCGCCGACATCAAGGGTTCGGTCACGGTTTCGGGCCGCGAGGGCAGTGTCGAGGTGGTGGCGTTCGACCATGCGGTCAAGATCCCGACGGATGCCAACACCGGCAAGCTGACGGGCACCCGCGTGCACGAGCCGATCGTCTTTACCAAAGAGACCGACGCCTCGACGCCGTATCTGTACAAGGCCGTCTCCAGCGGCCAGACGCTGAAGGCCGTCGAGATCCGTTGGTACAAGATCGACGATGCCGGCAAGGAGAAGGAGTACTTCAACACCAAGCTCGAGAACGTCAAGGTGGTCGGCGTCACGCCCAAGATGCACGACATCAAGAGCCCGGCCTTCGAGAAGCACAACCATCTCGAGAGCATCGAGCTGCGCTACGAGAAGATCACCTGGTCGTACAAGGACGGCAACATCATCCATGCCGATAGCTGGAACGAGCGTGCCTGAGTAAGGCCGGGCCGGCCGCGCGCCGGCCTTTTCTTCGCGTCCATCGCCATTTCTCCCTCATGACTGCCCGCGACTATTCCCCGTTCCTGCGACGCCTGAACCCCCATTGCGCCCGCGCGCTGACCGAGGCGGCCAGCCTCTGCGAGACCCGTGCCCACCGGGACATCGAGGTCGAGCACTGGCTGATCAAGCTGCTCGAACTGGGCGAAGGCGACCTGCTGGCGATCCTGCGGCGCTATGAACTCGATGTCGATGCCATCTGGCATGCGCTGCTCGCCGCTATCGACCGCCTGCCGCATGACCTGCGCGGTCGGCCCGGGCTCTCGCCGCGCGTGGGCCAGTGGCTGGAGGCGGCATGGATGCGCGCGTCGCTCTCGACGGCGGCGGTGGGGGCGCCGGGCGGCGCCGAGATTCGCTCGGCGCACCTGCTCGCCGCGCTGGTGGAAGCGCCGCATTGGCTGCGGGCGCCGGATGCCTGGCCGCTGCTCAGTGTCTCCGCCGCGCAGATCGAGCGGCTGATGCCGGAGCTGGACCAGGTATCGAGCGAGGCGCAGCGGCTGCCCGAGATCCTTCCCCTGCCAACCGACACGCCAACCGTGGCGGACCGCCCCGACAACCCGGTGCTGGGCCGCTTTACGATCGACATCACCGCCAAGGCCCGTGCCGGGCAGATCGATCCGGTCTTTGGCCGTGATGTCGAGATCCGGCAGATGATCGACATCCTCGCGCGGCGCCGCAAGAACAACCCCATCCTCGTGGGCGAGCCCGGGGTTGGAAAGACCGCGCTGGTCGAGGGGCTGGCGCTGCGCATCGCGGAGGGTGATGTCCCGGCAATCATCGCCAACACCAGCTTGCTGACGCTCGACCTCGGGCTGTTGCAGGCCGGCGCGGGTGTCAAGGGCGAGTTCGAGCAGCGGCTGAAGCAGGTGATCGAGGCGGTGCAGCAGTCGCCGACGCCGATCCTGCTGTTTATCGACGAAGCCCACACGTTGATCGGGGCGGGTAACAGCGCTGGCGGCGCCGACGCGGCCAACTTGCTGAAGCCGGCGCTTGCGCGCGGTGAGCTTCGGACCATCGCGGCGACTACGTGGTCGGAGTACAAGCAGTATTTCGAGCGCGACGCGGCACTCGAGCGCCGCTTCCAGATGGTGAAGGTGGACGAGCCCGACGACGAGGCTGCCTGCCTGATGCTGCGCGGCCTCAAGGAGCGCTATGCGCGGCACCATGACGTGCATGTCACCGACGCGGCGGTCGTCGCCGCCGTGCGGCTCTCGCGCCGGTACCTGACCGGGCGCCAGTTGCCCGACAAGGCGGTTGACCTGCTCGATACCGCCGCCGCGCGGGTACGCATGAGCCAGGACACCACGCCGATTGCCTTCGCCCGGTGCGAGGCCGAGCGCGCGGCGCTGGAGACCGAGCGGGCTGCGCTGGCGCAGGACGACGGCGCCACGGGCATCCGTGACGCCGCACGGATCGGCGCCATCGACAGCCGGCTGGAGGCGCTGGATGACGATCTCGCCCGATTCACGCAGACCCTCGCCGCCCAGAAGGCCGCGACGGAGACCCTGTTCGGCCTGCGCCGCCAATGGCAGGACGCGGACGAGGCGTTGCGGCAGGATCTCGCGCCCTCGATTGAGGCCGCCCACCGCGCCGTGGGTTCAGCCGGGCGGGAGGCGCTGATTCGCGCCGAGGTGGACGAGCACGCGATCGCCGAAGTCATCGCGGACTGGACCGGGGTGCCGGCGGACAGCCTGCTGGCCAGCGAACTGGCCACGCTGCTGGATCTGGAGGCCAGGCTGGGCCGCGTGGTGGTGGGCCAGGACGAGGCGCTCGAAGCGCTCGGCAAGCGGTTGCGGGCGGCGAAGGCGGGGCTCAAGGCCGAAGACGCACCGATCGGCGTGTTCCTGCTCGTCGGGCCTTCTGGGGTCGGCAAGACGGAGACGGCGCGGGCGCTGGCCGACCTGATGTTCGGCGGCGAGCGGGCGCTGATCACGATCAACCTGTCCGAATACCAGGAGGCGCACACGGTGTCGCAACTGAAGGGCTCGCCGCCCGGCTACGTCGGCTATGGCGAGGGCGGCGTCCTGACCGAGGCGGTGCGCCAGCGCCCCTACAGCGTGGTGTTGCTCGACGAGGTGGAGAAAGCCCACCGCGACGTGCTGAGCCTGTTCTATCAGGTGTTCGACCGTGGCTTCATGCGCGACGGCGAAGGCCGGGTGATCGACTTCCGCAATACGGTGATCGTGATGACGTCGAATCTGGGCAGCGACCAGATCCTGACCGCTACGGACGCGGTGGCCGAGGCTGGCGGCGCGGCCACCCCCGGCATGCTGATGGAGGCGATCCGCCCGACGCTGGTCGAGCATTTCCAGCCCGCGCTGCTGGCGCGGTTCCAGACCGTGGTGTTCCGGCCGCTGGCCGCCGGGCCCATGGCGACAATCGTCCGCATGAAGCTGGACAAGGTCAGCGAGCGGGTGGCGCGCCGGTTCGGCGTGCCGCTGCGCTACGACGATGGGCTGGTGGACGCGCTGGTCGCCGCCTGCCTGTTGCCGGACACCGGCGCGCGCAATATCGACAGCCTGCTCGACCAGCAGATCCTGCCGGTGCTGGCCCGCGAGCTGCTAATAAGAATGGGGAACAAGACAGCGGAGGCGGGCGCCGCGGCCACGATCCGGCTGACCTTCTCGGACGCGGACGGCATCGGGTTGGAGTTTGACGAGGATGCGGCGCGGGCGGAGGCTGACCTGTAATGGCCGGCGGCCCGGGCCTGTTCGAGGCAATCACGGGGCACTTTGCGAATGGGGTGCCGGTCGAGGAATTCGACCTGGCGACGCAGACTTTCCTGTCCGTCCAGGACAATATCCAGCGCATTCTCAACAGCCGGCGCGGCGGGCTGGCCCACCTTCCGGACTATGGGCTGGGCGATCTGTCGCGCATCTACCGGCACCTGCCCTCGTCGGCGCACACGCTCAAGCGTGAGATTGAAATGACGCTGCTGCGCTACGAGCCGAGGCTCCGGGCCATCGATATCGATATCGACGATACCGAGCCCGGGATGCTGCTGAGTTTCACGATGACCTGCCACCTGCGCCGGGCCGGGCTGGTGCGCTTTGGCACGCATTTCACGCCCGACGGCAAGACCCGGCTGACACTGCTACGCGCGGTGCAGGACCGCGACTGAGGGAACCTGAGGAGAGTCAGTCCACCTGGGCGCCCGAGGCCTTCACGATCTTGCCCCATTTGTCGATATCGGCGCGCAACATGGTTGAAAACTGCTGCGGGGTGCCGGTGAGCACCTCGGCGCCCTGCGCGGCGAGCTTGTCGCGCAGCGGCGCGTCGGCCAGCGCGGCCTGCAGGGTCTTGGCAAGCTTCTCTGTCACCGGCTTGGGCGTGCCGCGCACGGCGAACAGGCCAACCCAGAGGTCGCCGCTATAGCCGGGCACGGTTTCGCTGATGGCCGGGATATCCGGCGCGAACGGCGAACGCTTGGCCGAACTCACGCCCAGCGCGCGCACCTTGCCGGCCTTGATATGGGCCAGCACCGAGGGCAGGCTGGCGAAGGCCATCGGCACCTGGTTGCCGAGCACATCGTTCAACGCCGGCGCCACACCCTTGTAGGGCACATGCTCGAGCTTGATGCCGGCCATGCTGTTCAGCATCTCGCCGAGCAGGTGGTTCAGCGTGCCATTGCCGGCCGACGCGTAGCGGTAGAAATCCGGCTTGGCCTTGGCCATGGTGATCAACTCCGCCATCGACTTGGCCGGGAACGCGGGATTCACGACCAGCACGTTCGGCACCGTCGCCACGGGGGCGATCGGCTCGAAATCCTTGATCGGGTCGAACGGAATCTGGCGGTACAGGGAGGGGTTGATCGCCTGCGTGCTGCTGATGGTCATCAGCAGGGTGTAGCCGTCCGCAGTGGCGCGCGCGGCGGCCTGGGTGCCGATGTTGCCGCCGGCGCCGGGACGGTTCTCGACGACCACCTGCTGGCCCAGGCGCTGCGACAGATCGGCGGCCACCAGCCGCGCGACGATGTCATTGGTGCCGCCCGGCGCCTGGGGCACGATCATCTGGATCGGCTTGCTGGGATAGGTGTCGGCGTGGGCGCCGCCAACGGCGGCCAGCGTAAGGGCCGTGGCCATGGCCATGCCAGCCAGGGCGGGAAGGGTGCGAAGCATTGTTGTCTCCTGTGGCGGGCGGTTATCTGGGATGTCGGTCCCGCCCATGCTGGCGCCCACTCTAGCCGAGGCTGGTGCGCAGGAGAAATTCAATCGCCGACTATGGCCATAAGGATTTCTTATCGGCCGGCAGGGGCCGCAGGGGAGGGGGGCGGCGCCAATGAGCCGCCCTGCGCGATGCGCACCGCAACGATCTCCCGCAGGATCTCGGCCACGGCTTCGGCCGCGTTCGAACGCGGCAGCGCCCGGGGCCAGCACAGCGACAGCGTGCGGCGCAGTTCCGGCAGGATCAGGCGGCGCCCGATGCCCCCTTCGGCATCCCCTTTTCCATCCCCATCCCCAGCCCCATCCCCTTCTGCGCCCGGACTCTCCCCCAGCGACGACGCCGGCAGCACCGTGCAGGCCAGCCCCTCGCGGGCCGCGGCCAGCAGGAAGGGCAGCGAATCGAGGTCTGCCACCACGTTCAGGGCGATGCCGGCCTTGGCGAAGCTGCGCTCCACCACCTCGCGCAGGCCCTGCGAGCCGCTAGGCAGCACCAGCGGGATGCCGTCGAGGGCTTTCAGCGCGATGGTGGCAGAGCGGGTGGTGCGCCCGGGCGGCGTGCCGATCAGGTAGAGCGGTTCGCTGGCCAGCGGTTCGGGCTCCACCGCGCGCGACGCCGTGTCGCGGAACAGGATGGCGAAATCGAGCCGGTTCTGGTTGAGCAGCTCGGAGATATAGCCGCTCATGCTTTCGAACAGTTGCAGCCGCACCTGTGGATAGCGCTGCCGCACCGCGCGCATCAACGGCATGCCGAAGGCCGCCGCTGCCGTGGTCGGCAGGCCGATGGCGACATTGCCGGAGATCTCCGAGCCGGCCACCCGGACATCCGCGCCGGCAATCTCGACCTGGCGCAGGATATTCCTGATGTGACGATAAAGCGTCTTGCCGGCCTCCGTGGGCCGCACGCCCTTGGCGCCGCGATGCACCAGCGGCACGCCGAATTCCTCCTCGAGCGCTGCCAGTTGCTGGCTCAGTGCCGGCTGCGCCACGCAGACCACCTCGGCGGCGCGTGTCAGGCTGCCGTGGTCGACGATCGCCACGAAATACCGCATTGCCCGGATGTCCATCGCCGCTGTCTCCTGTCCCGTTCGTCGGGTGTCCTCTCGTTGAGGGTATTGATTCTACTTATGGAGGCTTTGGCAATCCCTATTTCACATAGTCGGGGCACGCGGGTAGATTGGCGGCATCGAGCACCCCCGGACCCTATCGCCATGACCCGACCCTTAGCCGGCATTACCGTCATCTCCCTCGAACAGGCGATTGCCGCGCCGTTCTGCACCCGCCAGCTGGCGGACCTTGGCGCGCGCGTGATCAAGATCGAGCGGCCCGGCCCGGGGGATTTCGCCCGCGCCTACGACACGCGCGTGCGCGGCCTGTCTTCGCATTTCGTCTGGACCAACCGTTCGAAGGAAAGCCTGACGCTGGACGTGAAGGCGCCCGGCGCCACGCCGGTGATGGAAGGGCTGCTGGCGCGCGCGGACGTGCTGGTGCAGAACCTCGCCCCGGGGGCGGCGGCCCGGCTCGGGTTGGATTACGAGACGCTGTCGGCCCGCTATCCGCGCCTGATCGTCTGCGATATCTCGGGCTACGGCGGCGACGGCCCCTATCGGGACAAGAAAGCCTACGACCTGCTGGTGCAGAGCGAATCGGGGTTCGTCTCGGTGACTGGCACGGCCGAAGAGGGCGTCAAGGCGGGGGCCTCGGTGGCGGACATCGCCGCCGGCATGTATGCCTACAGCAATATCCTGGCGGCGCTGATCGAGCGCGGCCAGACCGGGCGCGGCAAGCGGATCGACGTGTCGATGCTGGAATCGATGGTCGAGTGGATGAGCTTCCCGATGTACTACGCCTTCGATGGCGCCGAGCCGCCGCCGCGCGCCGGCGCCGCCCACGCCACCATCTACCCCTACGGCCCGTTCCCGACCGGCGACGGCAAGACCGTGATGCTCGGGCTGCAGAACGAGCGGGAGTGGTCGGTCTTCTGCAAGACCGTGCTGGGCGAGCCGGCGCTGGCCACGCATGCCGCGTTCGCCACCAACAGCCTGCGCAGCGCCAATCGGGCCCAGTTGCGGGCGCGGATCGTCGAGGCGTTCTCGCACATGACGGCGGAGCAGGTGGTGCAGCGGCTCGAGGAGGCCAAGATCGCCAACGCCAACGTCAATACCATGGCCGATGTCTGGCACCACCCGCAACTGGCCGCGCGGGAGCGGTGGCGCACCGTGGCGTCGCCGGTCGGCGAGATCCCGGCGTTGCTGCCGCCGGGCCTGACCGATGCGCGGATGGATCCGATTCCCGCGGTCGGCCAGCATACCGATGCCATCCTGGCGGAAATCGGCTGTTCCGCCGCGCAAGTGGCCCAACTTCACGCCGATGGCGTGGTCTGAGGGGAGCCGGCCATGACCACTCCCCGCGTACCGCGCAGCTACCTGTTCGTTCCCGCCTCCCGCCCCGAGCGTATCGGCAAGGCCCTGTCGGCCGGCGCCGATGCGGTCATCGTCGACCTGGAGGATGCCGTCGCCCCCGATGCGAAGGCGGAGGCCCGCGCGGGCCTTTCCGCTCCCTGGAGTGGCCTGCGGACGGCCGCCCAGGTGGGCGGCGTGCAGCTTCTTGTGCGCGTGAACGGCGCCGATACCGCATGGTTTGCCGACGATCTCGCCTGGTGCCGCGCGCAGTCGGTGCGCCAGATCGTGCTGCCGAAGGCCGACGCCACCGCGCTTGCCGCCCTCCACGCCGAGCTGCCCGATGCCCACTGCCATGCTCTGCTGGAGACGGCCGCCGGGTTTGCCGATCTGTACGAGGTAGCGCGCGCGCCGGGCGTCACGCGGCTGGTGTTCGGCAGTATCGACCTGATGTTCGATCTCGACGTGGCCGACGACGGCGAGCCGTTGCATCACTTCCGCAGCGAGTTGGTCCTTCATTCGCGCGCGGCCGGGCTGCCGGCGCCGGTCGACGGGGTCTGCACCGCCATCGGCGATGCCGAGGCGCTGGCGGCCGACACCGCCCGGGGACGCCGCTTTGGCTTCGGCGCCAAGCTGCTGATCCATCCGAACCAGGTGGAAGGCGTGCATGCGGCGCTGGCGCCGTCCGCCCAGGAAGTGGCGTGGGCGCGGCGCGTGGTGGAGCAGGCCGCCGCCGCCCAGGGCGCCGCCATCGCGGTGGACGGCAAGATGGTGGACCGCCCTGTGCTCGAGCGCGCATTGAGAATAGTCGCCGCGGCGCCCGGCCCGGCCGCCACCTCCGCCTGAGCCGGACGTAGCGCCAATCGGTGTTTTCCCGACCCACACGTTGGGCGCATTTGGGTGGGAATGCCGACAAGATGAAAGCCGTTTGTAATGAGATTGCGATTGAATGCGCACGGGAGATCGTGCGCGGCAAGGCAGCGCGGCTAAAAGAGCGGGTTCCCGGGGAGCGATGAAAGAAAATCGTCCGCCCGGTGCACCGTTCGGCTGGCACGGTCGTTTACGTCAGACCGAAGTGACATTGAGCCAGACCGATCGTGCATTTTTCAGTTTCCCGCGCCGCCATGGCCGTGCTGCTGGCTGTGGCAGCCGTTGCTGGCCACGCCGCCAGCCAGCCGATGCCCCCGGACGGCCCCTGTGTGCCGCCACCGGCCAAGGCCACGCTGACGCTCGCCCAGGCGCGGCTCGACGCCCAGCGCTGCAATCGCGACATCATTGCCGCCCGGCGCGGCGAGGAAGCGAGCCAGGCCGATGTCCAGATCGCCTCGCAGCGGCCGAATCCGGTCCTGAGCCTCGGGGTCACTAATATCAATCCGCACGCGGGGGTGGGATCGGGCAGCTTGCGCAGCAAGACGGTGGATTCCACGCTGCGCATCGATCAGGTCATCGAAACGGCCAACAAGGGCAACCTGCGCGTGGATGCGGCCCGCAAGGCCAGCGCCGCCGCCGGCGAGACCACCCAGGCCATCGTGGCGCAACAGCTTGGCGCGGTGGACCAGGCCTGGTACGAGGCCGTGGTCAGCCAGACCCGGCTCGAGGTGCTGACCGAGACCGTCGGCCTGTATTCCCGCACCCAGCAAGCCAATGAGACCCGGCTGAAGGCCGGCGACATCTCCCGCGCCGACGTCACCAAGCTCCAGCTGGAAACGCTGCGCGCCCAGAGCGACCTGCGCAACGCCCAGGCCGACCACGCCAGCGACAAGGCGGCTTTGGCCGCGGCGATCGGCGTGCCGGGCACGCTGATCGACAATCGCCTGGTGCCGGACTGGCCCGCGCTGGACACCCCGGTGCCGACAGTGGACCCCGATGTCCTGCAACGCCGCCCCGACGTGACCGCCGCCGAAGCCCGGCTGGCCGCCGCCGCTGCCTCGCGCGACCTGGCCCGCGCCGGCCGTGTGCCCGATGTGACGGTAGGCGCGCAGGCCGAGCACTATCCGCAATCGCCCACTAATACGTATGGCGATGGCAACAGCTACGGCGTGTTCATCTCGATCCCGCTGTTCGTCCGCCACAGCAATGGCGGCGAGGCGCGCCGCGCGGAGGTGGACTACTACGCCGCGCTGGACGACCGCAACCGCATCCTGCTGGAGGCGCAGAACGACATCGAGCGCCTGCGCAGCCAGCTCGAGGCCGCGCGCGCCACGCTGCAACAGATGCAGACCGCCGTGCTGCCGGCCGCCGAGTCCGTGGCGAACAGCGCCGAATTCGCGTACACGAAGGGCGCCACCGGCGTGCTGGACCTGCTCGACGCGCGCCGCGCGCTGCGCCAGACCCGCGTGGATGCCGTCGAGGCGCAGGGCAACTACGCCAAGGCGCTGGCCGCCTACCGCACCGCGCTGCAAGCTACCCAATCCGATATCAACACGCTTCCCCAGGTCCGTACCGATGCGTCGCGCCCATAACATGCCGTCTTCGTCCCAGTGGTTCCGTTCTCTCCGCCTGGCTGCCGTCGGGTCACTTTGCGCGCTGGCGCTGGTCGCCTGCGGCAAGAAGGAGGCACCCGTGGCCGACGACGACCCCAAGGTCAGCGGCCAGGTCATCCAGTTTCCGGAGTCGGTGAAGACCCTGCCCGGCATCGTCGGCCAGCCGGTGAAGCTGGGCGGCGACCGCATGCTGAACCTGCCCGGCCGGCTGGTCTGGAACGAGGACAAGACCGTGCGCGTGACCACGCCGTTCGCGGGCCGCGTGACGGACATCCTCGTGCAACCCGGCGCGACCGTGAAGGCCGGCCAGCCGCTGGCGACGCTGACCTCGCCCGACTATGGCCTCGCCCAGGCCGATGCCCGCAAGGCCGCCGCCGACAGCGCCGTGGCCGCCAAGTCCCTGGCGCGCCAGCGCGAGCTGTACAGCGCCGGCATCGTCGCCCAGAAGGAGTTGGAGCAGGCGCAGGCCGACAGCGCCCGCGCCGCCGCCGACCAGCAACGCACGCAGGCAGCGCTGCGCATGTACGGCGCTGCGGCCGGTGGCGATGCGGTGAACCAGCGCTTTGCGCTGCGCAGCCCCATCGAGGGTCTGGTGGTGGAGCGCAATATCAATCCGGGCATGGAACTGCGCCCGGACCAGGCGCCCAACGCGCCGCTGTTCCTGATTACCGACCCGACCACGCTGTGGGCCCAGGTGGATGCCGCCGAGGCGGACCTCGGCCTGTTCAAGCCGGGCGTGACGGTGCAGCTGACCAGCGCCGCCTATCCCGGCGAGACGTTCCAGGGCACCGTGGTCAAGATCGCGGATTACGTGGACCCGGCGTCGCGCAGCATCAAGGTGCGGCTGACCGTGCCGAACGCGGACCGCCGCCTGAAGGCCGAGATGTTCGTCACGGCGCGCCTCGAGGCCGCCTCGTTCAAGGGGATCGCGGTGCCGTCGAAGGCCGTGTTCCTGGCTGACAACAAGAACTACGTGTTCGTGCGCAAGGGTTCGAACACCTTCGAGCGGCGCCTGGTCAAGACCGGCGTGTCCCTGCCGGGCATGACCGAGGTGCTGGAAGGGCTGGCCGATGGCGAGGTGGTGGTCACCGACGGCAACCTCTATCTGCAGGACATCCTGCGCGACGCCACGGCGGTCAATGCGGCGCGCGCGTCCGCCAAGTAAGGGAATGGCGGACACATGATCTCGCGTATCGTCAACTTTGCGCTGCACCAGAAGCTGTTCGTCTGGCTCGGCCTGGTCATCTTCGTGGCGGGCGGCCTGGCCGCCTTCAAGAACCTGCCGATCGAGGCCTTCCCGGACGTCTCCGACATCCAGGTCAACGTGATCACGCTCTACCCGGGCCGTGCGGCCGAGGAAGTGGAGCGGCAGGTCACGATCCCGATCGAGACCGCCCTGGCCGGCACGCCGAACTCTGTGCGGGTGTTCTCGCACACGCAGTTCGGCCTGTCGTTCATGATGGTCACGTTCAACGACAAGGCCACGGACGTTACCGCCCGCCAGCAGATCATCGAGCGGCTGCGCAGCGTGGACCTGCCCGATGGCGTGCATCCGGACCTCGCGCCGCTCTCCACCGCCATCGGCGAGATCTATCGCTTCCGGCTGACCGGCAAGGGCTATTCGCCGCAGGAACTGCGCACGCTGCAGGACTGGGTGGTCGAGAAGAACCTGCGCCAGGTGCCCGGCGTGGCCGATCTGGTGACGATTGGCGGCAGCATCAAGCAGTACGAGGTGAACCCGAACCTGGCGCGGATGCGCGATGCCGGGATCTCGCTGTCCGAGCTGTTCACGGCGCTCCAGCGCGGCAACTCGAACGCCGGTGGCGGCGCGGTGGCGCATGGCCGGCAGCAGTTCCTGCTGCGCTCGCTGGGCAGCTTCCGCACCTCCGCGGACATCGCCAACGTGGTGGTGAGCGAGAAGAACGGCACGCCGATCCTGGTCAGGGACATCGCCGAGGTGAAGGTTGGCTCGGCGCCGCCGCAGGGGCTGATGGGGCAGGACGACGAGGACGATATCGTCTCGGGCATCGTGGTGATGCGCAAGGGCGAGAACCCGTCGATCGTGCTGGACGCGCTGAAGCAGAAGATCGACCTGCTCGACAGCACCATCCTGCCCAAGGGCGTGAAGATCGTGCCGTACTACGACCGCTCCACGCTGATCGACAAGACGCTGCACACGGTGTTCGGCAACCTGGTGGAAGGCGCGCTGCTGGTGATGGCGGTGCTGTACCTGTTCCTGGCCAACGTGCGCGCGGCGGCCATCGTGGCGCTGGTGATTCCGCTGGCGCTGCTCTCCACCTTCATCGGCCTGACCTGGGTGGGCATTCCGGCCAACCTGCTGTCGCTGGGCGCGATGGACTTCGGCATCATCGTGGACGGCGCGGTGATCGTGGTGGAGAACATCTTCAAGCGGCTGGGCGAGCTGAAGGAGCAGCAGATCCAGGACAGCAGGGCACGGCTCAACGCCATCCTGCTGGCGACCACCGAGGTGGGCCGGCCGACCGTGTTCTCGATGGTGATCATCATCGCGGCGCACATCCCGATCTTCACGCTGCAGCGCCACGAGGGCAAGATCTTCGCGCCGATGGCCTATACGGTGACCGGGGCGCTGATCGGCTCGCTGATCATCTCGCTGACCGTGGTGCCGCTGCTGTGCCACCTGCTGCTGAAGAAGAACATCGCGCACGAGGACAACTTCGTGGTGCGCCACTGCAAGCGGCTCTACGAGCCGATGCTGAAGTGGGCGCTGGAACACAAGAAGATGGTGGTCGGCATTGCGCTGGCCTTGCTGGTTGCCACGGTGGGCGTAGGCAAGTTTCTCGGCAGCGAGTTCCTGCCGGAGCTGGACGAAGGCTCGATGTGGGTCAGCTTCGACCTGCCGGCGTCGGTCTCGCTGGACGAGGCCCGCGACCAGGCGCGCAAGCTGCGCACCGTGATCCGCCAGACGCCCGAGGTGAACACCACGATCTCGAAGGTGGGCCGCCCGGACGACGGCACCGACCCGAAGCTGATCAACACGGTCGAGATCCTGGTGGACCTGAAGCCGGACCAGAAGTGGCGGGCCGGCTACGACAAGCGCAAGATCATCGAGGAAATCAACCACAACCTGCGCCGGCTGCCGGGCATCGAGCCGAACTTCTCGCAGCCGGTGCGCGACAACATTCTTGAGAGCATCTCCCAGATCAAGGGCCAGATCGTGATCAAGGTGCAGAGCGACAGCCTGCAGCAGAACAAGCAGGTGGCGGACCAGATCCTGGCGAACGTGCAGACGGTCAAGGGCGTGATGCGCGCGTTCATTGACCGCGACGGCGAACTGCCGCAGTACGTGCTGGAGTTCGATCGGGCCCAGGCGGCGCGCTACGGCATCAACGTGGCGGACGTGCAGGACCTGATGGAAACCGCGCTGGCCGGCAAGGCCGCCACGGAGCTGTGGGAGGGCGAGCGCCACTTCAGCGTGGCCGTGCGCCTGAAGCCGGGCGAGCGCGAACTGCCGAACCTGCCGAACATCTTCATGCAGACCGCCGATGGCGCGCAGGTGCCGTTGTCACAACTTGTGACGTTCCGGGCCGCCTCGGGCGCCATGAACATCAGCCGCGAGAACGGCCAGCGCACCACGTCCATCGGCATCTTCATCCACGACCGGGACATGGGCAGCGTGGTGAAGGACATGCAGGCGCTGGTGAAGAAGAACGTCAACGCCGAGGACGTGAAGATCAGCTGGTCCGGCGAGTTCGAGAACCAGGAGCGCGCCATGGCGCGGCTGTCGATCGTGGTGCCGCTGTCGGTGCTGGTGATCTTCCTGCTGCTGTTCAACGCGTTCAAGTCGTTCAAGAGCGCCACGCTGATCATCTCGAACATCCCGTTCGCGCTGATCGGCGGCGTGTTCGCGCTGTTCCTGACCGGGATTCCGCTGTCCGTCTCGGCGGCGATCGGCTTTATCGCGCTGTTTGGCCAGGCCGTGTTGAACGGCGTGGTGATGGTGACGTACTTCAACCAGCTGCGCGACGAAGGGCTTTCCGTGCGCGACGCGGTGCTGGCCGGCTCCATGGACCGGCTGCGGACTGTGCTGATGACGGCGCTGCTGGCCATGCTGGGCCTGTTCCCGATGGCGATCTCGCGCGCGATTGGCTCGGAGACGCAGCGCCCGCTGGCCATCGTGATCATCGGCGGTCTGATTACGGCAACGTTGCTGACGCTGATCGTGCTGCCCACGCTGTACGAGTGGATGGTGGGACGCTCCTGGCCGGACGAAGAGTCCGACGAAGAGGACCACAACCGGATCTCGCCCTCGCTGGCATCGTAAGCCAGGCATCGTGAACGCCCCCGGCCCCGCCGGGGGCGTTTCACATGCTGGGCTTCGTTCCCGGAAACAGCGGCCACGCCATCAGCGCAACCGTCGCAGTGCTGGCCCAGACCACCGGCCATGACGTCGCCGCGAGCCAGTGCGGCAGGGTCAGCGGCGTGAGGAAGAAGCCGAGGAAGACCGCAGTATTCGCCATGCCGAGCGCCGTGCCCGCGCGCTCGGCCCCGGCCATGGCTGCCAGCTCCGCATAGGCCACGCCGTGCCAGGCCGAGACGCAGATTCCGGCGAGGGCCATCATCGCCGGAAGGAGGATCATCCACGGGCCTTGGACCTGGCCGGCGCTGCCCTGGACGCAGGCCGCCAGCACCAGGAAGGCGGCTACCGACACCAGCGTGCAGCCGCGTAGATAGGCACGACGGTTGCCGTGGCGGTCGGTCCAGCGGCCGCTCCATACGCGCATCGCCATTGCGCCGCCCTGCACGGCGACCATGGTGGCCGTCATGACGCCGAGCCCGGCATGCGCAAAGTCGTGCAGGAACACCGACGCAAACGTCAGCACCGCAAACTGCGGCATGCAGAGCAGGCCGAAGGCCGCGACGATGCGCCAGATGCCCGGCTGCCGCAGGGGATTCGCGGTGGGTGCCCGGCACGCCGGTGATGCCGCGCAGCCTGCCGCCGGCGGCTCGTGCAGCCATCGCCAGGTCAGCCACGCCGACACGCCACACAGCAGCGCCACCCATCCATAGACCCAGGCGAAGCCCACCGTCGAGGCGAGCCACGGCAGCGTAAGGGCGCCGATACCGCCGCCCAGCGGCACCGCCGTCTGCCGGATGCTCATGGCCAGCCCGCGTTCACCTTCCCGGAACCAGCGCATCACGGCGCGGCCGCTCGCGCCGTTGACGCTCCCGCTCAACAGCCCGACGACCGCCATCGCACTCATCAGCCAGCCCAGCGGTGGCGCGTGGCCGCCGCTGGGAGCGAGCCAGAGCGCCATGGCCAGCAGGGCGACGGCAGTGGAAGCGAGGCCGCCGAGCAGCACGGGGCGGTCGCCCCAGCGGTCTGCCGCTACGCCCCATGGGAGTTCGGAGAGGGCGACGCCGAAGCCGAGCGCCCCGAGGGCGAGGCCCAGCTCGGCGTTGTCGAAGTGATAGCCGGTGCGCATCCAGACGGCGGTGGTGGGAATGCCGCTGGCGCCGGCCATCACGCTGGCATTGGCGGCGACGCCCACGCCGAGGACTTTCCAGCGGTGGCCTGCGCCAAAGTGACGGCTCGCCGACACCGGCGCCGAAGCAAGAGTCTGGGATGACATGTGGGGTTTCCGATCGATGATTTGACCGGACCGAGTCTCTCACCCACAATCCGTCCTGAATATCAGAAAATATTTCTGGAATCGTTCGACAAAACAGGATGATCGATGTCACGCACGAACTTCGACGTCGCCGCCTTGCGTAGCCTGCTGGCGGGGATGGAGTTGGGCAGCTTCGCGCGCGCGGCGGATCGCGTCGGGCGCTCCACGTCCGCCATCAGCGCGCAGATCAGGAAGCTGGAGGAGCAGGCCGGCACACCGTTGTTCCGCAAATCCGGACGCGGGCTGGCGCTGACAGCCGCCGGCGAGGCCATGCTCGGCTATGCCCGGCGGCTGGTGGACCTCAACGACGAAGCCGCGGCGGCGGTGCGCGGCGTGGATCTGGCGGGCGGCATCCGGCTGGGATTGCAGGAGGAGTTTGGCGAAGGGCTGCTGCCCGATGTGCTCGGCAGGTTCGCCCGTGCGCACCCGAAGGTGCGCATCGAGGCGGTGGTGGCGCGTAACGCCGAACTGCTGGCGCGGATCGATGCCGGGCGGCTGGACCTCGCCCTGATCTGGGCCGATGGCGGTCTGGGCTTGCCCGAGGCGAGCATCCCGGGCTACGCACTGGGCCAGCGCGCGGTGGAGCCGATCGACGAACCGCCCATGTGCTGGGTCGGCTCCGCGACGGCGCCGATGACCTGGGAGCGGGGCGAGCCGCTGCCCCTGATCGCCTTCGACCGCCCATGCCAGTTCCACGCCGCGGCCACGGCTGCGCTGGATCGCGCCGGCATTCCGTGGCGCCTGGCGTTCTCGAGCCCGAGCCTGGGCGGGCTGTGGGCCGCCGCCGCTGCCGGGCTGGGGCTGACCGTGCGGTCCCGCTACGGTCTGCCGGCCAATGTGCGCGCGGTGCCGGCCGGGGAGGCCGGCCTGCCCGGGCTGCCGTCGCTGCCGCTGGTCATGCTGCGGGCGGCGCCGACCATGCCGCCCGAGGTGGAGCGGCTGGCGGACATCCTGCTGGCGTCGGTGCGTGAGGCGCGTGCGGCCTAGTCGTCGTAGCGATGCCGGCTCGGCCGGCAAAGCACCGCGCCCAGCAGCACGCCAATCCCGAGCGCCATGCCGATGGCGCGCATCGGCTGCTTGTTGACGTACTCGGTCACGCACTCCTGCCCTTGCTGCCAGTTGTGGCTGACCGTGGACTTGATCGAGTCCAGCGCCTGCGAGCCGCGCTCCGCCTTGGAGAGAAACGTCTTCTTGGCGGCTTCGACGGCTTCACCGGTCAGATTCGGCAACTGCGACAGCAGATCGTCGAGATCCTTGGCCAGCTGGTTGGTATCGGCGCGCAGGTTGGCTCGGGCGGCGGAGGCGTCGGCGCTAGAGTTCTGGGGATTGAGGTTGTTCGGGTCCATGCGTGTCTCCTGTCAGGCAGTGCGAAAGGTGCAAAGGTGCGGGGAAATCGATGCCAACACATGCCTGCGCAGGTTCCGTACCAGCACACGCGCCGCCACCCCACACGCGCGGCGCGCTCTCTAATATAGAAACGCCGCGGCAAGTTACCGGTGCTTGTAATTTGTCCGCGATGGAAGGAGGTGCGCGACACGCCGCCCCAGACCACCGCGCGCGCCTGGCAAGGCGGGCGCAGCCTCGGCACGCTCGTTGCGGGATCAGGGTTCCCACACCCCACGCAAGGAGTTGCAGATGAACACCGCTGATCCCACTCTCACTTCCAACCAGGGCGCCGGCATCGTCGGCTCCGGCGTGGGCGACGGGCCCGGCCCCGAAGTCATGGCCGCATCGAGCCTGGATGACACCAAGGTCTATTCGTCCGACGGCGAACACGTCGGCGAAATCTCGGAAATCATGATCGACGTCCCGCGCGGCCGCGTGGCCTACGCCGTGCTGAGCACCGGCGGCTTCCTCGGTATCGGCGACACCCTCCACGCCATTCCCTGGGGCGCCCTGGTCATGGACACCGACGCCAAATGCTTCCGCCTCGGCCTGACCGCAGACCGCATCAAGAACGCCCCCGGCTTCAACAAGGACAGCTGGCCCGGCATGGCCGACCCCCAATGGGCGACCACGATCCATGAGTACTACGGGCGGGACCCGTATTGGACTGGTGTGGGCGGGGCGCTATGAGTTGAGCGTTTCCTGGCTGGATAGACGGCGGCCGTTCGAATGACGGCCGCCGTTTTTGTTTGCGCGTGGACCGTAACAGAATCGTGAACATGCGTTGTCGTGACGCGTCATTGAACTCTGATTTAAAAATGATTCATATCACTGGTGACTCAGATTTGACGGAATAGTAAAAACTGCCGGTTTACCCGGAAACCCTTTGCTGGGGCGGGCCCGACTTTCGGGCGGAGCAGATTTGTGCCTCGGGCAGGCGATGGAATCAGAAAAGAGTGGGGTATGCCGGACCTTGCGTCGTGCCGTACGCTCCCCCTCGTTTTCAAAAAACTTACAACTGGTTACAAGTAGGCCCGCGGTAATAGCACGGTGTTTCGCGACCCTTTGGCGTGAGTAGGACCAAATTGCCGACGACAGCCACGCGTGCGCCAATCGCCGGGGTCCTGAATGAATCGTCTTTGTTACCGTCTCGTCTTCAACAAGACACGCGCCATGCTGATGGCCGTGCAGGAAACAGCCAGCAGTACCGGCTCGGGGAGACGGAAGGGGCGGGGTCCAGCGGAAAGTGCCACGCGGCGCGGCGCAACCGGAAGCCTCTGTGTCGGCGTTCCGATGTTGCAACTGGCAGGGTGGATGGCGATGGGGCTGCCGATGGTGGCCGGTGCGCAGATCGTTGCGGACCCGAATGCCGGCGCAAACCGTCCGGGCGTCATCCAGACGGCGAACGGCCTGCCGCAGGTCAACATCACGCGGCCTTCGGGGGCGGGTGTCTCCGTCAATCACTACAACCAGTTCGACGTCAACAAAGCCGGCGCCATCCTCAACAACTCGCCGGGCATCGTGGCGACCCAGCAGGCTGGCTACATCAACGGCAATCCCAATTTGCAGCCCGGCGGGTCCGCAAGGATCATCGTCAACCAGGTCACGAGCACGCTGCCCAGCCAACTGCGCGGCTACCTCGAGGTTGCCGGGCCGCGTGCGGAAGTCATCGTGGCCAATCCCAACGGGATCCTGGTAGATGGCGCGGGTTTCATCAACACGAGCCGCGCGACGCTGACCACCGGGATTCCAGTCTATGGCGGCAGTGGCAGCCTTGATGCCTTCCGCGTGACCGGCGGGCAGATCGTCGTGGAAGGCGGTGGGCTGCATGCCACCGGCGTGGATCAGGTGGATCTGATCGCGCGGGCGGTCAAGGCGAACGCTGCCCTGTATGCCAATAACCTCAACGTCGTGGCGGGTGCCGCCCAGGTGGATCGCGCCACCCTCTCCGCCACAGCCATTGCTGGCAGCGGTCCGGCGCCGTCTGTGAGTATCGACGTCAGCGAACTCGGCGGCATGTATGCCAACAAGATCCTGCTGGCGTCCACCGAGGCGGGCGTGGGCGTTTCCACGCGCGGCGTGGTGGCGGCGCAGGCTGGCGACCTCACGCTGACGGCGCAGGGGCGGCTACAACTCGCCGGGCAGACCAGTACGGCCGGCTCGATGACCGTCAACGCGCGGGACGGGGTCGATAACACTGGTACGACCTATGCCGGCCAACGGCTGGCACTAGGTACGCTGGGCGGCCTGACCAATAGCGGCACGCTCGCAGCGGGCAACGGCCTGTCGGCGAATGCGGCGTCGATCGCGTCGAGTGGCACGCTGGCGTCTGGCATAGGCGCTGACGGCACGGTTTCGCAAGCCGGGACGCTGGCGCTCAATGCCAGCGGCGCGGTGCAGGCTAGCGGCAAGGTGCTCGCCGGCGCCGATGCTACGGTGCAAGGCGCATCGGTGAACCTGGCCGGCAGCGAGACATCGGCCATCGGCACCGTGCAGGTCACGGCCAGTCAAGGCGGTATTGATCTCAACGGCGCCACGCTTTCGGCGGGCGGCGCGCTCGGCGCCCAGGCAAGCGGCGCCCTCGATGCGTCAGGTGCCACCGTACGCACGGGCGGCAACGCGAACGTGACGGCGGCCAGTGTCTCGAACCGGAACGCACAACTGATCGCGGATGGTGCCATCGACATCCGTTCAGCAGGTGCGGTCGACAACGCCGCTGGCGTGATGCAGGCGGGTGGCGGACTCACGATGGATGTGGCGTCGCTCGGGAATCAGGCCGGCCGCGTCGTGTCGCTCAACGGCGATGGCTTGACGATTGCCGCACGAGGTGCCATCGAGAACACCACGGGCAACACCGCGAGCGGCGCGCAGGGCGGGGTCATTGGCGGCAATGGCAGCGTGCGGATCGACGCGGATGCCCTGGCCAATCACGGTCAGATCAATGCCGCCGGCGATGCGACGGCCCATCTGGGCAAGCTGGACAATGATGCCGGCACGGTCCTCGCGGGCGGTGCGGCCAACGTCTCCGTATCCGGGGCGGTGTCGAACCGCAATGGCACGTTTTCCAGCGCCTCGCTGGACCTCAATGGCAGCACCATCGACAATCGTGGCGGCCGGATCGAGGCAGATGACCTCGCACTCCGCGCAACCGGCAACCTGAATAATGCCGGAGGGACGATTGCGCAGTACGGCACATCCGACACGACCATCGTTGCGGGCGGCAAGCTCGACAATACCGGTGGCGCCGTCGTCATCAATGGAAGCAGCGCGATCCTGGACGCAGGCACGCTGGCCAATGTAGGCGGGAAGATTGCTCACGCCGGCACGGGCCGCATGGCCGTACTCGGCGAGAAGGGTGCCGCCGACAACACGGACGGCAGCATCCAGTCGAACGGCACGCTCGAAGCTCGTCTCCTCGCGCTGGACAATACCCGGGGCGTCGTCTCCGCCCAGGGCGATGTCAGCCTTGTTGCGGCGAACGGCATCACGAACCGTCAGGGCAGCGTCTACGCTGACAAGTCGCTGGCCGTGGGAACCCTTCGCCATATCGACAATGCGAGCGGCTCGTTGCAGGCGGGTGGCGGTCTCACGCTGAGTGCGACAGGGGTCTTGTCCAACAATGGCGGGACGATTTCCGCCAACGGTACGGATTCCACCGCGAGCGTCACGGCTGCCGGCGTCGATAACACGGGCGGCCGGCTGACGAATGCGGGGACCGGTGCTACCTCCGTCAGCACGGCAGGGGCCTTGAGCAACGCGGGAGGCACGCTAGGAGGGAACGGCAATACGACCTTGGCCGCACGCGACCTTATCAACACCGGCGGTGGCAATGTCGCCGGAGGTGGTTCGCTCACGCTGTCCGTCAGCAACAGCGTGGACAATCGGGGCGGCAGGATCTACGGCGGGCAGGCGCTGACCATGCAGCAAGCGGGCGCCTCCATCGATAACAGCGGCGGCACGCTGCTGGGTGGCAAGGACGTCACGCTGAACGTCAATGCGATGAGCAATCTTGGAGGCACTGTGCGTGCCAACCAGGGCATCGCCGTCAGCGGTATGGTGGCTGGCAGCGGTGAGATGACCGCCGGGGGCGACCTGAGTCTCAATGTCAATGGGGACTACGTCAATGACGCCGCCAACCGGCTGGCCGCCAATGGCGACCTGCGCGTGACGGCCACGGGCGCCGTCACGAACACCGGGCGCCTGGCTGCGCGGGAGGATCTGACGGTTCAAGGCAGCAACGTGGTCAACGCCGCTGGCGCCACCATGACGGGCGCCACGACCAACGTCAGCGCCAGCGGTACGATCAGCAACGCGGGCCGGATCGACGGCGACACGGTAACGACCACGAGCGCGGCGCTAGGAAACATGGGCACGATCATCGGCAACGCGATCACGGTGCAAGCCAGCGACGTGTCCAATGCCGGGGCGGCCGCGATCATCGCCGGTGCGTCGGATGTGAAGCTATACGCCAGCAATGCCGTTTCGAACACAGACGGTGCCACGATCTACAGCATGGGCAACCTCCAGATCGCCCGCGATGGCACGCGGGACGGCGGCGGCATGCTGGCGAACCAGATGAACGCGCTGGTCAACAGTTCGGCGACCATCGAGGCCGATGGCGATATCGACATCGCCGCGCGTTCGGTGATGAACAAGCGTACGAGCATCGTGACGGAGGCTGGGACGCCGGTGGAGACGGCGCGGCAGACGTTGACGGCTTGGATGGCGGGTTTGAAGCGAGGGACCGAAACCTTCTACTACCAGAGTGGAACGTTCTCCAATTGGCGGTGGATGGGCGGCAGTGCCGACATCAGCGCCGACATGATGAACGCGCTGAGAGCGCCTGTGACGGTGGAAGTACCGAAGTCAGACGTCGCAAACTTGAACACCGACGCCAAGACGCTTTCGTTCACCAAGCCGGTCATGGAGATAACGTCGACTGAGGAAGCGCAATCGCAGAACCCATGCCTTCCCGGGGACCCTTGCGACTTCGTACCCACCCGCTCTGTCACCAAGAACGCGACACAGTACTACCAGAGCATCGAGGATACCGGCAGCAGCTACAGGATTACGTTCTGGCCCGACTGGGACCCTGCCACCCAGATCAATCCCGGTGATCTGCGCGTGCGCTACGACCTCGGCTCTGACGTACACGACTACAGCGAAATCGCGCGTACCACTGTCAAAATGACGGCGACAGACCGCCTGATTAGCGCCACGGATGCCGGCAAAATCCAGGCGCGCGGTGCCATTCGCATCAATGCTGACGGCGGCGCCATCCTCAACCAGTCATCGACAATGGCGGCGGGCGGCGACCTTTCGCGCCGTGCCACTGGCGGCACCATCGACGATATCGGCACAGTCCTCCAGCAGACGGTGACGACGACGAGTACCTCGACCTTCTACTGGCACGAGAAGAGCGGCGTTGACTCCGATCAGCAGACGGTGGTCTCTGCGCCTGAGTTGCAGGTTCCGACCACGGTGGCAGCACTGCCCAGCGTTGTAACGTCCAATCAGGCCGTACAGACGAGCGCCCGGGATGTCTCCGTGGGTGCGGTGAACGCTGTCGGCGTGGACGTGAGCAGCAGCGGTGTGGCCGGGGGTGGCGGTAGCCGCGCGCACATCGATGGTGCGACCGGAAAGACTTCGCGCCCGCAGACCTTGGGCACCGCAGGCGGTGGCATTCCGAACCTGCGCCTGCCGACCAATGGCCTCTATACCTATCGCAGTGCGCCGGGCGATACCTACCTGGTCGCCACCGATTCACGCTTCACGCAGTACACCAACTTCATCTCGAGCGACTACATGCTCGGCGCGCTGGGACTGGACCCGCAGCGTACCCAGAAGCGCCTCGGCGATGGCTTCTATGAAGAGAAGCTGGTCCGTGACCAGGTGACGGCGCTGACCGGGAAGACCTTCCTCACCGGCTACACAGACCAGATGGAGGAGTACAAGGCGCTGATGAACAACGGCGTGACCTACGGGAAGGCCTTTGGCCTGGCGCCGGGGGTGGGTTTGACCGAGGAGCAGATGCGCCAGCTCACCACCGACATGGTGTGGATGGTGTCGCAGGATGTGACCCTGCCGGACGGCACGACGCAGTCAGTGCTCGTGCCCAAGGTCTATCTCGCGCAGGGCCCCGGGGTGGACCTCAACGCCACCGGCGCGCTGGTGGCGGGGAATGCCGTGACGATCAACGCCACGGGGAACGTCAACAACAGCGGCAATATCGTCGGCGATGTAGCCACCCAGGTGCTCGGCAACGATATCGTGAACCGTGGCGCCATTGGCGGAACTACCGGCACGACGCTGGTCCAGGCCGCGCAGGATGTGCGCAACCTGGGTGGCCGTATTGGCGGGCAGGATGTGGTCGTCGCCGCCGGGCGCGACGTCATCAACGAGACGCAGACGATCTCCGCGGTGCAATCGATCGACAAATCCAGTGCCAGCGCCACGGCCGTTGGTGCGCAGGCGGTCATCGAAGGCAAGGGCAACGTCGCAGTGCTCGCCGGCCGGGATGTGACGCTGGCGGGCTCGACACTGGCTGCAGGCGGCGATGCACTGATTGGTGCGGGGCGTGACATCAACGTGGGTACGGTGGCCCTTGGCACAACGCAGGACACGCGCAACGGCCAGAGCTACAGCCACGATGCCGTGACCACCTACCAGGGCAGCGATGTCACGGCCGGCAAGGGCTTGACGGCTGTCGCCGGGCGCGACGTAGTCCTGGCCAATGCTGCCGTCAGTGCTGGCACGGATGCCACGCTGGTGGCGGGCCAGAACCTGGTGGTACTCAACACGACGGACTCGCATGCCCATGCCGAAGCCTCGCTGGGAGGCAAGAGCGCTTCCTACACCAAGTCGTCCTATGACGAGACGGTGCGCGGCAGCGAGATCGAAGCGGGCGGCAACGCCAAACTGGCGGCCGGGCAGACAGCGCTGGTGGGTACGGTGCTTGCCGCCAACGGCATCGAGGCCGCGCAGACGTCAGGCGCAGGCAGTGTGGCGGTCATCGGATCCAGCGTGACGGCCGGCACGGGTGCGTCCGGTGGCGGTGTGACCATGGTCGCCACGGAAGATGTGATCGTGGCCGAGGGCCGCGAGGTGCATGATTCCAGCTCGGAGCAGCGCTCGCGCAGCAGCGGGTTCCTGTCGCGTTCGTCGAGCCATGATGCAATAGCCAGCTACGCGGACGTGGGCGTGGGTAGCGCCATCAGCGGCGACACGGTCCAGGCAGTCGCTGGCAACGACCTGCTCATCCGCCAGAGCACTGTCACGGCAACGGATGCCGTTGACCTGACGGCAGCCAGAGGAAACGTCGTGATCACGGCCGGCGAAAACGTTCGCGAAGTGACCGAGACGCACGAGCGCTCTTCGTCCGGCGTTAAGTTCTCGGCGGGGCAGGGTGGGATCGGCGTGTCGGCTGGCGGCAGCAACGCCAAATCGTCGTCGCATACCGTGGCCGTGACCCAGAGCGACGCACGCTCCGCAGTGGGTGCCACCAACGGCAGCGTCACCATCACAGCGGGGAAGGACGCGGTCATCATCGGCAGCGACCTGATCGCGGGTAAGAGCGGCGAAAACGAGAGCGCCGGCCACATCGACATCCAGGCCGAGAACATCGCCATCACTACCGGCATTGACCGGGTCGTGCAGGACAGCAGCCAGAGCAGCAGGTCCAGCAGCTTCGGCGTTGCCGTGGTCGGTACGCCACTGGACTCTGTACGCAACATCCAGGCCAACAGCCAGGCCGACAGCAAGGTCACGGCCACAAAGCAGGTGGCGGGCGAAATCGGCCATTCGGCGGGAACGGCGCCGCAGATCGCGGTGACTTACGGGCGGAACTCCAGCAGCGCCGAGTTTCATTCCGAAGGCGTGACCAACAGCGGCAGCACGCTGACCGGTGCGGGTGACATCATCCTGCGCGCCACCGGCAGCGGGGTGAAGGACGATGCCGGCAAGGCCGTAGATGGCGACATCCTGCTGCATGGCAGCATGGTCAGCGCGGGCGGCAAAGCGGTGCTGGACGCGCAGCGCAACGTGAACATCGAAGCATCGACGGATACGTACAGCGAGTCTTCCTCTTCCCAGAGCAGCGGCTGGAAGATCAGCACGGCCGGCGCTACGCTGGGCGACATCGGCCGTAGCATCAACGGCGGCGCAAACAGCAGCGGCGTGACCGTCGTGCCGTACGGCAGCCAGAAAGCCAATGCCAGTGGCGAATTGTCCGCCAGCCAGCAGAATGCCAGCACGATCACCGGCGATTCGGTCACGATGACCAGCCGCAGCGGCGACGTGCGAATTGCAGGCAGCGGCGTGGCCGCAGAGAATGACATTGCCATTTCGGCCAAGCAGGGGCGGGTGGACATCCTCTCGGGGCAGGAAACCAAGTCGCAGCGTAGCGACAGCAGCAGCAAGGCCATCGGCGACCTGGGCGGCAATGGCTACGCAGGCACCTTCGGCGTACGGTCTGAATCGCACCATCTTGATGCAAACAGCACGAGCGAGAACACTGTGCGCAGCCAGGTGGTCAGCGGCAACGGCAATGTGAGCATCGCCGCCAAGGACGACCTCACCGCGCGCGGTGCCGACATCTCCGCAGGGCAAGACGTGACCCTGATCGGCAAGAACGTCGTGCTCGATCCGGGCGAGGATTCCAGCACGATGAACCAGAAGGACAAGTCGAGCCAATATGGCGTGACGCTAGCCTTCTCGGGCTATTCCGTGCAGGCGGCACAGGCGGCAGAGAACGCAGCACGGGCAATGGAGAGCGGTGACGGCAAGTCGGCTGCGCTGTATGCGGTGCAGGCGGGCATTGCGGCGGCGAACTCGGTGGGCGCGGTCAATGCGTTGCAAGGCCAGGGCAAGCCCCCCGTCAGTAACTCGGCAACGGGCAATCCGGGCAATAGCA
>NZ_CAJPVH010000013.1 GCF_905397395.1 Cupriavidus campinensis
CAGCCAGCGCCCACCAGCAGCACCGTCGCCGCCAGGCCCAGCGCCGCCATCAGGGCACGCCCATGGCGGCGGGCCGCTTCGCCCTCGCCCTGCCCGTCCGCCTGCCGCTCGGCGCGGCGGCCAGACTCGGCCCACGCGAACAGGGTGTCAGTGGCTTCCGTCGCCGCCGGCTGCGCGCGCAGCAGTTCCACATCGAGCGAGCCGATGGTCAGGATGTCCCCGCCGGCCAGCGCAAACACGCGCTGCGTGGTGGGACGCCCGTTGATCTCCACGGCGGCGTCGCCCACACGCTCGGCCGAGACCGCCACGTCGCCCACGTTGAGCACCAGATGGCGCGGCTGTACATCGGCGCCGGGCACGCTGATGTCCACCTCGCCGGCGGCGCCCAGCACGTTCTCGCCGCGCCGCAGCGTGACCAGCCGGCCGTAGACATCGCCCCCGAGGAACCGGAGCGACCAGCCCGAGTTGCCCTCATGCATGATGTCGGCCATTTAGCTCATCCCCGGTACCACGAGGCGCGGCGTGAGCAGGTAGAAGCGCTCCATATTGTTCTGGCGCTTCTCCTGGTACTTGAACAGGTTGCCGATGATCGGCACGTCCTGCAGCAGCGGCACCCCGGACGAGGCATTGATGCGCTCCTCGGTGGTATACCCGGCGATCAGCAGGCTCTTGCCCTCCTCCACCATCGCCTGTGTGGTGATCGAGCGGCGCCGCACCACCGGAATCCGGTCCACGGTTTCGCCGGACAGGTTGCCGTCGGCAATGTCGATGGTCAGCATCACCGCGCGGCTCTGGCTTTCATCGACGACCAGCGGCGTCACGCGCACCGCCGTGCCGGCAGTCACGTTGAACAGGCCGGCATCCTGGAAGCCATCCACCCGTACGTAGAACTCCTGCAGGTTCTCCAGCGCGGCTTCGGTGTTGTCCAGCGTCAGCACCTTGGGCCGCGCGACGAAGTTCGCCTGGCCCCGGTCCGCCAGCGCCTTGACGCGCGTGAGCAGGAAGCGCGTGACGTCGTTGCCGATGGCGCCCGTGAACTGGAGGCCGGAAGCCGCTGACGCCGCCGTCGTGCCAGCCTCCGAGGTCAGGTTGCCGAAGGTCAGCGGCGAGTTGTTATTGCCGCCGCCGATCTGCAGATCCACGTGCCGCGTGTGCAGGCGCCAGTCCACGCCAAGGCTGTCCAGGTCTTCCTGGCTGATATCCATGATCGTCACCTCGATCTCGACCAGCCGCGGCTTCACATCCAGCGATTCGATCAAGCGGCGGTACTGGGCCATGTGGTCGGGCGTGTCGCGCACGAGCACGGCGTTGAGCCGGGTATCGGCCTGGAACTGCGGTAGCTGGCCGCTGCCCCAGGTGTTGCCCTGCACATCGGCGGCAATCATGCCGTTGCCGCCCATGCTGTCCAGCACCTGGCCCGGATCGGCGGAGGGGATGCTCATGCCGCCGCTGTCGCCGGTGCGCAGCTTGGCCATGCGCGTGGCACCACGGCTGGTGCCCAGGCTGGGGTTCGAATTCGCCAGCGAGCCGCGATTGCGCCCATAGAGATTGCGCAGCACGCTGACCACGCCGGGCACGGTCATCTCCTTGCCCGAGCGGTTGATGCGGAAGTCAGACGCCCAGGAATACTTGAGCGGGAACAGCTGCACCTCGGCGCGGTCGTCGGCGATGGAACGGTCGTCCACGGCGCGCACGGCGGCGCGCACCGTCTCCACATAGCGCTTGGGCCCGGAGACCATCAGCGTGCCTTCGGCGTCGTTGATCGTGATCGGGTAGCGCGCATCGGGCACCTGCATCCGTACGAGCGACTCGCGCAGCCGCGTGCCCGCGCCGCGCGCAATCGGAATCACCTCGTTGCGCGCCTCGCTGGCCACGTCGATATAGAGCAGCGAGCCGTCGTAGTAGTACGTCAGCCCGAACATCGCACAGACACTGCGCAGCACGTGCTGGGCGGATTCGGTGAACTTGCCGCTGATGGTGCCCTCCACCTTTGGGTCGATCACGGCCGTGGTCCCCTGCGAGGCGGCCAGCTCGCGCAGGAAGTCCGGCAGCCGCTTGTCGCTGGCGGTGGCCGCGAACGGCTTGCCGGACCAGCGCAGGTCAGCCGCGCCCGCCCTCCCCGCCGTGGCCAGCAGGCACAGGCCCAGCAGCAGCGCCATGCAGGTGCGCTGGATCTTGTTTCGGTGCTCCCCAGGGTGCGGCGTCATGTCGGCTCGGTCTCTTTCGGTTCTTGTGGAAGGTTGCGGAGCGGCACTTCAGAGAAACGTCAGCATCGTTTGCAGCGCGCGCTGCGCAAAGCGCAGCACCTCGCCGCCCAGCCAGCCGCCCAGCAGCACCAGCGACACCAGCACGGCAATCAGCCGCGTGGAGGTGCCGATGCTCTGGTCCTGGATCTGGGTGACGGCCTGCAGCACGGCTACCACCAGCGCCACCACGGTGCCGATCAGCACCACGGGCAGCGTGACCCACAGCACCACCAGCAGCGCCTGGCGGGTGATGTCGAGGATGGTGTCGGCAGTCATGGCGGGCGGCTCTTATTCGCTCGCCGGGTTCTGGATCCAGCCCACCGGCACCAGCGTCACGTCTTCGTCGACCTCCTGGTACGACAGCACGGCGATACGTGGCGCCACGGGCTCGATCAGCCGTTTGATATAGCGCCGCACATCCGTGCCGACCACCACCACCACACGTGCGGCGCCGGCTTTCTCGAGCAGCACGCGCAGTTGCTCGCGGATGTCGCGCGTCACGTCGTGGCTCAGCAGCAACAGGTTGCCGCGCGCCGCGCGCTCAATGGCGCCCTGCACGCGCGCTTCAAGCGCCGGTTCGAACAGCACGGCATCGATCGACCGTGCCGGGCCCACGTGGCGGCTGGTGATCAGCCGGCCCAGGTCCACGCGCACCAGTTCGGTCAGCGCGATGGCGTCGGTCTCTTTCGGCGCCCAGGTCACCAGGCTTTCGAAGATCGTGCGCAGGTTGCGGATGGGCACGCCTTCCTGCAGCAGGCGGCGCAGCACGTCGGTGATGCGCTGCAACGGCACCACCCGGGCCAGTTCCATGACCAGGTCCGGCGCATCGGCCTGCACCACGTGGATCATCGCCTGCACGTCCTGGATGCCGAGCAGCGGCGCCGCATGCTGCTTGATCATGGCGCCGACGTGCACGGCCAGCACTTCCTCACAGGACAGCGTGCGTACGCCCTCAGGCGGCGGCGTGTCGCCGGCGGGCGCGGGAATCCATACCACCTCGGGGAACGGGCCGAAGGGCACGCCGACTTCGGCCTCGCCCTGGTCGATACGGGCCCGCGCGCCGGGCTCCAGCAGCCGCTTGCCGGGGCGCAGCACGCCGGCCGACGCCACCACGTCCTGCACGCGGATGGCGTAGGCGTCGCGCTCGGCCAGCGGGCGATGCGCGATCCGCAGACGGGGGAACACCATGCCGAGGTCCGCCTCCACCTCGCCCTTGGTGGTGGTCATGCGCTGCTCGAACTGGCGCAGGTCGATGCGGCCGCGCAGGGCGTCGTCCAGCTCCAGCGCCAGCGCCGGGGCCACGGCAGCGGCATTGGCGTCCGCGCCCACCTCCGCATCGCCCATCTCGATCCACGTGACCGTGCCGGTGCTGCGCGCGGCGCGGCGCATCAGCAGGTAGCCGCCGCCAGCCACCACAATGGCCATGATCGCGAAGGTCCATTTCGGGAAGCCCGGCACCACCAGGAACACGGCGATGGCCAGCCCCGACACCACCAGCGCCTTCGGCTGGCCCAGCAGTTGCCGGCCAATCACGTTGCCAAGGTTCAGCGAGCGGGTGCGGTCCTCGTCCGAGGAGACCCGCGTGATGACCACGCCGGCCGCAATGGAGACCAGCAGCGACGGGATCTGCGACACCATGCCGTCGCCGATGGTCAGGATGGCGTAGCGCTGCAGTGCGTCGCCGATGCTCATGTCGTGCATCAGCGTGCCGATGCAGACGCCGGCCAGGATGTTGACCAGCGCGATCACCACGCCGGCGATGGCGTCGCCCTTGACGAACTTCATCGCGCCATCCATCGCGCCATGCAGCTGGCATTCCTGCTCCAGCCCACGGCGGCGGTCCTGCGCCTGGGCGGCCGAGATGGTGCCGGCACGCACGTCGGCGTCGATGCTCATCTGCTTGCCCGGCATGGCGTCCAGCGCGAACCGCGCCCCCACTTCCGCCACGCGCTCCGAGCCCTTGGCGATGACGATGAACTGCACGATGGCGATGATCAGGAACACCACGCCGCCCACCACCACATTGTTGCCGACGATGAGCTTGCCGAAGGTGTCGATGATGTGGCCTGCATTGGCGTGCAGCAGGATCAGCTTGGTCGAGGCGATATTGAGCGACAGCCGGAACAGCGTGGTGAACAGCAGCAGCGACGGGAACGTGGACAGCGACAGCGCGGACGGAATATAGGTGGCCACGATCAGCAGCGTCAGGCTCATGCCCAGGTTGATCGTGAGCAGGAAGTCGAGCAGGAACGTGGGCAGCGGCAGCACGAACAGCGCGATCACGGCGAACAGCAGCAGCGTCAGCGCGAGGTCCGACTGGCGCGACGCCACGGCGGCCATCTGCTGGAGCCCCGGTGAAGCGGGCCCCGGACCACCACGTGGGAATGCCGGAAGTTTTGCCGGGAATTTCGCCATGAATCAGCCAGGTTGAGCGGAGTTTCGACAGTTGCCGCAGTGTATGGGCCACCTCCGGGCGCGACCAGTACCGAGGATTCGTAGCGCATGGCGCACACGCCGCGCCATTTCGCGCCCAACCGCGCCACGGCGGGGCTGCCTAGGCAATGGCGCATGCGCACAGTTGGGGGCCTACAAGGGCTCGTAGTGGACGCGGCTGCACCCGGCTGCGTATTGTTGGCCCGAATCGAGGGACACCCTCCATCCATCAACCGGGACCGACCGCACCGCGACATGCCATCGAACGTGGCCACGCTGGATACCGCGCCAGACCTGCCTCATGTGGAGGCCGACACCGCGCGCCTGATGAACTGGCTGACCTGCCGCGCCGCGCCCGTGCCGCTGCGGCTGGCCGGCCACGACTGGCGCGCCCGCTTTGTGCCGCCGGACGGCGCCATCGCCGCGCGGTGGGCGCAGGGCTATGCCTTCACGCTCGGCACGCGCCACGGGCGCATCTGCCTGGACGTGGCGAGCGAGCGCACCCTGCTGGGCGTGCCGGGCGCCGCCGAGGCGCTACCCGTGCTGCTGCGCCACGCGATCATGGCGGACGCCTGTGCCGATGTGGCCGCTGCCGTCGCGGCGGTGCAACCGGACCCACTGGCGTGGCATCCGGCGCCTGCCGCGTGGCCGTCGAACCTCGCCGCGCTCGGCGTGGAACTGACGCGGCCCGGCGCCGCACCGCTGCGCGCGGTGCTTCAGTTCGAATCGCCCGAACGGCTGGCGGCATTGCCAGCCGCGCCGCCCGCGCGGTCCGCACCGTGGCTGGCGGCCCTGCCGGCTCCGCTTGCCGTGCGCATCGGCACCACCACGATCACGGTGGGCGACATGCGCGGCATCGAGCCGGGCGACATCGTCAGCATCGAGCGCTGGCAGTCACAGGCGGGCGCACTGGTGGTGCGCTGCGCCACGGGCCAGCGCGGCATGGCGTGGACCGCCGTGGCCGAAGGCCGCCGCGTGACGGCACTGGACGACATCACCTTCCTCCATGGAGCCCATATGGAAGACACACATCCCGAAGGACAGCGCGCTGCTGGCGAGCCCGGCACGCCGGCCGACATCCCGCATCCCGATGCGGCGCAGGCGACGCTTTCGCATCTGGACGGCCTGGAAGTGGAACTGCGCTTCGAGGTGGGCGACGTGGCGGTGCCACTGGCCGAACTGCGCGCCGTGAAGCCGGGCTACGTGTTCGAGCTGCCCCAGCCACTCAAGCAGAGCGAGGTACGCATCGTGGTGAACGGCAACCGCATCGGCACCGGCACCCTGATCGCCGTGGGCAACCGGCTCGGCGTGCGCGTGGCGACCTTCGCGGCAGGCGACGCATGAACAACGGCCTCTACAATCCGGTACTGATCCTCACCGTCATCCTCGCCTTTGGCGTGGCGCCGTTCGTGGCACTGATGGTGACCAGCTACACCAAGCTCGTGATCGTGTTCGGGTTGCTGCGCGCCGCGCTGGGGCTGCAACAGGTGCCGCCCAACATGGTGCTGAACGGCATCGCCATCATCCTGACCGCCTACATCATGGCGCCGATCGGCTCCGACGCGTTCGACGCCATGAAGCGCCGCGCCGAGTCCAACGCCGCGTTCAACGTGGGGGACGTGGTGGTGGTCTACGACGCCGTAAGCGGGCCGCTGAAGGCGTTCCTGGTGAAGCACACCGAGGAACGCAACCGCACCTTCTTCGTCCAATCGGCCAAGCGGATCTGGCCCGAGGGTCGCGCCGAGGACCTCAAGCCGGACGACATGATGGTGCTGATCCCGAGCTTCACGCTCTCCGAACTCACGCGCGCGTTCCAGATCGGCTTCGTGGTCTATCTTGTGTTCGTCGTAGTGGACCTGATCGTCGCCGCCATCCTGCTGGCGCTGGGCATGTCGATGATCGCCCCGACCACCATCTCGGTGCCGTTCAAGCTGCTGCTGTTCGTGATGCTGGAAGGCTGGACGCAGCTGATACAGGGGCTGGTGCTGTCGTATCGGTAGCGGCTGGCAGGGGGCTGGCACAGCCCATGCATGCGCTGACGTCATGGCCGCATGCGCAGATTTCGTTTCTCGCGTCATCGTGGCGCCCCTAACATCGGCCTCAACTGCCAGAAAGGGAGAGAGAGACATGCAAGCCAGCGCCCCCGCCTATGCGGCCGACCAACCCCGCGTCGCCGCCAGCCAGCGACGCCGCGCCATCATCGCCACGGTGATCGGCAACGGGCTCGAATGGTTCGATTTCACGGTGTACAGCTTCTTCGCCGTGATCATCGCCAGGCTGTTCTTCCCCACCGGTGACGACCTGTCGTCACTGCTGCTGGCCGTGGCCACGTTCGGGGTGGGCTTCTTCATGCGCCCCGTGGGCGGCATCATCCTCGGCGTCTACGCCGACCGCGTGGGCCGCAAGGCCGCGCTCTCGCTGACCATCCTGCTGATGGCGCTGGGCACCACGCTGATCGGCATCGCCCCCACCTATGACCAGATCGGCCTGTTTGCGCCGCTGCTGATCGTGGTGGCCCGGCTCATGCAGGGCTTCTCCGCCGGCGGCGAGATGGGCGGCGCCACCGCCTTCCTGACCGAATACGCGCCGGAAAACCAGCGTGCCTATTACTCGAGCTGGATCCAGGCCAGTATCGGCGTGGCCGTGCTGCTCGGCGCCGCCGTAGGCACTTTCGTCACGGCCTCCCTGAGCACCGAGGCGCTCAATAGCTGGGGCTGGCGCCTGCCGTTCCTGCTGGGCATGGTGATCGGCCCCGTGGGCTACTACATCCGCCATCACCTGGAGGAAACGCCCACCTTCCGCGAGACCACCGACAAGACCGACTCGCCGCTGACCGAGGTGCTGCGCGACTACCCGCGCCAGACCGCCGCCAGCTTCTCGATGGTGATCCTGTGGACGGTCTGCACCTACGTGCTGCTGTTCTACATGCCGACCTACGCCGTGAAGGTGCTCAAGGTGCCGCAATCCACCGGCTTTGTCGCCGGCATGGCCGGGGGCATGGCGATCATGGTGTTCGCGCCCATCGTCGGCCTGCTGGCGGACCGCATCGGCCGCCGTGGGCTGCTCTCCGGCGCCGCCGCGCTGATCTTCGTGCTGGCCTGGCCGATGTTCGCCTACATCAACCATGCCCCGGGGCTGGCCTCGCTGCTGGTGTTCCAGGTGGTGTTTGGTGTGCTGATTGCCACCTATACCGGCCCGATCCTGGCCGCCTTCGCGGAACTGTTCCCGGCCAAGGTGCTGTCCACGGGACTTTCGGTGGCCTACAACATGGCCGTGACGATCTTCGGCGGCTTCGCCTCGTTCTTCATCACGTGGCTGATCGCCACCACGGGCAGCACCATGGCACCGGCCTTCTACGTGATGATTGCCGCCGCCATCAGCTTCGTCGGCACGCGTCTGGTTCGCGAGCCCGCCTATCTTCGCAAGCATTGAACGGAAGTCTTTCCGCTACAGCCTCATGACTCAAATCCTGCTCCAGGGCGGCAACGTCCTCGACCCCGCACGCGGCACGACGCTGCCGCGCCATGATGTCCTGATCGACGGTGAACGGATCGTCGAGGTCTCGGCCACGCCCATCCACGCGCCGCAGGCCACTTTGATCGACGTGACCGGCAAGACCGTGATGCCGGGCCTGATCGACTGCCACGTGCATGTGCTGGCCTCGCTGGCCAACCTGGGCGTGAACGCGGTGCAGCCCAACGTGCTGGTGGCCTTCCGCGCCATGCCGATCATGCGGGGCATGCTGGAGCGCGGCTTCACCACCGTGCGCGATGCCGGCGGGGCGGACTGGGGCCTCTCGCAGGCCGTGGCGACCGGGCTGATTCCGGGGCCGCGCATCTTCCCGTCCGGCAAGGCGCTCTCGCAGACTGGCGGCCATGGCGACTTCCGGCCGCGCTCGGACACGCTCGAGCCCTGCTCGTGCGCGTTCCGTGCCGGGGCCATCGCCCGCGTGGCGGATGGTGTCGATGCCGTGCGCCTGGCCGTGCGCGAGGAAATCCAGAAGGGTGCCACGCAGATCAAGATCATGGCATCGGGCGGCGTGGCGTCGCCGACCGACCCCATCGGCAACACGCAGTACAGCGAGGACGAGATCCGCGCCATCGTGGCCGAGGCCGAGGCCGCCCAGACCTACGTGATGGCTCACGCCTACACGGGCCGCGCCATCACCCGCGCCGTGCGCTGCGGCGTGCGGACCATCGAGCACGGCAACCTTGTCGATGCCGCCGCCGCCCGCGTGATGCGCGATCACGGCGCCTTTGTCGTACCCACCCTGATCACCTACGACGCACTGGCGCGCGACGGCGCACGCCTCGGCCTGCCCGCCGACTCGGTCGCCAAGATCGAGACCGTGCGCCAGGCCGGACGCGATTCGCTGGCCATCTACGCCGAAGCCGGCGTGCAGATGGGCTTCGGCTCTGACCTGCTCGGGGAAATGCACCAGTACCAGTCCGAGGAATTCCGCATCCGCGCGGAACTGCTCGGCAACCTCGAGGCGATTCGCTCGGCTACCTCCATCGCCGCTGCCATCCTCGAGCGCGACGGGGAACTCGGCACGGTACGCGCCGGCGCGCTGGCCGACCTGATTGCCGTCGATGGCGACCCGCTCACCGACATCGGCGTGCTGGCCGGCCCCGATGCCCGCATCGGGCTCGTCATGCAGGCCGGCCGGGTGCATCAGGCACCTCGCTAGTGCAAGACTCGGGTGGCGAACGGTAAAACGTGTCGCCGCCCGGCGTGGGACTTATCATGGCGGCTCCTGCCGCCATGTTTTCGTTCCCCCATGCGCATCACACCCCTGCCGCCCCTGCCCTGCCTGGTCGCCTTCGAATCGACCATGCGCCACGGCAGCTTCACGCGCGCGGCCACTGAACTCCATCTCACCCAAAGCGCCATCAGCCGGCAGGTGGCGCAACTCGAGCGCTTTCTCGGCAAGAAGCTGTTCGTGCGCGAACCGCGCGCGCTGCGGCTGACCGTTGCCGGCCAGCAGTACGCAGAGCAGGTGCAGCGCCTGCTGGTGGCCTGCGCCGAGGCCACGGAAGACGTGATGAAGCGCAAGGGGCACGTCGAGCTGTCGGTGGCCTGCTCGTCCGGCGTGGCGGTGCTGTGGCTGGCGCCCCGGCTCGCCGCGTTCCGCGCGCAGCATCCCGACTACCGCGTGCGACTCATCGTCAACGACAGCCTGGCCTCGCTGGCGGGCACGGACTTCGATATCGGCCTCTATTACCTGCGCGAAGGTGCCCCGAGCGGCCTGGCCGCGCGGCGGCTCTACGACGAGGAGGTCTTTCCCGTGTGCGCGCCCGGCTACCTGCGCGGCCGCAAGCTGGCCGTGGCCGACCTGCCGAAGGAGACACTGCTGGTGCTCGAAGACGCCCAGCGGCAGTGGATGTCGTGGCCCACGTGGCTCACACGCAATGGCCTGCGCGATCCGCGCATCGAACATGAACTGGTGGTCAACGCCTATCCGGTGCTCGTGCAGATGGCCATCGAGGGCCAGGGCATCGTGCTCGGCTGGCGGCACATGATCGACAACTGCCTGGATTCTGGCGTGCTGGTGCGGGCCTGCGATGCAAGCGCCTCGCTGGGCGGCGGCTACTACGCGGTCTGGCCGCGCGACCGCGTGGAGCCGGCGGCGGCACGCTCGTTCCGGAATTGGCTCGTGGAACAGAGCGGCGCGCAGGCGTAGCTTGCCGATGCACCGCTAGGCGATCCCCACGCCCTTCCGCACCGCCTCCAGCACCTGCGCGACCACGCCGTCGCGCCAGTCATCGGCATCCCCATAAAACGCCCGCCAGACCGCATGCTTGATCAGCGCGCGCTGGTTTTCGTCGGCCTCCGGGTGGCGGTGGAGCCAGTGGTCGCCCCGCAGCGCATCGAGGACCTCCGCCAGCGGCAGCGTGCCGAATTCGAGCGCGATGCCCGCATAGTCGATGGTGCCCAGCGTCTGCGGCACCGCCTGCCACGCCAACCCCGTGAGGTTGGCCGACGTCGACGAGCCGTCGTAGATCGACGTCACACACGGCCCCCAGATCTCGCGGGCCTTGGCGATTTGCGCGGGCTCGTCCGGCCCCATGTAGATCGGCTCGCCATAGCCCCACGGGCCAAGACCGGTGTGGATGTCGATCCAACGCAGCGCCTGCCGGTCCGTGCCAAAGCGCGCCAGAATGCGCCGCAGCGTGTAGTTGCTCCAGGTCGGCTTCTGCCCGCCGAAAAAGAGCCCGCCCGGATCGTGATACTGCCCGGCACTGACCGCTGCCTGATACCACCCCATGCCGCGCTCGGCCGCAATCTTCATCAGCGCGGCCTGATCCGCATCCGACGCCGGCCAGTGCGCTGGCAGCAACAACGGCGCCACCTCCGCATACGGCGCGTTCGTCGGCAGGGGTTGATCGAAATCCATGAAATTGCGATTCAGATCGACGTTATCCTCATTCACCCGCCGCAGGTGCGAAAACCCGTACGGATTCACCGCATGGACCAACAACAGCGCGAAGCCGGCCTGACGGCACTCCGCGTGGAGCGCGGTATCGCCCAGCAATGCCACCTGCGCACCAGATCCACAAAACCCTTCGGCGCCGTGCGTGCCAGAAGTGATCATTAATACGCGCGAAGCATCGACGGCGCCGATCCACGCAACATCGATGGCGAGTACCTCGCCTTCGCTACCGGTTTCGGTGGGATGGGGGAATTCAGTCAGCGTGGCGCCGGCCTGGCGCGCTGCGGTGAGGAATTTCTGTCTGGCTTCCGCGTAGCGCTGGGCAAAGCAGCGGGCGATGGGGCTGGCGCTGGCAGGCATGGCGGGGCCTGGAGGGAGTGGAGATTTGTTTATTTAACGCCATTTTTTGGGGGTGTGCCAAGGCTTACCGTGGAGGATGCCGAAGCCAGCATCCTCCCAACGACTTCTGTTACTTCGAGGCCGTCTTGACCTGATCGCCCGTATAGCTCAGCGACGAGAGATCCTCTTTTGCTTTTTCCGGCGTTTCCAGTTCCAGCACGACGCGACCAACCATCAGGCCCATCGACGGCGAACTGCGCACCTACTTGGGGGGCGCATGCACTGAGGGCAACCGATAACGCTAGCGCAAGATGATGAAATCTCATCACAGATTCTTTCGCTTTCGAATAGTCTCAATTAATTTCGAGACAAAATTCTTGTAGCCGCACCTTCTGCAGAAGGTATCTTTTCTGTGCATTGAAGTCATCCAGATTCGTGGGTCATCCGTGCCGAGCGCGGTCAGGCCTGATCATGCCTCCCCTGAACGCGGTATGTCAGCTTTGTCTCCAGACAACTCTTATCTGATTTGGTAACAAGGCCACGAGAGCCGAGGTCCTCCCCATTTCGTCACAAAATTCCACTTCATAGGCTAGGTACGGGTTTTGGTGGACTTCAACCACTGTCCCCTTCATGCCAGCGCGCAGCCCTTCTTCGGGAATGTCTTCAGTCAATAGGACTACATCCAAGAGATTTGCATTAACCATGGTAATTACTTGACATACGCAGTTGTCAACCGTGGAACAGATGAACCTGGATCATAGATCCAGCCCGTACGAACCGGCACCGTTTTGCCGTTTGGACCGGTCACAGGAATGTCCACGGTGAACCGTTGCCCAAACTGATCCACCTTCCCAAGTGTGGCCGGGTACTTTGTTACTCCTTGCTGGAGTTGCGCTAGGAGGCCATCTGCGTTTGATTGATTGAAACCCAGTGCAGACTCAAAAACAATCGCCTTGTTACCGCCAACCGGATGGGTTGAATCTAGCGCATAACTGACGATCTTACGCGAGTCAATGACAGCATTCTCAGCATTCTTCAGTAGCCCCGCACCATTCGCACTGGTGGGCCCTCTGGAACTCCCTCCTCCATCTGAATCAATCCCGGTCACCCCCTTAATTGCTCCGAACAACGCAACATTCCCGATGATTGCCTTCGTCACAAAGACATCTACAGGGTTGGCCGAATCGCTTACGCCCAATTTGTAGCGCTGAAATGCCGCATCAAGCTGAGTAGCCGTATAGCCACTTCCTTGCGTCTCGCTCACCCGGCCCAGATAATCGCGTGCTGCCACGTCGGGATTTTGGTGTGAGATCGCCTGCCCGTATGCTTGCTGATATAGGCTTCGCTCCTCCTGCCTGGCAGATACACAATCTGCATTGCCACCGCACATGCCTGCGATCTTTGCATCGCTCAGCACTCCGACTTGCGCCTCCAGGAAGGCGGCGTTGGAGCGGCAGGACACCGGATCGACACACTCGCCCAACGCCTTTACATTGGCCTGAAAACGAGGATCCTTAACGTTCTGATATCGACTCGTAGCGTTATTGATCGCTTCATTCTGTGCCGCCAACCCTGCCGAATTGACGTCAGCACCCAGAAGCGCGCCCGCAGCCCCCCCTACAAGCGTTGCCAGACCGACGGTAACCGCCAGCCGAATTTTGTCGTCACTGTAGTTGAGTACTGGGCTATCGGCATAGACAACATCCCGAATCAACGGCGCCGCAATAGCACTCGCCGCGCCGCCGATCGCGCCTCCTGCACAATCACCACCCGTCAGGCTTTGCGCAGCGCAACCCACCAGCGCATGTCCCAATACGTTGGTCAGGATCGTCGACGGATCCGAGCCCGGCATGCCAATGCCCGGTGCATTCACACCAATGCCGTTGGCCCCGAGCGCCGCCGCATCCCTTACCAGCCCACCCGTAAACGCCTGCCCAAAACTCCCGCCATAAGCAATCGTATTCACGCCAGCACTGACCGCTGACCGGACGACGGTTGCCTCCATGTAATTGACGACACTATCCTGCATCGCCGCCCAATTACCTTGGGCAAGATTGTCGCCAAAGCTACCAATACCGGTGTCACCGAGGTTAAATCCCGCTGTAATGCCTCGGGTCGCCCCAGCTGTCATGCCAGACACAACGCCCGCCTTCAGCGCCGCGCCGATGTTCAACGAACCGGTTGTGATGACCTGGGTCACCATGCTCGACAGCGTGGCCGAGATGGCTGCATCGATGGCCACGGCAATCATTGCCTGGGCGATCGTCATCTGGGCCATGGCCACACCCATCAGCGCCGCCCCCGCCCCCGCCGTAACAATCGAGATCGCCACCGCAGCCACCATCGCCACGATCTGGCCGATGATGCCGAAGCCCTTCTTTTCCTTGATAAACCGGGTGTGGATGTCGTCCTGGAGCGTGTCCTCGGTGTAGTTCAGCCCGAGGCTCTCCTTCAGTTGCGCCACCAGCGCCGCGCTGGCTTCCTCGTCCACGGTGCCGTCGGCACGGGTGATGCGGAAGGCGTCGTTCACTGCGTGGATCGTGCCGGCGTCGATGTCCATGCGCATCGCCGACAGGAACCCGCCCGGCTGCACCACCGTGCCCGTCACCACATTCCAGCCGCCCTGCGCCTTGTACGCATTCGTGCCGATGTCCACCACGTTCGGGCTCAGGTCCAGGCTGCCCGCCTTCACCTGCAGCAGGTCCCCGGCCGTGATCTGGCCGCTGTTACGCAGTTGCCCGTCGATGTCCAGGCTGACGTTCTGCCCGCTGATCGTGCCGCCGTTGGGCGTCGCCAGCGCCTGGGCGTAGCCGTCCGGCAGGTAGACCTGATAAGCCAATCAGCTAAGGGCGCAACGCCTCAGCTTGGAGGGTGCCGGAGCCTCCCTCCCAACACTTCCTATTACTTCGCAGCCGTCTTGACCTGGTCGCCCGTATAGCTCAGCGAAGCGAGATCTTCCTTTGCTTTTTCCGGCGTCTTCAGTTCCAGTACCACGCGACCCACCATCAAGCCCATCGACGGCGAGCTGCGCACGTACTTGGTTTCCCCGGAATCGAGCACAAAGCTGAGGGTCTTCTCCGTCTCGGTGGCAGCCGCGGCGACGTACTTCCCAGCCGGACGATCCACAAAGAAGAAGCCGCCGGGGCTTCGATTCTCACACCACTTCGTTATTCAGGCGAATATCGGGCTGGATGGCAGCACCGAACATCGACGCCGAGCGCAGGAAAAAAACACGCCCCTCGCCCAATTTTTTAGCGACGGGATGGAAGACGCCATTTCCGAATGCTTCACGCCCGAAGCGCAACCGGCCATCAGGAACGACAGGGCCATACCGGCCAGCGCGAGGCGAACGACTCGTTTCATTAAAAATTTCGGGGCGTCCCGTTAATGCACATGCACTGGCTCTTGAAAACTATTTGTGAATACAAAAAATAGTTCGATGACCGGCTCGTTGATGCAAAAAACCACCGATTTTCTTTCATAGATGCGGGCGACCATCCTATCCCGGGGCCTGTGATGGCGTTCTTATCAACACTTCGGAACGATGTCCTCGCAGTTATTGCGAGTTGCCTTGCGGTTGGATTTTGGAGTTAGCTTTTCGGAATCTGGTCTAGCACCATTTGAATCTCTGCCATCAATTTCTCCGCAACCGCACGAGAGGTTCCTATTCTAGTTTCGAATTCATGGACATCTATTCCGTTACAAATCTCGTTGAGTGCTGCGTTGAGCGTAAGCAACTCCTCACAATCAAGCTCGATTTGAGCAATCTTACCCTCGACTTCATTGATTTTCATGTCTCACCTTAGATTATCGAAATAAATCTTACCATTCGTCGGCTTAAATGCAGTTCCACGATCCGAAGCCTTCGGATTAACAATTATCACCACGCCGGTCGCGTCATCCCAGTATGCTGCGCGCTCATTACTCAATTGCTTGGTCGCCGATGGGTTGTTGAGTATAGTCTCAATTTTTTCAGCAAACTGCTGTTTCGATGTAATAGAACCTCCGAACTCATTCTGAATTAGCACATGCTTGTCAAACGCGTGACCATTTGCTATTTGCTCAGCGGTCAGCTGATTCGCCAGCCTCTCGCTATTGGCCGTATTCGCGGCGCTGTCGGCACCGGCGGGTGTACTCATGCCGAGCGCGTTGGAAAGCTTGTCAACACCGTCCTTGACGGAAGCAATAACCGAAAGTCCGACACAACCCAAGCCTGCAGCCGAGCCACACCCCGGATTTGCCAAAATTGTCAGCCCTTGTGGACCGCTTGCGGGCGTCCCCGTCAGCGTCCCGCCCTGCGGCCCATTGTTTGGCGTCCCAATGGGCCCACCATCATTCTCCGCTTCCAGCGGATTCGCCAACGGGTCGGACTTCTGCGGGCCGTTGTTCGGGGTGTACGTTCCGCCCGGCCCAGTTGGCGCAGGTCTCGGCACCATCATGGCGGTGGCGTTGTTGATCGCCTCGTTCTGCGCCGCCAAGCCGGCTGAGGTCACGTCAGCACCCAGTAGCGCGCCGGCTGCACCACCAATCAACGTCGCAAGACCAACTGTAAGTGCCTGCCGAACGGCATCATCGCTGTATCTGACGGCATCGCTGCCGGCATATACTTCATCGCGAATCAACGGCGCCGCAATAGCACTCGCCGCCCCGCCAATCGCGCCACCAGCACAGTCCCCACCGCTCAGGCTCTGTGCCGCGCAGCCCACCAGTGCATGTCCCAGCACATTGGTGAGGATAGTCGACGGGTCCGAGCCCGGCATGCCGATGCCCGGCGCACTTACCCCTACCGCGTTGGCCCCAACTGCCGCCGCATCCCGCACCAGCCCACCGGCGAACGCCTGTCCAAAGCTCCCGCCATAGACGGCCGTATTTACGCCGGCGCTGATCGCGGAGCGCACGATGCTGGCCTGGATATAGCTGCCGGCGTTCGCCTGCACCGCTGCCCAGTTGCCCTTGGCGATGTTGTCACCAAAGCTGCTTACCCCCGGGGCGCTGAGGTTGAGCGCGCCCAGTGCGCCTTGCGTGAGCCCGGCCGTCAACCCAGAGACGGCGCCCGCCTTCAGCGCCGCGCCGATATTCAGCGAGCCTGTTGTGATCACCTGGCTCACCATGCTCGACAACGTGGCGGAGATAGCCGCATCGATGGCCACGGCAATCATCGCCTGCGCGACCGTCATCTGGGCCATGGCCACACCCATCAGCGCCGCCCCCGCACCCGCCGTAACAATCGAAATCGCCACCGCCGCGACCATCGCCACGATCTGGCCGATGATGCCGAAGCCCTTCTTTTCCTTGATAAACCGGGTGTGGATGTCGTCCTGGAGCGTGTCCTCGGTGTAGTTCAGCCCGAGGCTCTCCTTCAGTTGCGCCACCAGTGCCGCGCTGGCTTCCTCGTCCACGGTGCCGTCGGCGCGGGTGATGCGGAAGGCGTCGTTCACCGCGTGGATCATGCCGGCGTCGATGTCCATGCGCATCGCCGACAGGAACCCGCCCGGCTGCACCACCGTTCCCGTCACAACATTCCAGCCGCCCTGCGCCTTGTACGCATTCGTGCCGATGTCCACCACGTTCGGGCTCAGGTCAAGGCTGCCCGCCTTCACCTGCAGCAAATCACCGGCCGTGATCTGGCCGCTGTTGCGCAGTTGGCCGTCGAAATCGAGGCTGACGTTTTGCCCGCTGATCGCGCCGCCGTTGGGCGTCGCCAGCGCCTGGACGTAGCCGTCCGGCAGGTAGACCTGATAAGCCAATCAGCTAAGGGCGCAACGCCTCAGCTTGGAGGGTGCCGGAGCCTCCCTCCCAACGACTTCAGTTACTTCGCAGCCGTCTTGACTTGATCGCCCGTATAGCTCAGCGAGGCGAGATCCTCTTTTGCTTTTTCCGGCGTTTCCAATTCCAGCACGACGCGACCGACCATCAGGCCCATCGACGGCGAACTGCGTACGACTTCGTTTCCCCAGAAACGAGCACAAAGCTGAGGGTCTGCATCATCACTTTGGGTTCCCTGAAACGTTAGGCCGAAAGACCCTTTTCGACCCCTCCGCCCCCTGCGGGAAAGATTCATCACTCTGGCATAAAAAACACCGCAATACTGCCATCAGTACGGCGACAAATATAATCGCTGATCAGAGGGAAAATAGTACCCGTTGAGCCCTTACTAAAGATGCCACAAGGAAAGTATGAAGCCCTTTTAATTCAAAAATTAGTTTGTCCCGCTCAACAGCTTCGATCAGAGGCTCATTTGAGGAGGTCCAACCACGTACGAATTCTATTTTATAAATTGGATTCACAATCAACATATCAATCCTTTTCCATAGATAATTCGCAACCTTCTCTGTAACCGATGAATCGACCTCATCTTCCTCAAATTGATCGAATATTGTCCCTATTTCCACATTGAGATCTTGCCAAAAACCAGAGGAAAATAACCACTCTGACGACAACCCGGAGAGCCGAAATGAATCAGCATTTGGCTCCGATTCACTTCCCGCACCTGCAGCGACCGAAAACGTCGATTCTTGCATTTTCATCGAAATCGTCTCCAGTTATTTACGCGCATCATCATTTTTGAAATGCGTCAATCCATTTCTCACCCCCGAAGGGACACCCGTTTGCGTCGTCTTTCCATTTCCAACCAATGGAACGTTGTTGGGGATTTGGCTCCCGCTCTTATCTAAATATTGTCCCGTTGAACTTTGAACGCGGAAATAATTACCGGCGTTATCATAAACCACGGACGCACCGGTAGACGGATTCGTATAGACGGTTTTTCCAGATGTGGTGTATGTGACTTGCGCATTCGATCCCGCAATATTCTGTATTGTTTGGCTTAACGAGCCATCCGACCAGTTTCCACTATTCGCCGCCGCTCTTGCCGCGCCTTGGGCATTGTAGACCGGCACCGGGCTGCGAGCCCCGCCGAGTACCAGTGGACTCGGCGAGACCACCGGTGCATCGGCCAGACCGTTACCAGTAGTGGAGCGCGTCTGCCCAAATGCTGCCCGCTCCTTGTCGAGGAACTTCCGAATCTCGTCCGGCGTGCCAGTCTTTTTGCTCCCGCTCGTCGCATTGTTCAGCGCCTCATTCTGCGCCGCCATCCCGGCGGAGGTAACATCGGCGCCCAACAGCGCGCCAGTTGCTCCTCCAATCAGCGTCGCAAGCCCAACCGTCAGAGCCTGCCGAACCTTGTCATCGCTGTAGTTGACGACATTGCTGCCCGCGTAGACCTCGTCCCGAATCAACGGCGCCGCAATAGCACTCGCCGCGCCGCCGATCGCGCCTCCTGCACAATCACCACCTGTAAGGCTCTGCGCGGCGCAGCCCACCAGCGCATGTCCCAACACATTGGTCAGGATCGTCGAGGGGTCCGAGCCCGGCATGCCAATACCCGGCGCGCTTACTCCCACGGCGTTGGCCCCAACTGCTGCCGCATCCCTTACCAGCCCACCCACGAACGCCTGCCCAAAGCTTCCGCCATAGGCCACGGTGTTCACGCCCGCGCTGATGGCAGAGCGGACTACCGTTGCTTCGACGTAATTCCCCAGGTTCGCCTGCACCGCAGCCCAGTCGCCCTTGGCGATGTTGTCGCCAAAGCTTGTCACCCCGGGAGAGCTGAGGTCCAAAGCTCCCATCGCGCCTTGGGTCAGGCCGGCCGTTAGGCCGGATACCGCGCCTGCTTTCAGCGCGGCGCCGAGGTTGAGCGAGCCCGTGGTAATGACCTGCGTCACCATGCTGGACAACGTACCGGCAACCAAGCCGGAGATCGCCGCCGATAGCGCAACGCCCATCACGGAACCGGCAAACGTCGCACCAAACGCCGCTGTGACAACAACCGCCCCCGCCCCCGCCGTAACAATCGAAATCGCCACCGCCGCGACCATCGCCACGATCTGGCCGATGATGCCGAAGCCCTTCTTTTCCTTGATAAAGCGGGTGTGGATGTCGTCCTGGAGCGTGTCCTCGGTGTAGTTCAGCCCGAGGCTCTCCTTCAGTTGCGCCACCAGCGCCGCGCTGGCTTCCTCGTCCACGGTGCCGTCGGCACGGGTGATGCGGAAGGCGTCGTTCACCGCGTGGATCGTGCCGGCGTCGATGTCCATGCGCATCGCCGACAGGAAGCCGCCCGGCTGCACCACCGTGCCGGTCACCACGTTCCAGCCGCCCTGCGCCTTGTACGCATTCGTGCCGATGTCCACCACGTTCGGGCTCAGGTCCAGGCTGCCCGCCTTCACCTGCAGCAAATCACCGGCCGTGATCTGGCCGCTGTTACGCAGTTGCCCGTCGATGTCCAGGCTGACGTTCTGCCCGCTGATCGTGCCGCCGTTGGGCGTCGCCAGCGCCTGGACGTAGCCGTCCGGCAGGTAGACCTGATAAGCCAATCAGCTAAGGGCGCAACGCCTCAGCTTGGAGGGTGCCGGAGCCTCCCTCCCAACGACTTCAGTTACTTCGCAGCCGTCTTGACTTGATCGCCCGTATAGCTCAGCGAGGCGAGATCCTCTTTGGCTTTTTCCTGCGTTTCCAGCTCCAGTACGACGCGACCAACCATCAGGCCCATCGACGGCGAGCTGCGCACATACTTGGTTTCCCCGGAATCGAGCACAAAGCTGAGGGTCTTCTCCGTCTCAGTGGCGGCCGAGGCGACGTATTTGCCAGCAGGACGATCTACAAAGAAGAAGCCGCCCGGCTTCGATTCACCCACCACTTCGTTATTCAGGCGGAGATCGGGCTGGACCGCAGCTCCAAACATCGACGCCGAGCGCAGGAAATACACGCGACCCTCGCCCGATTTGAGCGATGGGATGGAAGACGCCATTTCCGAATGCTTCACGCCAGAAGCGCAGCCGGCCATCAGGAACGACAAGGCCATACCGGTCAGCGCGAGGCGAACGACTCGTTTCATTCAACTTCTCCAAATGTTAAGGGTACTGCGGTGGAAAGCGGGGAATATTGATCTTCCCCGGGAAGATAAAACCCGACTAGTTGACGGTCCTTGACGACCAGATACGCTTCGTGGACCTGGCGGCCTTCGATGGTGAAAATGGTGCCGAAGGGGCGGTAGACGTCGCCCTGGGGGACTTGGCCGATGCGGGTCCAAATGGATTTCTCGCGTAGGGTGCGGGTGTAGCCGGTGTCCAGTTTGACTGGGACTTCGGACTGGAACTGGATGCGGTTATTGTCTGTGCTCGGCTGCACAAGCGCGAGGTGCGCAGGCGATGTGGAGATCATTGGGGCGCATGCTGTCATGGCGACAACGGCCACAATTGAGAAAACAAAGCGAATAGCTTTCATAAGCATAAAGAATGAAGATCAAAACATCGATGGAAAACACCGAATCCTACCGAAGACTGATTCGTTCGACACTGCCGCCTACCACCCTGCCATCGACGGCGCAGTGAGCACAAAGACGTCATGCTCGGCACTCTCTGATCGAATAAAGGCAGCCGCAGCGTAATTGTTCCGTTCGGCCTCCCGACGATCAACAGGAGGATCAACTCCATCCCAAACGCAATCTAGCCTCGCTTCGAATCCTGGCGCGTGCCAAATACCTCCTTCAACCCGGGCAATGACCAGCCCTTGCTCCACCGCCCCTTCACAAATTTTGAGCGCTGCTTCCTTAGTCAGCTTCATCACAACACTTCCGCCGAGGGAAAAGAAGTCCTCCGATGAGGTGTAGCGCTGCTGGAGATCGATCTTCATTGCGGTCATTTCCACTGAATTCGGCTGTCGGGTATCCAACCTGGGCCATTCTTTCCACTTACCTGAACAACCTCGCCTGTCCGATTATTTACTACGACGTAACCATTTTTTGATCCATATACAGATGCAGGATCGTTCCTCGGCAAACCATCTGGTGTTTTAGATGCGGATCGGTTGTCGAATGTAGTACCGACCGGCCCATCACTAATGACGGTTCTCACGCCTTGTTGCGTCCACCCTCGCGCGCCGAGTTGGCCGGTAATCTTACTGTCGATAGTGACATTGGCTACCGGCATTCCAATGCCGTTCTGAATCTGCGCGATAAGCGTGAGACCCGCGCAGAGCGCCGGCATCAGCATACACCCGGGATTACTCAGAATCGTTGGTCCCTGTGGCCCGCTTGCTGGCGTACCCGTCAGCGTCCCGCCCTGCGGCCCATTGTTCGGCGTCCCAATGGGACACCATCATTCTCTACTTCTAGCGGATTCGTCAGCGGGTCGGTCTTCCGCGGACCGTTGTTCGGGAAGGCGGTGCCGCCAGGCCCACTGGGCGCCGGCTTCGGGACCATCGCGGCACTGGTCGCGTTATTGATGGCCTCGTTCTGCGCAGCCAACCCGGCGGAAGTTACGTCACGCCCCAACAGCGCGCCAGTCTGTCTTTTTTTGGAACTTGCGCATGGCACGAAGAAGGAAACTGAGCTTAAGGCAGTGAGCGTCAACTCCAAATAACAATTGATTTTCCTGGAACGCGAAGTTGCATTGCCTCAGGGCCGAAATAAGCATCGCTCGTTAACGCCACCTTCACGCAAACACCATTATCTAGGACAATGATCGCTTCTTCCGTAGTTTCCTCAACCCTCACAACGATCGAGCCAGTTAACGGCGAGCGCTCTGGATCCTTGAAAGTTACCTCATAACTATTATATATATTTAAAGTTATACCCTCCTCAAACATGACTCCACCGTCCTGTGGAGTCATGTCAATTTCAACAATTTTTTTACCGACGAGAATCGAAAGCGCGCTCGGCATAATACTTTCCTCACTTGGTTATTGGAAAATGCGACTGTGAATTCGGCAAAGTTTTTCCAGTATATGGATCAACTCCTTGCGGCTTTGGCTGAGCCGAGTTTTCATATTTTACATATCCATCCGGATAGCCCGGACTCGCCCCCCTCGGTTGAGTCGGATCCATAATCCGTATCGTTGAAACTTTCCCATTTTCACCGCCCGCCCCTCCCGTGAACGCTACGCCGGTTTGATTGCCCCCTGGGTTCAAGACTGGGGTGGGACCGGTTGCGCCGTTGGGAACTGGGTAGACAGTCCCTCCTGACGAAACGATGAAGTTCGGTGCACCGCCCTTCGCACCGCCAAGGACCAACGGGCTCGGCCCAACCATCGGGGGCGCGACTCCGTTGCCCGAATTGGGGACCGTGCCTGCCTGACCAAACGCACGCCGCTGCTGCTCAAGCAGTTTGCGCACTTCGTCAGGAACCGTTGGCTTCTTTGAACCGCTCGTCGCATTGTTCAGCGCCTCATTCTGCGCCGCCATCCCGGCGGAGGTAACATCGGCCCCCAATAGCGCGCCAGTCGCTCCTCCAATCAGCGTCGCAAGCCCAACCGTCAGAGCCTGCCGAACCTTGTCATCGCTGTAGTTGACGACATTGCTGCCCGCGTAGACCTCGTCCCGAATCAACGGCGCCGCAATAGCACTAGCCGCCCCGCCAATCGCGCCACCAGCACAGTCCCCACCGCTCAGGCTTTGCGCAGCGCAACCCACCAGCGCATGTCCCAATACGTTGGTCAGGATCGTCGACGGATCCGAGCCCGGCATGCCAATGCCCGGTGCATTCACACCAATGCCGTTGGCCCCGAGCGCCGCCGCATCCCTTACCAGCCCACCCGTAAACGCCTGCCCAAAACTCCCGCCATAAGCAATCGTATTCACGCCAGCACTGACCGCTGAGCGGACGACGGTTGCCTCCATGTAATTGACGACACTATCCTGCATCGCCGCCCAATTACCTTGGGCAAGATTGTCGCCAAAGCTACCAATACCGGTGTCACCGAGGTTAAATCCCGCTGTAATGCCTCGGGTCGCCCCAGCTGTCATGCCAGACACAACGCCCGCCTTCAGCGCCGCGCCGATGTTCAACGAACCGGTTGTGATGACCTGGGTCACCATGCTCGACAGCGTGGCCGAGATGGCTGCATCGATGGCCACGGCAATCATTGCCTGGGCGATCGTCATCTGGGCCATGGCTACGCCCATCAGCGCCGCCCCCGCCCCCGCCGTGACAATCGAGATCGCCACCGCCGCCACCATCGCCACGATCTGGCCGATGATGCCGAAGCCCTTCTTTTCCTTGATAAACCGGGTGTGGATGTCGTCCTGGAGCGTGTCCTCGGTGTAGTTCAGCCCGAGGCTCTCCTTCAATTGCGCCACCAGCGCCGCGCTGGCTTCCTCGTCCACGGTGCCGTCGGCACGGGTGATGCGGAAGGCGTCGTTCACTGCGTGGATCGTGCCGGCGTCGATGTCCATGCGCATCGCCGACAGGAACCCGCCCGGCTGCACCACCGTTCCCGTCACAACATTCCAGCCGCCCTGCGCCTTGTACGCATTCGTGCCGATGTCCACCACGTTCGGGCTCAGGTCAAGGCTGCCCGCCTTCACCTGCAGCAAATCACCGGCCGTGATCTGGCCGCTGTTGCGCAGTTGGCCGTCGAAATCGAGGCTGACGTTTTGCCCTCTGATCGCGCCGCCGTTGGGCGTCGCCAGCGCCTGGACGTAGCCGTCCGGCAGGTAGACCTGCGGCACCAGCGCGTTCACGCTGCCGCAGGCCGTGCTGGCCACCGTGCAGCGCGGGTCCGGCACGGCCTGCTCCACGTACCAGAGCATCGGCTTGTCCAGCGCGTGGACTTGTTCGTCGGTCAGCGCCGTGCCCAGCGCTATGCTGTGTTCCTTGGCGTAGTCCGCCGCGTTTTTGTACAGCGCCAGCTTCTCCTGGTCATCGACCGAGAGATTGTTCTGGCTGTCCCACGCCAGCCCGCTGATGAAGCTATCCTGGCCCGTCTGCTGCAAGGCGGCCTGATTCAACTTCTGCGATTCGGTGTACGGGTCGTAATAGAACGTGACGTTGCCCGGCCGCAGTTCCGGCGGCAACTGGCCCAGCAGGCTATCCGGCGTCACGCCGGCCAGCACGCCCGTCGCCGGGTTCGGGTTGACGTATTGGGCACGGCCGCCGGTGTTCGTCGGCGCGGTCAGCGGCGTGCCGTCCGGCTTGGCGTTGAAGTGCCAGTCGACGGTGGCCGGCCCACCCGCCGTGGGCGCGGCAGGCGTCGCCACGATGACCGGAGTGAATTGCCACGGTTCGGTCGGGTCCGCCGTGGGCGTCGCGGCCGGCAGCGAGCCAGCCGGCACCGGCGGCGGGCCGAGTGAAATGACCTGTGTTGGCGGGGCAGCCGGGGGCGTCGGCTGGTTCGGGCTGGTGATGCCGTTGACCATCGCGGCACCGGTGATGTCCACCGCCGCGCCCATCAGGTTGCCGGTATTGACGATCTGGCCGCCCGAATTCACGGACAGCGCATTGCCGGCCTGAATGCCCGAGGCAATGTTGCCGATGGCGGCCCGGCCGCCGGTATCGTGCCAGCGGTCGCCGCCGCTGCGGTCTTCCTGCCAGCGACCAACCCAGTCCGCATTGAGCGCGATGGCTGTGTTGTCCACGCCGCTCGTGGCTTGCACGCTGACATTGCGGCCGCCGCTGATCAGCGCGCCGTGGTTGTTGACGCTGCCGCCCTGAATGAAGACATCGCGCGCGCCACTGATGACCGCCGCCGGCCCTGCCGCCGCGTCCTCCATCGCTGAGCACTGGCTGTTCCCATAGGTGCCGCCGGGGTTGCAGCCGCCCGCATAGGACGGATTCTGGCCACCGTAGCTCTTGCGCAATTGCACCGGGTCGAGCGAGGTGTTAACCAGCGACGCCGCCGTAATCGAGACATCGCCCGACAGCGACTGGATGGCGCCGGCTTGGTTCGTGACCGTGCCGCCCGCCGTGATGTCCACGTTGCCCTGCGCGGCGAGCGTGCCGCTCAGGTTCCTCACGTTCGCCGCGTTGATGGCCAGCGTCTGGCCCGCCGCCACCGTGCTGGGCGTCTGCTGCCACGTGACGGACTGGACCGTCGGCGCGCTGTCGTCCGGGCAATCGGCACCGGGCACGCACCCCTGGCGGGTGCTCACCTGGATGTCATGGACACCCTGGTTGGTGAACGTGCCGGGCGTGGTGATGGTCACCTTGCCCGCCGCCGCCATGTCCCCGGCATTGGTCAGGTCACCGGTGCCAGTCAGGGCGAGATTGCCCCCCGAGGTGATCTGGCCAGCCTTGCCAAGCTGGTAGATGGTCGATGACTGGGTGGGCGCGCTGACGGCCGAGTTATCTGCCGCAACCCCCACGTTCATCGGCGATGCGGTCAGCGGTGGCGCGCTACAGCTGTCGCCCTGGCATCCGGGTGCCGGGGTGCCGAACATCATCTGCGTCGTGTCCGGCATCGTCCCGTCGACGTTGGCGCCCAACTGCACCAACTGCGCCAGGAACGCGCTCAGTTCGCCCGCGTTCACGCGGTCGGTCACGCTGTTCACCAGCGTGGCGGAGCGGCCGTTGTCGAGTAGGCCCACGTTCAGCGTCAGGTCGCTGCCTGCGGAGATGGCACCGCCCTTGTTGGAAAGCGTTGAGGCGGCAATCTCGAGCTTGCCCCGGCTGATGATCTGGCCGGCCACGCCGTCCGTCTGGCTGATGACGGTGCGGTCGACCGTCGGAAGCGCCACGACCGGGTTACCCGTTCCGGGCTCGTTCGGTCCCAGGTGCCACATCGGCAAATAGACGATGCCGCCCTCGCCACCGTTGTAGAACGGCACATAGCCGATGACAGGCGATACCGTCATGCCATCGGGATTGCGCGTGACATCTCCAATGCGGATATCCAGCGGATTACCTGGCTTCGGCCCGGAATCGGAGCAGCCCTCGCAATTGCCCTCGCCACCCACCCACGGCCGATAGCTGCCGATCACCGTCGCGTCCAGCAGCGCGTCGTTCGTCACCTTGCCGGTCGTGCTGCCGGCATCCACCGGCCCGGTCCGGTCATTGACGACCGCCCCGGCAGCGATATGCATGTCGCGGTTCGCGCCGAGCACGCCACCGGTGTTCGACACCGTGCCGCCAATGTCGATCTTCACGTCGCGATTGGCCTGGGTCTTCGCGCCCGTGTTGTCGTAGTTCGAACCCGTGACGAAGATGTCACCCAGCGCCTCCGCCACCCCACGGTTGGTGACGTTGCCGTCCAGCGCGAGGTTGCCGTTGGCATGCATCGTGCCGGTATTGGACAAATTGCCAGCCGACAGCGAAACGTTGCTGCCACCGACAATCTGCCCCGTGTTGGTCAACGTACCGCCAGTTGCCAATGACAGGTCGCCAGCCTTCTGGATCGTGCCGCTGTTGGTGATGCCCTGGCTGGCATTGAGCACCACGCTGCCGCCCGGCACGGTCCAGGTGCCGGTGTTGTTGATGGCCAGCGCGCCCAGCGTCAGCGTGCCGTTGGCGTTGAGGCTGCCGGTGCTCGTTGCCGATGGGTCGAAGACCTGGTTCAGCGCGTTGACCGTCAGGTTGTTGCCCGCCAGGATCTGGCCGCTCGCGTTATTGAAGCTGCCGTTGCCACCCAATACCGTGAAGCCGAGATTGCCCGTCAGCGGGCTCTGGCCGGTCAGGTCCCCCGCGAACAGCGTGCCGCCCTGGTTCGCGGCCAGGGTGCCGGCGGTCACGTCGAGGCGCTGCGCACCGGCAATCAGCCCGTACGCGTTGTCGAGCGCCCCCGTCACCGTGGCGTCCACGGTCTGGCCGCCGATGGTGCCCCGGTTCGTCAGGTTGCCGACGTTGAACGCGGCCGTGTTGCCGGCCATCGTGCCGGCATTGATGACGGTGCCGCCTCCCACACTCAGGGCCTGTACCGCAGCGGTGACACCCTGGTTGACGATGGTTGCCCCGCTCAACGAGACGTTCGTACCTGTACTGTTCCCGGACAGGGTCAGCGCGCGCGTGGCGGCAGCGTCCAGCTTGCCGTTCACCGCGTTGCCGTTGCCGGTGGCCGCCGCGCCGATCGTCACGTCATTGCCGCGCAGCGTGGCGTCACCGCCAATCCACGTCAGATCGCTCACATTCGCCGAGCCGCCCGCCGCCACGCCGAGGTTGCCGCCCACAAGCGTGCTGCCCGACATGGTCACGTCCTGCGCGCCGCTCACCGTGGCGTTGCCGAGGCTGGTCAGCGCGCCGCTGACCGTCGCTGATCCGCCCGCAGCCGTCAGCGTCGTATTGCCACCGCTGGACAGGCTGCCCGCCACCATGGCGCTCCCGCCGGCGCCGATGTCCGCCGCGCCATCGCTGGTCAGGGCACCCTGGATCGCCACATTGCCTTGCGTCGCGCGGATGCGGGTGTCGCCGGCACTTTGTGCCCGGCCGCCCACGGTGACATCACGGGAAGCGGTCAGCGTCAGGCCCGCGTTGCTGCCGATCTCCCCGCTCGTGCTGATACTGCCGTTCTGCGCCGTCACGTTCAGCGCACCGGTAGACAGCACCTGCCCGCCCAGCACGGCGTCTGTGCCAGCCGTCACCGTCAGCGTGCCCGGCGACACCACGTTGCCGCTGGTGGTTACGCTCCCGGTGACGCCCGTCAGCGCGACGTTGCCCGCCGTACTGCCGGCCGCGCCGCGAATCGTCAGGTTGCGTTGCGATGCCAGGTCGAGGTCTCCGGCCGACACCGCGTTGCCGTCGATCAGGGTGTCGCGTGCCGCCTGCAACCGGATCGCGCCCGGCGACGTCACGTCGCCGCCGAGCCGGATATCGCCGCGCCCATCCTGCCCTGCCGCCTTGACGAGCACGGTGGCGCCACTGACGGCGCCGCCTACGTCCACGCTGGCAGCGGCATCCAGCGTCACCGCCTCCGCGGCCTTCACGCCGCCGGCTCCGTTGATCGCGCCGCCAGCCGTCACGGTCAGCGCCCGGCCCGACTCCAGCGTGCCGCCCAGCGTGACATCCCCACCCGCCTGAGCTGTGTAGCCTGCCTCTGCCTGGCCATTGCCGGACGCCACCATCGCGCCGCCCGCATTGAGCGCCGCCGCCTGCTTGGCATAGGTGCTGCCTACCTTGAGGTTGCCAGCCGAATCGATGGTCAGATTGCCGGCCGATGCCGCCAGGTTGCCATCGGCGCGCACGCCCACGCCCGCCGCCGTGCTGATGATGTGGATCTGGCCGGCGTTCATCGCGCCGAACGCCGTGGCATCGATCGCCAGCCCGTTGCTCGCGCTGGCATTGGCGGCGGCGTTGTTTGCCCCGGCTGCGGCAGTGGCAAAGCCATCGCCCAGCGGCGTCACCAGCTGGCGGCCGGCCACCACGTTGATTTGCTTGCCCGCGTTCAGCGCGGCGTCAATGCCAATCGACTCGCCAATCAGGCTGATATTGCCGACCGTGCCCTCGATGCCCGTGGCAGCGCTGCCCGGCGTGGGATTGCCGATCTGGATCCTGCCGCCTTCCACCAGGAAGCCCGCCGTGGCGGCGGTGTCGAAGCTCGTGGCGGTGCCGGCGGCCGACAGCCATTGCGGCGTGCCGGTGGTCAGCGTCACCTGGCTGGTGTTGGTGAACCCCGCGCCATTGGTGTAGACGCCTCCGGGCGCGGCAATCACGAGGCCCGCCGCTGCGCCGAAGATCTCCACGGTGCCGTTGATTTGCGCCGGCGCGCTGCTGGTGACCTGGTTGACGATCAGCCGCGCCGGCCCTGACGCAGCCAGGTTGGCATTGCCGGCGACCTGCCCGCCCAGGAAAGCGCCGCCGCCGGTTGCGCTGTTGTTCAGGATCAGGCCGATGGGATCGACCACGAACGTCCGATACTGGTTCAGCGAGATGCCCTGCGCGTTCGGCGTGGTGATGCCGACGACCGGCACACCGCCATCGGGCGCCCCCGGCCCCGTGGTCACCGAAATCGACGGCGTGAAGCGTACCGGCGCGTTCGGATCGGTAATCGGCGCGGCCAGCGCCTCTGCTGGCCCGAAGCGCAGCAACACCGGCAGCTTCGACACCGCCCAGCGCAACAACCCCTGCCGCACGGCGCCGCCGTGCACGGCCAGCGCATCGACGTCCGTCGCCCCCGCAGCCAGCGCGCCCGCCGCCTGCCGCGCTTGCTGCAGGGTGATCTGCACCGGCCCGAGCCACAACGTGACGGCCACCGTCGCCGCCACCGCCCGTGCAAGCAGGCTGCGCCGGCCCCGCTCGGCCAGCGAAGCTGGCTCCCGCGTATCCGTCGGGAAGGTCGCGGCGGTCGGGGCGTGAATGTTCAGGGCGTGGACGGACGGCGTGGCCGAGCGGTCGCGTTGCATGGCGTTCCTACGAGTTCTTCCAGGGGGCGGCAAGGACGGGGATTACTGACGATGGCGGCAGGTCACTGGGTGATCTTTGCCTTGGTCAGCAGGCTGGTGACCAGGGCCACCGTGGCGCGTTCGAGCGCCTGCGCCTGCAGGGCCTGCCGGATGCCCGGTGCCGCCGCGTCATACGACGGCACCTGCGTCGGACGCAAGGCGTCCACCTTGACGAGGTAGCGGCGGGCGTTCCAGGTGACCGGGCTCGGGCTCACCCCGCCCGCCGGGAGCGTGGAAATGGCTTCGGCAAGCGGCAGCGGCAGGCTTTGCGTACGGCCTTCCTGCGCGGGCACCTTGAAGCTGACCCAGTCCAGCGCCCCGCCGCTGGCGCGGGTGGGCGCCAGGCTCATGTCCTGGGCGACCTTGGCGAAGTCCTCGCCGGCCTTGATCCGGGCCAGCGCCTTGTCGGCCGCCGCGTCATCGGCAAGCTCGATCACGCGCGCCTTGTACTCCATGGCGCCCAGCGACGCCACGATGGCGTCGTACCGCCCGCGTACCTGCGCGTCCGTCACCGGCTCAGGCTTGATCCGGTCCTTCAACCATGCCTGCGTCAAGATCTGGTTGCGGGCCTCCCGCAGTTGCGTCTGCACCTCGGGGCGGCCTTCCAGCGCCTTGTCCTTGCTGGCTTCCTGCCGGAACAGCTCGCGCGCGATCAATTGCTGCTTGATCACCTCGCGCGACTGAGGCGTGTCTGGCAGGCCAGCCGCCTTTGCTGCCTCGACGATGGCGGCGCCGGAGATCGTCACGCCATTGACCGTTGCGGCGTGGCCAACATGGAGGCCGAGCGCCAGAACGACGCCGGCAGCGAGGCGGGAGAGAATCGGTTGCATGGTTTGGGTTCCTAGTAGATCCAGTTCAGCGTGGCCAGCAAGACGGTCCGCTTGGGGCCGAGGTTCGCGGGTTGGGCCAGTGGCGCGCCGGCCAGCAGTTCGCCGCTCAGCGTCTGGCCGGCCCACTGGGCCGACAGGCGGACGCCTGCCCCGGCGCCAGCCACGGCCTGCCACTGGCGGGTGGCCACGTACTGGGCCTCGCCGCCGTCGAGAAAGAGATAGGGTTCGATGCGGATGCCGGCCACGACGGGCGCATTGGCCCAGGCCAGCTCGTTGCGCAGATAGGCGCCGCGATCCCCGGCAATCACGCCTTCCCGGAAGCCGCGCACGGTGCTCATGCCCCCGGCGTAGATTTGCTCCGAGCCGAACAGCGCGACGTTGGTCCATTGGCCCGTGAGCTGGGCGCGCCACGCCAGCACCGCGCCGCCGGCTACCGGCGGGAGCGGCAATTGCAGCGTGGAGCTGGCGTCGAGCTTGTTGAACTGGGCGTGCGCCTCGTCTTGGCGGATATCGGACGGATCGCGCGTGGCGTGCAGCGATGTCAGGCCACGCGAGTACCCAGCGTCGGCGGTCACGTAGCCCTGCATGCCATTGGCGGCAAAGCGCCACAGGCCGTTCCAGCCGGCGCGCAGCACGGTCAGCCGCTGCGGATCGAGTTGCAGGTTGTTGATATCGCGCTCGCTCTTGCGCCACGTCAGGGTCAAGTCGAGCGCCTGCCGGCCGGTCTGCCCGCGCGTGATCACGCGGTTCCAGCCAAAGGTATGGCCGATACTGCGGCCGTAGAGCAGCGCCGTATCGCCGATGGTGTTCTGGTACTCCGACAGCGATGCCGTGTAGCTGAACGTGTTGTAGCCGAATGGCAGCGCCGCCGAAGCCACGGCGGCATTGGTGTCGGTGGTGCCGACATAGCTGGCCGAGAACGATTCCTGCAGCCCCAGCGCGTTGTCCGCATCCATGCCAAGCCGCGTGCGGGCGATGCCCGTGCTGCGGCTGCCATAGTTGTCCACGCCGGCGTTGAAGCGGAAGCGGTCGCCGGGCGGATTCGTCAGCGCCACGACCGACCCGCCCGGGGTCTGGCCCGGCAGGATCTGCATTTCCGCGCGATTGCGGCGCAGGCGGTTGAGCTGGTCTACGCCCTGCTCCAGATCGGGCAGGCGCAGGGTGTCGCCCGGCCCCGGAAACTGCCAGGCCGTGCCGGCATCCGTCACCCAGCCGCCACCCACCGCATCGAACAGCGGCGCGCTGCCGGGCCGGAGCGTGCGGCCGTTGAGCTGGAGGGCTTCCACCTTCCCCGTCACGACGGTCACCACCAGCACGCCGCTGGCGAGGTTCTGCTCGCCAAGGTAGGCGCGCGTGGTGATGAAACCGCGTGCCACGAACGCCTCGGTAAAGCGGCGCAGCAGCAGGTTGATCCGATTGGTACCAAGTGCCCGGCCGACGAATGGCGCCGTAATGGCTGCGACTTCGGCATCGGACAGCACCGTGTTGCCCACCACGTCGATCCGTGCAATGTCGAAGGTGGCGGAGGTCTCCGCCACGTCTTCCACGCGCGCGTCGGGCGCCACCACGGCGCCACTGTCGATGCGGGCCGGCGGCTGCGTGGCCTCGCGCTCCAGGTCGCGCTGGCGCTGCTCCCGCAGCAGGCGCTGGGCGGGGTCTTCCGGAACGATGGGGCCCGGCGGCAGCGCCTGCGCCCAGGCTGCCGTGCCGGCCGTCCAGGCAGCCGCCCATGCCACTACGTGCCGGGTGCTCATCGCCATGCCCATGACGTCAACCCCACATGGCTTTCGATGCTGACCGGGTCCTGCTGCCTGGGCCGCACCACCGTGGTGGTCCCGGCCACCGTCACCTCGCCGTCCAGGCTGCCGCCATCGATCACGGCGTCGCCGCTCAGGCGCGTGCGGCCCGTGGCCATCCAGCTCCCGCCCACGTCCATGGCATACAGCCGCGCCCAGGTGTCGCCGAAGAACACCTTGAAACCGCGGTCCCGGGCGATCGCCGTGTAGCCGGTAACGCCCGTGGCATAAGTTACCGGCGCGTTGACCGAGAGGTTGCCCACCGCTAGCACGCGCCCGCCAATATTCTCGGCCACGCGGCCCGCCGTGATGTCGATATCGCCGCCGGCGGACAGCAGGCCGCCGCTGACGGTTGTCGTCGAGGAGGCCGAAGTCCGGCACACGATCATGCACGTGCGCGAGAGGTGCGCGGCGCCGCTGGTGACGCCTTCGGTCCGGAACGTATCGGCCGCCTTGACGACGATCGAACCGTTGTTGGCGTAGATGTTGCCCCCGGTATTGATCACATTGCGCCCACTCAGCGTGGTGCCGGTCTCGGAAAGCAGGTAGGCGGCCTGGCTCGGGCGCTCTACCGCCCCGTAGTCGATATCGAAGGTATTGCTGCGCTTCGACAGCACCAGCCAGCGCCGCCCGGAGGATGCGCCGATGACGGGCTGCTCGGCGCTGGCGCCATCGGTCTTGGTGATTTCGTTGACGAGGTCGCCGGCAGCGGTCACTTCAAGCCGGGCGTTGGACAGCATCCGCGCACGGCGGTTGATGACGTCGCCGCCAGCGCGCACCACGACGTCGTCGTTGACGCCGAACAGGATGCCGAGGGAATCTGGCGTCGATTCGTTGCGGAGCGAGCCTCCGGTTTGCACCGTGACCGCGCCGAGGGACGCCGCCGTATCCTGAATGCGCGTCTGGCCCTGCACCAGCGCGCCCAGGTTGACCATGTCGCCATCGGCCTGCACGAGCACGCCACCGCTGCGGGCGACGACGGTGGACTGGCCTGCTGCCGACTCGAGTCCGATCGATCCGGCGTGCAGCCTGATGTCGGTGGCGGCCAGGATGTCGCTGTCACGCAGGGCAAAACGCCCGGCGGCGTCGATGTTGGCGGCGCCGCCCACGGACGTCAGCACCGTTCCATCGAGTGCCACGTCATGGGCGCCGACGATCAGGTGCCCGCCTGCCGAGGCGCGCGTGCCGGTCAATTGCATGGCCGTGCCCGCGTCAAAAAGGCCGATGCCGCCGCTGGCATCGAGCGTCGTATCGGCCAGCCGTACCGGTTCGGTATGGACCTGGCCGCTGGCGCCAATCACGATGTCCCCGGCGCCCTTGGTGCCGGCCTGGATCGCAGCGTTGGCCAACTCCACACGATCCGAGGCCACCGACACGTGCCGCCCCGCCGCCACGGTTCCCGTACCCCGCAAGCCGCCGCTGGCCACCACCACATCGCGATGGGCCTCGATGCGGCCCGATGCCAGCCGCAGGTCGCCGCTGCCCGACACCACGAAGTCGCCGGCGGTTGCGTAAGCCGCACCGGCGTGCCGTACGCCAGCGCCCTGGTCCGTCACCATCAGTTCGATGCGGCCCGCCATCAGGCTGCCGGCAGCCGTGATGTCGAGCGCGATGCCATTGGCCGGCGTGGCGGACGGTGCGCTGTAGGCAATCCAGGGCGAGAGGTTGTCAGTGGGGGAAACGCTGGCGTCGATCTCGGCATGGCTGTCACCCACCACCGCGCGGACGCGTGCGTTCGCATCGGCATACAGGTTCTCCACCTTGCCGGCGATACGCAGCTGCTTGGCGATCAACTCCAGGTTCAGCAGCGTGCCGGACAGCCCGCCGGGGCCAATGTCGATGGCGCCCTGACGCGTGTTCAGCACAAGGTTGCGCTGCAACTGCCCATTGACCGTGAAATCGTTGAACGTGACCTGTCCCGTGGTCAGCGCCAGGTTGCCCATGTTCCGCACCACCATGCCGTTGACGCTGATGCCGTTGGGATTGGCGATCACCACGTTGGCGCGGGGGCCCAGCACGCTGAGCTGGCCCTCCAGCAGGGACGGATTGGTGCCGGTGACCTGGTTGAGGATGGTGCGTGCGCGCGCGGCCGAGTTGTCGAGATCGACCCCGGCACGCGGCACGTTGAATTCGCGATAGGTATTCGTGGAGACGCCGCCCACGGCGCCAGCCACGCCAACCGTGATACGGCCATCGGCGCCCGTGACGGCTGTGGTGGCAGTGCCACCGTCCGGCACAACGCCGGCGGCCAGGCAATGCGCGGCCAGCGCGAACTGGCTCAGCCCCGTGACCCATCCGGCGGCCCCACGCGGCAGCCGGGCAAGAACCCCCCGTACTCGATACAACGACCTACTCCCTTCTTTCTTATCCTGCGCCGCACGTTTGACGAGCACAGCGGCTTTCGGGGCCGGAAGATAACAAAGGCAGGATCTGCCTCAAATAGCCGATCGGCCAAAAATGCCCGCTGCGTGGGCGGGCTGCAACGTTGCAATTTGATGCAGTTTCGGAATTTTTAAGGGAGAAATAAGCGAGATTAAATTCAGGCCGCGCTGCGCACGGCGATGCGCGTATACCCGGTATCCCACACCCCAAGCCAGTTACATCAGGACATGAGGTTAAAGATACTGCGCAGCATGCCGTTAACTGTCGATGCGGGGTATTGCAGCCCGTCGCAAGGTGTCCGAGCCGACGCCCCAAGCCTCCCCCACTGACGAGGGAGGTCCCCCCCTCAATCGTGGGATTTGCAGGACCACGCCTGCGCGCCCTAGAACAACTCCCCCTCCCCACCCGCGTTCGGCCAGGCGGACCGGAACGCGTGGGGATGCATGACAATGCCGGCGGCGTCGAGTTGCGCCGTGGAGAGCACAAGGTGGCGCGCCAGCCAGTCGTGGAGGCTGCGCAGGAAGCGGATGTTGTCGAGGTTGTTCGAGGCGGCGATCAGGCGTTCCAGCTTCACGTGCGCGGTGTAGACGTCGAGCAGGTTCAGCATGCGGAGCTTGGCTGGCGTGGCGGCGCTGCGTTCGATGGCCAGCACGCGGGTCACCTGCGCGCTGGAGAGCGCCCCGCCCTGTGCGATCTGCTGGTAGAGGTCTTCCAGCGCCGGGAAGCGTACCGTTGGCTGTACGCGCGGCACGGCGGCCACCTTCTCCATGCGCAGCACCACGTAGCGCGTGGCGGCGTTGCGGCGGGCCAGTTCCAGCTCGGCGGCGGTGGCCTTGCGGCTGCGGCGCGGCGGGGGCACGTCGGTGAAATCGGGGAGGCGCGGCACGGCGTCGCGCTCGGTGTAGTCGGGCACCTGGTCGAGCCATGCCGGCTCGGCTAGCGCGGCGCGGGCGCAGTCGGCGCCGAAGGGGTATTCGTGGCCATCCGGCCCACGCAGGATATAGGCGTGGCCCTCGGGAAAGCCGTGGTGGCGGCCGCCCTTGGCGCCACGCGCGTGGCAGCGTGTGGCGGCGGGATCGACAAAATCCTTGCGAACGGGAATCCAGCCGCCGGGCGGGGCCTGCTTCATGGTGACGAGGGGTAAATCCGGGGAACGGGCGCTATTGTCGCACCGCGCGCCCCGCCGCCACCATTTATCGCTACTTCAGCATGAAGGCCATGGCCGAGCAGCAGTTCAGCATGCGCACGGCGGCCTGCACGGTGGGCGCCGTGAAGGCCAGCGTCACGCCGTCCACGCGCTCGAAGGCCGGCCACTGGCAGAACAGGTCGGCGTAGGCGGAGGACATGGTTTGCAGCCGGCAGTTGACCGGGCCGGCCAGTTCCAGGCAGCGGGCCTCGGGATGGGCGATGGCATTGCGCGTCACGGCCTCCGCCGCGTGGGCGATGGCATCGCGCGCGGCCGCCGGTGACAGCGTGGTGCCGCTGCCCTGCCCGCCGGCCGTCTTGGTCTGCACGTAGCGCACCCAGGGCATCAGCGGCTGGGTTTCGGCGATGAACACATCGTCACCGCTGGCCAGCAGCACGGGCACGTCGAACTCGCCAGCCAGCGCGGCATAGATGCCTGCCTCGCCCAGTTCCAGCCCGTTGAACCAGACCCGCGCGAAGGCGCTGCTGTTGATGGTGTGCGCCAGCACGCCCCGGCCCTGCGCGCGGCTGTGATAGCCGATCATGAACACGCCGTCGCAGTCGTGCTCCACGCCGGCCATCATGCTCAGGTAGCGCGGCTTGCCGAGCACCAGTTGCGCGCGCGGGTCGATCTGGTCCGGCAGCAGGTTGCGGAAGCCGCCGTGCGAGTCATTGACCAGCACTTCGGTGGCGCCGCCCGCGAATGCGCCCTGCACGGCCGCGTTGGCCTCGGCCGTCATCCAGGCGCGCGCGCGCTCGTATTCGCCGTTGCCGGCGCGCGTCTGCTCGGCGTGGAATACGCCCGCCACGCCTTCGATGTCGGCGGAAATCAGGATCTTCATATCAGGTCTCGGAGAGGTCCGGCAGCAACTCGCGCAACGCCGCGCGATGGTGGCCGTCGCGGCCCGTCACCGGCTGGGCGTGCCAGAGGGCATGGACGATGGCCTGCTCCACGCTGTCGGCGGCGGCCCGGAACAGCGGGTCGAGCCGCGCTTCGTGGACCATCGGCACGGCAGGCATCGGCATATCGGCCAGATGGGGCACGGTGTAGGCTGTGGAAAAGGCCAGCGCGATGTCGCCGGAGCCATGGCCGAAGACCGACCCGGTACGCGCGAGGCCCGTGCCGGCGCGCAGCGCCAGGCGCCGCAGCTGCCGGGCGTCGAGCGGCGCATCGGTGGCCACGACCATGATGATCGAGCCCTTCTCCGGGCCTTTCTCTTGGGCCAGACGCTCCGCCAGCCTGCCGCCCACGGCTTCGCCCGCATAGATCAGCGACTCGGCCGTGCCGAAGTTCGATAGCACCAGCGCGCCGACGGTGTAACCGCCGGCCATGCGTGACGCCGTGCCGATGCCGCCCTTCACGCCAAAGGACGACATCCCGCGCCCGGCGCCCACGGCGCCCTGCGCCACCTCGGCCCCGGCAGCCGCCAGCGCCTCGGCGTAGTCGGCTTCCTGCACCGCCATCGCCTGGATATCGTTCAGGTAGCCGTCATTGCATTCGAAAACGAGCGGATTGACCGTGGGCCAGCCGCGCCCGATCTCGGGGTTCTCCGCAATCGCCGCGCGGATCTGCGCCTGCGCCACGGTCCCCACACCGAACGTGTTGGTCAGTGCGATGGGCGTCTCCAGTACGCCCAGCTCCTCCACCTGCACCAGCCCGATGCTCTTGCCGAAGCCATTGAGCACCACGGCCGCCGCCGGCACCTTGTGGGTGTAGACGTTGCCGGCGTGCGGGCGGATCACCGTCACGCCGGTCTGGCAGGCGCCATCCGCCAGCGTGCGATGACCGACGCTCACGCCCGGCACATCGGTGATCGCGTTGCGGGAGCCGGCCGGCAGGTTGCCGACCACGGGGGGCGCGTTGGCGGTCATGCGGGTGTCACCGGCGGTCGATCTTCGGATCGAGCGCGTCGCGCAGCCCGTCGCCGAGCAGGTTGAACGCCAGCACGGTCAGGAAGATGGCCAGGCTCGGGAAGATGGCCACGTGCGGCGCGGTGACCATGTCGGCGCGCGCCTCGTTGAGCATCGCGCCCCATTCCGGGGTGGGCGGCTGGGCGCCGAGGCCCAGGAAGGACAGCCCGGCGGCCGTGATGATCGACGTGCCGATCCGCATCGAGAAATACACCACGATGGACGACACCGTACCCGGCAGGATGTGCCGCATCAGGATGGTCCAGTCGGACGCCCCGATACTCCTGGCCGCCTCCACATAGGTCAGCCCCTTGAGCATCAGCGTGTTGCCGCGCACCAGCCGCGCGAACGCCGGCACGCTGAACACGGCCACGGCGAAGATCACGTTGGTCATGCCGTTGCCGAGGATGGCCACAATGCCGATGGCCAGCAGGATGCCGGGGAACGCAAACAGCACGTCCGACAGCCGGGTCACGATGCGGTCCCACCAGCCCTCGTAGTAGCCCGCCAGCAGGCCCAGCACGGTGCCGATGATGGCGCCGATGATGACCGAGAAGAAGCCGGCCGCCAGCGAGATGCGCGTGCCGGCGAGGATGCGGCTGAAGATGTCGCGGCCCAGCGAGTCCACCCCCATCCAGTGGGCGGCGGACGGGCCGGCGTTCAGCGCGTCATAGTCGAAGAAGTTCTCGGGGTCGTAGGGGACGATGTACGGCGCCAGCACCGCAATCACCACCAGCATCAGCACGAAGGCGCCGGCCACCAGGGCCAGGTGCTGCTTGCGGAACTTGCGCCAGAACTCGGTCCAGGGCGTGCGGACGGCCTCCGGGGCGGTAATCGGGGATGCTGCCGCGGCGGGCGTGGAAAGCTCAGTCATGCCGGCCTCTTACTTGTAGCGGATGGTGGGATTGATCACGGTGTAGAGCATGTCCACCACCAGGTTGATCAGGATGAATTCGAGCGAGAACAGCAGCACCTCGGCCTGGATGACCGGGTAGTCGCGCATTTCCACGGCGTCCACCAGCAGGCGGCCCAGGCCGGGCCAGTTGAACACCTTCTCGACCAGGATGGAGCCGCCCAGCAGGAAGCCGAACTGCAGGCCCATCATCGTCACGACCGGGATCATCGCGTTGCGCAGCGTGTGCTTGATGACCACCACGGTCTCGCGCACGCCCTTGGCGCGGGCGGTACGCACGAAATCCTCCTGCAGCACCTCGATGAACGAGGCCCGCGTGAAGCGCGCCATCACGGCGGCCACGGCGGCGCCCAGCGTCAGGGAAGGCAGGATGTAGTGCTTCCAGCTATCGGCGCCAATCGACGGCAGCCAGCCCAGTTGCACCGAGAAGACCTCCATCAGCAGCATGCCGAGCGCGAAGGCCGGGAACGAGATGCCCGACACCGCCAGCGTCATGCCGAGCCGGTCCGGCCATTTGTTGCGCCATACGGCCGAGCCGATGCCGATGGCCATGCCGAAGATGACTGCCCAGACCATCGACGAGAGCGTCAGGTACAGGGTGGGCAGGAAGCGCTCGCCAATCTCCTCGGAGACCGGGCGCTTGGTGCGCAGCGAGGTGCCGAATTCCCCCTGCAGCGCGTTGGTGAAGAAGCGCACGAACTGCTCGGGCATCGGGCGATCCAGCCCCAGGTCCTTGCGCACCAGCTCGACGGTGGCCATGTCGGCCTCCGGGCCGGCGGCCAGCCGCGCCGGGTCACCGGGCAGCATGTGGACGAACAGGAACACCAGCACTGCCACGAGCAGCAGTGTCGGGATCACGCCCAGGAATCGTTTGAGGAAGTAATTCAGCATCTGGCTACCAGGAATTGAGACCGCGGGCCACCCGCCCATGCCCCCGCATCTCGGGCGGGCGGCCAACACGGCTTACTGCGTACGACTGTAAGGACTGCTTACCGCGACTACAGCTACCACTTCGGCGGCGCTTGGTGGCGCCGTCTTTATATTTGCGCCCCTCCCCCGCAAGCGGGAGAGGGGCGCAAAACGCTTACTGCTTGATGTCGATCTCGTCGAAGTTGAACGAGCCGTCAGGCATCACGTAGGCGCCGCTCAGGCGCTTGGAACGCGCGAACAGCACCTTCTCCGTGATCAGGAACGCCCACGGGGCATCCTTCCAGATCCGTTCCTGGGCGTCCTTGTACAGCCTGGCCTTCTCGGCGCGGTCCGTCGTGCGCAGCGCGCCGGCGATGTCCGCATCGACCTGGTCGTTCTTGTAGTACGCCGTGTTCAGCAGCTTCGGCGGCATCGATTCCGAGGCCAGCAGCGGGCGCAGCGCCCAGTCCGACTCGCCCGTCGACGACGACCAGCCCACGTAGTACAGGCGCACGCCGGCGTCCTCGGGCTTCTGCACCGACTCCACGCGCTCCACGCGCTGGCCGGCTTCCAGGGCCTGCACCTGCGCCTTGATGCCCACCTGTTGCAGCTGCTGCTGCACGAACTGGATCACCTTCTGGGCGGTGGTGTGGTTGTAGGCCGACCACAGCGTGGTCTCGAAGCCGTTCGGGTAGCCGGCTTCCTTCAGCAGCTCGCGGGCCTTGGCCGGGTCATACGGCCACGGGCCCAGCTTCTCGGCGAAGTCCACGCCCGGCGGCACCACACCCTGGGCCGGCACGGCGTAGCCGGCGAAGGCCACCTTGGCCAGCGCGTCCTTGTTGATGGCGTAGTTGATGGCCTGGCGCACCTTCGGGTCGTTGAACGGCTTGACCTGGGTGTTGAACGACACGTAGCGCTGGATGATCGACGGACCGTCGATCAGGTCCACCTTCGGGCTGGCCTTCAGCACGGCGGCCTGCTCGAACGGAATGCTGAACGCGAAGTCCGCCTCGCCGGTCTGCATCACGGCCGAGCGGGTGTTGTTGTCCACCACCGGCTTCCAGGTGATGGTGTCGATCTTCGGGTAGCCCGTCTTCCAGTAGCCGGCAAACTTCTTGCCCTTCAGGTAGTCGGTCTGCTTCCATTCGACGAACTCGAACGGGCCCGTGCCAACCGGGTGGAAGGCGATTTCCTTGCCGTACTTCTTCAGCGCGGTCGGGCTGATCATCACGGCCGACGGGTGGGCCAGCACGTTGATGAACGGCGAGAACTGCTCCTTCAGCGTGATCTTGACCGTGGCCGGGTCCACCACCTCGGTCTTGGCCACGCGGTTGAACAGCGTGTAGCGCTTGAGCTTGTTGGCCGGATCGGTCACGCGGTCCAGGTTGGCCTTGACGGCGGTGGCGTCGAAGGTGGTGCCGTCGTGGAACTTGATGCCCTTCTTGAGCTTGATCGTGTAGACCAGACCGTCCTTGGTCACGTCGTAGCTGTCAGCCAGCACGTTGACCAGCTTCAGGTCCTTGTCGAAGCCGAACAGGCCCTGGTAGAACGACTTCACGGCTGCCTGCGACAGCGTGTCGTTGGCATCGTACGGATCGAGCGTGGTGAACGTCGAGTACACGGCCATCACGGCGTCCTTGGCCGCGAACGCCGGGGTCGCGCCCAGCATGCCCATCGCGCCAATCGCGCTCATCGCCACGGCGCCGGCGATCAGGCGCGGCGAAACCATACGGGTAGACATATTTCTCTTCTCCTGTTGGAAAAAATCATCGGTACTGCGTGATGACAAGACTCAAGACTCAATAATCAAGACTCAATACGCGCCGCCAACCGGGTGCCGGGCCACGTAGTGCCCGTGCGCGCCGCTGCCGGCCACCGCCACCAGTGGCTGCACCACCGGCTCGTCGCCCACTGCACGGATCGGGCTGGGGATTTCATCGGAAAGCGGCTCGCGCTTCACATGACGGCGCGCCGGATCGGCAATCGGCACCGCCGACATCAGCTTCTTCGTATAGGGGTGCTGCGGATTCTCGAAAATCGCGCGGCGCGGGCCGATCTCGACGATCTGGCCCAGATACATCACGGCCACGCGATGGCTCACCCGCTCCACCACGGCCATGTCGTGGGAGATGAACAGGAAGGCGACGCCCAGCTCGCGCTGGAGGTCGAGCATCAGGTTGACGATTTGTGCCTGAATCGACACATCGAGGGCGGACACCGATTCATCGGCCACCACCACCTTGGGGTTCAGCGCCAGCGCCCGTGCAATACAGATGCGCTGGCGTTGGCCGCCCGAGAACTCGTGCGGATAACGCGAGGCGTGGGCGGGCGTCAGGCCCACCTTTTCGAGCAGCCAGGCCACGCGGGCTTCGGCTTCGCGGCCGCTGGCCACCTTGTGCACCAGCAGCGGCTCCATGATCGAGTAACCCACCGGCACGCGCGGATCGAGCGAGGCGAACGGGTCCTGGAAGATGAACTGGATATTGCGGCGCAGCGCCTGCAGCGCCGGGCCCTGCATCTGGCTGATGTTCTGGCCAGCGAACTCGATCGTGCCGCTCTGGGCATCCACCAGACGCAGCAGCGAGCGGCCCGTCGTGGACTTGCCGCAGCCCGATTCGCCCACCAGCGCCAGCGTCTCGCCAGGGTACAGGTCGAAGCTGACCTGCTCCACCGCGTGCACCCGGCGCGTGACCCGGCCAAACAGGCCGCCTGGCACGTCGAAGCGGGTGACCAGGTCGCGCACGCGCAGGATCGGCTCGGCGCCGGCATGGACGGTGTCCTGCGGCACCTCGGCCTCGGGCGCGGCCACGTCGTTCACCTGCACCAGCGGGAACTTGGCCGGCAGGTCCTTGCCAGTCATCGCCCCGAGCTTCGGCACGGCGGAAAGCAGCGCGCGCGTGTACGGGTGGGCCGGCGCGTGGAAAACCTCGTCGGAGGTGCCCTCCTCGACCTTCTCGCCCCGATACATCACCAGCACGCGGTCGGCCACCTCGGCCACCACGCCCATGTCATGGGTGATGAAGACCACGCCCATGTCCATCTCGGCCTGGAGGTTGCGGATCAGTTGCAGGATTTCGGCCTGGATGGTCACGTCCAGCGCCGTGGTCGGCTCATCGGCAATCAGCAGCGCCGGCTTGCACGACAGCGCCATGGCGATCATCACGCGCTGGCGCATGCCGCCGGAAAGCTGGTGCGGGAAGCGGTCCAGCACGCGGCGCGCTTCAGGGATGCGTACGAGTTCGAGCATGCGCAGCGCCTCGGCACGCGCGGCAGCCTTGTTCTTGCCCTGATGCAGCCGGATCGATTCGGCGATCTGCTCGCCCACCGGGAATACCGGGTTCAGCGAGGTCATCGGCTCCTGGAAGATCATCGCCACGTCTGCGCCGCGCACGGAACGCAGGGCGGCATCTGGCGCGCGGGCCAGGTCGAGCACCTCGCCGCCGCGCCGCCGCAGCAGCATGCTGCCGTTGGCGATCTTGCCGCCGCCATGCTCCACCAGCCGCATCAGCGCCAGCGACGTGACCGACTTGCCCGAGCCGGACTCGCCCACCACGGCCAGCGTCTCGCCGCGATCGACGTGGAAAGAGAGGTTGCGCACGGCCTCGACGGTCCGCTCCGAGGTGGCGAAGCGGACGGAAAGGTTGTCCACCGCGACGACGCGTTCAGGCGGAAGTACGAGGTTTCGATGCGTAGAGGTGTTGGCCATGCGACTTGTCCGGTGTGCTGCGATTGCTGCGATCTACTGTGTAGTGACTACGAATTGCTGCGAATGTCTTCGACTTTGCGATGCTGCGGCATGACGACGGTCAACCGTAGATCAACACGCTGACGGGCTCGCCCACGCGCGCCACGCCGCGGTACATGCCCTCGGTGTTGAACGGGAGCGTGACGTTGCCCTGCCGATCCACGGCAATCAGGCCGCCCCGGCCCTCGATGGCGACCAGCTTCTCCATCACCACGCGGCGCGCCGATTCTTCCAGCGACAGCCCGGCGTAGCGCATCTGCGCGGACACATCGTGCGCGGCCACGGTGCGGATGAACATCTCGCCAGTGCCGGTGGCGGACACGGCCGCCACGTCATCGGCATAGCAGCCGGCGCCGAACACGGGCGTATCGCCCACGCGGCCCACCTGCTTGTTGGTCACGCCGCCGGTGGAGGTGGCGGCAGCCAGGTTGCCCTGGGCGTCGCAGGCCACCGCGCCCACCGTGCCGAATTTCTTGTCCGGGTCGATCGGGTCCGTACCGGCCTGGGCCGCCTTCGCTGCCAGCGCGGCCGCATCATGGTCGAGCAAGGCCATGCCGGTGCTCGCCTGGGCGCGCTGCCACTGGTCGTGGCGGGCCTGCGTGAAGTAATAGTCCGGGGCGACCAGTTCGAGCCCCTGCGCCTCGGCAAACGCCTCGGCACCGTCGGCGGCGAACAGCACGTGTTCGCTGTGCTCCAGCACGGCCCGCGCGGCCAGCACCGGGTTGCGCACGCGCGTCACGCAGGCCACGGCGCCGGCGTTGCGCGTGGCGCCGTCCATCACGGCGGCGTCCAGCTCGAACGTCCCGGCGTGGGTCAGCACGGCGCCCTTGCCGGCATTGAACAGCGGGCAGTCCTCGAGCAGGCGCACCGCTTCGGTCACGGCGTCGAGCGCGCTGCCGCCCTCGGCCAGCACACGTTGGCCGGCCAGCAGCACCTGCTCCAGCGCGGCGGTGTATTCGCGTTCACGGTTGGCATCCATGGCGGCACGGGTAATCGTGCCGGCGCCACCGTGGATGGCAATGACAGCCTGGGTCATGACAGCTTTCACTCAGTAGATTCGGAAGATTTCGAGGCGCCCCGCTCGCGCTGGCCCGCACCGGGTGCGTCATAGAGCCAGGGCAGCAGGAATTCGGTCATCTCGGCGGCCGCCTTGACGGAGCGCGCCGAACGATAGGCCACGGCACCGCACAGCGCCTCGATCAGCGCGAGCACCGTGGCGTCGGAATTAGCGGAAAGACGATTGCCGGCGTTGGCATACAGCGCGATATCGGCCAGCGGCGCCAGCGGCGAGGTCGGGCCATCCGTCAGCGCCAGCAGCCTGCCGCGATGGGCCTTCACGCGCTTGGCCAGCACCATGCTGTCCGTCACATATCGGGGAAAGGCGATGGCGATGACCAGGTCTTGCGGCTGGAGCTTGAACAGTTGCCGCGCCGCGTGCGACGCGCCGCCCACCGTCGACACCGACGTCACCATGCGGCAGTGCATCTCCAGCCCGTGCTGGAGCAGCCCGGCCAGGAAGCCGCTTGCGCCAAAGCCCATCACATACACGCGCTCGGCGGCGAGGATGGCATCGACGGCCCGCTCGCAGGCCTCGGCATCGAGCGCGCGGCGCGTGGCTTCGAGGTTGCGCGCGCCGTCGTCCAGCGCGGCGGCGAAGACCTCGGCCACCGTCGTCGGGCGGGCCAGTTCGTCGCGCAGGCGCTCCACCGGGGCCAGCGTGGCCTCGAAGCCGCGCACGAGTTCGGCGCGGAACTGCGGATAACCTTCGAAGCCGAGCGCCCGGGCAAAGCGGTTGGCCGTGGCCACGGACACATTCACAGCCGTCGCGAATTCGTCGATGCGCATGGTCGCCGCGCGGAACAGGTTGTCCAGCACGTACTGCGCCATGCGCTGATGCGCGGGCGTCAGCGTGGGCAAGCTGCGGGCGATGCGTTCGGAAATCGACTGGCCTTCGGACATGTCTGGGGGAAAGAACCGGTTCAGGGCGCCGCGCGCACCATCCCGGAAAGTCCTTTGATGAAAAGGCACTTTCCCGGTGCGGCGGTCTATGTAAATAAATTTACACGCAAACCCCGTACCAGGAGAACTGGGAAGTGACGAATTAGGGGAAATCCCTGAATACATGGATACGGACATGGGCCGCGGGGCCGGCCGGCGCCAGCGAGACCGGCCACCGGGCGCGCTACAATGCCGGCCTGCCCGCCTCCGGGCGCGTCCTTCGCCTTATCTCCCAGTCCTCGTGATCCGAATCGACCAGCTAGTCCTCCAGCGCGGCACCAAGGTGCTGTTCGACCACACCAGCGTGACGCTCAACCCGGGCGAGCGCGTCGGCCTTGTCGGCGCCAACGGCAGCGGCAAGTCCACGCTGTTCGGCATGCTGCGGGGCGAGCTGCACCCGGATGGCGGCGATGTCTTCGTGCCCGCGCAGTGGCGTATCGCGCACGTGGCGCAGGAAACCCCGGCGGTAGACCGCTCGGCTGTGGACTATGTGATCGATGGCGACACCCGGCTGCGCGAGATCGAAGCACGCATCGCCGCCGCCCAGGCCAGTGGCGACGGGAGCGCCGAGGGCGAGGCCCACGCCGCCTTCGCCGATGCCGACGGCTACACCGCGCCGGCCCGTGCCGAGGCCCTGCTGCTGGGGCTGGGCTTCACGCTGCCACAGGTGTCGCAGCCCGTGGCGTCGTTCTCGGGCGGCTGGCGCATGCGCCTGAACCTGGCCCAGGCGCTGATGTGCCCGTCCGACCTGCTGCTGCTCGACGAACCGACCAACCACCTGGATCTGGACGCCATCGTCTGGCTGGAAGACTGGCTGGCGCGCTACCCGGGCACGCTGGTGATGATTTCCCACGATCGCGAGTTCCTCGACGCGATCTGCAACGTCACCGTCCATATCGAGAACCAGCAGTTGCGCCGTTACGGCGGCAATTACACGCAGTTCGAGACCCTGCGACTCCAGCAGATGGCCCTGCAGCAGTCGGCCTACGCGCGCCAGCAGAAGGAAATCGCGCATCTGGAATCGTTCATCAACCGCTTCAAGGCCAAGGCCACCAAGGCGCGCCAGGCGCAGAGCCGCGTCAAGGCGCTCGAGAAGATGGAGCGGCTGGCGCCGGTGCACGTGGCGGCCGGCTTCGCCTTCGAGTTCCGCGAGCCCGATTCGGCGCCGAACCCGATGATGGTGCTCGAAGGGGTGGATTGCGGCTACGCCGAGGCCGAGCCGCCCGTGACCATCCTGCACAACCTGGCGATGTCGATCCAGAACGGCCAGCGCATCGGCCTGCTTGGCGCCAACGGCCAGGGCAAGTCCACGCTGGTCAAGACGCTGGCCGGCACGCAGGCGCCGATGAACGGCACGCTGCGGCTGGGCAAGGGGCTGGTGATCGGCTATTTCGCCCAGCACCAGTTGGAAACCCTGCGCGACCATGATTCCCCGCTCCAGCATCTGGCGCGGCTGGCGCCGGACGTGCGCGAGCAGGAATTGCGCGACTTCCTGGGCAGCTTCAACTTCCGGGGCGACATGGCCACCGCGCCGATCGAACCCTTCTCGGGCGGGGAAAAGGCCCGGCTGGCGCTGTCGCTGATCGTCTGGCAGAAGCCCAACTTCCTGCTGCTGGACGAGCCGACCAACCACCTGGACCTCGACACCCGCGAGGCCCTGACCATGGCGCTGGCCCAGTTCGAAGGCACGCTGATCCTGGTCTCCCACGACCGGCACCTGCTGCGCGCCACCTCCGACCAGTTCATGCTGGTGGCGGACGGCACCATCCGCCCGTTCGACGGCGACCTGGACGACTACCGCGACTGGCTGCTCCAGCAGGCCGCCGCCAAGCGCAACGCCGCCACGGCGGTGCATGCCTCCGAAGCCGCGGCGGACGCCGGCGCCAACGTCAACCGCAAGGACCAGCGCCGCGCCGAAGCCGACGAGCGCCAGCGCCTCTCCGTCCTGCGCAAGCCGCTGACCAAGGAACTGGAAAAAGTCGAAAAGCGCATGGCCGCGCTCCAGACCGACAAGACCGCCATCGACGCCTTCATGGCCGACGAGACCAGCTACGCCGAAGCCAACAAGGCCAGGCTGATGGAAATGCTGAAGCGCCAGGGCGAAGTCACCAGCGAACTGGAACAGCTGGAGGAGCGCTGGCTGGAACTGCAGGAGCAGATCGAACAGATCGCGTGACGGCTCGGAAATTGGCGATATTGCTCCCCACTTGATCCCTGTCAGCCTCCGGTCTTCCCCATCGCTACACCCTTCGACGACCGTTTCCATCCTGGATTCGGAACATCGAAAGGAAGCTCATGCGGAAGATCCCTCTCTTCGCCATACTGTCCTGGTCTGCCAGCACCTGTTTGGCAGCCGGCCCGATTCCACCACGCCTGACCGGCGAACAGTTGGTGGAGCGCTACGGCAAAACCGGAACTGAGTTATTCACGCTACGCGATCAATCGTATCTTGACGGCTATCTCGCCGGCGCCGCCGATGCAGGGGAGGGACAAGCGTGGTGTAACACTGGCAAGGTGCAGCGCGGCGAAATCGACTCTTACGTTGTTGGCGAAATCAGGGATGTTCGCCCCGAGCACCGGCGGGGCAACGCTGCGCCGCTTGTCACTAGCGCGCTCCAGCGAAAATTCCCCTGCCCTTCTAGCGGGAAGGCGCGATGAAACCAACGTTCATGGCCGTGCAATCCCACTATCAAAGCAGAAAGACCGTCATAAAGGAGCAGCTTTTCGCAGAAATCGGCTGGGAAGACCTTATCCCCAAACCCGAATACAACAATACCTGCGCCATCCGCGTAAGTCTGGCACTCATCAAATGTGGATTCACCCTTAACGGCAGGATCGCCATCAAGAAAGGCAAGTACAAGGGGAAGCTCATTGAGCCTGGCCAGGCAAAACTGGCAAGAATGCTTGCCGAACGCCAATACCTGGGGCCACCAGAAATCTTCCCGCGCGATGACGCCTTGCGTTCAATAGGAAACCGGCGAGGCGTTATAGCGTTCTGGAATATTCCGGATTACATGAGCGGTCGGGGCGGCCACATCGATATCGTTACCGGCGCCTATCAGGCATGTGGCTCAACTTGTTTCTGGGATGCCAAGACAATATGGTTCTGGCCCCTGGCCTGAGATCTGCCAATAAAAACGCCACCCTCCCGGGTGGCGTGTTTCGTTGCTCTCACCGGCGTCTCACCGGTAATTCTTCTCCCGCCGGATCAGCCCCACCGCCAGCGTCAGCGTCAGGATCACCAGCCAGATCAGTGACCAGCCGGGGATCGAGATGCCGAACAGCGGGGGCAGCGGCGCGGTGCACAGGCCGTCCGAGAAGAACACCTGGGGCAGCAGGCGCGCGGTGGGCAGTTGGTTGACCCAGTTTTCCAGCGGATCGATGCCGCACGAGGACTTCGGGTTCAGCAGCAGCGAGACGTGATACCCCGCCACCGCGATCCCGGCTACGCCCGACAGCATGCCCAGCCCCTGCCACAGCGTGCGCGTGTTCTGGGCCAGCGCCGCCAGCAGGGAGAACAAGCCGATGCCGACAAAGGCGAAGCGCTGCATGATGCAGAGCGGGCACGGCTGGTAGCCCTCCACATACTGGAAGTAGAGCGCGGCGCCGAGCATCGCGAACGAGAGCACGGCGATCAGCAGGAAATAGGCACGGGAATTGGCTTGCATGGGGGGTCCGGGACGGAAGAGGCTTCGAGCCGAATTATTACCCATTTTCCGTCCGCCGTTGCCAGTGCCCCGTCAATCCCACGTCAATCCCACGTCAATCCGCCGCGGCGGATTGCCGCAGCGCCCGCAGTCACGCCGCCTAGGCTGCCGAAGCCCCCGCCAGATACCGCCGGCGCCACGGCTTGAGCACCGCGATGGCGAGCGCCGCCGTGATGATATCCAGCGTGATGGCTACGCCGAATACCGGCATCCAGCTGCCCATGCGCTCGTGCATCAGCGCCGCCAGCGGGCCGCCGAAGATCGAGCCGATTCCCTGCGAGATATAGAGCCAGCCGTAGTTGGTGGTGGCGAATTTGGTACCGAAGGTATCGGTCAGCGTGGACGGGAACAGCGAGAAGATCTCGCCCCAGCCCAGGAACACCACGCCCGAGAGCAGCACGAACAGCACCGCGTTCTCGCGCGTGAGCAGCCACAGCGTCATCGCCACGGCCTCCAGCGCGAAGGCGAAGCACATCGTATTTTCACGACCCCAGCGGTCGGAAATCCAGCCGAACATCGGTCGCGTCAGCCCGTTGGTGAGCCGGTCGATGGTCAGCGCCAGCGGCAGCGCGGCCATGCCGAAGACCACCGCGTTGGACACCCCGAAGTCCTTGGCGAAGGCGGCCATCTGCGAGGTGACCATCAGCCCCGACGTGGACATCATCGTCATCATCAGGAACAGCAGCCAGAACAAAGGCATCTTGAGCATCTGACGGGTCGGCACATCCGCCACGTTGGAGGGCGTGTACGACGCGCGCACCGGCAGCTGCTCGCCCGGCGCCGGGGCGCGCAGCCCCTGCGAGGCCAGGAAGCCGATCACCGCGAAGATCAGGCCGAACTGCCACAGCGTGGTCTCCAGCCCCTTGCCTGCCAGCGCCGACGCGATGGGGAACGTGGTGACGATGGCGCCCATGCCGTAGCCGGCCGCGACCATGCCGACGGCAAACCCGCGCCGGTCCGGGAACCAGCGCACCATCTGCCCCACCACGCCGATATAGACGATGCCCGTGCCCAGGCCGCCGACCACGCCATAGGTCAGGTACAGCATGCCCACGCTCTGGGCCGAGGCGGCCAGCACCCACGACAGCCCGGCCAGCACCGTGCCGGCCGCGATCAGCCGGCGCGGCCCGAAGCGCTCGATCATCGCGCCCTGGAACGGCGAGAAGAACGTCTGCAGCACAATCAGCAGCGAGAACGTGACCTGCAACTCCGAGAGCGGCACCCCCAGCTTGGCCGCCAGCGGCTTGGTAAACAGGGTCCAGACATACTGCGGACTGGAAATCGCCATCATGCAGACGAGACCCAGCAACAGTTGCAGCCAGCGCGTGCGCGCCAGCGGCATGGCCTGCGGCACGCCGAGGGCCGCGTTATCAGCAACGGTACGCATTTGCACCACTCCTTGAGACAGGAACTTCGAGGAAGACACGCGGCCACGCTTTCGTCATCGTCGTCATGGCGGGCTCGCGCAGGTTGGAACTCAGGAAAATTCGATGCCGGCCCTACCAGGCCGCCACCCCGCCATCGCTGCGCGGATCGCTGCCGCCCTGGTAGAGGCCATCGGCCTGCAGCACGATGGCGCCGGCGTGGCCCATGGTTTCGTCGTACGGCCCCAGCACCTCCACGTCGTGGCCCAGGCGGTGCAGCGCCTGCTGCGTGGCGTCGGGGAAGCGCGATTCGAGCTTGAGGGTGTCGCTGGTCTGGCCCCAGGTGCGGCCGAGCAGCCAGCGCGGCGCGTCGATGGCGGCCTGCGGGTTCATGCCGAAATGGACGATCCGCGAGAACACCGCACTCTGCGACTGCGGCTGGCCGTCGCCGCCCATATTCCCGTAGACCAGCGTGCGCCCATCGTTCAGGCGCGCCATGGCCGGGTTGAGCGTGTGGAACGGCTTGCGCCCCGGCATCAGCGGGTTGCGGGCGGCCGGATCGAGCGAAAAGCTGCATCCCCGGTTCTGCCAGTTCACGCCGGTGCCGGGCAGCACGATGCCGCTGCCGAACTCGTGATAGATGCTCTGGATAAAGCTCACGGCCACGCCGCTGCCATCGACCACGCCCATCCAGACCGTGTCCGCCGGCCCCATGCCCTGCCCCCACGGCAGCACCGCGTCCGGGCGGATGCGCGCGGCGGCGGCGTCGAGCCACGGCGGCGCCAGCAGGTCCTGCGGATCGATCTCCATATAGGCGGGATCGGTGATATGGCGGTCGCGCACGTGGAACGCCTGCTTGGTGGCCTCCACGCAGGCATGGACGAAGTCCGGGCCGAGCGGGTCCATGCCCGCCTCCAGCAGGCGGTCCAGCTGGCCGAGGATCAGCAGCGACACCAGCCCCTGCGTGGGCGGCGGCATGTTGTAGACCGTGCCGCGCGAATGGGCCAGCGCCAGCGGCGCCTTCCACGTGGCGCGGTGCGCGCGCAGATCGGCCAGGGTCAGCGGGCTGCCCGCGTTGCCGAGTTCGCGGGCCAGCATCCGGGCCAGGTCGCCCTGATAGAAGTCATCGAGCCCGGCCCGCGCCAGCTGCTCCAGCGTGGCGGCCAGGCGCGGATGGCGGAAGCGCGTGCCCGCCGCCGGGGCGCGTCCGTCGATCAGAAAAGTCTCGGCGAAGCCCGGCACATCGGCCAGCTCGGCGGCCTTGGCGGCCACGCAGGCGGACTGGCTCTGCGTGACCGGCACGCCCACGCGGGCATAGTCGATGGCATCCGCCAGCAGCCGCGAGAGCGGCAGGCACCCGCCCAGCGCGTCGCGCGACCAGGCCAGCGCCGCCTGCCAGCCGGACACCGTGCCAGCCACGGTGTTGGCCGCCATGCCGCCACGCGTGGGAATGGCCTGGAAGCCGGCCTCCCGATAGCGCGCGATGGTGGCATCGCCCGCCGCCGCGCCGCAGGCGTCGAGCGCGCGCGGCGCCTCGCCGGGCCGGGAGACCAGCCAGAAGCTGTCGCCGCCGATGCTATTCATATGGGGATAGACCACGGCGATGGTGGCGGCGGCCGCGACCATCGCCTCGACGGCGTTGCCGCCCTCGCGCAGCACGGCCAGCGCGCTCTGCGACGCCAGCGCGTGCGGCGCCACGGCCATGCCCCGGCTTCCCCGGATCGGATTGAGATGAAATGCCACGCTCCGCGACTCCTGCGATTTATGTATACATAAATTTCCTGCGCAGAAGGATCGCAATAGGCGTGCCACCACGTGCGCCCGGGCACGCTCGCCTAATAAGAAACGTCTCAAGCCCGCGTCAGCACGGGGCTGGCGGGAAAATGCTCACGTGGAAAGCGGAATAGGAAAGGCGGGAATCAGCCGAAGCGCCTGCGCCGGACGGGTGCGTTCGGGGTCCGGGCGGGCGCGGGGCGCACAAGGCTGGTGCGTGCTTGCTCGAGCCGCTCGGTGGTCAGCCGGCTCACTTCGGCGCGGCCATCTTCGATATGGTTGGAGAGCAGCGCCACGGCGCGGCCGCCATCGGCGGCTTCCAGGGCGTCGAGAATGGCCGAATGTTCATCGTAAGTCAGCGAAATCCGCGTGCCGAAGGCGAAGTCGAGCCGGCGGATGATGCGGATGCGGTCAGTCACCTGCTGATGGACCGCCGCCGACTCGGGGTTGCCGGCCGCCTCGACGATGGCAAGGTGGAAGGCCTCGTCCAGCTGCGCCACGGCGTTGCCATCGGCAAGGCGCCGGGCGACCGGCACGCGCCAGATCGCACCAAGCTGCCGCACCAGCGCCGCCAGGGCCGCCCGGTGCGGAGCCTCGGGCCGGCACAGCCGCGTGACCGCGTGGGTCTCCAGCAGGGTACGCAGTTCGTAGAGCGCCTCGAAACGGGCCAGGTCCAGCGGCACCACTTCCCAGCCATTGCGGTAGTAGCCGCGCACGAGGCCATCGCCCTGCAGGCGGTGCAGCGCCTCGCGCACTGGCGTGCGGGAAATGCCCAGCCGCTCCGCCACGTCGTTCTCGGTAAAGCGGTCTCCCGGCAGCAGGCGGAAAGCGAAGATGTCGTCGCGCAGCGCCTGATAGGCGGCCTGGGAGCGCTTGGCCTTGGCCAGGCTGGCGCTGCCGTCGAGCGTGTCCGTTGCGTCCGCCATGCTCCCCCCGTTATCCGTCAGTCCAGGTGCCGCACGCGGTCAATGGCTTGTTCGAGGCGGTCCACGGCGATCACCTCGATGCCCTCGATCTTCTGCTTCGGCGCGTTGGCCTTGGGGATCACCGCCATCGTGAAGCCGAGCTTGGCGGCCTCCTTGAGCCGCTCCTGCCCGCGCGGGCTCGGGCGGATCTCGCCCGCCAGCCCCACTTCGCCGAACACCACCAGCCCGCGCGGCAGCGGCTTGTTGCGCATCGACGAATGGATCGACAGCAATACCGCCAGATCGGCGGCCGGTTCGGTGATCTTGACCCCGCCCACGGCGTTCAGGAACACGTCCTGATCGAAGCACGCAATGCCCGCGTGCCGGTGCAGCACTGCCAGCAGCATCGCCAGCCGGTTCTGCTCCAGCCCCACCGCCAGCCGGCGCGGATTGGGCACGTTGGCGGTATCGACCAGCGCCTGCACCTCCACCAGCAGCGGCCGGGTGCCCTCCTGCGTAACCAGCACGCACGAACCCGCCACCGATTCCTCGTGCTGCGAGAGGAACAGCGCCGACGGGTTGCTGATGCCGCGCAAGCCGCGCTCGGTCATCGCGAAAACACCCAGCTCATTGACCGCGCCGAAGCGGTTCTTGAACGCGCGGATCAGCCGGTGCGACGAATGGGTGTCCCCTTCGAAGTACAGCACCGTATCGACGATATGTTCCAGCACGCGCGGCCCGGCCAGGCTGCCTTCCTTGGTCACATGGCCGACCAGGATGATGGTGATGCCGGTGCTTTTGGCGATGCGCGTCAGTTGCGCCGCGCACTCGCGCACCTGCGCCACCGAGCCGGGCGCCGAGGTCAGCGCCTCCGAATACAGGGTCTGGATCGAGTCGATCACGGCCACTTCGGGCTGCTCCGCCTCGAGCGTGGCCTGGATTTTCTCGAGCTGGATCTCCGGCAGCAGGCCCAGCGCTGGGGCATCCACGCCCAGCCGCTGGGCACGCAGCGCGATCTGGGCGCCGGATTCCTCGCCGCTCACATAGAGCACGCGCCGCTGGCCGGCCAGATTGGCCAGCGTCTGGAGCAGCAGCGTGGACTTGCCGATGCCGGGGTCGCCGCCGATCAGCACCACGCCGCCCGAGACCAGCCCGCCGCCGAGCACGCGGTCGAACTCGTCGATGCCGGTGGTGAAGCGCGGCACATCGGCCGCATCGATCTCGGACAGCTTGCGCACCACGGCCGAGTTGGCCAGCGGCTGGAAGCGCCGCGCGGCGCTGGAACCGGAATCCGCCACGGATTCCACGAGCGTGTTCCAGGCGTTGCACTGCGGGCACTGGCCGGCCCAGCGCGGCGTGGTACCGCCGCACTCGGTGCAGGAATAGACAGTCTTGGTCTTGGCCAAACGGCGTCCTTGGTTCGGGAAAAGGTCAGGGCTGGGGTCAGGCTGGGGTCAGGCGAAAGGTCAGGCCGTGGCGTCGGCCGTGGTCAGCGTGGCCACCGTGCAGGGCACGCGCATCGCCAGCGCGCACATCAACTCGTAGCCGACCGTGCCGCTGGCCGCCGCCACCTCGTCGATCGGCAGGCCCTGGCCCCACAGCGTGACCGGCGAGCCGACGCGGGCCTTCGGGCAGGGGGTAAGGTCCACGCAGACCATATCCATCGACACCCGGCCGACCAGCGTGGTGCGCGTGCCATCCACCAGCACCGGCGCGGGGCGCTCGCCCCAGCCCGCCGCGTGGCGCGGGTAGCCGTCGGCATAGCCGCAGGCCACGATGCCGATGCGCATCGGGCGGTCTGCCGTGAACATCGACCCATAGCCCACCGTATCGCCCGGCTGCAGGTCCTGGACGGCGATCAGCTCGCTGTGCAGCGACATGGCCGGCTGGAGGCCGGTATCGGCGATATCCGCCGCTATGCCCGTGGGCGAGGCGCCGTACAGGATCACCCCCGGCCGCACCCAGGCGCGGTGCGCCTGCGGGTGCCAGAGCACAGCGGCCGAGTTGGACAGGCTGGCTTCGCCCGGCAGGTTGGCCGTGGCGGTGTCGAAAGCCTCGATCTGGTGCGCGATGCCGCGCGCGCTGTCGGCATCCGAGAAGTGCGTCATGTGCACGATACTGCCCACGCAGGACAGCCCCCGCGCGCGCTCCCAGGCGGCGCGATAGGCCTCCGGCCGGAAGCCGAGGCGGTTCATGCCGGTATTGAGCTTGAGCTGAATCGCCAGCGGCCCCCGGGGCCGGGCCACCTCGAGCATGCGCAACTGCTCGTCGCAATGAATGGCCGTGGTGAGGCGATATTGCTCCAGCAGGGGAACATCCTGCGGTTGGAAGAATCCCTCTAGCAACAGGATCGGGCCCTGCCAGCCGAGGTCGCGCAGCAGCACGGCCTCGTTGAGGTCGAGCAGGCCGAAGCCGTCAGTGCCGCGCATGCCTGCAAAGGCGCGCCGGATGCCGTGGCCGTAGGCGTTGGCCTTGACCACCGCCCAGATGCGGGACTGGGGCGCGTAGCGGCGCACCACGTCGAGGTTGTTGGCCAGCGCGGGCTGGTGGATGACTGCGTGTATGGGTCTTGGCATGGTCTGGCTATGGGTGCAGGTTGCGTCCCGGCATGCACCGGATCAGGGAAGACCCGGACGGCAACCCGCTGCAATCGGGCGTTGATGTTGCATACACTGTGCCGGCACCGTCACGCGCGTGGCGCGAAAGTGCGCTGGAATACGGAGTGGCCGGCACATGCGGGGCAACATCGCGCAGGCGATATTTGAACACAACCGGCGCCCGGTTCAGGGAATCCGCAGGGCGGGTTCCTGTCAAAACGCGGGTCCGCCGGAGTGCTGAAATGTCGTGGTTTCGTGATATAAAGCCGGACGCTCCGGCCATGTTTTAAAAGAGAAGCAATATGTCAATGACGGTCAGGCAAGCCGAAAGGCGCGCGAAAGTTGCGCAACCGCCCCACTTTGACAAGGCCGTCGCGCCAGGTTCCCTGCAAGCCGCGATGTTGCCGGTCGGCGTGCCCCTGCCCGCCGCACCGGGCGTCCGCGATGGAGACAAAGTCGAAGGTATGAAGAAGGGTTTCTACACGATCATGGCCGCGCAGTTCTTTTCGTCGCTGGCCGACAATGCGCTACTCATCGCCGCCATCGCCCTTCTCACCGAATTGCATTCCCCGCAGTGGATGACCCCGCTGCTGAAGCTGTTCTTCGTGCTGTCCTATGTGGTGCTGGCGGCCTTTGTGGGGGCCTTCGCGGACTCCATGCCCAAGGGCAAGGTCATGCTGATCACCAATGCCATCAAGATAGTTGGCTGCGCGATCATGATGTTCGGCCTGCACCCGCTGCTGGCCTACGGCGTGGTGGGCTTCGGCGCCGCCGCCTACTCGCCGGCCAAGTACGGCATCCTGACCGAACTGCTGCCGCCCGAGAAGCTGGTGATGGCCAACGGCTGGATCGAGGGGCTCACGGTGAGTTCGATCATCCTCGGCACCGTGGTGGGCGGCGCGCTGATCTCGGTCCATATCTCGGACATTCTGCTCCGCTTCGACATCCCCTACGTGGACACCGGCATCAACACCCCGGCCGAGGCGGCCATGGTGGTGATCATGTTCTTCTACGTCGTGGCGTCGGTGTTCAACGTGTTCATCCCGGAAACCGGCGCGCGCTACCCGCAACAGGAAAAGAACCCGGTGAAGCTGATTGCCGAGTTCGGCGACTGCTTCATTGCGCTGTGGCGCGACAAGCTGGGCCAGATCTCGCTCGCCGTGACCACGCTGTTCTGGGGCGTAGGCGCCACATTGCAGTTCATCGTGCTCAAGTGGGCGGAGAAGTCACTGGGGCTGAACCTGTCCCAGGGCGCCCTGCTCCAGGCCGTGGTGGCGGTGGGTGTGGCGGTGGGCGCGATCATGGCCGCCGCCCGGATCCCGCTGCGCCGCTCGCTGTCGGTGCTGCCGTTCGGCGTGGCGATGGGCATCACCGTCATGATCATGGCCTTCTACACCAAGGACGCCATGCCGGACGTGATGCTGAACGTGCTGGGTTATCCCATGCCGCTCTACATGGCCATCGCCTATGTGTTCCTGATGATCGTCGGGGCCATGTCGGGCTACTTCGTGGTGCCGATGAATGCGCTGCTCCAGCATCGCGGGCACGTGCTGCTGTCCGCCGGGCACTCGATCGCCGTGCAGAACTTCAACGAAAATGTTTCAGTTCTGCTGATGCTGTGCCTCTACGCGCTGCTGATCAAGCTGAACGTGCCAATCGGCTTCGTGATCGTGGCGCTGGGCCTGTTCATCTCGGCCACCATGCTGCTGGTCATGCGTCTGCACAAGCACAATGTGAAGATGCACAACTCGCTGGCGATGATCGGCGAGGACAAGCACCACTGACCCGCGCGGGCAGGAAGACGCCCCGCCGGCCTGAGCCGGCGGGGCGTTTTTCATGTCGGCAGAGCCTTCAGGCCACGGGCCATGGTCTGATAGCGCGCGGTCTCGCCGACCACCGTCCGTACCCCAGTTTCCGTATTGACCAGTTGGGAACGGGCCGGATCGTTGTGGAACACCGTGACCGTATAGCCCTTCTGCAACGAAAAGGTGGAAATCGCCTGGGCCACGGGCGTGCCCCCGTGGACATCCAGGTCGTAGACCACCTGCTGATACTTGTCCTCCACATGCACGCTGACGCGCAATCCCCCTTGGTGCGTCCCGGCGGAAACGGAAACCGTCAGCGTATTGAAGACCAGGCTGAGGTTCAGCGTCGCCACCGGATTGCCGGCACCGTCGAACAGTGACCACAGGAACATGTTCCCGCGCACGGTCGGCACCACCGCGATCTCGGATGCCGACGCATAGGTGATGAGGCCATCGACAAGCACCTCGGCCACCATGTTCGTTACCGCGCTCGTGACCTGCTGCTGCATCACGTTTTCGATGGGATAGCGGGCCAAGCTTGCCTCCTCCTTGAACGAGTAATATTGCTCGCCGCCATCCGGTGACAGCGAAAACGTCACAGACATGCCGGTCGCCTTCAATGTGCCGATAAAGTCATATGAGAAGACTTCATTGCCGTACACATCGCTGAAACTGACATAACCGTACGTGTCCGAAAAATAGACGTGCGGCTTGGTCGCAATGACTTCGAAGCGTATTTCATGCGCCTGCAGGTCGACGGTCGCGATGAAGAATATGTCGCTGTAATAGCCCTTCATCGTGAGGGTGAAGAGGTTGCCAACGTGGTCGCCCGGCTCGAAGTTGAACGGGGACATGACGTCCATATACTCGCGCCGCGCCACGTTGCGGGCCAGAGATGGCAGCGCCATGACGGCCAGGTAGAGGTCGTCCTTCATCTGGGCATAGGGTGCATGGGCCATCGGCAGGCGCTCGCGCACGATGGTCGCCCCGGCGGCGATGCGCGCCAGCAGGTCCGCTTCGGGATTGTTGCTGGCCGCCGCGTTCTGCAGGCCCAGCGCCGTGATCGTCAGCACGTGACTCTCTTGCGACGGGAGCAGCCCCGGCGTGGGAGGCTCTACGGCCAGCAGGCTGGGATATTCCACGTACACCTCTAGCCGATAACCGATCTCGAAGGGCACGGCGTCGTGAATCGGCGCCGCCTCCCGAGCGCTGATCGCGCGGGTATAGATGCTGCCTCCCGCGCCGTTCTTCACCCCGATCGTGGCGTAAGCCCCAGTCATCATGGCAGACAGCGGTTCAGCCTTGACATCGATGCGCACCTGCATGGTCGTGAAGTCGACGCGAATCGTGCCACTCACCCCGTAGTCGGTACTGAGCAGCACCAGCGTCTGGCTGATCGTGCCCGACCCCCGCTTGAAGGTATACGTCAGCGACTGGCTGGCCTCCCCCTCCTTGACGATCAGGTAATCGGCATCTACCAGGTATTTGCGGTTCTTCCCGGTCGGCGGCCGAATCGTATAAGCGCCAATTGGCAGGTTTTCGAGGATCATCTCCGACGCGCTGACCGGAATGTGGAGCACCTCCCGGGCGCCTTCCATCAGGACCAGCGGCTCGCCGTAGATCTGCTTGAATTCGTCGATCACGAACCGCAGGGTAAGGCTGCCGGTGACGCCGGTACCCTGCAGCTCTACCGTATCGACCAGGCGCAGCGGCGAATCGAGATGCAGCGCGGACTGCACCGTCGGCAGCGTCTGCGCCGTCACCAGTTCGCTGAGCGGATAGACGGCGCGGGCGTGGCTGAACACGTTGAGCATGGCGCGTAGCGGGGTCACCGGCGCGCGAGCCAGCGTGAGAAATGGCGCAATGTCCACATCCCACCATTCGGCGCAGGCGGCGGCCATTTCATCGAACCCGGGGGGCCGTACTGCCGGCAGCGGCGGCGTGTTCATATGGACGCGATCCAGCCGATTGGTCCGGGTGATGGCGCCATCCCCGGCCTTGTATTTCAGCAGCATCACCAGATAGACCTTTGCCCGGACATCCCAGGACTCATAGCGCGTGCCATTGCGGAGCAGCGCCATCACGCTCGCGAAGAATGCCGGCGCGTCCTGGTAGAGCCATCCCTGGGTGTAGACGTCGGCGCCCATCAGGAAGTCCTGCCAGCTGGCCGCAAAAGCCTTGCCCCATACGGAATTCGGGTCGGCGACATTGGTCGCGGAGAATTGGCGCTGATAGCCGCCGGCGATGGTTTGGGGCGCAGTCCAGCTGGTCGGCAGGTTGTCGAGCCAGACCGGGGCGACCGACGACGACGTCGTGGCCGCCATCCCCAGGCCATAGTAGGCGGGCTCGGTGTCAGCCGCCGCGGCATCGGCCGCCAGGAAGTAGCGGTTCCTGACGTTGAGATCGGTGGGGCGCTCGGGATGGAATGACACCCCCAGCAGGGCATTGAAAGCGGTCAGCAGGTCCTGATAGTAGGCCCCCAGCGCAGCCAGGCCGCCGGGATATGCCCGGAGCGCGGCCTTGTCCCGCGCAGGCACCAGCATGCGCAGATAATCGCCCTCGATCAGGCCGAATTCGGCATCCTGCACGTCCCAGGTGGCGAAGAAAGGCGCCTCGGCATTGCCCGCCAGGAACACCGGCAGCACTTTGCTCGTCGAAGGGTAGGCAAACTCGATCACCGGGGCGCCCGCCTCATAGGGCGTTGAGACGAATGGGACGAGCGCCGCGCCGGCCGTGACACTGACCCACGCGTCCCCTACCGACACCGACTGCGCCGGGGCCGTACCGTCGCCGACACAGACCACCTGTATCGAAGCAGTGAAGTCAGGCGATATCTTCCGAAGCCGCAGCGTGGCGCCGGGCGCCAGGATGATGCCCAGCGCCTGCTTGTCGTGATCGAGCCCTTTCGGCTGCCCCGCGTTGCGAATCCATACCGGATCCTGGAGCGTGTACACGGACTTCGATTTTAGGATTTCCGCCATCTTGGATACCTCGGAAAGGATGCAATCAGACTCGGCCGCGCGTCAGGCCACTGCCCGCAGCCCGCGCGCCATGGTCTGGTAGTGCGCCGTGGCCGCCACGGTGGTCCGCGTCTGCGTCTCCGTGTTGATCAATACCGAGCGCGTGGGGTCCTGGTGGAAGACCGTGACCGTATAGCCCTTTTGCAGGGGGAAGGTGTGAGCATCGGCCTCCACCAGCACATTCCCGGGCATGGCGATGGCATAGACCGCATCGCCGTAGCGGTCTGTCACCCCGATGCTGATGTAGACCGCCGACATGCCAGGATTCGGCACTGCAGCCTGCAGCGTCACTCTCAGCGCATTGATCACCAGGTCCAGTTCGAGCGTGGCGACCGGCTGATCCGCATTACCGAGCAGATTCCAGCTGAACATGTTGCCCTGCACGGATGGCGTTTCGGAAATTTCCGATGCCGCGGCGGTCATCACCACGCCGTTGCCGGGCAGGTCCAGGGTCATGCTGGCCAAGCCGTACCACGTGACGCCCTGCATCCGGTTCTCGATGGCGTAGCGAGTCCCCAGCTCCTCCTTGAACGAGTAGTACTGCTCGCCACCGTACCGGGACAGCGGGAACGTGTGGACCATGCCGGTCGACGACACGTTGCCGATGAAGTCATAGGAGAACAGCTCTTGGCCGCCCGGTTCACGAAAGCTGACGTAGGCATAAGTGTTCGCAAAATAACTGTGCGGCTTGCCGCCGTTGACCTGGAAGCGCACCTCGAAACGCACCAGATCGATCGTCATGGTGAAGAACGTCCAGGTGCCGAGGCCCTTCAGCGAGACGAAGAAGTTGTTGCCGATATTGGTGCCCGGCCCGGCGTTCTGCAGGGACATCACGTCGGCGTACTCGGCCACGGCCTGGGCGCGCTCCGGCTCCGGCAGCGCCATCACGGCCAGGTAGATATCGTCCTTGACCGTGGCATAGGGCGCCGCGGCAATCGGCAGGCGCTCCCGCACCAGTGCCGCCGCTTCCGCAATGCGCAACGACAGGTCCGCCACCGGACTGTTCATCGCCTGCGGGTTCTCGAGCCCGTGCGCCGTGATCACGAAGTCGTTGGTCGCCTGCGGCCGAATCAGTCCCGGGGCGGCCGGCAGCACCCGCAGCCGCGATGGCTCCTCATGGCGCACCTCGATCCGATAGCCGATCTCGAACGGAATGTCCGCATGCTCCGGGGCTGGGTGGTTGCCGTGAAAGTCCCGCTGATAGACCGGATCGCCATCGGCCGTCCGGATCGTGACGCCGATGTAGACCGTATCCATGAACGCGGTATTGGGGTTGCTCATGAGATCCACGGTGATCCGGCGTGTGGGCGCGTCCACGCGGATCGTGCCGTACAGGCCGTTATCCGCCCCCAACAGCAGGAAGGTCTGGGTGACGATGGCGGACCCCTGCTTGTAGGCATACGCCAGCGTCTGCGTGCTCGCCCCCTCCTTGACGATCAGGTAGTAGGGATCTATCGAATATTTACGACTTTTTCCGGTGGGCAGGCGCAGCGTGTACGCGCCGACAGGCATGTCGGCAAAGGTCATCCCGGTGTCTACCACGTATAGCGAGGCCACCTCCCTCGGACCTTCCATCACGAACAGCGGTTCGCCGTAGATCTGCACGAACTCATCGATGGCAAATTGCACGGTCACGCTGCCGCGCAGGCCGGTGCGGTGCAGCTCCACCGAGTCCACCAGTTGCAGCGGCGACGTGGCATGGAGCGTCTCCTGCGCCTGGACCAGGCTGGCCTCGCTGACCAGCGCGTAGAGCGGATAGGACGCCCGCGCGTCGCTGAACATATTGAGCACCGCCCGCACCGACGCCATCCTGGCGCCCACCATGCCGATGAATGGCGCCACATCCACCCCGGCGTCGGCGGCATAGACCTCGGCCATCATGTCGATCACGGGCGGCGCGATCGGCGGCAACGGCAGCGCGTTGGCATAGGTCCGGTACTGCCGGTTGAAGCTGGCAAACGCCGTGTTGCCCGCCTTGTACTTGAGCAGCATCAGGAAATAGAGCTTCTCGCGCACACTCCAATCCTGCAGCGGCGTGCCGGTCGTGATCCGGTCAATGACACCGCTGAACAGAGCCGCCTCGCCCTGGTAGAGCCAGCCATCGGTGTGCACCTCGGCGCCCAGCGTGATGTCCTGCCAGCTGGCCGCATAAAGCTTGTTCCAGACCTCGAGAAAGCTGACCGAACCGGCCGCCATGAAGGTGCCGAGGTAGGCGTGGCCCAGCGTTTCCAGCGGGATCCAGTTGGTGCGCAGGCTGGCGAACCAGTCCGCCGCCATCGACACTCCGGTCGATGCGGCCCACAGGGGGCCGTAGTAGGCGCCGCCGCTGCCCCCCGCATCCGCCTTGATGAAGAACAGGTTTCGGATGTTGAGGTCCGTGGCAAGTTCGGGATCGAATGCCACCCCGCACAACGCGTTGAACGTGGAAACCACGTTGTCGTAATACGCGGTCAGCGCAGCGAGGCCGCCCGGCTGGGTCCGGAGCGTGGCCTTGTCGACCTGGGGCACCAGCATCCGGACATAGCGTGACTGGATCAGCGCGAATTCGGCCGCCTGTTGGTCCCACTTCGCAAAAAATGAGGATTCCGCCCCGCCGGCTTCGAACACCGGGAGCGTCTTGCTGGTCGGCGAACAGGTGTACCAGACTGTGGGCGGCGTGCCACCGCCGGGGTACGGGGTATCGATGAACGGCACCGAGACGGTTTGCGCTGTGATCGTAAGTGGCATTTCGCCAAATTTGAACACCCGCTCGGTGCGGCCGTCGTTGTTGAGCAGGCGCAGCGTCAGCTCGCCCGTGAAATCCATGTCGATCTGGCTGATGGTCAGCTCGCCGCCCGCCGCCAGGATCACGCCGAGGTGCTGTCGGTCATGACCGACGCCCTTTTCGAGCCCAGCCTTGCGGAACCACTCGGGGTCCGTGAGCCAGTGGAGTGTCTTGACTTTCTCGATGTCCGGCATCTTCCATCCCCCATCGTCGCAACGTCCAGGGCGAACGTTCCGATACAGCGTGAGGGAAGTATCGCGGCGCGGTGCGGCAGCCGGAATGGATTAGCGGGAGCCGGCGGCGGGAGGGGATCTGTCGATAGTGGCCCGCTCGACGGCGCGCGCCTGCCAGCCCGGCGGCACCACGAAGCCGCGCGAGCGCTCCTGCCAGATGCCGGGTTGATCGGGCCCGGCGGGCGCCAGTTCGCAGACCATCACCGGGGCTTCGCGCCGCCAGCTATGCGCCTGGTGCGGATCGGCAAAGCGTTGCGCCAGCGCCGTGTGCAGCACGGCGGCGCTCTCGGTCTGCGCCTCGGGCACCCGGGCGCCCGAGAGCCAGTCCGCGCGCGGCAGCCGGCACCAGCGCGTGTTGGCCGCGGCCGGATGGGCCTGCGCGCGCGCGGCCCAGTCGTCCAGCGTGGACCACCAGCCATGCAGGTGATCGGGCGCGATGCCCAGCGCGTCAAGCCCGGCCGGCAGGCGGCCATCGTGATAGAACAGCCAGCCCAGCAGATAGACCTCGCTGCGGTCGATGGGATGGGTCAGCACCGCCTGCGCTTCGGCCGCGCGGCCCAGCGGCAGCTGCCGACTGACGATGTGGTCGAGCTTGTCTCCTAGCCGATCGACGAGATTGGGGCCGACGAAGTTGCGGCGGTCGGGCGGCGTTCCCGGCTGCCCATCCACCATCAGGTAGAACTTGGCCGCCATTTCCCAGTGCACGGTCTGCGCGCTGGCCGGGTCGCGCCAGATCACGTCCAGTTCGCCCAGCGTCTGGATGCCATGGCCATTGGCGCGCCGGATCGGCACATTGGCGGCGACAAGTTCAATCCCCTCGGCCCGGTGCAGCGCGAAATGGAGCAGCCGCTCGGCATGACGCCCCAGACGCAGGCTGCGGTTGCCGGTGGGGTCCGGGTGGCCGCTCAATTCGGCGATGGTTTCCGGGAGTGTGGCGGGGTCGGCGCGCTCCAGCCAGCGCTGCCACGCGGCCTGCGCGCCGGGCGGCCAGTGGGCCAGCGCGGCGCCAGCGCCGTAGCCGGCCGGCAGGTGCGAGAGCAGCGGCGGCGAGAGCGAGCACCACGCCAGATCGCGCACGCGCTGGGACGCGGCGGTGCGCCACAGGGGCTCGGGCCCGTCGGCGCCGGCTGCTACCGGCCCGCCCGGGCGGATGGCCTGCGCGGGATCAGGCTTCAGCTCCCGCACGGTCGTGTACCTCGCGGGCCAGACACAGGTCTTCCCATGCGCGCGCCTTGTCGGTCAGCGTGCGCAGCAGGTAGGCCGGGTGATAGGTCACCACCACGGGAATCCCCTCATACTGGTGCACGGTGCCGCGCAGCTTGCCGATGGGCGTGGTGGAGCGCAGCAGCGACTGCGCCGCAAAGCGCCCCAGCACCACGATCACCTTCGGCCGGATCAGCGCGATCTGCCGGCGCAGGAACGGCTCGCAGTGCGCCACCTCCTCCGGCTCCGGATTGCGGTTGCCGGGCGGGCGGCACTTCAGCACATTGGCGATAAAGACATTACGGTCGCGCGCCAGGCCCAGCGCGCCAAGCATGTTGTCGAGCAGCTTGCCGGCCTGGCCGACGAACGGCTCACCCTGCAGGTCTTCGTTCTCGCCCGGGGCCTCGCCCACGAGCATCCATTCAGCGCGGCGGTCACCCACGCCGAGGACCGTGTTGGTGCGGGAGTCGCTCAGGCCGCAGGCGGTGCACTGGGCCACGGCGGCTTCCAGCGCGGCCCAGTCCATGGCGGCGATGGCGGCGTCCCGGGCCAGAGCGGCCTCATCCTGCACGGCGGGTTGCGGCGACAGGGCTTCGATCACCACGGAGCGCGGCGGCGCGGCCGGGGCGGGCATCGCTACTTCGACTTCGACTTCGGCCACAGCTACGGTGGCGACCTCGACCTTGGTTTCAACCTCTACGGACGCCTCGGCCAAGCGGCGCGGCACCCATTCCGCCGGGATACCGAGCACTTCGAGGAACTGCGCGCGGCGATTCATGCGGACTCCTTGCCATCGTGCCAGGCCCGGCGCAGCACAAGCGCATCCTCGCGCCCGTTGGCCGTGGCCGGATAGTAGCCCTTGCGGCGGCCGATCTCGGCAAACCCGGCTTCCTCGTACAGCGCCAGCGCGCCCACATTGGACGGGCGCACTTCCAGCAGCATCGTGCCGAGGTTGTGGGCATGGGCGGTGGCCAGCGCCACGGCCAGCAGCAGCCGGCCATGGCCCTGCCGCTGCCGGCGCGGGTCCACGGTGATATTGAGCAGGTGCATTTCGTCGACCACCGGCATCAGCACGGCGTAGCCGACGAGCGTATTGGCTGGATCACGGAGCGTCAGGCCGACATGGCCCGATTTCAGGGAATTCTCAAAATTGCCGCGCGTCCAGGGATGGCTGTAGGCGCGCAGCTCGATATCGGCCACGGCGTGCAGGTCCAGCGCAGTCATGCGGCCGAGCCTCCAGCCATCGCCAAGCTCGGGCATGACCGGCACGGCCGGCCATTGGGGCGACTCGGGCAGCAGCGCGGCGCTCACGCGGCCTCCCCTGCGGCAGCATTCGCGGCCTTGGCGGCTTTTTCAGCTTTCTCGGCGGCAATCGCCTCGCGCTCGACGATGGTGTGGGCGACCTTGTCGCGCACATAGATCGGCATGGCGTCGGCGGCGTCGATGGTCTCGCCACGCGCCAGTGCTCGGAGGCCGATGGCCACGGCGGCGCGGGCGTCGGGCATGGCCTCGGGCATCACGCGGCTGGCCTGCGCGGCCACCTGGAGCCGTTCGCCAAACACTGTCGATCCATTGCCGGCGAGCCAGAATGCCCCATCGGGCTGCGCCACGGTTTCGGGCGGCCCCACCTGCACCGGGGTCTCCATCGACCATTCCATCGCGGCGGCGTCCCAGCGGAACGTGGCGGCATAGGTCTCGTCCATGCGGGCGTCTAGCGCCACCAGCACGCGCGTGTCCGCTGGCCACGGCGAAGTGCCGGATCGGACGCTTTCGGCGCACATCGTCAGCACATTGATGGGAATCACGGGGAGATCGGCGCCGAAGGCGAGCCCTTGCGCCACGCCGCAGGCGGTACGCAGGCCGGTGAACGAGCCGGGGCCGGCGCCAAACGCGATGGCGGCACAGTCGGCCAGCGTGATGCCGGCCTCGGCCAGCACTTCGGCCACGGCCGGCAGCACGCGCGCAGACGACCGCGCGCCCGTATGCTCATGGCGGGAGAAACACTCGAGGGCGCCGTCGGTGGCGGCGCGCCCCAGTGCGACGGAGCACCACTCGGTAGAGGTCTCGACAGCAAGAATCCAGGACATGGCGCGATTGTATCCGGAGCGCGGCCAAAGCTGAATTGGCAGGCACGCCGGCACCGTGCGCCGGCAGACCGTGCCGCCACGCGCTGACCGAAGGCTTCTTCGGTTTTTTCCGCCGCAAACGGCGCGGTGCGGCGGCTATCATCGCACTTCTACGCCCACTGATTACCCGGAGACACCATGAGCGACCTGCAGGCCCGCTTCGACCAGGCCCAAATCGACGTCAAGACCCTGAGCGAGCGTCCTAACAATATGACGCTGCTGCGCCTCTACGCGCTCTACAAGCAGGGTGCCGAGGGCGACGCCCACGGCGACAAGCCCGGCATGACCGATTTCGTCGGCCGCTACAAGTTCGAAGCCTGGGAAGCCCTCAAGGGCACCAGCCAGGACGACGCCAAGCAGAAGTACGTCGAACTGGTCGGCGAACTGCTGGCCGGCACCGCCAGCTAAGTCCCCGCCCTAGCCCTAGACCCCTGCGCCGGCCGGCAGCGGCTTCGGCCGGATGCGCCACGCGGCCAGGATCGCCGTGGCAATCACCACGCCCACGGCCAGGAAGGTTTCATCGAATGCCGCGATCCGGGCGACCGGATCGCCACCCGGCCCGAGCACCGCGCCGTGCTCCGCCAGCCGCCACTGCAGCCCCACCCCGGCCAGACTCACCCCGATCGCCCCGCCAAGCTGCCGCAGGAAGTTGATGCAGCTCGACCCCTGGGCGATCAGCGAGAAATCGACCCCACGCATCGACCCAAGTGTCAGCGACGGCAGGATAGAGCCAAGCCCGATCCGCCCGATTACCGCATAGAGCACCAGCAGCAAGTAAGGCGTCGCCATCGACCCGGTGGCCATCAGCAGGAACGACGCCGCCAGCAGGGCCAACCCGAACGACACCTGCCGGTGCGGCAGGATGTAATTGGTCAGCCGCCCCGCCACCGCGATCGTCACCGCCAGCACGATCCCGGCCGGCATCAGCACGATGCCAGCCTGCGACGGCGTATAGGCCAGCGCCATCTGCATGTAGACGGGCAGCAGGTACGTGGAACCGAACAGCCCGGCGCCATAGATGAACGCCACCACAGCCCCGGCCGAGAACTGGCGGTAGCTGTAGAGCCGCATATCCATCAACGGCTCGGGCGCGCGCAACTGCCAGACCACGAAACCCGCCAGCAGCAAGACGCCCAGCCCGGCCAGCGCCAGTCCGGCCGGCACGTTCTCGCGCATCTCCACGAGACCGTTGAGCAGCGTCACCGTGGCCACGCCGGCCAGCGCCAGTCCGCGCCAGTCCAGTGCCTTGCGTTCGCCGATCATCGCGGAGTCCACGGCCATGTAGCGGCGTGCCATCCACAGGCCGATGAGCGTCAGCGGCACCACCACGAAGAAGATCGAGCGCCAGCCGAAGGTCTCCACCAGGAAGCCGCCCACACTGGGGCCGATGGCCGGCGCCAGCACCACGCCAAACCCGAACAGGCTCAGCGCCTTGCCCTGCTCGCGTTCCTCGAACACGCGCAGGATGAAGATATTGGGCAGCGGCTGCATGATGCCGGCCGCGATGCCCTCGGCCACGCGCATGGCCAGCATCACGCCGAAGGTGGGCGAAAACCCGCCGATCAGCCCGCCCGCGCCCAGCAGCAACAGGCTGCCGACGAAGGTCCGGCGCAGCCCGAATCGGTTCAGCAGCCACGGCGTGAGCAGCATCGACAGCGTCATGGCGATCATGAAACTGGCCGCCACCCACTGCGCGCGCTCCTGGCCCAGCTGGAAATGCCGGCTCAGGTCCGGCACGGCCACGTTGACGATGGTAGATGACACGATGGACGACATCGTGCCCAGCATCAGCGTGAGCAGGATCAGCCAGCGCAGGCGCTCGCCGTAGCGGGCGCGCAGTACGGCGCGCGTCGGCCCGCCGGCCGGCTGGGCGCCCGTCACCCGAGCCGCCCGCTGTGAGCGATCTCCCGGATCTTGCGCACCGTGTCGAGGTCTGCCTCGTGGTACGCCGACTTGACGATCTCCGAATAGCGGTCGTCGCCGCTGGCATCCGTGTCGGGCAGGGTCGTTTCATAGATGAAACGCACCAGCAGCGCGCCCGGCGCGGGGGTCTCGATGCTCATCGACAGCGTGCCGCCGGCATGCTCGGCCGTGGCCGCGGTCTCGTAGCGCACTGCACGGCGTGGCTCGAATACCACGCGGTCCTGTATCGTCGCCTGGCCGAAATGCAGCACGCGGTCCAGCCAGCCATCGCCCCGCGCCAGTACCTCGGCGCGCTCCAGCCCCAGGACGAACAGCTCGGGCGACTCGGCCCGCAGCACCAGGCCCTGCCACAGCTGTTCGGCGGTCAGCGGCTCCAGCGTGGGATTGCCTGGGTCATTGATCTCCACCAGGTGTTCAAAACGCAACTTGACTCTCCAATCTCGTTGAATGTCCATATTATGAAGGCTCCTTGGGCGCCGCGCCGGTCCGCGCTTTCATTTTCAGAGTCATCTCATAGCCGCCATGCAGCGCATCGATGATCCTGTCCCGGCGGCATCACTCCTGACAGCTCTTGTCAGGAGCGCCGGCGCACAATGCTGGCCCGGGCAAGGAAGGCGTCAGAGGGCGTCAGAAGGCGTCAGGAACCATCAGGAGCCATCAACAGCCATCAGCCATCAGGAGCGGACAGGAGCGAAAAGCACACTGGCCGCCGCCACGCCCGAGAACGCTCACAAAGCAGGAGGCTGGCATGGAGTTGCTGATCAATATCGACGTCGATGACCTCGAACACGGCATCGGCTTCTACGAAGCAGGACTGGGATTGCGGCTGGGCCGCCGGCTGTTCGACAACAGCGTGGCGGAAATGCACGGCGCCTGCGCGCCGATCTATCTGCTGGCCAAGGAGGCCGGCACGGTGGCCACGGCGCGGGCCGATGCGCGGCGCGACTACGCGCGGCACTGGACCCCGGTGCACCTGGACTTCGTGGTGGAAGACCTTGAAGCCGCCATCGAGCGCGCGCTCGGCGCCGGCGCCGAGATCGAGGACTGGCCGCAGGATTTCGACTGGGGCCGGCAGGCCCGCCTGTCGGACCCGTTCGGCCATGGTCTCTGCTTCATCGAATGGCGGGGCCAGGGCTACGGCGCGGTGGCCAGCCCCTGACCTTCCCGGCCTGGCCAACCCCGTGGCCAACCCCAGCCACAAACAAAAAACCCCACGGCGCGAACCGTGGGGTTTTTCATGGCAAGCCTGAAAAAGCTCAGACTTCCTCGTACAGCGGCAGCGTCAGGAATTCGGCGAAGTCTTCCGACGTCGACATTTCCTCGAAGATCTGCGCGGCACGGTCGTAAGTGCTGGTATCGCCACCCACGAGCGTCTTCACCTTGGCCAGCTCTTCCGGAATCAGCGCGCGCACCAGTTCGGCGGTCACCTTGCGGCCATCTTCCAGCTTGCCCTTCGGCGAGCGGATCCATTGCCAGACCTGCGAGCGCGAGATCTCGGCCGTGGCGGCGTCTTCCATCAGGTTGTGGATCGGCACGCAGCCGTTGCCGGCCAGCCAGGCGCCCAGGTAATGGATGCCCACGTTGATGTTCATGCGCAGGCCGTGCTCGGTGATCGGGGCCTCGGGCTTGAAATCGAGCAGGTCGGCGCCCTTCACGTTCACGTCCGGACGCTGCTTCTCGAACTGGTTCGGCTTGTCGCCGAGCACCGCCACGAATTCCTTCATCGCCGGCTCGACCAGACCCGGGTGGGCCACCCAGCCGCCGTCGTAGCCATCGGTGGCGTCGCGGCGCTTGTCGCTGATGATGCCTTCCATGGCAATCGCGTTCTTTTCCGGATCGTTCTTGATCGGGATCAGGGCGCTCATGCCGCCAATCGCGGGCGCGCCGCGCTTGTGGCAGGTCTTCAGCAGCAGCAGCGCGTAGGCGCGCATGAACGGCGCGGTCATCGTCACCTTGGCGCGGTCTGCCAGGCAGAAGTCCTTGTCCACCTTGAACTTCTTGATGCACGAGAAGATGTAGTCCCAGCGGCCGGCGTTCAGGCCAGCGCTGTGGTCGCGCAGTTCATAGAGGATTTCTTCCATCTCGAACGCGGCCAGGATGGTCTCGATCAGCACCGTGGCCTTGACCGTGCCCTGCGGCAGGCCGATCTCCTTCTGCGCCATCACGAAGATGTCGTTCCAGAGGCGGGCCTCCAGGTGGCTTTCCATCTTCGGCAGGTAGAAGAACGGGCCGGCGCCGCGTGCGATCTGCTCGCGGGCGTTATGGAACAGGAACAGCGCGAAGTCGAAGATGCCGCCCGAGATGCGCTTGCCGTCGATGGTGACGTGCTTTTCATCCAGGTGCCAGCCGCGCGGGCGCACCTGCAGCGTGGCGATCTTGTCGTTGAGCTTGTAGTGCTTGCCGTTGGAATCCAGCGTCAGCGTGCGGCGCACGGCGGCCTTCAGGTTCACCTGGCCCTGCATCTGGTTGTGCCAGTTCGGGGTGTTGGAGTCCTCGAAGTCCGTCATGTAGCTGTCAGCGCCCGAGTTGAAGGCGTTGATGACCATCTTGGCTTCCACCGGACCGGTGATCTCCACGCGACGGCATTCCAGCGCCTGCGGCACCGGTGCCACCTTCCATTCGCCCTCGCGGACGCTCTTGGTCTCCGGCAGGAAGTCGGGGATCTCGCCGGCGTCCAGGCGCTTGGCGCGCGCGACGCGGGCGGCCAGCAGTTCCTGGCGGCGCGGCTCGAAGGCGCGATGCAGCTTGTCTACCAGGGCCAGGGCTTCCGGCGTGAGGATGTCTTCGTAGGCCGGCAGGATGTCGCCGGTAATCTTCATGCCCGCGGGCAGCGTGATAGCCATCAGTCTTCTCCTGTGTGTGCGATGGTGTGTTGTCGGGTGGACCCGTCCGTCAGACCGCGACGCCGGAGGCGGCGAGGAAGGCCAGCAGGTCGTTCATGTCGTGCCCGGTGCCGGTGGGCGCCACGTCCAGGCGCTCCGCCGGGTGGCCGGCACGGTTGATCCAGAAAGTCTTGTAGCCATACCAGGTGGCGCCGCACGCGTCCCAGCCGTTCGAGGACACGAACACGATGTCCCCGGCGGGCAGGTCGAAAGCCTGCGGCCCCAGCGCGTAGGCGGCCGGCGCGGTCTTGTACTGGCGCACCGCATCCACCGACAGCACATGGTCGAACAACCCATGCATGCCCGCGCTCTTGACCGAGATGTCGAGCATCTCGGGGTTGCCATTCGACAGGATGCCCAGCGGCAGCCCCGCCCGGCGCAGCCGCTTGAGCGCGCCGAGGTTCTCGGGGAAGGCCGAGAGGCAGGCGTACTCCTTGAGCAACTGCGCCTCGGTGGCCTCGTCCAGCTTCATCCCGAGGCGCTCGGCGGCGTAGCGCAGCGCATCCACGGTCAGGGCCCAGAACGGCTTGTAGAGGGCGCCGTCGGGCGCGGCCATGGTGCGCAGCCGGGTGTAGTCGATCTGGCGTTCGCGCCACAACAGCGCCAGGGCCTCCCCCTTGCCGGGAAACAGCTGCTCCGCGCGCGCCGTGACCGAATACACGTCGAACAGCGTGCCGTAGGCATCGAACACCACCGCGCGGATCTTGTTCATGGAGGGACTGAATGGGCCTGTACACCGTTGAATGCATCCGATTGTAGTCAGTCGTTGCAGTGCGGCAAAGTCGCACCGGGTCACTTGATCTTTTACTTTTTGGCAACTAATCTTGGCCGATCCGCACAAGACTGTGTATTAACCGGCGAGCTTTCGTGGATCATTTCAAGCAATTGGAGACTTTTGTGTCGGTCGCGTCACGTGGCAGCCTCTCTGCTGCCGCCGCCGCCGAGGGCGTGGCGCCGGCGATCATCGGGCGCCGCATCGATGCGCTGGAAGAACGGCTCGGCGTAAAGTTGCTGGTACGCACCACGCGCAAAATCACGCTGACGTTCGAAGGCTCCGCCTTTCTCGAGGACTGCCAGCGCATCCTCAACGACCTCCACAACGCCGAGGCCAGCGTGTCCGCCGGCGGCGTCAAGGCCAGCGGCCACCTGCGCGTGACCGCCCCGGCCGGCTTCGGCCGCAAGCACGTGGCGCCAGTGGTGCCGCTGTTCATCGAATCGCACCCGGACGTGACGCTCACGCTCGACCTCTCCGACCGGGTGGTCGATCTCGTCAACGAGGGCTTCGACTGCGCCATCCGCCTCGGCGACCTGCCGGACTCCAGCCTGGTTTCGATCCGCCTGGCGGAAAACCGCCGTGTGGTGGTGGCTGCCCCCGGCTATCTGGCCCGCGCCGGCACGCCGAAGCTGCCCGAGGACCTGTCGCGCCACAATTGCCTGGCCTTCGGGGCCAGCGCCAACGTGCAGCGCGGCTGGGTGTTCCAGCAGGACGGGCGTGCGGTCACCGTCAAGGTGGGCGGCAATATGGAATGCACCGACGGCGCCGTGCTGCACGCCTGGTGCCTCGAAGGCCATGGCCTGGCGTGGCGGTCCTGGTGGGAAGTGGGCCAGGAAATCGCCAGCGGCCGGCTCGTCACCGTGCTCGACGACTTCCAGGCACCCCCCATCGGCATCCACGCGGTGTTTCCCCAGCGCAAGCACCTGCCGCTGCGTGTGCGGCTGTTCATCGACCATCTGAAGCACACCTACGGCAACCCGGCCTACTGGCGCCGCGCCGAGCAGGCGCCGACCAGCGCCGCCGCCGAGGCATCCGCCGCCGTGGCATAGGTGGTTTCACCCACGGAAAACCTTGATATTCCGCAATGGCGGCTGCTTCACACTGACTACAATCGAATCAGACAGGCGCCGTCTGGCCTGCCCCGCCTTATCGTGAAATCGTTAATTCGTGAAGGGAGGTATGGCATGTTCAAGCACATCCTGTTGCCCACCGACGGGTCGGAACTCTCCAAAAAGGCCATCAATGGCGGCCTGGAGCTGGCCAAGGCGATTGGCGCCCGGGTCACCGCTTATGTCTGTCTGGAGGAATACCCCTACACGCCGTTTAGCGAGATTGTCGTGGAGGCCCCGCAAGCCTTCCGGGACCGGATCGAGAACCAGGCGCGGCTCTACCTGAAGGAGATCGAGACCGCCGCCGTGGCCGATGGCCTGCCCTTCGACGCCGACATGACGACCTTCGCGGTGCCCTACCTCGGCATCATCGACGCGGCGGAACGCCATGGCTGCGACGTGATCTTCATGGCCTCGCACGGCCGGCGCGGGCTGTCCGGCCTGCTGCTCGGCAGCGAAACGCAAAAAGTCCTGACCCACACCGACATCCCGGTCATCGTCTACCGATGACACGCTGAGAGGCGGCACCCCGCCGCGTCCAGCACACAACAAGGCCGCGCACGGCAACCTGCGCGGCCTTGTTGCTTCATGCGTCAAGATCATGTCGCAATCACACCAGAATTATCCAAATTGGCGCCAGGAATTGGACGAACTGCGGTATTCGTGACCCCTGCCGTTGACGAGAATCCCATCATTTATCTCCAACGGGAAGAGCATGATGGCACTCGAGCTTTGCGTCCGGCTGTGGACCCGCCGCGCGGTCTGTATTGGCGTAAGTGCGTTGCTGGCCGCCTGTGGTGGCGGCGGTGACGATTCGGAGCCCGCTGGCACGGACATCTCCGTGACCCAGCCGGAGGCGGGCCCCGCCCCGCTCCCGCCCGGCGTCCCGCCCATGCCGGCGCCGCCGGACCCGCCGCAGGACCCCACGCCCGAGACACCCGAGACACCCGAGACTCCCGTCGTCCCGACCGAGCCGCAGCCGATACCGCCCATTCCAGATCCGGAGCCGCCCATCGAGACCGAAGTGATCACGCGGGAATCGGTACTGAAAGCGCAGGCGCGCGTATACGCCGAAGCCCTGTGGAAGTCCGCTGAAACGCTGGACCCGGGCCGCGCGCTGCCGGTCAACAAGTCCTGCATGAATGCCCAGGGCGTGGCCAGCCCGGTTGGCTGGGTGTTCACCGGCAACCTCGGCCAGTTCATCTGGAATGTGACCGCCGCGCGCGATCTCGGCCTGCTGGACGCCGCCGAAGCGCAGCGGCGCGTGGCGCGACATCTGAGTTCCCTCGCCGTCCTGCAAGAGACAGCCCGGCGCAATGGCGCGCCCGGCGGCCTGTTCCATGGCACCACGGACAACCGGACGGCCGTGCCGGGTGGCGATGTGGGGTCGATCGAGAACGCCTGGCTGGCGGTCAGCCTTGCCATGGCCAAGCAGGCGTACCCCGCACTCGCCGCGCAGGCTGGCGCCATCCTCGGCCAGATGCGCTTCGAGACCATGGTGCACCCGCAAAAGCAGCAATACGAAATCTCCTTCAACCCCAAGACGCAGACATTTTCGGGGATGACCTACGGCCTGCTCGGCGAGACACGGCTGCTGGCCTATGCGGGCATCGCCCTCGGCACCGTGCCGCGCAGCCAGTATTTCAGTATCGCCCGCGTGCCGAGCTGGAGCGAGCGCTCCCCGGACCCGGCAAAATTCCGCACCTACGAGGGCGTGCGGGTGTATGAAGGCACCCGCTCCTATGGCGGCCTGCATTTCATGCCCACCAACGGCGGCTCTGTGTTCGAATCATTCGCGGTGCCCGTGGTCATTTCCGAATCCAGATGGGGCCCCAACAGCTGGGGACGCTCGCATCCGAACATGGCCAAGACGCAGATCAAGTACGGCCTCGACACCTTTGGCTACTGGGGCTTCTCGCCCGCTTCCGTGCCGGCCACCGCCGGGTACACGGAGTACGGCACGCCGCCGGCTTCGCTGGGCGGCTCGGGCTACAACCCCCGCGGGCAACACACGGCCTCCCGTGCCGGCCCCGTGGTGTCGCTCTACTCGGTGCTGCTGCTGATCGAGGAGGAGCCTGAGGCGGTGATGGCCAACATGAAGAAGCTGCTCGACAACTTCCCCACGCTGAACCACCCGCAATACGGCCTGATGGACAGTGTCGACGTGGAAAACGGCACCGTCTCCAAGTGCCTGCTTGCCGGCAACGTGGGTTGGGCGCTGGGCGCCGTGACCAACTACCTGACCGATGGCAAGCTGCGCGGCTACGTGGACAAGGAATGGGGCCATGCACTGCAGCCCCTGCTGGAGATCGAGGAATTCAGCATTCCGGCGCAGGCCTGAAAATCAGGGCCAAGAAATGGACGAACTACGATTATCGTGATCGCTGTCGCGGACGAGAATGGTTCATCAGAACATTCTCGCTCGGAGCGCATCATGACATTTGCCTCATCCGCACACCCACTGGCCCGCCGGGCCATCTGCATCGGCCTCAGCGCCTTGTTGGTCGCCTGCGGAGGCGGCGGGAGCGACGAGCCAGTGGCCCCGCCGGCCCAACCGGGCACCCCGGCGCAGGTGGATCCCGGCGCCGCGCCGGTGCCTGCCCCAGCGCCCCAGCCAACCCCCACCCCAGCCCCGACACCGGCCCCAGGCCCGACACCTGCCGGGGACCCGCCTGCTGAAGTCGCGCCCGATGTCCCCGTGCTGCCCGACCCGCAGGCGGCCCTGAAGGCCGAAGCGCGCATCTATGCGAAGTCGCTGTGGAAGTCCATCGAGGCGATGGAGACCAAGCCAGCGTTCCCGTCGAACAAGGCCTGCGTCAATGCCGAGAACAAGATGAACGCGGTCAACTGGATGTTCATCGGCGAGCTTGCGTCGTATATCTCGAACCTGGTGGCCGCGCGGGACCTTGGCCTGATTGCACCGGAAGACGCCAGCCAGCGCATGGCGCGCATGCTGCCCGCCATCGCCGTGCTGCAGCAGCAGGCCAGGGACAAGGGCGCGCCGGGCGGATTGTTCCTCGGCTCGCTCAACAGCACCACGGGCGTGCCGGACGGCGACGTGGGCGTCATCGAGAATGCCTGGGTGGCCACCGGCCTGGCCATGGCCAAGCAGGCCTTCCCGGAACTCGCCGCGCAGGCGGGCGCCATCCTCGCCCAGATGCGCTTCGACACCATGCTGCACCCGACGAAGCAGCAGTTCTACATCAACTACAACCCCGCCACGCAGCAGAACTCGGGGAGCACCTATGACCTGATGAGCGAGACGCGGCTGATCAGCTATGCGGCGATTGCGCTGGGCAATGTGCCGCGCAGCCAGTACTTCCACCTCGACCGCGTGCCGGAATGGGCCGAGCGCAGCATCGACCAGTCGAAGTACCGCACCTATGAAGGCGTGCGCGTCTACGAGGCCTCGCGCAGCTTCGGGGGGCAGTCCTTCATCCCGACCTGGGGCGGCTCCGTATTCGAGACATTTGCCGTGCCAATCATGATCAACGAGCAGAAATGGGGTACCAACAGCTGGGCACGTTCGCATCCGAACATGGCCAAGGCGCAGATCCAGTACGGGCTCGACCAGTTCGGCTACTGGGGCTTCTCGCCCGCCACCATTCCGGCCACGGGCGGGTACACCGAGTACGGCGCGCCGCCGCTGTCCGTGGCGGGCGGCTACCGCCCGGTGGGGCAGCGTGAATCCACCCGTGCCGGCCCGGTGGTATCGCCCTATTCCGTGTTGTCGCTGATCGAATACGAGCCCGAGGCCGTGATGGACGCCATGCGCAAGCTGATCACCAACTTCCCCGCACTGGACCACCCGACCTATGGGCTGATGGACAGTGTCGACGTGCAGACCGGCATTGTGTCCAACTGCGCGCTCTACCTCGACAATTCGCTGGCGCTCGGCGCCGTGGCCAACTATCTGACCGATGGCAAGCTGCGTGGCTACGTGGACAAGGAATGGGGCCACATCCTCCAGCCGCTGCTGGAGATCGAGGAATTCAGCATCCCGGCGCAGCCCTAGTCCGGCAGCCCTACCCCGTCGCCAATGAAAAACGCCGCGCCGTCCCCTACCGGACGGCGCGGCGTTTTATCGCCTATCGACGACTAGCCGGGAATCAGGCCACCTTCTTGTCGAAGAACTGCTCGTCTTCGGTCGAGCCCTTCAGCGCGGTCGTCGACGACTGGCCGCCTTCGATGGCCTGCGTCACGGCGTCGAAGTAACCGGTGCCCACTTCGCGCTGGTGCTTGACGGCGGTGAAGCCCTTCTCGGCCGCGGCGAACTCGTTCTCCTGCAGTTCCACGAACGCGCTCATCTGGTTGCGGGCGTAGCCGTGGGCCAGGTTGAACATCGAGTAGTTGAGCGAGTGGAAGCCGGCCAGCGTGATGAACTGGAACTTGTAGCCCATCGCGCCCAGCTCCTTCTGGAACTTGGCGATCGTGGCGTCGTCGAGGTTCTTCTTCCAGTTGAACGACGGCGAGCAGTTGTAGGCCAGCATCTTGCCCGGGAACTTGGCGTGGACGGCCTCGGCAAACTTCTTGGCGAACTCCAGGTCCGGCTTGCCGGTTTCGCACCACACCAGGTCAGCCACTTCGGCATAGGCCAGCGCACGGGCGATGGACTGCTCGATGCCGGGCTTGGTGCGATAGAAACCTTCCACGGTACGCTCGCCGGTCAGGAACGGCTGGTCGCGCTCGTCCACGTCCGAGGTCAGCAGGTCGGCGGCTTCGGCGTCGGTCCGGGCGATCACCAGCGTCGGGGTGCCCGAAACGTCGGCAGCCAGGCGCGCGGCCGTCAGCTTGGCCACGGCTTCACGCGTCGGCACCAGCACCTTGCCACCCATGTGGCCGCACTTCTTCACCGAGGCGAGCTGGTCTTCGAAGTGAACGCCGGCGGCGCCCGCGTCGATCATCGACTTCATCAGTTCGAAGGCGTTCAGCACGCCGCCGAAACCGGCTTCGGCATCGGCCACGATCGGGGCGAAGAAGTCGGTGTCACCCTTGCCTTCGCTCCACTGGATCTGGTCGGCGCGCTGGAAGGTGTTGTTGATGCGCTTGACCACCATCGGCACCGAGTTGGCCGGGTACAGCGACTGGTCCGGGTACATTTCGCCGGCCAGGTTGGCGTCGCCAGCCACTTGCCAGCCGGACAGGTAGATCGCCTTCAGGCCGGCCTTCACCTGCTGCATGGCCTGATTGCCGGTCAGCGCGCCGAGCGTGTTGACGAACGGCTCGGTGTTCAGCAGGTGCCAGAGCTTCTCGGCGCCACGGCGGGCCAGCGTATGCTCGATCTGGACCGAGCCGCGCAGGCGCACCACGTCTTCGGCCGTGTAGTGACGTTGAATGCCCTTCCAGCGGGGATTGGTGTCCCAGTCTTTTTGCAGGGCGTCGATTTGTTGTTGGCGGGAAGTCATGTTCACTCTCCTGATGACAGATGGTAGTTGGCGAAAATTCGGGTACTTGGCTTCGGATCTTGTGACACCCTGCGACGCCGGTTTTTGGCGTCTCAGGTCATGTGTCTTATATAAGAGTGTAGGGAAGCTTCCCGCGTCGCAACAAGCGCTCAATCATCGTCAGGCAGAGATTTTTATTCCTTATCAATCAATACGTTGCAAAATAAATTTCACGATGCGGCAAGCAATCTTCCATGATGAGAAATGACCGTTGTGCCGCGCACCCATGTATTTTTGCGCACCAAAACAGCTTTCCACATCATGAAATATTGGCAGCCGAGGACGACACTCGCGCTTTTGCGAGGTCTGGCGACGCCGGCGCCCCCTCCAGATGGTCGACAAATTCGCTGACCATCGTCGCCATGCGGCGGGGCTGTGCCAGCGGCAGCCAGTGGTGGGCCTCCACCTGCCGGCGCCAGAGGTCGGCCACCCATTTGCCGAGGTTCTCGGTGAGTGCGGGACGCACGTAGCGGTCCAGCGTCGGCACGATGACCTGCACCGGTGCGTGGGCGCGGCGCTCGCGCGGGGCGCGCAGCCGGGCGCGGAAGTTGGCACGGTAGAGCCGCAGGCCCTGGATGCCATCGGCGGTCTGCGTAGGATTGGGCGGCGCGAACAGCCCCTCGGTATGGCGCAGCCAGTGCGTCCAGCCGCGCCCGAGCCAGAGGCGCCAGTGCCACTCGGGCAGCTTGGGAATATGGAAGAAGACGATGTACCAGGAGGCCAGCGCCTGCCGCAGCGTGGCGCGCCGCTGCGCCCAGGTGCGCCGCCCCGGCGTGCGCAGCGCGCTGGCGGCATGGTCGAGGCACGGCCCCGAGCACGAGGTGAACGACGCGATGCGCCCGTGCAGGCGCGGGTCGGTCACGAATTCCCAGCCCTGGATCGATCCCCAGTCATGGCCAACCAGATGCACGCGCCGATCTGGCGCCACGGCGTCGATGACCGCGATGAAATCGTCGGCAAGGCGCTCCAGCCGGTAGTCGTCCACGCGCGGCGGCACGTCTGAGCCACCCGCGCCGCGCACGTCGTACGCAATCACATGGAAGCGGTCGGCCAGCGCCTGCGCCACGCCTTGCCAGACGTGGCTGTTGTCCGGGTAGCCGTGCACCAGCACCACCACCGGCCTGGCAGGATCGCCCCACGCCGTGGCGGCCAGGCGCACGGTGCCGGACTGGACGTGGAAGCGGCAGGCCGGATGCGGATAGGGATACGGCTGCGGCCCGTCTCGCTCTATCTCTCTATCTATATGAAGGGGATGGCTGGCTGGCATCGGCGGCAGGCTCCGGGGATGGCGCGATGACAGCCGGTGCTGTCATCGTCGATCCATGCTACGCCGAACGCTGCAGCGCCGCGAGCCGTGCGGCGCTGTTTGAAACGTGACAAAAGCGGGACAAATTCGCGGATCAGGCCACCACGCCGTCACGCGCCTTGCGGTAGGCCACCCAGTCGCCGCTGTCGATGCGGGCGAGCCCGGCCACGGCGGCGTCGGCCACCGGATACAGCAGGCATTCGATGGGGGCGCCGTTGCAGTCCACGATGCAGGATTCGCGCAGGAACAGCGTGGCCTGCCCCGGGTAGACTTCCTCGATTTCGTCGAGCACGGGCAGCAGCGCGTCGGGGATGTCGTAGAGATCGCCGGTGACCGGCCCGGCCGCCGCGTCCGGCACAAGGCCGGGATAGGTGCCGAAGTCATACAGCCGGCCCGCCAGCACGCCCGTGCCGATCAGCGTTGGCGCGGCAATGCCGTGGCGCGTGGCGGCGCGGTTCAGGTCGTTGACCTCGCCGGCACGCAGCGTGCCGTAGACGAAAACGCGGGGCATCGAAACGTCTCCTCAGGAAAATGGCCAGTCGCAAAGCGGCCATGGTAGAGGAAATATGGCGGATTGCGGCGGCGTGCCGCCCTACATCTGCTTGAACAGGTGGGCGTACTGCCGCGCCACCGGCAGCACTTCCTCGCGGTCGCGCAGGCGCAGCGAGAGCCGGCCCAGCGACTGGGTGATCGCGCTCGCCACGCAGTCGATATTGACCACCGTGCCGCGATGAATCTGCCAGAAGCGGTCCGGGTCCAATTGCTGCGCCAGCTCGCGCAGGCTGGTGCGGATCAGCGCCTCGCCGCTGGTGGAGACCACGTTCACGTACTTGTCGGTGGCTTCGAGGTAGACCACTTCGTCCACGGGAATGATGCGGACCTCCTGCCCCACCAGCGCCTTGATGAAGCGCAAATACTGCCCAGCGGAACGCGCGGGGGTCTGGTTTTCGAGCGACTCGAGCCGGTGCAGCAGCTGCGCGAGCTTGTCCGCATCGACCATCGCGCCCACGTCGTGGGTCTCGTGGCTGCTGTCCCGGGCCTCCATGCGCGCCTTGAGCCGGCACACCGTGGCCTCCAGCCGCTCGCGCTGCACCGGCTTCAGCACGTAGTCCACGGCGGCGCGCTCGAAGGCTTCCAGCGCGAACTGGTCATAGGCGGTGACGAAGACCACCAGCGGCGGGTCGTCGAACTCGATCAGTTCGCGCGCCACGTCCATGCCGCTCATGCCGGGCATGCGGATGTCCAGGAAGGCCACGTCGGGCCGATGTTCGCGGGCGGCATCGAGCGCCGCCACGCCGTCATGGACCACGGCGACGATATTGGCCTCGGGCCAGAGGCCGGCCAGTTCGGACGCCAGCACGCGGGCCAGCAGCACTTCGTCGTCAGCGATCAGCAGGGTCGGACTCATGGGGTCGAGGTCGAGGTCGAGGTCGGGGTCGGACTCGGGGAGGCAGAAGGGAATCAGGAGCTGGACACGGCAGGCGTGGCCATGGCCGGTGCACCGCCATGCGCGGGGGCGCGCACGGGTGCGAGCGTGGGATCGGTCCGCCGCACCAGCGGCAGCGTCACCCGCACCACCACGCCGCGCGGGGTGTTTTCTTCCATCTGCATGCTGGCCGTGGCACCGAAGATCCGCGCCAGGCGCTCGCGCACATGGGTCAGGCCCATGCCCGAGCCCTTGCTGTGGCCCTGGCAGAAGCCCACGCCGGTATCGGCGATGATGACCTGCACGCTGCCGTCGCCGGCATCCCGGGCAGACAATGTGATCTTTCCGCCATTCATACACGGCTCGATGCCATGCGTCACCGCGTTCTCCACCAGCGGCTGGATCAGCATCGGCGGAATCTCGGCCTCGGCCAGCGCCGGCGGCAAATCAATCTGGAATGCGAGCCGCGCGCCAAAGCGCATGCCCTGGATATCGAGATAGCTGCGCAGCAGCTCGAACTCCTGCTTCAGCGTGCACTGCTCCGCCCGCGTGTGTTGCAGCGACATGCGCAGGAAGCCGATCAGCCGTTGCAGTAACTGCCGCGCCGCGCGCGGATCGGTGGCGATCAAGCCATCGAGGTTGGCCAGCGAGTTGAACAGGAAATGGGGTTCGATCTGCGCCTGCAGCGCCATCAACTGGGCGCGCACGAGCTGCTTTTCGGATTCCTCGCGCTGGAGCGCGTCCAGCGCGGCCTGGCGCTCCAGGTAGGCCAGCTTCTCGCGCGACCAGTAGAAATAGATCATGCTCGCCGATGCCAGCATGCCCACCACCAGGCACATGCGCAGCATGTCGCCCGCCTCCGCCTGCGACTTGATCGGCAGCCCCAGCAGCTCGCGCGTGGCCCAGCTGCCGAGCACCACGCCCAGCGGCACGGCCACCACGGCCAGGCACATGAACGGCCAGCGGCGCGGGCGGTCGTTCCACCAGATCAGCACGCGCGGCACGTCGATAAAGATCCAGATCGACAGGCCGATCAACTGGCTATAGAGAAAGTTGTGCGCGAAGGTACCGCCCGTCTGGAAGCCGTAATTCAGGCTGACGGCGATCACCGTGTTCATGCAGAGCACGAACAGCAAGTCGCGGCCAAGGATATTCAGCCGCGATGGCAGCGCGGTGGAGAGGCAGCGCTTCATGGGCGGCCGCTCGCGGGGCCGACGCACCCATCCCCGGCATCATGGATTTGCCGCATGGTCTTCCCTCCTCGTAGATTCACGGCAGTGGCCGCGTGGCATTCTGATGATGCACTGCAGCATGCATCCGCCTGTTATCGCAATTTGCTTAAAAGGCGGTCTGCGTGAGGGCACTTTACGCCGGACGCGGCGAGGAAGGAAGCACCGTGCGACGAAACGGCGGCACACGGCGCGAAGTGTGCGCCGGGACGACCGGCTGGGACGACCGGAAGGCGGGATCGGGCAAGGATCTGCCGCGGGCAACCCCCCGCGAACGGCCGTTTGAAAGCCGTCCGCGCAGGATCAGGCGGCCAGCGCCGGGCGGTTGGCGCTCTCGGCCAGCGCCGTGGACACCGTATCGCGCGACAGATGCGGCGCGAACATATTGATGAACGCGTGCGCGTAGCCGCGCAGGTACGCGCCCCGCCGCACGGCCACGCTGGTCGTGTTCGGCTCGAACAGATGGTCGGCGGAGATCCGCACCAGGCCGGCGTCCTTGCGTGCGTCGTAGGCCATCGAGGCGATGATCCCCACGCCCAGGTCCAGTTCGGCGTAAGTCTTGATCACGTCGGCATCCATCGCCGTCAGCACGATTTCCGGCTGGAGACCGGCCTCGGCAAACGCCCCGTCGATCTTGCGGCGCCCGGTAAAGCCGGCGTCGTAGGTGATGATCGGGAAATTGGCGATGTCCTCCAGCGTCGGCTCGGGCAGCCGCGTCAGCGGATGCTCGGGCGAGACCACCAGCACGTGCTGCCAGCTGTAGGCCTCGAACGAGGTCAGCCCGGCCTCGTTGGCCACGGCCTCCGTGGCGATGCCGATGTCGGCCTGCCCCGTCAGCAGCAATTCGACGATATGGGACGGCGACGCTTCCTGCAGCGCCAACGTCACGTGGGGGTATTCACGCCGGAAGCTCTGCACCACCTTCGGCAGCGCGTAGCGTGCCTGCGTGTGCGTGGTAGCCACCGTCAGGCGGCCGGTATGGCGGCCCGCGAACTCGTCGCCGGCCTGGCGCAGGTTCTCGGCTTCGAGCAATAGCCGTTCGACGATGCGGACGATCTCGCGGCCCGGCTCGGTCAGCCCGGTGAGGCGCTTGCCGTAGCGTTCGAAGATCTCCACGCCGAGTTCTTCCTCGAGTTCGCGGATCTGGCGCGACACGCCTGGTTGTGACGTATAGAGCGCATTGGCCACTTCCGTCAGGTTGAACTGACGGCGCACCGCCTCGCGGATCGATCTCAGTTGCTGGAAGTTCATGGGGGCGCTCCTGGGTCTGCTCTGTTTGTTGGGGGCGGATCAGTTACGGGTGCCGGCCGTGAAGACGCGCAACTGGCGCGGACGCACCGCCAGCAACTCGCCCTCCCGGAACCCCGCGTGTCGGAAGCGTTCGAGCGGCAGCGCCACCTCGATCACGTCCTGGTTGTCCTCGCGCTCCAGTTCCAGCTGGGCCACCGGCCCCAGCGTCAGCGCGCGGCGCAGCGTGACGGCGATGCCATCGGTGCCCGGCGCGTAGCGCTCCACGTCCAGGTCATGCGGACGGACGTAGGCCACCGCGTCGCCGGCGGTCTCGTGGCCGCTGCCCACCACGGGCAGAATCGCCTCGCCGGTATGCAGCAGCCCGCCGGTATCGCCCACTTCCAGCCGGCCATGGAACAGGTTCACATTGCCGAGGAAGCCGAACACGAACGGCGTGGCCGGATGGTTGTAGACCGCCTCGGGCGTGCCGGACTGCTCCACGCGGCCGTGGTTCATCAGCACCACCTGGTCGGCCACTTCCAGCGCCTCTTCCTGGTCGTGCGTGACGAATACGCTGGTCACGTGCAGTTCATCGTGCAGGCGGCGCAGCCAGCGGCGCAGTTCCTTGCGCACCTTGGCGTCCAGCGCGCCGAACGGTTCGTCGAGCAGCAGCACGCGCGGCTCAACGGCCAGCGCGCGGGCCAGCGCAATGCGCTGGCGCTGCCCGCCCGAGAGTTGCGCCGGATAGCGGTCGGCCAGCCAGTCGAGCTGCACCAGTTCCAGCAGCGACTTCACCTTCTCGCGGATCTTCGCTTCCGAGGGCCGCTCGGCGCGCGGCTTCACGCGCAGGCCGAAGGCCACGTTCTCGAACACGCTCATATGCTTGAACAGCGCGTAATGCTGGAACACGAAGCCGACATTGCGCTGGCGCACGTGCTGCGCGGAGGCGTCCTGCCCGCCCAGCACCACCTGGCCAGCATCGGCGCGCTCCAGGCCGGCGATGATGCGCAGCAGCGTGGTCTTGCCGCAGCCCGAGGGGCCCAGCAGCGCGGTCAGCTCGCCTTCGTCGAAGTCGAGCGAGACGTTGTCCAGCGCGACGAAATCGCCGAAATGCTTCTGTACGTTCCTGACCTGAATGCTCATGATGGCTGCCCTTGCAGTGTCGGCGCGGGGCGGCTCGCGCCCTCGTCCTGATGTTCCTTGCCGGCGCGAATTTCCACCAGCGTCTTGATGCCCAGCGTGACCAGCGCCAGCAGCGTCAGCAGCGACGCCACCGCGAACGCGGCCGCGAAGTTGTACTCGTTGTAAAGAATTTCCACGTGCAGCGGCATGGTGTTGGTCAGGCCGCGGATATGGCCCGAGACCACCGACACCGCGCCGAACTCGCCCATCGCCCGCGCATTGCACAGGATCACGCCATACAGCAGGCCCCAGCGGATGTTCGGCAGCGTGATGTGCCGGAAGGTCTGCCAACCGGAGGCGCCCAGCACGATGGCGGCCTCCTCCTCCTCGCTGCCCTGGGCCTGCATCAGCGGAATCAGCTCGCGCGCCACGAACGGGAAGGTGACGAAGATCGTCGCCAGCACGATGCCCGGCACCGCGAACATGATCTTGATGTCGTGCGCCTCCAGCCACGGGCCGAACCAGCCCTGCGCGCCAAACATCAGCACGTAGATCAGGCCCGAGATCACCGGCGAGACCGAGAACGGCAGGTCGATCAGCGTGGTCAGCAGCTGCTTGCCCCGGAATTCGAACTTGGCGATGGCCCAGGCGGCGGCCACGCCGAACACCACGTTGAGCGGCACGGCGATGGCGGCCACCAGCAGCGTGAGCTGGATCGCCGAGACGGCGTCCGGCTCCACCAGCGCGGCGAAGTAGGTATCGACGCCCTTCTTCAGCGCCTCATAGAACACCGAGGCCAGCGGGATAAACAGGAACAGGCCGAGGAACAGCACCGCCACCGTGATCAGCGTGTACCGTACCCACGGGGCTTCGCCGGTGGCGTCGTGGCGATGCGGGGCGCCGGGGTTGGCCCCTTGCGACGCGCCGAGTCGGGAAATTGCGCCGGCCATGTCAGTTCGCCTCCGGATTGCCGTGGTGGGGACCATCAGGCAGCGCCGCAGCGCGGCGGCCCGACTGGGAACGGCGCGTCCACGCCTGCAACAGGTTGATCAACAGCAGCAGCCCGAACGAGATCACCAGCATCACCACCGCCACGGCAGTGGCGCCGGCGTAGTCGTACTGCTCCAGCTTCGAATAGATCATCAGCGGGGCAATCTCGGACACCATCGGCATGTTGCCGGAGATGAACACCACCGAGCCGTACTCGCCCGTGGCCCGGGCGAACGACAGCGCGAAGCCGGTCAGCAGCGCCGGCAGGATGGCCGGCAGGATCACGCGCCAGAAGGTCTGGAGCCGCGAGGCGCCCAGGCTGGCGGCGGCCTCCTCAAGCTCGCGCTCCACGTCTTCCAGCACCGGCTGCACCGTGCGCACGACGAAAGGCAGGCCGATAAAGGTCAGCGCCACCACCACACCAAGCGGCGTAAACGCCACCTTGATGCCGAGGGGCTCCAGGTACTTGCCGATCCAGCCATTGCCCGCGAACAGCGCCGTCAACGCAATACCGGCCACGGCGGTGGGCAGCGCGAAAGGCAGGTCCACCAGCGCGTCGATCAGGCGCTTGCCCGGAAAGCGGTAACGCACCAGCACCCACGCCACCACCAGCCCGAACACGGTATTGATGATGGCTGCCACCAGCGACGCGCCGAAGCTCAACTGATAAGACGCCACCACGCGCGGCGCGGTCACCGTGGTCCAGAACGCGTCCCACGTCATCGTGAAAGTCTTCAGGAACGTGGCCGACAGCGGGATCAGGACGATCAGCGTCAGATAGAAGATGGTGAAACCCAGGGACAGGCCGAAGCCGGGCAGCACGGTAAACCGTTGCGTGCCGGAGCGGGCCGGCCGGCGCGGCGCGTCGGTGGGCGCAGGGGCCGCCAGGGTGATCGATGGGGGCATGTCGTCTCGTCTTTATGAAGCCGGCGCATAAGGCGCCGGGGTACGAGACAAATTTTGCAGATGCGCCCTTATAAACAGAACGAATCTTTACGTATTTCTTTAATCGTTTTAGATATAAGGGACGGTCGGACTGACCTCGGCAGAGGCCTCCCAGGTGTCCGAACCGTCACCTGAAGCCAAAATCCGTCCATCGGACTCAATTCTTTGCAGCAAAGTGGCGAGTAGGGCCTGCCCTTCTGGCCACTCGCCCAGCCCGGAATCGGCATTGATATGGCCGAGGGGGCCGGCATCGACCAGCTCGCTGCCCCAGAGCGTGCCCCAGCTGAAGGCGGTGCGCTGGTGCATCCACGGATCGTTGCGGCTGGCCACGAGAATGGTCGGAAACGGCAGCCGGGAGGTCGGCAGCAGCGGCGCCACGCCGAACTTGTCCGGATCGGCCGGCGCCACCAGCAGCACGCCGGCCACGCCGGCGGGGTCCAGCACGGCCTGGCGCAGCGTGGCCAGGCATCCAAAACTGTGCGCCACAAGCACCGCCCCGCGCGGCGCCACGCGCTGGGCTCGGGAGATGCCTTCCGAGACCCGCTCCGCCCAGAGCGGCAGGCTGGGGCGCCCCCAGTCGTGCTGGTCGATTCGCTGCCAGTCCGGAAACTTCGCTTCCCAGCGGCTCTGCCAGTGGGCCGGCCCACTGCCATGGAGCCCGGGCACGGTCAGGATCTGCAAGCCGCGCGGCACCGCCAGGCGCGGCGCGGCCGTGCTATCCGACAACAAAGCGGACAACGAAGCGATCGATGCTGTCATGCGGGCTCCCTTTGCGCGGGGTTCGATGGATGATCCGATGCATGCAAGTGACGTGCCGACACCGGCTCCCCGGCCACGGCCACGCCCTGCCCCAGCGCGATGCCCGCGTCCTGCAGCCGCGCCACGGCCACGTCGTCCTGCACGCGCCGGCCGATCAGCGTCACGCCGGCGGTATCGGCGCTCGCACGCAGGCCGGCCAGCTGGCGGTCCGTCCAGGTGCGGCGCATGTCCAGCTTGAGCCAGTCCGGCAGCGCGTGCGCCATCAGCGCGCCGGCCTCGGCCGGGTCCGATGCCTGCAGGCTCACCTTGAAGCCATTGCGCCGGTAGTTGCCCACCACGTGCAGCAGCAGCGGCAGGTCGTCATTGGCGCTGGCCGGCACCTGGATCACGAAACGATCGATCGGCAGCCCCAGCGACTCCAGCGCGCGCCGGAACGCCGCGCCGTGGTCGTCCGCCACGGCGGCGAGCAGCCGGTTGTGAACATTCAAGACAAGCTGATGGGAACCATCGGCCGCGAAGTAGTTGATGGCGTGCACCAGCCGCGACAGGCGGTCCAGCGAGACCAGCGAGGCATCGTCCGCCGCCATCGCGAACAGCTTCCACGCCGCCAGCCCCACGCCGTCCTCGGCATAGGTGCGGATGGAGCCCTCGTGGGCCACCACCTCGCGCGCCGCCAGCGTCACCAGCGGCTCGAACGCGCTGGTCAGCGAGCAGTTGAAATACTGGCCCTGCACCTGCCCCCGGGCGTCGCGCCACAGCTCGCGCCCCGGCACCGGCACACGCGGCAGGGTGTCGAGATAGGTGGCCAGCGGGCTGGCCGACGAAGACAGGGCTTGCGTCGAAAGGGTCATGGCAACTCCGCCGGCAACGCCGGTGCGTGGATGGCCTGATGGATCATCATAGAAGCTCCTCCGCCAACGGGGCATGAAGATTCTGCGAGGTCGATACTTCCGTGGGGGTCTCCGCGGCCGGGTCCGCCTTCCGCATCACGCGGTCGAGCACCGCCGCCTCCAGTTCCGCGAACGCCGCCGCGCCGCGCTGGCGGGGCCGGGGCAGGTCCACGCGCTGGTCCAGCGCGATGCGGCCGTCCTCGATCAGCACCACGCGGTCGGCCAGGGCAATCGCCTCGGACACATCGTGCGTGACCAGCAGCGCCGTGAAGCCGAGCCGGCGCCACAGCGATTCGATCAGCCCCTGCATCTCGATGCGCGTGAGCGCGTCCAGCGCGCCGAGCGGCTCATCGAGCAACAGCAGGCGCGGATGGTGGACCAGCGCCCGCGCCAGTGCCACGCGCTGCCGCTGGCCGCCGGAGAGCCGCGCGGGCCATTCGCCGGCACGCTCGGCCAGCCCCACCTGGGCCAGCACGTTGGCCGCGTCGTCGCGGCGCGTGCGCGGCAGGCCCAGCGCCACGTTGTCCAGCACACGCTTCCACGGCAGCAGCCGCGCGTCCTGGAACATCACGCGGATATCCTCGCGCACCGCCCGGCCCCCACGGGCGTGGGGGGCCTCGCTCCTGTCGATGTTCACGGCGCCGCCATCGGCTGCCTCCAGCCCCGCCACCAGCCGCAGCAGCGTGCTCTTGCCGCAGCCGCTGCGTCCGACGATCGCCACGAACTCGCCTGGCTGCGCCTGGAGGTCAATGCCGTGCAGCACCTCCCGGCCGTTGTAGCGCTTGACCACCTGCTCCACGCGCAGGGACACCCCCCCGGAAGGTCGGGTATCGCGCGTATCGCGGGTATCGCGCGTCGCCGGCCGCGTCGGGGCACGGGCGGCCAGCCCCGCGTCAAGGTAGGCCAGCGCCGCCTGTTCCACCGGATGGGTATGCATCGTCGACTCCTTGTTCATGTCGTTTTCAGGTCAGGCGGACTGGTAGCCCGGATGCCAGCGCAGCCAGAAGCGCTCCAGCGCGCGCGACAGCACATCCGCCAGCTTGCCGAGCAGCGCGTAGAGCAGGATGCCCACCAGCACCACATCGGTCTGCAGGAATTCGCGCGCGTTCATCGTCATATAGCCGATACCTGACTGCGCAGAGATCGTCTCGGCAACGATCAGAATCACCCACATCAGGCCGAGCGAGAACCGCACGCCCACCAGGATGTTCGGCAGCGCGCCGGGCAGGATCACCTCGCGGTACAGCCGCCAGCCGGACAAGCCGTAGCTGCGCGCCATCTCCACCAGCCCCGGGTCCACCGCGCGGATGCCGTGATACGTGTTCAGGTACACCGGGAAGAACACGCCCAGCGCCACCAGGAACAGCTTGGCGGTCTCGTCGATGCCAAACCAGAGGATCACCAGCGGAATCAGCGCCAGCGTGGGGATGTTGCGCACCATCTGGAGCGTGCTGTCGAGCAGCGTGGCGGCGGTGCGGAAGGTGCCGGTCAGCAGCCCGAGCGCGAGGCCCAGCCCGCCGCCCACGGCCAGCCCCACCACCGCACGCCAGGTGCTGACCCAGACATGGCGCCACAGCTCGCCGGAGGCGGCCAGCGTCCACGCGGCCTCCACCACGGCCAGCGGCGCCGGCAGCACGCGGTTGGACAGCCAGCCCAGTTGCGACGCCGCCTGCCACACGCCAATCAGCAGCACCGGCACGATCCACGGGGCGATGGCCTGCGCGTTGATGGTCGGCACGGAAATGCGTTTCGATTGAGACATCTGAGACATCTTGAGACCCTCCCCCGCGCTAGCTCTGCGACGCACGCGGCACGATGCCGGTGGCCATCACTTCGCCGAACGGCCCGGACAGCACCTGCCCCGGCAGCTTCTCCCGCACGGTGCGCGGCAGCAGCGGGAACACCAGCTCGGCGAAGCGGTACGCTTCTTCGAGGTGCGGGTAGCCGGACAGCACGAAGGTGTCGATGCCCAGCGCCGCGTATTCCTCGATGCGCGCCGCCACGGTCTGCGGATCGCCCACCAGCGCCGTGCCGGCACCGCCACGCACCAGCCCCACACCGGCCCACAGGTTGGGACTAATCTCAAGCGCCTCGCGCGTGCGCTCGGCCCCGCCCGCGTGGAGCGCAGCCATGCGGCGCTGCCCTTCCGAATCCATCCTGGCGAACACGGCCTGCGCGCGCGCCACGGTCTCGTCGTCGAGCCGGCTGATCAGGTCTTCGGCGGCGGCCCAGGCGGCATCGTCGGTCTCGCGCACGATTACGTGCAGACGGATGCCGAACCTCACCGTGCGGCCATGCTTCGCCGCGCGGGCGCGCACATCGGCCAGCTTCTTTGCCACATCTGCCGGCGGCTCGCCCCAGGTCAGGTAGGTATCGACCTGCTCGCCCGCCAGCTCGTGCGCGGCCTCGGACGACCCGCCAAAGTACACCGGCGGATGCGGGCGCTGCACGGGCGGGTACAGCACCCGGGCGCCCTTCACGGTCAGGTGCTTGCCGCTGAAGTCGATCTGGCCGCTGTCATGGCTGGCGGCCAGCACGTCACGCCAGATGCGGATGAACTCCGCCGACGCCTCGTAGCGCGCCGCATGGTCGAGGAACAGGCCATCGCCCTCCAGCTCCGCCACGTCGCCACCGGTGACCAGGTTCACCAGCAGCCGCCCGCCGGAGAGCCGGTCGAACGTTGCCGCCATGCGCGCGGCCAGCGTCGGCGTCATCAGCCCGGGCCGCACCGCCACCAGGAACTTGAGCTGGCGCGTCACGGCGGACAGCGCGGACGCCGCCACCCACGGGTCTTCGCAGGAACGGCCGGTGGGAATCAGCACGCCTTCATAGCCGAGCGTATCGGCGGCGACGGCAATCTGCTTCAGATAGTCGAAGCTGACCTCGCGCGCGCCTTCGGACGTGCCCAGGTAGCGGCTGTCGCCATGGGTGGGGATGAACCAAAACAGTTGCATGTCGGGCCTCGTAATTTGTCTAGATATGGGGGGGACCAGGGGATCAGCGGGGTTCAGCGCTGGGCCTGCTGGGTCGGCGCCTTGCCGGCCGGCGGGGTCCAGGCGGCATCGGCCACCTGGATCGGCTTGGGAATCAGCTTGAGCGTGTGGAAGGCATCGGCAATGCGCTGCTGCTCGGCCAGCACGGCGGGCGTGACCGGCTTGGCGCCGTAGGAAAACCTTGAAACGGCGAGGTCGAGCACGGTGGCGTCGAGGCCGGTTTCCTTCACCAGCACCGTGCTGGCGTCCTTCGGCTGCTTCCCGGCCCATTGGCCCAGTTGCGCGAGTTCGTCGAGGATCGTGCTCACCACGTCCGGCTTGGCCTGCGCGTAGGGGCGCGAGGCCAGGTAGAACTGGTGATTGCTGACCACGTTCTTGCCATCCGCGCTGCGTCCGTCGATCAGCACGCGCGCGCCCAGTTGCTTCTCGGCGGCGGCCAGGAACGGGTCCCAGATCACCCAGGCGTCCACCGCGCCGCGCTCGAAGGCGGCCCGCGCATCGGCGGGCGGCAGGTAGACCGGCTGGATCTCGCTGTAGGCCACGCCGGCCGCCTCCAGCTGCTTCACCAGCAGGTAGTGCACGTTCGAACCCTTGTTCAGCGCCACGCGCTTGCCGCGCAGGTCCGCCACGGACTTCAGCGCGGAGCCCTTTGGCACCACGATGGCCTCGGCGGTCGGCGCGGGCGGCTCATTGCCGATGTAGGCCAGTTGCGCGCCGGCGGCCTGCGCGAAGATCGGCGGGGCCTCGCCCACGGTGCCGAAATCGACGGCGCCCACGTTGAGCCCCTCCAGCAGCTGCGGGCCGGCCGGGAACTCGGTCCACTTGACCGTAATGCCCTGCGGCGCAAGACGTTTCTCAAGCGTGCCGCGCGCCTTGAGCAGCGTCAGCGTGCCGTACTTCTGATAGCCAATGCGCAGCAGCTTCGGGTTCACGGTCTGCGACTGGGCCTGTACCGGCGCGGCCAGCAGCCCGTAGGCCAGGCCGGTGGCGAGGACCAGCGCGCCCGTCAACAGGCGGCGGCGTTTAGAGAGGGAGCGAGCAATGGGCGATGTCATGCGAGTTGTCCTGGATCTGTCTATGAGAGAAATCTGAAAGCGACGGGCCACGGGCGACAGGCCTCCCTGCCGGCTGGCGAACAGCGGCATCGGGCAAGCGGTCTTCCGGGAATGCGCGCGCGTCAGGCGCGGCGCGGGGGATTCAGGTCAGGCGGGACATCGCCGGCGGGCGATGCGGATCGGGCTGGCAGACATCGGGCGCTCCTTGGTGGGTCTTCCTGATGGATCTTCCTGATGGGCCGGGGCGGCACGCGCGATGGCACCGCCCCGTTGCGGATTTACTTCCGGCCCGGCTGGTAGACCTGGTCGAACGACCCGCCATCGGCGAAGTGCGTCTTCTGGGCCTTTTGCCAGCCGCCAAATACCTCGTCGATCGTGAACAGCTTCACCTTCGGGAAGTTGGCCGCGTACTTGGCCGCCACCTTCTCGGAAATTGGCCGGTAGTAGTTCTTGGCGGCGATTTCCTGGCCCTCGTCGGTGTAGAGGAACTGGAGGTAGGCTTCGGCCGCCTTGCGGGTGCCCTTCTTGTCCACCACCTTGTCCACCACGGCTACGGGTGGCTCGGCCAGGATCGAGACCGACGGCGCGACGATATCGAACTTGTCCGGACCCAGTTCCTTGATGGCCAGGATGGCCTCGTTCTCCCAGGCGATCAGCACGTCGCCCAGGCCGCGTTCCACGAACGTGGTGGTGGCCCCGCGCGCGCCCGAGTCGAGCACCGGCACGTTCTTGAGCAGCGCCGAGACGAAATCGCGGGCCTTGGCGTCATTGCCGCCCGGCTGGCGCAGCGCATAGCCCCACGCGGCCAGGTAGTTCCAGCGCGCACCGCCCGAGGTCTTCGGGTTCGGGGTGATCACCTGCACGCCCGGCTTGACCAGGTCGCCCCAGTCCTTGATCTGCTTGGGATTGCCCTTGCGCACCAGGAACACGATGGTCGAGGTGTACGGCGAGGCGTTGTGCGGCAGGCGCTTCTGCCAGTCCGGCTTGATCCAGCCCTTTTCGGCGATGGCGTCGATGTCGTAGCCGAGGGCGAGGGTGACCACGTCGGCGTCCAGCCCGTCGATCACGGAGCGGGCCTGCTTGCCCGAACCGCCGTGCGACTGGCGAATCGTCACGGCATCGCCACCCTGCGCCTTCCAGGCCTTGGCGAAGGCCGCGTTCACATCGACGTACAGCTCGCGCGTGGGGTCATACGATACGTTCAGCAGATTGGTGGCCGAGGCGGTCTGGGCGGCGCCGAGTGCGGAGAGTACGGCGAGGCCGATGGCCAGCTTGCGAATCATCTTGTCTTGCTCCCGTCAGGTGTCAATGGCGTGGAAACCGGCCCGGATGGCTTCCGGGCTTCTGTCAGGGTTAGAGACTACCGACGGGGTCTTCTGAACGGAACGAATGGTTTCGCCGATCCAAGCACGAAATCCGCATAAGAACGGGCAGGAATATGCACATATCCGCCCGAAAGGCGCCGGGCGGCGCCCAAAAAAGAAAGCCCGCGAAGCCGGAGAAGCATCGCGGGCCAAGTTTCCATTTCCGGAAACGGGTAGACAAGTCATGAAGAGCGCCCCCGCATCTCCATGACGGATGCCATCTTATCCAGCGCACGCCACTCCGGGATTGACCCATATCAAAGCCGGCATAGGCTGGTGTAATCCGGTACGGTTTGGGCGGGAAATCCGCAATGGCCGGCGCCGCCCCACGCGCGGACAATTGCAGGCTGTCCATCAACGCCGCCCATCGTGACGTCCCCCCTGCCCTTGCGCAGCCCCCGGCTGCATTTCGATCTCACGACCGTCCAGCTGTTCATCGCCGTGGCCGAACTCGGCGGCATCACGCGTGGCGCCGAGCGGCTGCACCTGGCCCCGGCCGCAGCCTCGCGCCGCGTCCTCGAACTGGAGGCCCAGCTGGGCGTGGCGCTGTTCGAACGCCTGCCCCACGGCATGGCGCTGACCGAAGCCGGCCGCGCCCTGCTGGCCCACGCGCGCGGCATCACCCACACCGTGCAGCGCATGCAGGACGATGCGGCCTCCTTTATCGGCGGCGATCTTGGCGTGGTGCGCATTGCTGCGCCGAAATCCGCCGTGATCCAGTTCCTGCCTTTCGATATCCAGCGCTGTGCCGCCGCCTGCCCGGGCGTGCGCATCGACCTCCAGGAGATGAACAGCCTCGAGGTGCAGCAGTCGCTGCGGCGCGGCACCGTGGATATCGGCATCTACGAAGGCAGCCTCGGCATGATCGACCTGCCGACCGCGCCCTACCGGCATGACCGGCTGGTGCTGGTGGTGGCGCGCGACCATGCGCTGGCCGGGCACGCCCAGGTGACCTCGGACGATGTGCTCGACTGCGACCTGATCGTGCTGGGCGAAGGCTCGGCCATCTCGCTCGGGCTGGAACGGCTGGCCGAGGAAGCCGGGCGGGTGCTGCGCATGCGCATGCGCGTGGGCGGCTTCGACAGCATCGCCGCGCTGGTGGCGCAGAACCTGGGCTGCGGCGTGATGCCGGAGGCCGTTGCGGGCGAGGTGGCGGGCGGCAGCCGCTTCGTGCGCCTGCCCATCGACGCCCCCTGGGCGCAGCGGCAGTTCGTGCTGTGCCATCGCCCGGCGGACGCGCTGTCCTCGGCGGCGCAGGGCGTGCTCAAGGTGCTTGCGCAAAACGCGTAACCAGAATCCCCCAAATAGCGATAGCCCGCGCCGGGCGCATTGCGGATGATGGCTCCATAACAATCAAGGATGGAGACAGGCAATGCAGCGCAGACAATTCCTACTCGGAGCCGTGGCCGGACTGGCCGTGCCGGGCCTGATGCCCAGCCTGGCGCGGGCGGCCGATGTGGCCGGCCCGGTGCGCATCGTGGTGGGCTTCGCCCCGGGCGGCGGCACCGACGTGCTGGCGCGGGTCATCGGCCAGAAGCTCGGCGCGATGTGGAACACCAGCGTACTGGTGGAGAACAAACCCGGCGCCACCGGGGCGATTGCCGCGGCTTATGTGGCGAAACAGCCACCTGACGGCACCACGCTGCTGATGGCGCACGTCAACAGCCATGCCATCGGCCCGGCGCTGCTGGACGTCAAGTACGACCCGCGCGCCGACTTCACGCCGATTTCGATGGTCGGTGTCACCCCCAACATGCTGACCTGCCGTCCCGAGCAGAAGGTGCGTACGGTGAAGGATATCGTCGCGCTGTGCCGCCAGAAGCCGGGGCAGATCTCGTTCGGCTCGTCCGGCATCGGTTCGGCCCAGCATCTGGCGCTGGAAATGTTCCGGCTGCAGGCCAAGCTCGATGTGGTGCATGTGCCCTACAAAGGCTCCGGCCCGCTCGTGGCGGACCTGATCGGCGGCCAGATCGACTACGCGTTCGACACCATGACCGCCGCCACGCCCTTCATCCAGCAGGGCAAGGTCATCGCCATCGCCCAGACCCGGCTCAAGCGCGCGGCCAGCCATCCCAATGTGCCGACGCTGGCGGAATCGGGCTTTCCCGGTTTGGACGCAGCGTCGTGGTACGGCCTGGTCGGGCCGAAGGGGATGTCCCCGGCGCTGGTGCAGCGCATGAACGACGACGTCAACCGCGTGCTGCTCATGCCCGATGTGGCCGAGCGGCTCAAGAGCTTCGGCGCCGAAGATTCCGGCGGCTCGAGCCAGCAGTTCGGCGCCTTTATCGCGTCCGAGTCCACCAAGTGGGCCAAGGTCGTGAAGGACGCCGGCGTGAAAGCCGAAAGCTGATGGCTGCGAGACGGCGCGCCCGCGCGCGCCACCCTCGCCCCCCTCTCCACGAATTCAGGATTCACCCGATGACAGATCTCAGCCAAGCTGGCGCCGCGGCGCCTGCCACCCCCCTGCCGCTGGCCGGCGTGCGTGTGCTCGACGTGAGCCAGGTCATGGCCGGCCCCTACGCCTGCATGCTGCTGGCCGACCTCGGCGCCGACGTGATCAAGATCGAACCGCCCGATGGCGGCGACCAGACCCGCGGCGCCATGGGTTTCAAGATGAAGGGGCCGGACAGCATGGGCTTCCTTAACATGAACCGGAACAAGCGCAGCGTCACGCTGGACCTCAAGACCGATTCCGGCCGCGAGGTGCTCTACCGGCTGGCGGAAACCGCCGACATCCTGGTCGAGAACTACCGGCCCGGCGTGATGAAGCGGCTTGGCATCGACTATGAGACGCTGGCCAAGATCAATCCGAAGCTGGTGTACGTGAGCATTTCGGGCTTCGGCCAGAGCGGGCCGTGGGCCAACCGGCCGGGCTTCGACCTGATGGCGCAGGCCATGTCGGGCGTGATGAGCGTGACCGGCTACCCCGGCGGCGCGCCCGTGAAGGCTGGCGTGCCGGTCGCCGATATCGGCTGTGCGCTTTTCGCCACTTACGGCATGCTGGCGGCCTATATCGGCGCCAAGCAGACGGGCAAGGGGCAGTACGTGGATGCGTCGCTGTTCGACTCCGCGCTGGCGTTCTCGGTGTGGGACACCTGCGAGTACTGGGGCACGGGGCGCGAGCCCGAGCCGCTGGGCACGGCCAACCGCATGAGCGCGCCCTACCAGGCCATGAAGGCCGCCGACGGCTACTTCGTGATGGGCGCCACCAACCAGAAGCTGTGGCAGTTGCTGTGCCAGACGCTGGACCGGCATGACCTGCTCAAGGACGAGCGCTTCGCCAGCGTGTCGCTGCGGCTGGCCAACCGGCCGGCGCTGATCGCCGAGCTGGAGCAGAGCTTCGCCAAGGCGAGTTGCGATGAATGGATCGAGCGGCTGCTCGCCGTGGGCATCCCGGCCGGGCCGATCCTGACCTACCCGCAAGCGTTCGACAGCGAGCACGGCAAGCATCGCCAGATGCGCATCGAGATCGACCATCCGATCGAGGGCAAGGTGCCCAATATCGGCTTCGCGGTGAAGATGGGCGGCACGCCCCAGCAGGTGCGGCGCCCGCCGCCGCTGCTGGGCCAGCACACCGCGGAAATCCTGGCCGAGCTGGGCCTCTCGCAGGACAAACAAGAGTCGCTGGCGACGGCCGGCGCGTTCGGATCATGAGCGCCCCGCTGCCCTCCCCGGAGGGGCAGGTCACGCTGACGGTGGCGGGCGGCATCGCCACGCTCACCTTCGACCGCCCCGCCGCGCGCAACGCGATGACCTGGGCGATGTACGAGCAGTTGGCCGGGCACTGCCGCACGCTGGCCGCGCAAGGCACGGCCGGCGCCCGCGTGGTGGTGCTGCGCGGCGCCGGCGGCGAGGCCTTCGTGGCCGGCACCGACATCGCCCAGTTCCAGCAGTTTTCCAGTGGCGACGATGGCGTGGATTACGAGTCACGCATCGACGAAGGCATCCGGCTGGTCGAGCAGCTGCCGATGCCTACCGTGGCGGTGATCGAAGGCTGGGCGGTCGGCGGCGGGCTCGCCATCGCCACGGCCTGCGACTTCCGCCTCGCCACGCCCAAGGCCCGCTTCGGCGTGCCGATCGCCCGCACGCTTGGCAACACGCTGTCGGCGCTGAACCTCACCCGGCTGCGCGCCGCCTGGGGCCTGCAACCGGTGCGCCGCATGCTGTTGCTGGCCCAGATCCTCGACGCGGACGCCGCCCTGGCCTGCGGATTCCTCGAAGGCGTGCACACGCCTGAAGCGCTGGAGGCCGAAGTGGCCGCCCTGTGCGACCGCCTCGGCGCCCTTGCCCCCGTCACCCAGACCGTGGTCAAGGAAGCCCTGCGCCGCCAGACCGTGGCCGCCGTGGCGAACACCGACGACCTGGTCCGGCAATGCTATGGGAGCGAGGATTTCCGGGAAGGGGTGGATGCGTTCGTGGCCAAGCGGTCGCCGGTGTGGCGGGGAAGCTGACTCCAGGCGGGGAGACTTGCGGACAAGACCATATTTGGTCTATATTTGGACCCCATCCACCATGGACCGAGGGAGCCAAGCCGTGAAATTCTCCACCCAGGTCAAACCCATCAGTTACCTCAAGAGCCACGCCGCCGAGATCGTCAAGGACATCTCGGCGTCGCGCGAGCCGATGCTGATCACCCAAAACGGCGAGGCCAAGCTCGTGGTCATGGATGTGCGCACGTTCGAGGAACAGGAAGAAACCCTCGCCCTGCTGAAGCTGCTGGCGATGGGCGCCCGCGACATCGAGCGCGGGCGTTTTCGTGATGTGGAGGACGTCTTCGCCGACCTAGATAAGGACGACGACGCGTGAGGGCCGTCTTCCTTGCAGCGGCAGAAGAGGATTTGCACGAACTGCGCCGCTACATCGTCCGGCGCTTCGGCAAGGCAAGTTGGCAGGAAACCTTTCAGGGCATCAAGGACTCCGTTCGCTCGATCCAGACCTTTCCTGAAGGCGGCGCCATCCCTGAGGAACTGGCGGACCTCGGCCTCCGGCAGTACCGACAGGTCATCTCGGGCATGAACCGGATCCTCTACGAGGTCAGGGCTGACGTCCTGTACATCCACATCGTCTGCGACACGCGCCGCGACATGCGCACCCTCCTTTCCCGCAGGCTCCTGCGAGCAACTCCAGAAGGCAACTAGATGCGAAAAACGGCCCGGAGGGTATCCCCCTCCGGGCCGTTTTCTTGTACCGGCAGATTAGCCAGCCGCTCAGTCCACCATCTTCCCAAACGTGAACGCGCCGTCTTCGTAGTTCACCGGCACCACGTCCTTGGCGGCGAACTTGCCTTCGAGGATGGCGCGGGCCACCGGGTTCTCGATCTGCTGCTGGATCGCGCGCTTCAGCGGCCGGGCGCCGAACACCGGGTCGTAGCCTGCGCTGGCAATCTTCTCCAGCGCCGCCTCGGTCACGTCCAGCGTCATGTCCATGCGTGCCAGACGCGCCTGCAGCCGTTGCAGCTGGATGCGGGCGATGGACTCGATGTGCTGCTGGTCCAGCGAGTGGAACACCACCACCTCGTCGATCCGGTTCAGGAACTCGGGGCGGAAATGCGTGCGCACCTCCTGCCAGACCGCGCCCTTCACCACATCCTGCGGCTCGCCGGACATCGACTGGATCAGGTGCGAGCCCAGGTTGCTGGTCATCACGATCACCGTGTTCTTGAAATCGACCGTGCGGCCCTGGCCGTCGGTCAGGCGACCATCGTCCAGCACCTGCAGCAGCACGTTGAACACGTCCGGGTGCGCCTTCTCCACTTCATCGAGCAGGATCACGGCGTACGGCTTGCGCCGCACCGCCTCGGTCAGGTAGCCGCCCTCCTCGTAGCCCACGTAGCCCGGGGGCGCGCCGATCAGCCGGCTCACGCTGTGCTTCTCCATGAACTCGCTCATGTCGATGCGGATCAGGTGATCCTCCGAGTCGAACAGGAACTCGGCCAGCGCCTTGCACAGCTCGGTCTTGCCCACGCCGGTCGGCCCCAGGAACAGGAACGAGCCATAGGGCTTGTTCTCGTCCGCCAGGCCGGCGCGCGAGCGGCGGATGGCGTCGGACACCAGCCGCACGGCCTCGTCCTGGCCCACTACGCGGGCGTGGAGCCGGTCTTCCATCTTCAGCAGCTTGTCGCGCTCGCCCTGCATCATCTTGGCGACCGGAATTCCGGTGGCGCGGCTGACCACCTCGGCGATTTCCTCGGCGCCCACCTGCGTGCGCAGCAGCTTGTTCGGCTGCTTCTGCTCGCTGGCCTCGGCCTTGGTCGCTGCCTGCAGCTTGCCTTCCAGTTCCGGCAGCTTGCCGTACTGGAGCTCCGCCACCTTGTCCAGCTTGCCTTCGCGCTGCAGCCGGGTGATTTCGAGCTTGATCTTCTCGATCTCTTCCTTCAGCGCGGCCGCGCCCTGGGCGGCGCCCTTCTCGGCGCGCCAGATCTCGTCCAGGTCGGCATATTCCTTCCCAAGCCGCTCGATTTCCTGTTCGATCAGCTCCAGCCGCTTGCGCGACGCCTCGTCGCTCTCCTTCTTCACGGCTTCACGCTCGATCTTGAGCTGGATCGTGCGGCGCTCGAGCTTGTCCATCGCCTCCGGCTTGGAGTCGATTTCCATCTTGATGCGCGCGCCGGCCTCGTCGATCAGGTCGATGGCCTTGTCCGGCAGGAAGCGGTCCGTGATGTAGCGGTGCGAGAGTTCCGCCGCCGCGACGATGGCCGGGTCGGTGATCTCCACGCCGTGGTGCAGTTCGTACTTTTCCTGCAGGCCGCGCAGGATGGCGATGGTCGCCTCCACGCTCGGCTCTTCCACCAGCACCTTCTGGAAGCGGCGCTCCAGTGCGGCGTCCTTCTCGATGTACTTGCGGTACTCATTGAGCGTGGTCGCGCCGATGCAGTGCAGCTCGCCGCGCGCCAGCGCCGGCTTGAGCATGTTGCCGGCATCGATGGCGCCCTCGGCCTTGCCCGCGCCGACCATGGTGTGGATTTCGTCGATGAAGACGATGGTCTGGCCTTCGTCCTTGGCCACGTCGTTCAGCACGGCCTTGAGCCGTTCCTCGAACTCGCCGCGATACTTGGCGCCGGCCAGCAGACCGGCCATGTCGAGCACCAGCACGCGCTTGTTCTTGAGCGTCTCGGGCACCTCGCCGTTGACGATGCGCTGGGCCAGCCCTTCGACGATGGCGGTCTTGCCCACGCCCGGCTCGCCGATCAGCACCGGATTGTTCTTGGTACGGCGCTGCAGGATCTGGATGGAGCGGCGGATTTCGTCGTCACGGCCGATCACCGGGTCGAGCTTGCCCGCACGGGCGCGCTCGGTCAGGTCGACGGTATATTTCTTGAGCGCCTCGCGCTGCGATTCGGCATCGGCACTCTGCACCGTGTCGCCGCCCCGCACGGCCTGGATGGCTGCCTCGAGCGACTTGCGCGACAGCCCATGCTCGCGCGCAATCCGGCCGCCCTCGCCCTTGTCGTCAGCCACGGCGAGCAGGAACAGCTCGCTGGCAATGAACTGGTCATTGCGCTTGATGGCTTCCTTCTCGGTGGCGTTGAGCAGGTTGTTGAGGTCGCGGCCCACCTGGACCTCGTTGGTGCCCTGCACCTGCGGCAGCCGCTTGATGGCGGCGTCCAGCGCGGTCTGCAGGCCGCTGACGTTCACGCCGGCGCGCGCCAGCAGCGTGCGCGCGGCGCCATCGTTCTGCGCCAGCAGCGCGCGCAGCAGGTGCACCGGTTCGATGTACTGGTTGTCATGCCCCAGCGCCAGGCTCTGCGCATCAGCAAGCGCCTCCTGGAACCGGGTGGTGAATTTATCGAGTCGCATTCGGATCCCTCTCTCTCTAGGAAAGTGTGCCCTGTTGCGCGGGGTGGCCCGGCCCGGACACGTTACTTCGGAAAGATAGGGCTGTGACTTGACATTTCAAGGCTGACGGGCAGATTTCGAGCGGCGGCGCCAAAGCCATATGGCGACCGCAGTGACCACCAGCGTCGTCACAAACGAGGGAAGCCAATACAACAACGCTTCGAAGTTGTATCCGTCCTCAGCGGGATCGAAACGCCGGTAATGGTCGAACAACCACTGTCCGAGCCACGGAGGAATAGAAATGACCTCCGAGTAATCCAGCCACTTGGCAGTCAGGTACAGAGGAAAAAGCACAAGCCACGCGGCCAGCAACACGACTTTGACAAGTGCCTTTAAGACCGCCGTCACGGCGTGGACCTCTTGACCGTGAGTCTGCCGTAGCAGGCAACATCCGTGTTGGGAATCCGGCCGACTGTCGATGCTTTGAGCAAAGCCCTCAGGCGGTCAAAGTCGGTGTGGCTGTTGACAGCAATGCAACCTTCACTGATGCCTTGCGAACCGTTAGGGTGGAGGCGAAACTCCCCGCGCTCCACTTCGGCACAGAATCGCGAGACATCGTCCACTCTTCCATCCGCGGCGAAGAGGGCGAACCACCTGCGCCTATCGGTCGAAAACGGATTTTGCTCCCGAAACCATCTCAAACGCCCGCCGGAGGGCCGGTCTAACACGTAATAAGTGCCAGGCGTGATCGGACCGGAGTTCTTGCGACAGGCGGCAAGATAACTATTGATGTCCCCATCTCGTCCCGAGAATGCCGGCACATCGAGTACGCCGGCCCGAAGCCGACTCATGGGCCGGTCGTTGAGATTAAACGTCAAATCGATCATGACTCGATGCTCCTTCGTGAAAGGAGCATCGAGATTGGCTTAGGGGCGCGCCAGGCCCAATAGGAATTGTTCGAAAGCGGTCATCAAACTGACTGGGGTCAGAACGCTCCCGTCGAGATGTGGGGTCTCTCGACGGGAAACGTGGCGTTTAACGCACCTGCCCGACTAGTTCGGCACGTTCACCGTCGATCCACTCACCGAAATCACATCGCCCGCCGCCGGGGTGGCGGCGATCGGGGGGACGTTCGAGGGCAGGATCTGGGGTGCCGGTGCGGCGGAGCCTCCGCGTGGCGTGGTGCGCACCACCTGCGACGGCGGGAGTGCGGTGCCGCTGCGCAGGTTGGCGTAGACGGCGTCCAGCGCCCGGTTCAGGTACACGTGCAGCGGGATGAAGGTGTTGGCGTAGCCAGGCAGTACGTCGATGAAGGCGTCGAAATGCTGGCCGTTGGTCACCTCTATATAAGAGAGCTTGCTGGCCGTGCCTTCCGCCACCTTGTTCAGCCCCAGGTAGGGCCGCGAGGTGTGGTTGACCGGCAGCAGGCCGTCGCTGCGGCCATGCACGATCATCGCCGGCTTGCCGCGCAGGTTGCCGGTGCGCAGGGTCTGGCCGATGCCCGCCTGGAGTGCTGCGCTGTTGGTCAGCAGGTCGCGCAGGCAGTTGGCGCCGGGCAGGTTGGCGTCCGCGACGCCGCCGACGCTGTTGGTGGAGAGGAAGTCGCGGGCGGGGCCGCCCTGGGCTTTCTCGTTCATGAGCGTCACGCCGGTGCTCGGCGGCACGCCGTTGCCGGTGGAGAACGTCAGGGCCAATATGTTTGGCGGGATGGTCACCGGGGTGCCGGTAGCGCCGCCCGGCGAGGCGAAGGTGTAGTCGCACAGCTTGTCGGTGACGCTGGCACGCGAGTAGGAGTTGGCGTACGTCACCGAGATCGAGCTGGCCACTTCGAGCGATGAAAGCGATGCATGCAGCACATCGGATTCTGGCTCCCAGCCGGCGGCGTGCAGGCGTGTGAAGGCATCGGTCGACTGGTCAGTCAGCGACGCGCCCGTGAGTTGCCCGTTGCCGACCAGCGAGCCGCAGCGATTGGCGCCCTGGATGACCGTCACCGAGGTGAACGGTGCCGGCAGCGACGCCGTGCCCGCGCAGAGCGAGAACAGGTTCGCCGTGGTGGTGTAGTCATACAGATGCCGCCCGGATGACCCCACCGTCACCCCGCCCCGCTTCACGGTAATGGCCGGCACGGCGGGCATGTTCACGTTCGGCTCGCCCACGGCCACGCCGTCGATCAGGCCGTTCGTATCCTGCTCCGCTGCCGCGATGGCCGCGCCGCCGCCGTTGGAGACGGCCGAGGCGATGACCAGGATCTTGTCCTTGCCGATGGATGCCTGCCGCACCCCGTCCGACCCCACGGTGCCGAACTTGTCGTTGATCGCCCAGATGGCGAACTCGATGGCCTGGAGCGTGTTCAGCCCCCAGTTGGCCTCCGGATTCTGCTTCGAGTGGGCATGCTTGTAGGCCAGCCGATGCGGATTGGCGGTGGTGAAGTCCGCCAGCGTCTGCGCGCCCGGCTGCGCCGCGAACTGGGCCAGCTTGCCGGCGCCGGTACGGGCCTGGCGGGTGCCGTTGATCAGCGGCACGGTGTCCGAGTCGAGGTCGTGCGGCGCCGCGCCGGTGCCCTTGTCGGTGTAGGCCACGGCACAGCCACGCTTGAGGCCCCATTCGCCGACCGAAATCCCGCCGTAGATGCCGCGCGAGCCCGACGAGGTGGCCGAGATCAGGCACGGATTGGCGGGGTCGAAATTGGTCGGGATCTGCGCCATGACCGTCACGTTCTGCTGGCCGGTGCCATCGTCGGCAAAGGCGATGTACTCGGTACCGGGCACCTTGCCCTGGCTGGCCGTGACGTTGCCCTGGGCATCCACGTTCGGCCCGTACAGCGAGCCGTAGCCACCCAGCGGGTTGGTATCGACGATGGCGCGGTAGTTATTGAAGATGGCGATGCGGCGCAGCTCGGCCGCCGTGGGCGCGGCGGGATCGGCCGGCACCGGCGCGGTGGCCGTGGCGATCAGGCCGTCCTTGCCGAGTCCGGCAGTCAGCAGGTCGTCGGTATTGCCGTCGTAGTTCTGCACGCCGATGGTGCCCACCACGAAAGTCGGCCGGTTGTTCGGGTTCTGCGTCGTGGGGCCGCCGCCGCCCCCGCCGTTGTTATTGTCATCCCCGCCGCCGCAGGCGCCAATCAGCAGCACCGCCACGGCGGCGGCGATGGCGGTCTGGCATCGTGGATCGACTAGTAGTTTTCCTGCGCGCGTTGCAAGGCTGTGCGTCATGGGGTGTCTCCTGTTATGTATGCCGGCGGGGCCGGATCGGTAAAACAGAAACAAGACCAACGAACCGCAAACTGCAAACCGCAAACCGCAAACCGCAAATGCAATACGACGAGGGGCGATGAGGCGCGACGGGGCGCGATGGGGAACACGCCCGGGCGGAGCGCCGTATGCGTCCCTCCCGGGACATAGTAGACGGTTCAGGTGGTGGGATGCGAGCCGGCAGTCAGTCGAATGCCAGCTATAGCGCCACTACCGGAACCTGTATGTGCGACCCGGTACACAGGCATCAGGCCGGCCAAGTGCTTGACGGAAAAGGGAAAACGCTCAGGCGAGCGCGCGCCAGGTCCAGATGCCGAGGGCCGTGAGCACCAGCGAGCCGCCCAGGTGCACCACCACGTGGGCCAGCGCCCAGCGATAGTCGCCGGCCATCAGGTTGCCGACCACCTCGCTCGAGAACGTCGAAAACGTAGTCAGGCCGCCGAGGAAGCCGGTGACGGCCAGCAGCCGCCATTCGGGCGAGAGGCCCGGGTGCGACTGGAAGAACGCCACGGCGATCCCGACCAGATAGCCGCCCACCAGGTTGGCGGCCAGCGTGCCGTACGGCAACGCCGGGTTGGCCGCGTTCCAGCATACGGAAAATCCCCAGCGCAGCCAGGCGCCCACGGCGGCGCCGGCGCCCACCGCCACAAATCCAAGCGGACCCATTCAGCCTTCCTTGTTATTGTTCGACGTGTTGTTCGACGTGTTGCTCGATGATTCGGCGTTGAACGATTCGATGCCCCAGCGGCGCAGCGCCGCATCGTCCGAGACCCGCGCATCGACCCAGCGCGCGCCCTCGGGCGTTTCTTCCTTCTTCCAGAACGGCGCCTCGGACTTCAGGTAGTCCATGATGAACTCGCACGCGGCGAAGGCATCGCCCCGGTGCGCGGAGGCCACCGCCACCAGCACGATCTGGTCCAGCGGCTGCAACAGCCCCACGCGATGGACGATGGTCACGCCAAGCAGAGGCCAGCGCGCGCGCGCGGCGGCTTCGATGCGCTCCAGCGACTTCTCGGTCATGCCTGGATAGTGCTCGAGCTCCATCGTGCGGACCGCCGTACCATGCGTGACATCGCGCACGGTGCCGATAAAGCTGGCCACGGCGCCCACGCCGGGATTGCTGGCCCGCAGCGCCGCCACTTCCGCGCCGAGGTCGAAATCGTCGTGCTGCACGCGTGCGCTCATCTCAGCCTCCGGTCACGGGCGGGAAGAACGCCACTTCGCAGCCCTCGGCCAGCGGGGTGTCGGCGCGGGCCACGGCGTGGTCCACGGCCATGCGCAGGGCGCGGCCTTCGGCCAGCGCCTCGGCCCAGTGGCCGCCGCGCTCGCGCAGCCAGCCGCGCAGGTCGCCCACGGTGCGTACGCTGGCGGGCACCTCGGCGCGCTCGGCGCCCTGCCCCACCTGCTCGCGCACGCTGGCGAAGTATCGGAGTTCGATTTGCATGATGGTTGGGTCCGCGCGTCAGCCCAGCAGGCCGTCGAACGGGATGAATTGCACGGTGTCGCCGCGGCGAATGGTCTGGTTCGGCGGGTTGTCGATCAGCCCGTCGCCCCAGACCGTAGACGTCAGCACGCCCGAACTCTGGTTCGGGAACAGGTCGAGGCCGCCCGCGTCGTTGAGGCGCGCGCGCAGGAATTCGTTGCGGCGGTCGCCACGCGCCAGATCGAAATCGGCACGCAGCGGCAGGCGGCGCGGCGTCACATCGGCCACGCCTTGCAGACGCAGGATGAACGGCCGCACGAACAGCAGGAAGGTGACGAAACTCGACACCGGGTTGCCGGGCAGGCCAAGGAAGTGCGCCGGGCTGTCCGAGCCATTCGCCACCTGGCCGAAGGCCAGCGGCTTGCCGGGCTTGATGGCGATCTGCCAGAGGTCCAGCCGCCCTTCGGCCTGCACGGCCGGCCGGATATGGTCTTCCTCACCCACCGAGACACCACCCGAGGTGATGATCAGATCACACCCTTCGGCGGCGCGGCGCAGGGTGTCACGCGTGGCGGCCAGCGTGTCCGGCACGATGCCGAAGTCGGACACTTCGCAGCCCAGGTTTTCGAGCAGGCCGCGCAGCGTGAAGCGGTTGGAGTTATAGATGGCGCCCGGCTTGAGCGGCTCGCCGGGCATCGCCAGTTCGTCGCCGGTAAAGAACACGGCCACGCGCACGCGGCGCACCACGTCCAGCCTCGCCTGTCCCACCGAGGCCGCCAGTCCCAGCGCCTGCGGCGTCAGCCGCGTGCCGGCCGGCAGGATTTCCGCGCCGGCCTCGATGTCCTCGCCTGCGCGGCGAATCCATTCGCCCGAAGCCGGCACATGATTGACGACGACCGCGTCGCCATCGGCCACGCACTGCTCCTGCATGACCACGGCATCAGCGCCAGGCGGGATCAGGCCGCCCGTGAAGATCCGCGCGGCAGTGCCGGCGGCCAGCGCCGTGCCCACGTGGCCGGCCGGAATCCGCTGCGAGACCGGCAGGCGCGTGCCCGGCGCGGGCACGTCGGCGGCGCGCATCACGTAGCCATCCATCGAGGTATTGTCGGCGGGCGGCACGCGCAGCGTGCTGGTCACGGGCGCGGCCAGCACGCGGCCGTTGGCGTCGAGCGTGTCGACGGTCTCGGTGGCCGTCAGCGGACGCACGCCGGCCATCAGGGCCACGAGCGCCTCGGCCATGGTCAGCATCGGCGGACGGTTGGCCGCAGCAGTTTGGGTGGGGGCTTGAGTCATGTGAGCGTGGCTGGAATCAGGTTGGCCCATGAAAAACAGCCCCCGGCGCGAAGCCTGGGGGCCGTGGCAGCGGGCCCGGCAAACCCGATTGTAGCGAGTTGAGTGCCGGTCGGTCGCCGCGGTGGTGTCGCTTACAGCCCGGTGTGGCGGGCGATATACGCCTTGACCTGCGCGGCGTCCGCCGGCATCACCTCGAAACGCTGCGGCAGCGCCTCGATGCCATCGAACGCGGCGGGCCGCTCGGGCTCATGGCCCAGCGCCTCGCGGATCGTGTCGGCGAACTTGGCCGGCAGTGCCGTTTCCAGCACGACCATCGGCACGCCCGGCGTCAGGTACTCACGCGCCACCTTCACGCCATCGGCGGTATGGGTGTCGATGGTCACGCCGTAACGCGCGTGCACGTCGCGGATGGTGGCCAGGCGGTCCTCATGCGTGCTGCGGCCCGAGACAAAGCCGAACTGGCGAATGCGGTCGAATTCCGGCGTGCCGGAGAGGTCGAAACCACCCTTGGTGTCCACGTCGCGGAACAGGTCGGCGAGCTTGTCGCCGTCCTGGCCGAGCAGGTCGAACACGAAGCGCTCGAAGTTCGAGGCCTTGGAGATGTCCATGCTCGGGCTCGACGTGTGGTACGTCTGCGCCGAGGTCCGCACGCGGTAGGTGCCGGTGCGGAAAAACTCGTCCAGCACGTCGTTCTCGTTGGTAGCAACCACGAGCTTGTCGATCGGCAGGCCCATCATGCGCGCGATATGGCCGGCGCAGACATTGCCGAAGTTGCCCGACGGCACGCAGAACGACACCTTCTGGCCGGGGCCATCGGTGGCCAGCAGCCAGCCCTTGAAGTAGTAGACCACCTGGGCCACCACGCGCGCCCAGTTGATCGAATTGACCGTGCCGATGGACTGGCGCGCCTTGAAAGCGTGGTCATTCGACACCGCCTTGACGATGTCCTGGGCGTCGTCGAACACGCCTTCGATGGCCAGGTTGAAGATGTTCGGGTCCTGCAGGCTGAACATCTGCGCGGTCTGGAACGCGCTCATCTTGCGGTGCGGGCTCAGCATGAACACGCGGATGCCATCCTTGCCGCGCATCGCGTACTCGGCCGCGCTGCCGGTGTCGCCGGAGGTTGCCCCGAGGATGTTCAGCTTCAGGCCGGCGCGGCGCAGTGCGTACTCGAACAGGTTGCCGAGCAGCTGCATCGCCATGTCCTTGAAGGCCAGCGTCGGGCCGTTCGACAGGCCCAGCAGTTGCAGCGGCGTGCCGCCCTCCTCGCCCAGCGTACGCAGCGGGGTAATGTCCGCCGTGTTGTCGCCCGGACGTGCGTTGCAGTACACCTCGGCGGTGTAGGTCTTGCGCGTCAGCGCGCGCAGGTCGTCGGCGGGGATGTCGTCGCAGAAGCGCGAGAGGACCTCGAACGCCAGGTCGGCGTAGGACAGCTTGCGCCAGGCTTCCAGTTCGTCGGCCGTAACCTGCGGGTACTGCTTCGGCAGGTAGAGCCCGCCGTCCGGCGCCAGGCCGCCCAGCAGGATCTCGGAGAACGATTGCGGCATGTCATGGCCGCGCGTCGATTGGTATTGCATGAGCGAGGGCGTCTTAGTTCAGTTCTTCCATGCGCAGGCGCGTCACGGCGGACAGCACCGTCGGCAGCGACTCGATGCCGCGGATGGCGGCGTTCACGTGCTTCTCGCGCGTGAGGTGCGTCAGGATGATGATGTCGGTCTGCGGCTCGCCCTGGCGCGACTCCTTCTGGAGCATCGCGTCGATGCTGATGCCGCCTTCGGCCAGGATGCGCGTGATCTCGGCCAGCACGCCGGTCTCGTCGGACACACGCATGCGCAGGTAGTAGGAGCTGGTGACTTCCTCGATCGGCAGCACCGGCACGCTGGACAGCTCGTCCGGCTGGAACGCCAGGTGCGGCACGCGATGGTTCGGATCGGCCGTATGCAGGCGCGTCACGTCCACCAGATCGGCAATCACGGCCGAGGCGGTCGGCTCGGCGCCGGCGCCCTTGCCGTAGTACAGCGTGGTGCCCACGGCGTCGGCCTGCACCAGCACGGCGTTCATCGCGCCTTCCACATTGGCGATCAGGCGGGACGCCGGCACCAGCGTGGGATGCACGCGCAGCTCCACACCCTCTTCGCGGCGGCGCGTGATGCCGAGCAGCTTGATGCGGTAGCCCAGTTCCTCGGCGTACTTGATGTCGATGGCGGACAGGTTGGTGATGCCTTCCACGTGGGCCTTGTCGAACTGCACCGGCATGCCGAAGGCGATGGCGCTCATCAGCGTGACCTTGTGGGCGGCGTCGATGCCCTCAATGTCGAAGGTCGGGTCGGCCTCGGCATAGCCCAGCTGCTGGGCTTCCTTGAGCACCACGTCGAAGTCCAGGCCCTTGTCGCGCATTTCGGACAGGATGAAGTTCGTCGTGCCGTTGATGATGCCGGCGATCCACTGGATGCGGTTCGCGGTCAGGCCTTCGCGCAGCGCCTTGATGATGGGGATGCCACCGGCCACGGCAGCCTCGAACGCCACGATCACGCCCTTGCGGCGCGCGGCCTCGAAGATCTCGTTGCCATGCACGGCCAGCAGCGCCTTGTTGGCGGTGACCACGTGCTTGCCGTTTTCGATGGCCTTCAGAACCAGCTCGCGGGCAATGCCGTAGCCGCCGATCAACTCCACCACGATGTCGATCTCGGGGCGGGTGACCACCTCATTGGCATCGCTGACGACTTCCACCTCGCCGCCGGTCAGCTCCCGGGCGCGCTCGGTATTGAGGTCGGCCACCATCGCAATCTCGATGCCGCGGCCTGCACGGCGACGAATTTCTTCCTGATTGCGCTTGAGCACGTTGAACGTGCCGCTACCAACGGTACCGATGCCGAGAAGGCCGACTTTAATGGGTTGCATGGACGTCTGACTCTGGGTTGCTTGATGCGGGATGAACGGGGGCGCCGCGGCGGCTCAGGCCGTGCCGTGACGTTTTCGATAGGTTTCGAGGAAACGGCCGACGCGGGTCACGGCCTCGCGCAGGTCTTCCTCGTGCGGCAGGAACACGATCCGGAAGTGATCCGGCGCGCCCCAGTTGAAGCCGGTGCCCTGCACCAGCAGCACCTTCGATTCCTGCAGCAGTTCGTAGATGAATTCCTGGTCGTCCTGGATCGGGTACATCGACAGGTCGAGCTTCGGGAACAGGTACAGCGCGGCCTTGGGCTTGACGCAGCTCACGCCGGGGATCTGGGTGATCAGTTCATAGGCCAGGTCGCGCTGGCGGCGCAGCCGGCCGCCCTCGGCCACCAGGTCGTTGATGCTCTGATAGCCGCCCAGCGCGGTCTGGATGGCCCACTGGCCCGGCACGTTGGCGCACAGGCGCATCGAGGACAGCATGTTCAGGCCCTCGATATAGTCCTGAGCCGGGCGCTTGTCGCCCGACACCACCATCCAGCCGGCGCGGTAGCCGCACGAGCGGTAGTTCTTCGACAGGCCGTTGAAGGTCACCGTCAGCACGTCCGTGGACAGCGCGCCGATCGAGGTATGCGAATGGCCGTCGTACAGCACCTTGTCGTAGATCTCGTCGGCAAAGATGATCAGGCCGTGCTGGCGCGCAATGGCGACGATCTCCTGCAGCAGCTCGTCCGAATACAGCGCCCCGGTGGGGTTGTTCGGGTTGATGACGACGATCGCCTTGGTGTTCGGGGTGATCTTCCTGCGGATATCGTCGAGGTCCGGCATCCAGTCGTCGGCCTCGTCGCAGATATAGTGCACCGGGGTGCCGCCGGACAGGCTCACGGCGGCGGTCCACAGCGGATAGTCCGGCGCCGGCACCAGCACCTCGTCGCCGCTGTTGAGCAGCGCGTTCATCGACATCACGATCAGCTCCGAGGCGCCGTTGCCCACGTAGATGTCGTCCAGCCCCACGCCCTGGATCTTCTTCTCCTGGGTGTAGTGCATGATGGCCTTGCGCGCCGCGAAGATGCCCTTGGAGTCCGAGTAACCCGCCGAATTGGGCAGGTTGCGCATCATGTCCTGCTGGATCTCCTCCGGGGCATCGAAACCGAACACGGCCAGGTTGCCGATGTTCAGCTTGATGATCTTGTGCCCTTCCTCCTCCATCTGCCGGGCCTTTTCCAGCACCGGGCCGCGGATGTCATAGCAAACGTTCTGGAGCTTGTTCGATTTCTGGATGGGTTTCACGGCGGTGTTGGCGATGTCAGGGCAGGCTGCCGGTCTCCGTGGCAGCGGATTTTCGGAATCTTCTGGAATGTCCTGGCAAGTCTGGGCGGACGGCGGCGCATCCGCGGTGATGTGCCCGGCGCGTGGCAGACAGGGAGGCAAAAGCTATAATTTATCGGATTATGACAGACTTCGGCATGGATTCTTGCATTGCAGCGACGCTTTCCCGCGCCGGGCGCACGATCCTGCCACCGCGAGCCCCACTTGAAACTCCACGCCGACAAACCCAACAATCTCAATACCGTGACCAGCTACGGTCCCGGGTATATCGAAATCAACCTGGTCCGCCACGACCAGTCCGTGCTGGTGATGCCGGAAGGCCCGGTCGAGCCGTGGCCGGTGGCCCGCTTCGAGGACCTGGAACCGGCCCATTTCGACGTCCTGCTCGATAAACAGGCAGAGGTGGTACTGCTGGGCACCGGCAACAAGCTGCGTTTTCCTCACCCGCGCCTGACCGCCGCGCTGGCCCGCCGCCACATCGGCGTGGACGCCATGGATCTCCAGGCCGCATGCCGCACCTACAATATCCTGATGGCCGAGGGCCGCAAGGTGGCGGCGATCCTGCTGGTGGAGCCGGTGGTCGACGAGGCCTAGAGCCGGCTCCCTGGTGCGAATATCGGCCGACAACCTGCCGAGGTTGAGCGCACGCCACGCTTGAAGTCTGGCCGACTGCCCCAAACTGCACCCGCCATGGCACAAGCCCGGGTCCACCCCCACAACAAACGGGCCGCCATCACCGATGATGCACCGCCATCCAGGAGAGCCACCAGCATGACAGTCAGTCTCAACCAGGCCGTTCCGGACTTCCGCGCCCCCGCTACCGGCGGGGAGTTCCATCTTGCCGGCCAGCGCGGCAAGACCGTGGTCCTGTACTTCTACCCGAAGGACAACACGCCGGGCTGCACCACCGAAGCGATGAACTTCCGCGACCAGTACGCCGAGGTCGAGGCGGCCGGCGCCGTGGTGTTCGGCATCTCGCGCGACAGCCTGAAGTCTCACGAGAACTTCAAGACCAAGCTCGAACTGCCCTTCGAGCTGATCTCGGACGCCGACGAGGCGCTCTGCGGCCTGTTCGACGTCATCAAGATGAAAAAGATGTATGGCAAGGAAGTGCGCGGGATCGAGCGCAGCACTTTCATCCTCGACGGCAAGGGCATCCTGCGGCACGAGATGCGCGGCATCAAGGTGCCGAACCACGTGGACGAAGTCCTCGAACTCATCCGCAAGATCTAGTCCGCCAGGCGCCACTGGCGCGGCTGCAACACCGCGCAACACTCCGTCCGCAGGGTCATTGCCAAACCGAAAACGTTCGGATACATTGGCCCGTAATGCGTTCAGATCCCAGTTGCCACGCTGTTGTACCGTTCCGGCCCAGGAGAGAAAGTCCCCGGGCTGGTAGCGGACCTGCCGTGTCCGGGGTCCGCGAAGAAGCCGCCACACCTGTTCAACAGGCATGGCGGCTTTTTTGTTTGCGGCCGTCGCGCCCCGGCATGCACCAAGGTGTGCACCCCGCCGCGCGCTTCGCGCCGCCGCCCGCCCTTTTCCGCCCCCCTGAAAGGATGTCCAAGCATGCCGCTGCCTACCATGCCCGCCAAGCCTGCCCAACTGCTGGACCCAAGCGAATTCGCACCGGTCTCACTGCCCAAGGCCAAAGCCGCGCAGGGTAAGAAACCTGTGCCGGCGCTCGAACGCGAGGCATTGCTCGAGTCAGGCCCGAACGGTGACACGGGCGACCTCCAGGCGCCCGCCACGCGCGGCCGCGCCGGCAGCACCACGCGCGCCCGCACGCCCGACACCCCGGCGCCA
>NZ_CAJPVH010000014.1 GCF_905397395.1 Cupriavidus campinensis
CGGCGGCCGCACCCAGTACAGCTGGCGCGCGGGCAGGCCGGCCAGCCCCGCCGCCAGCCCGGCGGCATTCGGCAGATAAGGCGGATTGACGAACGCCACGCGCCGCCCCGCCGCAGCCAGCGTGCGCAGCGCCGGCATCAGCAGGCGCAGTTCGCCCACGCCATCGTGGGCAAGCAGCAGCTCGGTGACCGCGCCCGCCGGCCAGCCCCCGCCGGGCAGCTCCTGCGCCAGCGCGTCATAGCCGCTCGGGCACACGGGCAGCCGGCCGGCATGGCCCAGTTGCCCGGCGCGCCAGAGGCCGGGGTAGCGATGCTCGAGTTCGGCCACCGAGGCCCGATGATCGGGCACGGGCACGGGCGCCGACTCGGGCGGAGAAGGAAGTAGGGACGCACCATCCTCCACGGCAGGCAGGATGTGCGGGGGCGCAGTCATGGTGATGAATCCGGCACACGCGGCGGGCGTGCGCCATCGGAAGATTGACGATTACTGTATGTTTATACAGTATCGGCGCCGGCGCAAGAGGGGTATGGCCGAAGTGGAACGCGCGCCGCCCCATTCGCCAAAAAGTGCTGCCAAAGGCCCCACATCTCCCACTACAGTGGGGCAACTGCCACGAAACGACGCAACGGATTGCAAACAAATGTCAATCCGGATTGTGCAGCGCGGTGCAGGTGCGGAAAAATGCGCCCCTATGAAACGGAATACGCGTCAATGTGTGCATCTGCTGATCGCCGGTTTGCAGCGCGAGGGTCCGCTGCGCCGCGACGCGCTGGCTGACGCCAGCGGCCTGTCCGCCGAGGAGACCACCCGGGCGTTGAAGGCCGCGCGGCAGATGAGCGTGATCGACCATGTGCCCTACGGCCCGGGCACCCTGCCCGCGGCAGTCTATTACCAGCTGACGGGACGCGAACTGCCGCCCGCGCGCAAGAGTACGCGCGTGCCGCCCGCGCCCGACAACCGCTTCCAGCCCCTGCTCGACGCCTGGTGGAACAGCGACGAGCTGGACCGCGTCTGAAGGCCAGCGCTACGCCCGGCGCGCCCCGCGCTCCAGCGCCGCGATGCGGGCCTCGAGATCGTCCTGCCGCCGGATCACCCGGAACAGCTGGCTGCCCGTGACGGCGTCCGTGCTCCGCGCACTCACCTCACCCTGACGCAACCCGCTTACCTGTGTGGACGGCAACGCGACCTTGCCTCTGCCCGTGTCGCTGAACGCCACGACCGTATTCTCCAGGCCGCCATCCGCGTTCACCAGCAGCCCCGCGTCCTTTAACTGGCCTACGGTCACGACCTCGTCATCGTGCCTGCCAGGCAGAACGTGGGCGATGTAGCGGCCCATCGCCACGTTGCCGACGGACACCGAATCCTCGCGGTCGCACACGGCATAGGCACCGATCGCCACGCCGCCGTCGAATTCCACCTTGGCGCCCGATCCGACGACCGTTGCCCAGCGATTCGTGACGCGCAGACTTTGCCCGATACCGACCGATGCGTCGCCAGTCACCTGCGCGCCGCCACCGAGCGCCACCCCCCAGGACCCTTCGGCACGCGCACCGTACCCCACAGCCACGCATTGCTCTCCGGCTGTGTAGGCCGCGCCCCCCACTGCGACGGACGCGCCGGAAAAATATGCAATGGCACCACCCCCGATGGCGACGTTGTCGGTAAACGTTGCACTGGCGCCGCCGCCAATCGCCACCGCACGCTCGCCAGAGGCGTTGGCGTCGCAGCCCAGCACCACCACCCCGTCGTTGGGCTCTCCTGTGCCGACATACGCCAGGGAGCCGATCACCACGCCCCGGCCTGAAGTGGGATAGGAGACGCCCTCGCCGATCGCGACACTGCCCGCGCCCCCGGCAATGGCGGACGGCCCGATCGCCACCGCCTCCTGACCGGTGGCCTGGCTATCGGGTCCGGTGCTGTTGGCACGGAAGTACTTGGCCCCTTTGTCCTTGTCTTCGAGCGTCAAGGCATCGACACGCTGCTTGAGCGCCAGGAATTGTTGGCGGGTGACGTACAGGTCTGGCTGGAAGGCCTTGCGCGCCTCCAGACTTGCCGGAATGTCTTCCTTGTCGGAGACCGCGGTTTGAGAGTTAGCCATTGATGGACTCCTGAAGTTGGCGTTGGCCACGAAAGGTCGTCACGGAGGCGCATGGCGCGTGACATGGCCATGCTTCCACGCCGCCCTTCAGGAGTACATGGATTGAGGAAATGCCTACTTTTCCCGGCGATAGCGCGCCTGCATGATCTGCATCCACTCGCCGTCATCGCCCTGCATGAATGAGGTCAGCGTGCGGTTGTCGTCGTCCTGGAAGGCGATCACGTCGCGGAATTTCGAGGTCTTGCCCGGTACCAGCTTGCCTTCCGGCGTGAAGGTGGGGCCATCGGCGCGCAGGGTCAGCGTGCGGCCATCGGCCTCGAGGTCGCCCTCGTAGATCCACATGTGGGTCATCATCGACCCGATGAAGGTGCCCACGAAGTGCTTGCGGGTGGGGTCATAGCCCAGCGTCATCACGGTGACGGCGTGCCCGCAGCCGGGCATCTCGCCTTCGGAGCGGCCCTGCACCCAGAGGTCGCCCACGGCGCCTACCTGCTCGGGAATCTTCCACTTCTGCGGCGGGGTGTCCGGCCCCATCACTGCCTCGCCTTCAGCCATCCATTTGCCCACCAGCTTCTGCAGCCAGCGGTGTTCGTTGGTCGTTTCAGTCTGCATTGCAACGGTCTCCTGTTGATCCCTGGATCTGTCGATGATGTCGCTGCGCTCGTTGTGTACAGCGTACACAATAGCTTAGGAGATGGGCCCGTGCGTGTAAAGGCCCTCCAATGAAAAAGCCGCCAGGATGACAGCATTGTCATCCTGGCGGCTCGCAAACCCTTGTATCTACTGGGGCAGCCGTATCTTCGGCACGATGAACTGGTTGCCGGGCGCGCGCATGACATCGCACTGGACATCGCCCTTGCGCGCCTCGCCGGCCTGGTTCACGAACTCGACGTTGCCGACCACGCTGTAGAAGTCCTCCGCCACGCGCCGCGTGGTGCCGCGCACCCAGCGGAAGCGCTCCGGGTTCGGCAGTTTGGCCTTGACGGCCTCCATGCAGGCCACCGGCGCCTCGGGCGCCTCGGGGCGTCCGCCGCGCTGGCCCAGTTCGATATTGACGGGCGCCTGCGCGGAAGGCCGATCAGCAGGATCGGCCGTCTCGGCAGCGAAGGCGAACGTCGGGAGCGTGGCGGCAGCCAGCGCCACCAGCAGGCGGCGCCCCTGCCGTGAAACCGGCAAAGTCATGGGATCTCTCCGAAAAACGAAAAACGGCCGACACGCGTAGCGTGCCGGCCGGCTGTCATTGTACTGCGACGGTACGGGTCAACGTCCGGGCCAACGTCCGGGCCAACGTCACACCGACATGTCGCGCGCCTCCGGCTTGCTGTCGTCGAACCAGCGGTACAGCACCGGCACCATCACCAGCGTCAGCAGCGTCGAGGTGATCAGCCCGCCAATCACCACCACCGCCAGCGGGCGCTGCACCTCGGAACCGGGCCCGCTCGAGAACAGGAACGGCACCAGGCCCAGCATGGCGATGGTCGCGGTCATCATCACCGGGCGGAAACGCTGCGTGGCGCCACGCACCACCGCGTTGCGCAGCGACATGCCCGACTCGCGCAGCGTGCGGATGTACGACACCAGCACCACCCCGTTCAGCACCGCCATGCCCCACAGCGCAATAAAGCCCACCGACGCCGGCACGGACAGGTACTCGCCCGTGACGAACAGCCCGATGATCCCGCCGATCGACGCGAACGGCAGCACCGTGATGATCAGCGTGGCAAAGCGCAGCGAGTTGAACAGCAGGAACAGCAGGAAGAAGATCGCGGCGATGGTGATCGGCACGATGATCTTCAGGTGGCCCATGGCGCGCTCCATGTTCTGGAACTGGCCGCCCCACTCGAAGTAGTAGCCCTCGGGCAGCTTGACCTTGCTTTCGGCCGCGCTCTGGAGTTCGGCCACGAAGCCGCCCAGGTCGCGATCCTTCACGTTGATCATCACCACCACGCGGCGCTTGGCCATCTCGCGGCTGATCTGCGCGGGGCCGTCGCTGACCTCGATCTTGGCCACGGACTCCAGCGGCACCTGCACGCCGTCCGGCGCCGGCACCAGCAACTGGCGGATGGCCTGCACGTTGTCACGGAAGTCCTCGGGCAGGCGCACCGCCGCCGCGAAGCGGCGCTCGCCCTCGAAGATGTCCGTGGCGCGCTTGCCGCCGATGGCAATCTCGATGATGTCGTGGATGTCCGACACGTTCAGCCCGTAGCGCGCAATCGCCTGCCGGTCGATCTCGATCGACAGGTATTGCTGGCCCGAGATCCGCTCGATGCGCACGTCCTGCGAGCCCTGGATGCCGCCCGCCACCCGCGCGATCTCGCCGGCCAGCTCGCGCAGCTTGTCGAGGTCGTCGCCGAAGATCTTCACCGCCACGTCGGAACGCACGCCGCTGACCATCTCGTCCACGCGGTCCGAGATCGGCTGCGCCATCACGATCTGCACGCCCGGAATGGCCTTGAGCTTCTCGCGGATGGCGTTGGCGATGTCGTCCTGGGTCCAGCCGTCCGGCCACTCGTCGCGCGGCTTCAGGCTGGCGATGGGGGTGGACTCGTTCTGGCCCTGCGGGTCGGCCGGGCTCTCGCCCCGGCCCACACCGGACACCACGGACTTCACCCCCGGCACCTCCAGCACCAGCTTGTTGGCCATCTTCTCGAGCTTGATCGACTCCTCGAGCGAGATGTTCGGCACGCGGTCGATGGCGGGCACGATGGAGCCCTCCTTCATCTCGGGGATGAACGAGGTACCCAGCAGCGGCACGATCAGGATCGTCGCAACGAACAGCCCCACCGCCGACAGCACGGTGGTCTTGCTGTTCTGCAGCGCCCAGTGCAGCAGGCGCAGGTAATTGCGCTTCATGAACGCGATGATCTTCGTGTCATGCTCGGCGCCGCCCTTGAGCAGGTAGGCGGACAGCACCGGCGACAGCGTCAGCGACAGGAACAGCGAGATCGCCAGCGCAATCGAGATGGTGAACGCCAGCGGCGCGAACATCTTGCCTTCCATGCCGGACAGCGTCATCAGCGGCAGGAACACCAGGATGATGATGCCCACCCCCACAATCACCGGCGTGGCCACCTCCTGCACCGCCTTGACGAGGATCTCGGTCCGGGTCAGCCCCGATTTCTCGGCGTGGCCCAGCCGCTCGAACGCGTTCTCCACCACCACCACGGACCCATCCACCATCAGGCCGATGGCGATGGCCAGCCCCCCCAGCGACATCAGGTTGGCCGACAGCCCCACCTTGTTCATCACGATGAAGGTCATCAGTGGCGTGAGCACCAGCGTGGCCAGCACGATCACCGACGAGCGCACGTCCCCAAGGAACAGGAACAGCACGATCACCACCAGCACCACGCCTTCCAGCAGCACCTTGGTCACGGTCCACAGCGCGGCATCCACCAGTTCGCTACGGTCGTAGTACGGCACGATCTGCAGCTTGCCGGGCAGCATGCCGCGGTCGTTGATCTCGGCCACGCGGGCCTTCACGCGGCTCACCACTTCCTTGGCGTTGCCGCCGCGCATCATCATCACGATGCCGCCCACGGCCTCGGTCTGGCCGTTCTTGACCAGCGCGCCCTGCCGCACCTCGTGGCCGATGGTCACCTGCGCCACGTCGCGCAGGTAGACCGGCGTGCCGTTGACCTCCTTCAGCACGATGCTGCCGATGTCGTCCACGCCCTTGGCCAGGCCCACGCCGCGAATCAGGTACTGCTCGGCATAGTGCGGCAGCACGCCACCGCCCGAGTTGGCGTTGTTGCGCGCCAGCGCCTGGTAGACCTGCTGGATGTTGACCCCGTAGTGGCGCATCCGCTCCGGGTTGACCAGTGCCTGGTACTGCCGCACGTAGCCGCCCTGCGAGTTGATTTCCGCCACGCCGGGAATCGAGCGCAGCAGCGGCCGCACCACCCAGTCCTGGGCGATACGGCGCTCGGACAGCTCCTCCTGCGTCAGTTCGCGGTTGCCATCGTCGGCGCGGTCCAGCGTGTACTGGTAGACCTCGCCCAGGCCCGTGGAAACGGGGCCGAGCACCGGCGTCACGTCCGCCGGCATGCGCCCGCCCACCTCGATCAGCCGCTCCATTACCAGCTGGCGCGCGAAGTAGACGTCGGTCTTCTCCGTGAACACCAGCGTGATCAGCGACAGGCCCGCCTTGTTCAGCGAGCGCATTTCCTCGAGGCCGGGCAGGCCGGTCATCGACATTTCGATGGGCACCGTGACAAAGCGCTCCACCTCCTCGGGCGAACGGCCGGTGGCTTCGGTAGCGATCTGCACCTGGACGTTGGTCACGTCCGGGAACGCATCGACCGAGAGCTTGCCGGCGGCGCGCAGGCCGAAGAAGAACAGCACCACGGCAATCACGCACACCACCAGCCGCTGCTTGATCGCGGCTTCAACTAGGGATGTCATCATGGCCGCTTACCCCTGTTCCAGGCGCTTGCGTTCATTGTCCAGATGGAACGCGCCCTCCACGACCACGCGGTCGCCCGGCTTGATGCCGCCCTGCACCACGCGCATGCCGTCGCTCTCGGCGCCGAGCTTGACCTTGGTGATGCGGTACTGGCCCGGGGAGGTTTCCACGTAGACCTGCTCGTCGTTGCCATCGCGCACCACGGCGGACTCCGGCACCACCAGCTGGTCCACCGGCTTGCCGGCAATCAGCATGCTGGCCAGCATGGCTGGCTTCAGGCGCCCTTCCTTGTTCTCGAGTTCCGTGCGGACCAGCACGGTGCGCGACTGCGGGTTCACGGTGCGGCCGACGTAGATCAGCTTGCCCGTGATGCGGCCGGCGCCGTTGGCCACCGACGGCACCTCGATATCCACGCTCTGGCCCTCGGCCACCTGGGCGGCCTGCTGCTCGGGCACTTCGGCCACGACCCACACGCGCGACAGGTCGGCCACGGTGTAGAGCGCGTCGGCGGGCTGCACCACCTGGCCCTGGGCCACGTTGCGCTCCACCACGGTGCCCTGGATGCTGGAGTAGACCGGCGAGTACGAGTCGATGCTGCCGTTCTTGGCCAGCGTGGCAATCGAGGCCACGGACATGCCGAGCACGCGCAGCTGATCACGATAGGCGCGCATTTCGGCGGCGGCAATCGCGTATTCGCTCTCGCGGCGTTGCAGTTCGGCACGGCCAATCACGTCGGCGGCAAACAGCTGGCGCGCGCGCTCGGCATTGCGCGCCTGCAGCGCGCTCTGCGCCTCGGCCTTCAGGAAAGCCATCTGGGCGGCGCCCAGCTCGCTGCTGTGCAGGCGGGCCAGCACCTGGCCGGCCTTGACCTCCTGGCCGAGGATGCCGTACAGGTCGGTCACCCGGCCAGTCACGCTGGCGCCGATGCGGGACACGCGCTGTTCGTCGAAATCGATGCGGCCGGACACGCGCAGCATCTCGCTGAACGGGGACGTGGCGACGGGCGCCACCTTCAGCGTTTTCTGGAGGTTCTCTTCGGGCTTGACGATGCCGGGCGGCAGCTTGGGCGCCTCGGCGGTCGGCTCGGGTTTATCGGAGCAGCCGGCCACGGCCATCAGCATGACCGCGGCGGCGGTCAGGGAAAGCAGGCCACGTGGACGATAGGGATGATGGGGGCGCATGATCAGTTCGGAGTCGGCGGATTCGGGGAGTCGGACATCGACGGCGCACCGGGGGCACCGGGTGCGACACCGGCGGCGGTGCCGGGGGCAGTCGACATAAGCTTTTCAATCTGGATGGCGGCAACCTGGAGTTCGTACTGCGCGGCGATCAGTTCGCTGCGGGCATTGCGCAGCACACGCTGCGCGTCCAGGTAGTCGAGAATGCCCCGCTCGCCGAAGCGGTAGGCGGCCTCGGCCACGCCCAGCGCGGACTCGGCCTCGCGCACGATGCCGGACTCCAGCGCCGTGACCTGCGCCTGGGTGATCTCGTACTGGCGGTAGGCGGTTTCCAGTTCCTGGTTCAGCTCGAACTCGCGCGCCTCCAGCGCGGTGCGGGCCTGGGTGGCCTGCGCCGCCGCCTCGCCCACCGGGCCGCTGCGGCGGTCCCACAGCGGAATCGTCATCACCAGGCCGATCTGCGACACGTTGTTGTCGGGCTGGCGGTCCGTGCTGGCGCGCACGGCCACTTCCGGCCAGCGCAGCGAGCGCTGGTAGTCCACGCCCAGCCGGGCGCGCTCCAGTTCCATGCGGCGCTGGGCCAGTTCGGCGTTGCCGGCCTGCATGGTGTCACGCAGCACGGGCAGCATCGGCACGTCCGGGGCGTTGCCCAGCGTGCCGGTCAGGCGGAAGTTCGGCGGCAGCGCGCCGCCCACCTGCTGGCGCAGCGCGGTCTTGGCCTGCTCGACGCGCAGCTCCGTGGTCTGGAGCGTCTTCTGGGCAGCCAGCAGTTCGGTTTCGGCCTTGATCAGCTCGTAGCGCGGCGCTTCGCCCACGTCCACGCGCACCTTGGCGCGGGAATGGATCTGGCGCATCAGGGCCAGGTCTTCCTGCGCGGCGGCCAGCTCGGTCTCGCGGCGCAGCACCTGGTAGTACGTGGTCTTCACGCGGGCGGAGAGGTCGCTGCGGAACGCCTGGCGCACGGCCTGCGACGCTTCCAGCCCGCGGCCGGCCATCTCCTGGCGCAGGCTGCGCTGCTGCGGATAGTCGAACTTCTGGACGAAGGCGTAGGACGGCGCGTTGCCGCTGGCGACACCGGCCTCCTTGCCGTGAAGTCGGCCATACATCACTTCTACCTGCGGGTTCGGATAGGCCCGCGCGGTGCTGATGGCGGCGGAGGCCGCATCGACATTGGCCTGCGCGGCCTCCACGCCCTTGTTGGTGGACTGGGCCAGCGAGAGCAAATAAGGCAGGTCGAAACTGTCGGCGGCGGCCATCGTGGCCGGTGAGGCGGCGCGCGGCAACGTCACAGGACCGGACGGCGCGGCAGGCTTGGTGGTAGCGGGCTGCGCCACCTTGGGTGCGGCGGCGGCGGCGCCGGGCACAGGCTGCGCGGCCATTGCCGGCGCCGCTACCAGCGATAGCGACGCGACCCAGGTCAGCGTTTTATGGATAGTCATGTCGGAATCAATCGAGCGATACAACTGCCCGACGCCACCACGATGGCCAGGCGTGTCCTCGGCTGCGGCTGGGCTGCGGGAGGACTGCAAGGCATCACGCCGTGACGGCTCGGGTCACGGACGCTTGGGGGCGCTCAGGGGCAATGGACGGGACGACGCACGGCTGGTTAAGAGTAGTCGCTCAACGCCATGGCGGCAGAGGCGACAGAGACGACAACGTCAGAGACAGCGCGCGAGGGGGCCCGGAAGATCAGGCGAGGAGATTGGGCGGCCGGAACAGGCCGTCCGGTTGGGACGCGGAGCGTCCCGGCAGGATGGGCGCCACGTCGTCGATCGACTGGGCCAGTTTCATGTCGGGGAGATCGAACAGCGCGCTGGATTCCTCGATTTCATCGAGCAGATCCAGCGGATCCAGCAGGTCGGCCGACCAGATATTGCAGTAGCCCGGCGGCGGCGCGTTGTCGAACAGCGCCTCGGTCTCCAGCGCGGCATCGCCGGGCAGGACGATCTGGGCGAGGTCGTCACCGGTGGCCAGCATCGCGTCGTAGTCCGGCATGGCCGCCTCCACCTTCGGCGTGGACGCGAGCGCACCCGCCGCTGCCGTAAAGGACAGCGCGGACAGCCACAGGGCAGTCAGCAGAAAGAGGATGAAGCGTCTCAAAACGGGGGCGCGATGAGGGTTGGGGCGTTAGGACGTTTGGGGCACAAACCGGGACGGCGCCGGGTTCTTGCAGAACCTGCACCAGCGCCGGGGTTGCTGCGGTACAGCATTGTAACCGAACGCAACAATTGACAGGTCAGGTGGGGTAGTAGTTCCCCTAGGAATGACGTCCCCCTGCGCGCGGCCATCCGCCGCGACGGTGCTACGATCGCCGCTTTGGAACCCGCAGCGCGCCCACGCCCGCACGCGTCGCTATCGTCACATGCATCGAATTTCCCGTAGATCCCTGATCCGGCTGACCATTTTCCTGAGCTTCGCCACTGCCACCCTGGCCACCCATGCCGAAGGCATCGACCTGGACTGCGACCCCGCACTGGCCGCCACCGCCCTGCCCGCCCACCGCCTGATCTACGACCACGCGCTGCTCTCCATGGGCTACCGCCGGATCTTCGCGGACCAGCAGCGGCTGCTGCGCGAGCAGAGGATTACTGACGCGGAGGTTGTGGCCTTCCGCAAGCAGCGCGATGCGTGCACGTCCCTGGAGTGCCTGGATACGGTGTTTTCGGGGTGGAAGCAGAAGGCCGGCGCGGTCAGGGGGCGCAAGCCGTGATGCTGGCCTTGACCGGCTCAGAAGTGCGTCCGCAGATGCCGGACGAGCGCGAGGTGATGGCCGCCCTGCAGCCAGAACTCATGGGATACCGCCAGGGCAATCAGCCATGAAGCCGCAACGACGAGAAGGTCGCACCGCCCGCTCTTCCACCAGTTCAGCGAATGGCGCCCCGCGATCCACGGTACGCCCAGCGGGTTCGGCCAGTCGGCCAGCAAGTGCATGACGCCACCGCAGGCGAAGCCGAATGCGGGTGCAGCCCAGGGATGGGTGCCCAGCGCGTGGTAGGCCCATAGCATCAGGCCAATCCACGCGATGCCCCAATGCGTCCAGGTGCGATGGGTAATCCACAGGCGCCGCGACCTCGACCACCATGCCACTTCCATCCAGTCTGGCGCGGTGCTGCCCAGCACCGCCGCCACAAACCCCACAATGCTGGCCCATCCCCACCCTTCGCCGCCGCCCTTCGCGATGACCACTGCAGCGATGACGGCCGCCGCCCATCCGGTGGCGTGGTGAGCTTTGCTTGAGGCCATGAGACTGCGCGTGTACGCCGGTGATCCATGAGGGGGCGCAATCTTGGCAGATGTGCGCGAGAAACACCAGCGCTGGATCGACCACGTCGTGGGGGGGCGGGGCGCGCCTCTATGAAACCTGTGCCGTGGCCGCCTTCTCCCAACGCCACAACGTCGCGCGGCTCACCCCCAGCCGCTGCGCCGCCTGCTGACGATTGCCGCCACACTCGGCCAGCACTTCCAGCACGCGCGCGCGGGGTGCGGTCGATGGCGGCGACGCAAGCTCCGGTTGTGGCGGCGCCATGATGCTGGCCGCCCCGAACAGTTCCGGGCAGTCGTGATGCAGTTCGTCGAACGCAATGCGCGCCAGATCCTCCCATTGCGAGAAGAACACCGCCATCCGCTCGCAGATATTCTCCAGCTCACGGATATTGCCCGGCCAGGCATGGGCCTGCAGCCTTGGCAGCAGGCGCGCGACCAGGGCCGGTGCGTCGAGGCGCGAGTCCAGCCGGTCCAGCGAGCGCCGCAGCAGGAACGTGGCGAGCAAGGCGATGTCCTCGCGGCGCTCGCGCAGCGGTGGCAACGCCAGTTGCAGCGTGTTGATGCGGTAGTAGAGATCCTGACGGAACTGCCTGGATGCGATCAACTGCGGCAGCGGCTGATGCGTCGCCGCGATAATCCGCACGTCGACCGGAATCGGTATGGCACCGCCCAGACGCAGGATCTCGCGCTCCTGCAGCACGCGCAGCAGCCGCGTCTGCAGCGAGACCGGCATGTCGCCAATCTCGTCAAGAAACAGCGTGCCGGTATGGGCCGATTCGAACAGCCCGCGCTTGCCCCCACGGCGCGATCCGGTGAAGGCGCCCTCGTCGTAGCCGAACAGCTCGCTTTCCAGCAGCGCCTCCGGAAAGGCCGCACAGTTGATGGCGACGAACGGCTTGGCGGCGCGCTTGCTCTCGTTATGAATCGCCTGTGCAAACTGCTCCTTGCCCACCCCACTCTCGCCGGATAGCAGCACCGTGAGATCCGTTCTGGCATAGCGCCGCGCCGTTGCGCAGGCGCGTTCGAAGGCCGGGCTGGCGCCGATCAGGTTGTCGAAGCGGTTGCGCGCATTGCGCGGATGCCGGCGCTGCTGGCTGCGCAGGCTGGCATCCGCATCCTGGATATTGCGCGCGTCATACAGCGTAATGGCCGCACCCACCGTATCGCCATGCTCGCGGATCGGGGTGCGATTGGCGATCCAGTCACGCTGCGCGAAGCGAAACACGCTGCCCCGCTCCTGCATGCCGCTGGCCAGCGTGGCTTGCAGCGACAGCGCCGGCTCGATGTCTTCCAGATGCTGGCCGATCATTCTCGCCTTGACGCGGCCCAGCAGCATTTCCATCGGCGGGTTGACGGCAATCACGCGATTGTCGCGGTCGACGGCCAGCACGGCCTCCTGCAGATTGTGCAGTACCCCGTTGAGCTGGTCATATCGGCCCGCTTCCAGGCGGGCCACACGCGCCAGTTCGATGGCGTCTTCAATCCCCTGGCGCACCGCATTGATCGAATAGGCCAGGCGCCCCTGGATGCCGTACTGCTCCGCCAGTTCCATGACGATGCTGGAACCCACCACCACCTCATAGCCATCACGCACGAGCCGCTCGAAGCACTGCCGCGCCTCGTCCGGGGTGCGGTACGCGTACTGCGCCACCTCGATATTGAGCAACTCGCGGACGGCATCCAGCTCGGGAATGCATTCGCCGTACATCACCACGCCTACCCGGTTCGAAATATGCCGTGCCTGCAGGAGCGCCACCAGGATGTCGAAGCCACTGAGCTTGATGGTGGCCACGGGTGCATCGAGCGCGTTGCGCAGGATCGTGGCGTTTGCCCCTGCGCTGACGAAGACGTCGGCCGACCCATCGCGCAGGCGATCGTGCGCGGCGTCCAGTGCGGCCTCGAACGAGCCATTGACCACCTCGATCGTCGCGCGGTCGGCGAACTCGTCCAGCACCGTCATGGCGAAGCGGCTCAGGTGCTTGTAGCTGATAAAGCAGAGACGCGGCAGGCTGCCGCGTTCGGGGGAGGTGCTGCGCATGGGTCTCCTCGTCGGCCGCCTCCAGGCGCTGCGGCGCCTCTCGTGTACGTTGCACGCGTGTTTCACGGCGGTTTCATGAAATGTCTCATGAGTGTTTCATGAAACGTGCGCCACGTCACCCCTCCCTCCTCATTCCATTAAAAATCAGTCATTTAGCAACTCCCCCATGCATTGGCATACCGATTGCACTGAACAATCAATACGAACACGGAGGAAGCAATGCAGGCGCTCGGACACATCACCGTACTTGACCTGACCCATATGCTCTCGGGCCCGTACGGCACCATGCTGCTGGCCGACCTGGGCGCACGCACGATCAAGGTGGAGCCCCCTGGCACCGGGGAAGGCACGCGCAAACTGCTTGCGGAGAGCGAGGACTACGCCCGCGACGGCATGGGCGCGTACTTCCTCACCCTGAACCGCAACAAGGAAAGCGTGTGCGTGGACCTGAAGTCCGAGGCAGGCCGGGCGGTGTTTCTGGATCTGGTGCGCCATGCCGACGTGGTCTTCGACAATTTCAGCGCCGGCGTGACGGAGCGCCTGGGTATCGATTACGCATCGCTCTCCAAGGTCAATTCGCGCATCATCACCTGCTCCGTCACCGGCTTCGGCCAGACCGGGCCAGACCGGCAGCAGCCCGCGTTCGACCAGGTGGTGCAGGCCATGGGTGGCGGCATGTCCATCACCGGCATGTCGGATGGCCCGCCGGTACGCAGCGGCATTCCCGTGGGTGACCTGGGCGGCGGTGTGTTCGGCGCCATCGGCGTGCTGGCGGCGCTGGCGGCGCGCGAACAGACCGGGGTGGGCCAGCACGTGGACATCTCCATGCTGGACGCCCAGATCTCGCTGCTGAACTACATGGCGACGATGCACCTGATGTCCGGCCTGGTGCCCGAACGCATCGGTAACAGCCATTTCGTGCACGTGCCGTACAACACCTATCCGACCCGCGACGGCCACATCATCATTGCCTGCATCGGCGACGCGTTCTTCGAACGCTTCCTCAGCGTGATCGACCATCCCGCACTGCGCGCACCCGAGTACCTGAAGCAGCCGGGCCGCTATGCCGACAAGGCGCGGATCGACGCCATCATCGCCAACGAACTGCGCGCCGAGTCGTCGGCCTACTGGCTGGCCCGTTTGCGGCAGGCTCGCATTCCGTGCGGCCCCGTCAACGATTTCGCGCACGCCTTGCGCGAGCCGCAGGTGGAGGCACGCGACATGATTGTCGAGGTGCCACTGAAGACCGGCGAGACCGTGCGGATGCCCGGCAATCCGGTGAAGCTTTCCGGGGTGACCACGCCGGCCTATACCTGTCCGCCCGCGCTGGGCGAGCACACGGCCACGGTGCTGCGTGACACGCTGGGCTATGACGACGCACAGATTGCGCGGCTGCGCGAAGCTGGGGCCGTAGCATGAGCGACGCACAACGCCATGCCACGCCGGACATCGTCATCACGGACGTTGCACCGCGCGACGGGCTGCAGAACCAGGCCGTCGCCATTTCCACCGATGCCAAGGTAGAACTGATCCGCCTGCTGGCGCGTGCCGGCGTACGCAGCGTCGAGGCCACCAGCTTCGTCTCGCCGAAGGCCGTGCCGCAGATGGCCGACGCGGCGGACGTGGTCCAGCGCGCTGCGGCACAGTGCCCGGACCTGCGGCTCTCCACGCTGGTGCCGAATCTCAAGGGGCTGGAACGGGCGCACAGCGCCGGGGCCACCGAGATCGCGGTGGTGCTCTCCGCCACCGAGACGATGAACCAGCGCAACATCAATATGGGGCTGGACGCCGCCACCGATGTCAGCGAACAGACGCTGGTGCGGGCGCGCGAACTCGGCCTGCGCACGCGTGCCTATGTGGCGGTTGCGTTCGATTGCCCGTTCGAAGGGCCGGTCGACCTCGATACGGTGTTGCGTCTGGCCTGCCGCATGCGGGACGCCGGCGCGGAAGAAATCGTGATCGCCGACACCATCGGCGCTGCAGCGCCCGCCGCCGTCAAATCGCGCATGGCTGCGCTGGCACAAGCACTCGACCCCGGCACGCTGGCCGTGCATCTGCATGACACGCGCGGCCTGGGCGTCGCCAATGCATGGGCCGCGTTGGAAGCCGGCGTGCGCCGCTTCGACGCCAGCGTGGGCGGCATTGGCGGCTGTCCGTTTGCCCCGGGCGCCGCAGGCAACCTGGCCACCGAAGACCTGGTGCTGATGGCCGAGCAATGCGGCCTGCGTACCGGGATTTCGCTCGATGGACTGCTCGACGCGGTGACATTCGCCGAATCGCTGCTGGATCGCCCCCTTGGCGGCCGCTCCATTGCATGGCTGCGGCGCCAGCAGAACCCTCGCGGCAAAAGCTGCACGTAAGGCCGGCACGGATGCCGCCGAGCATCCGGTCACACAAGACCCATAAAGGAAGGAGACACCCGATGAAGAACACTCGCTGGATTCGAGGCGTGCTGGGCGCCATGGCCTGCGCCGCCGCGCTGGCTTCTGGCCACGCGGCTGCGAAGTGGCCGGAAAAGACCGTCACGCTGGTGGTGCCCTATGCGCCCGGTGGCGGCACCGATATCGTCAGCCGCCTGGTCGCGCAGAAGCTGTCCGAGCGTTGGGGGCAGTCGGTAGTGGTGGACAACCGGCCCGGCGCCAACGGCGTGATCGGCTCCAGCCACGTTCACAAGTCCGCCCCGGACGGCTACACGCTGCTGATGGTGGTGGGCTCGCACGCGATCAATCCTGTGCTGATGAAAAGCCTGCCTTACGACACGGTGCGTGGCTTCTCCCCGATCACGCGCCTCGCCATCTCGCCGATGGTGCTGGTGGTATCGAAGTCCAACCCTGCGAAATCCCTGACCGACCTCGTCAGTGCCGCCCGTAGCCAGCCGCTTGGCATCGGCTACTCAGAAGGCCAGACGCGACTGACCGGCGAACTGCTGCGCCAGGCGGGCAATCTCAAGACCATTCCGGTGTCGTACAAGGGCGGCGCACAGATCATGGTCGATGTGATCGGCGGCCATGTGGGCGCCGGATTCACCAGCGTGCTGACGGCATTGCCCCACGTGCAAAGCGGCAATCTGCGCGTGATTGGCGTGGCGGCGGATCAGCGCATGTCGCTCTTCCCCGATGCGATGACGTTCAAGGAAGCCGGACTCGATGGCGTGGAATCGCTGAACTGGTATGGCCTGTTCGGGCCGGCGGGCATGTCGCCGGCCATCGTGGAGCAGATCCATCACGACCTGCAGCAGGTCACGCAGGACCCGGCGCTCGCCAAGCAGATGAAAGACCAGGGGGCTACCATCGTCCTGACCCCACCGACGGAGTTTCGCGCCTTCCTCGACAAGGAAACGCGGAAATGGGCCGACGTGGCCAAACGCGGTGGCATCCAGCCCGAATAGGAAATCCCCATGGATCTTGAACTGACTGACAAGCGCGTGCTGATCACCGGCGGCAGCCGCGGCATTGGCCTCGCCTGCGCCCGCGCGTTCCTGCGTGAAGGTGCCAAGGTGGCGATCATCGGACGTAGCGAGGCCAATCTCGCCGCCGCGCGGACCGCACTGGTGGCCGATGCGCCGGGCGCCGATCCGTTCACGGTTGCGGCTGACCTGAGCGACGCGGCGCAGGCCGCGCACGCCGTTGACGCCGCAGCCACCGCATTGGGCGGCATCGACATCCTGGTCACGTCCGCCGGTGGCGCGCGCCGCACCCCGCCTGCGGAGCTGACGCCCCAGTCGTGGCGCGAGGCGATGGACGCGAAATACTTCAGCTACATGCACGTCATCGACCCGGTCATCAAGCGCATGGCCCAGGCTGGGCACGGCGCCATCGTCAACGTCGTCGGCATGGGCGGCAAGGTAGCGAGCCCGACCCATTTGCCCGGCGGCGCCGCCAATGCCGCCCTGATGCTGGCAACGGCGGGGCTGGCCAGCGCGTACGGCCGGTTCGGGGTGCGGGTGAACGCCCTCAACCCATCAGCCACGCGCACCGAGCGGCTTCAACAGGGCCTGGAAGCCGAAGCGAAACTGGCTGGCACAACCGTCGAGGAGGCCCTCGGCAAAGCCAACGAACGCACCGGGCTCGGGCGGCTTGCCGCGCCCGAAGAGATCGCCGATGCCGTGCTGTTTTTCGCGTCGGCACGCGCGTCCTACATTTCGGGGGCGATCCTGTCGATCGACGGCGCCACCACGCCCATCGTCGTCTGATGTCGCCCGATGTCGTCTGATGTCGTCTGATTGCACCGAAGCCGTACCCGTCGTTCCGCAGTACCAGATTGCAGATAACAGGCGAATAACGCCGAACTCACTGTTGCAGCAGGAGGAGACCCTATGCACCGCCGTACCCTCGTCAAGGCGCTATGCGCCGTTGCCGTCACCGTCGCCACGCCGGCCATATCCGGCACCAGCGCCTTCGCGCAAGACTACCCGTCGCGCCCGATCCGGCTGATCGTGCCGTTCGCGCCGGGCGGCGTTTCGGATACCAGCGCCCGTGTGATTGCGGACAGGCTGGGCCAGCGCCTTGGCCAGCAGATCGTGGTCGACAACAAGCCCGGTGCCTCGGGAAATATCGGCAGCGCGATGGTGGCCCAGTCGGCGCCCGATGGCTACACGCTGCTGCTCGGGTTCGACGGCACCATCGTCATCAATCCGCATGTCTTTCCCAAGGTGCCATTCGACCCGGTCAAGGACTTCGTGCCCGTCGGAAAGATTGGCGATGCGGCGCTGATCCTGATTACCCACCCGTCCGTCCCGGCGAAGAACCTGAAGGAACTCGTCGCGTATTCGCAGACCCGGCCCGAAGGGTTGTCATATGGCAGCGCCGGCACCGGCAGCACGCCGCACCTGGCCGGGGAGCTGCTCAAGGCCCGCACCGGCCTGAAGATGACGCACATCCCCTACAAGGGCGGCGGCCAGGCGATGGGGGATCTGGTGGGCGGCACGCTGCCGGTGCTGTACACGGCCGTGGCCGGCGCGCAGCAATACGTGAAAACCGGCAAGGCCACGGCGATTGCAGTTTCCGGCGCGAGCCGCGTATCGACGCTGCCGGATGTGCCGACGCTGGAGGAATCAGGCGCCCCAGGTCTGGTCAGCGACTCGTGGGTGGGATTGCTGGCCCCCGCCAAGACGCCAAAGGAGATCGTCGACCGGCTGTCGAAGGAGTTGAATGTCGTGGTCAACCAGCCCGAGACGCGCGAACGGCTCGCCACGCTGGGCATCGATCCGGTCGGCAATTCATCGGAGGCGTTTGGCAAGCAGATCCAGGCGGACCTGAAGAAGTACGGCGAGGTCGTCAAGACCGCCAACATCAAGGTCGAGTGAGACGCGGCGCGGCTAGCGGAACCGGAACATCCCTTGCCAGAACGTCTCGAACGCACTGACGGGTTTTTCCGCTTCCGCTGGGGCGGCCCCGGGTGACGGGGCGACCCCGGCTTTGTCCACCGCCCTGCGCGACTCATGCAGCGCCCAGACGCTGTCGGCAATGCGTCCGGCAAGGTCCGCCTCACAATCCCGGCCCAGCAGCACACCGAACAGGACGTCGCGGGTGTGCCCATCGTCGGCAAAGCGCATGGCGATGGCGACCATCTTCTCGTAGTGCTCCTGCGCCGCACGCCTGGCCGCTTCCTGTGCCTCGCGCGCCTCGGCTTCCTCGGCCGCTTGCTCGGCTTCCCAGCGGCGCATTTCGCGTTCGAAGACGTCGTCGTAGACCTGCCGCTGCTCGGCATCGGACAGGATCGAATAGGCATCGCGAATCTGCTGGAAGGCCGCATGCGCCTCGGCTTCGCGACCGGGGTTGCGGTCCGGATGCCACTTCATCGCCGCGCGGCGATAGGCGAGCTTGATCTCGTCGAGGGTGGCATCGGACTGTACGCCAAGCGTCGCGTAGAGCGTATTCATGGGGAGCGGGGCAGGGCGAAAAACGGAGGTGTCCATCCTAGCATGCCGCACTGCATCAAATCTCGCCGCCGGCCCCCGCCAGTTCCTTGCGCATCCGCATGGCAGCCCCGATTCGCTTGAATGGGTCGGGCGGAATCCAGTTGGGCTGGCTGTTGGCGAGGATGAAGTCGAGCGCGGGACTTTGCATGCCGGCCATGAACTCCGCCATGTAATGGCCCAGGTAAGTGCCTTTGGCCACACCCACACCGTTGCAGCCCACCACGCTGTAGACGCCCTCCGCTTCCTGCCGGAAGATCGAATGATGATTTCGCGTCACGCTGATCATGCCACCCCAGGTGTGTGCGAATGGCTTGGTCGCCAGTGCCGGGAAACGCGCCTCAAATGACAGCCGGTGCTGGTGCATGGCCTGGCGCAGGTCGGCGTCAGACGCAAGCAGCGCGGGACGGTAGTGGAATGTGTTGCGCACGAAGAGCCGCTGATCCGGGGTGTAGCGGACGGTAGTGCCGGCAGGATGCGCGGATGTGGTGCCCCAGGGCGCCACATCATCGAACAGGCCCATCTCATCGGGCGTCAGCGGCTCGCTCAGGCTGGCGTAGGTGAAGACGGTGGCCAGGCGGTTACGCACCTTGCCGAAGGTCTCGCTGAAGCTGCCCACCGTCAGCACAAGCTTGTCCGCCCGCACGGTGCCACCGGCGAATTCCAGCACATGCGGAGGGCCGTCATGGCATGCCGTCACCGGACTGCCTGTAAACAGCGTGACCGATTCAGGAAGGCTTGCCGCCAGGCCGCGCACCAGCGATGCCGGATTCACCAGCACGTTGCCGGGTGTGTAGACGGCGGCCTGATAGTACGCCGTGCCCAGCCGCCGCGACAGCGCGGCGCCTTCTACCAACTCGTAGTCAAAGCCGGCCCGCTTCAGGCCTTGCGCGAAGCGTTCCAGCGCGTCCATGTGCCGCGCTTCATGGGCGGCCATGTACTTGCCGGCGTCCTGCCATGCGCAATCGATGCCATGGCGATCCTTGAGGCTGCGCAGCCGCTCGATGGCGAACAGGTTCAGCGTGTGGAGCTTGCGGTTCGATTCGACGTCCGCCTCGCCCCCATCCACGTTGTGCGGCACATCGATGATGAAGCCAGCGTTCCGGCCCGATGCACCCTGCCCCACTTCCAGCGCATCCACCAGCGCAATGCGCGCTTGCGGATGCAGTTCGGCCAGGCGCCGTGCCAGCGCCACGCCGGTAAAGCCGGCGCCCACCACGGCGTAATGGAAATGATGATGTCCGCGCAGCCGCTGGCCGATGGCCGCGTGACGGGAAGGCGATGTTTCGAACCAGCCGAGCTGGCCGTCGATGGCGGGAAGTTTGCGAATCTGGGGCATGGCGTCGATCTGCGCGTGAGGCGCGAACGGCATTGTAAGGCGTTGGCGCGGCAAGGGGCCCAGACCCTGAGTTGGCGGCGCTGCGGAGCTGGTCTCCGCCAAAGTCGAGGGAAGATAAAAAAACGCCACGATCCCTGCGGACCGCGGCGTGTCAATTGCCGATCAGGCGGCACCCACTATGCCGCCCTTCGCGCCTGCATCAGGCGCCGATCGGCTTGCCTTGGTTGTGCCGGATGACGACCGTGGATGAGCGTGCCGGGAGGCTGGCGCTCGGCCATTTGTCGTTCGGATGCTGGATGTTCACGAAGAACGTCGTCAGATCCGGCGTGTATGCGAGACCGGTGATTTCGCAGCCGTGCGGGCCGACCAGGAAGCGCTTCACCTCGCGCGTGACCTGGTCCACGTAGTGCATCGAATTGGCACCGAAGATGTCGGTGGTGCTGGTGCCCGTGCCCGCATCGGTCTGCACCCACAGGCGGCCCTTCGGGTCCACGCGGATGCCGTCGGGGCTCGAGAACGTGTCGCCCACCATGTTGCCCTTCAGGTTCGCCGCCGCGATGGACGGGTCGCCGGCCAGCAGCAGGATTTCCCACGTGAACTTGACCGCCAGCGGCGAATCGCCGGTTTCCTTCCAGCGGACGATATGGCCGTGGGAGTTGGTCACGCGCGGGTTGGCCGCGTCCGTCACCTGACGGCCGCCGTTGTTGGTCAGCGTGCAGTAGACGGTCTTGTCCAGGCCCACCGTGATCCACTCCGGGCGGTCCATCAGCGTGCCACCGGCCACGCGGGCGGCGGCCTTGGTGTTGATCAGCACGTCGGCCTGGGTGTTGAAGTCGATGGCTACCGGCGCCGGCGGCACGACCGACTGCGTGAAGTTGCCCGGGTCCGAGGCGCCCGCCACGAGGCCGTTCTTGCCCTGGGTCAGTTCGACCCAGTCGCCCGATCCGTCGGCGTTGAACTTGGCCACGTACAGCGTGCCGTTGTCGAGCAGGCTGGCGTTGTTCAGGCGGTTGGTCGCGTCGAAGGCGGCGCTGGGGATGAACTTGTAGATGCAGCCCGGCGTGCCATCGTCGCCCATGTAGAACGCCACGCGATTGCTCGAATCGGTCATGAACGCGGTGTTCTCATGGTCGAAGCGGCCCATGGCGGTGCGCTTGACCGGCATGCCCGAGATCTGCTGGAGGGGGTCGATCTCCACCACCCAGCCGTAGCCTTCGTCGGCTTGCGTCGGGTCCAGGTAGTTGTCGGTGGTTTCCTCGCAGGTCAGGTAGGTGCCCCACGGCGTATGGCCGCTGGAGCAGTTGTTCAGCGTGCCAACCACGGTGCCGCCCACCACGCTGGCGGCCGGGCCCGAGACGCGATACAGCGAGTTGCCGGTGTAGCGCTTGTTGTACGTCGAGTTTTTCTTGACCTGCCAGGCATTGGCGACGAATTCGACCTCGATCACCGACACGCCAACCGACGACAGCGCCAGCCGCTTCTGCTCGGGCGTGGCGGTGCCGGCGTTGTAGGAGCCCGAGAACAGGATGGCGCTGTCCATGGCCTCGTGGTTCATCACGAGCAGGCCGCCCTTCTGCGGGTCCGTGCCCGGGATCTCGAAGTAGTGCATGCCGTCGTGGTTGCCGCCGGCCTGGCGTTCGGTTTCCGCCGACGACTGGAACGCGCCCGTGTAGCCCACCGAGCCCGCTTCCACCGGGTCGCCCGCCGAGAACAGCACGGTATACGAATAGTTGGTCGGCAGCGTCACGGTGTCAGCGGTCACCTTGTCGGCCACCGGCGTGAAATTGATGCTGTAGTCCAGCGGCTGCACCGGGGTCGGCGTGGGGGCCGCGCCGGGTCCCGGGGCCGGTGCCGGCGCCGGAGCGGGATCATCATCGCCACCACAGGCCGCCAGCAGGCTGCCGCCGCCGAAGGCCGACAGCAGCGACAGGCCCAGACCGCCACGCAGTACCTTGCGGCGCTCGGGGTTGGCGGCGACGATTTCCTCCAGCGTCTGGCCCGGAACGGTGACCGAGCCCTGGGCTTCACGGCGCGGCGCGCGGAACTTATCGGTGATGTACGACATGAGTAGAGACCTCCAGTTGTATGGGAAACCACCGGGCTTCTGATGTCCCGGAGGCGACTTGCCGGCCCAGATACTAGCGATCACAAATGACGGTTTCGTTACATCATGTCTGCACAGCGATGCATTCCCGGCAAATGAGGTTGAGAGACATTTCAGCGGCGATGATCGCAGCCCTTTTTTGCATTTTTGCGACGCTCCGCCAGCGCCCGGCGGTAGTCCAAGTGATGGTTATTGCGCTTTCAACACCTTGTCACAGTCCGTTCATAGGATGGCGTCCGGCCTGAACGATTAGAGGTCGTTCCCACTGCGGCGACATGGCGAGCCTTGCCATCCGGTTGCCGACCCACACAAAAAAGGACGAGAAAATGTTGGACAAACTCAATGCATCGCGCCGCAAGGCCCTGAAACTCCTCGCCGGCGCGCCGATGCTGCCGCTGGGCCTGGGTTCCGTTTCCCTGCTGGCCGGTTGTGGCGGCGACAGCGACGCTGCCACGCCGGGCACGCCCGCCACGCCGGGCGCCACCCCCGCGACGTTCGCCTCCGCCGAATTCACGGGCATGGCCGCGCCGACGCTGGCCGACCCGGCCGCGATGTCCACCACCACGGTGGGCTCGTCGCTCAAGGTGACCATGAGCGACGGTACCAGCCAGACCTACAAGCTGGCCTACCAGCCGTTCTTCATCACCGGCGACGAAGTGTCCGACGGCAACGGCGGCAAGATCCTGGCCGGCGGCTACGTCGACATCAACAACCAGCCGATCATCGACCGCTCGGTGGCCGGCAAGGAACGCCAGTTCTTCTCCGACTCGCCGGATGGCACGTCGCTGCTGAAGATCGACGGCGCCAAGGTGGCCGGCGTCACCGGCAACACCGTGTTCGCCGTGGTCCAGTTCGAATACAACACGGCCGACCAGGCCGGCGTCTCCACCTACGGCTGCCTGCCGTCGCCGATCGCCGTCCTCACGCTCGACCAGAACCCGACCACCGGCAAACTGACGCTGGTCAAGTACCACAACGTCGATACCTCCAGCGCCAACGGCCTGTGGATCACCTGCGGCGCGAGCCTGTCGCCGTGGAACACCCACCTCTCCAGCGAAGAGTACGAGCCGGATCCGTGGACCGCGGACGCCGCCCTGCTCACGCAGTACACCGCCTATGCCACCAACCTGTACGGCAACGCGAGCATTCCGCTGAACCACTATCTGTACGGCCATCTGCCGGAAGTCACGGTGAACGCGGACGGCACGGGCTCGATCAAGAAGCACTACTGCCTGGGCCGCATCTCGCACGAACTCGTGCAGGTAATGCCGGACAACCGCACCGTGCTGATGGGCGATGACGCCACCAACAGCGCCATGTTCATGTTCATCGCCGACAAGGAGAAGGACCTGTCCGCCGGCACGCTGTACGTGGCGAAGGTGGGTTCGGGCTTCTCGGTCGATCCGGCTGCCGCCGGCGCCGCGCTGACCTGGATCAAGCTCGGCCACGCCACCAGCGCCGAAGTGGAAGCGATGGCCAAGTCCCACCGTCCGCAGGACATCATGGACGTGAAGTGGGCAGACCCGGTGGACACCAGCTACACCAAGATTTTCGCGAACGGCATTGCCCAGTGGGTCAAGGTCGTACCGGGCAAGGAGCGCGTGGCCGCGTTCCTGGAAACCCACCGCTACGCCTACCTGGCCGGCGGCAGCATGGGCTTCACCAAGATGGAAGGCACCACTGTCAACATCAAGGACAAGATCGCCTACTCCGCCCTGCAAAACGTTCAGGACTCGATGGTGCTGAACAACGCCAAGGGCTGGAACGCCGCCAGCAACATCAGCTTGCCGGCCGCGCTGAAGGCTGGCGTGGTGATGCAGCACAACCTGACCGGTGGCCAGACCGACACCAGCGGCGCTGCCATCCGCAGCGAATGGGTGCCGGTGCACACCAAGGCGCTGATCGCCGGCAAGGACATCGCCGCTGACGCGCTGGGCAACACGGCAGATCCGGAAACGATTGGCAACCCGGACAACCTGAAGTTCTCGGAAAAGCTGCGCACGCTGTTCATCGGCGAAGACAGCGGCCAGCACGCCAACAACTTCCTGTGGGCGTACAACATCGATACGAAGAAGCTGAGCCGCCTGATGTCGGTACCGGCTGGCGGCGAATCGACGGGCCTGCACGCCGTGGACGAACTCAACGGCTGGACCTACATCATGAGCAACTTCCAGCACGCGGGCGAATTCATCGGCACCATGCCCGCCGGCGTGAAGACCACGCTCGATCCGCTGGTGCGCGCCAACTACAAGGACAAGTTCGGCTCCGCCGTCGGTTACCTGACCGCGGATGCCACCAGCGTCAAGCTGGGTTGATGTCCTGAAGTACCCGGGCCATCCGCACTGCCGGGTGGCCCGGTCATGTGGCAAAAATCCCACGCCCCACGGGCACCACCCAGTCTCATTCCCGATCAACGCCCGCAATTCACGCGGAACGGGAATATGTCATCTTTAGCCTATTGAAGTCCTGAATAAGGGCGGATAAGGTTCGGCGAATAATATTTTCCACGGTGATATATGTTATTCGCGACATATATTGCACGCCCCAATCTGGAAATCCAAATGAGTCTTTTCGAAACGGGACGCAGCACGTCTTTGTTTGCCCTCGATGCCGGACCGCCCAGGTCCGTTGCACACGCACGTCCAGTGTGCGCCGCCCCCGTTTCCACCGCGTAGTAACTAGTCGGACTGCCCCGGGGCCACAAACCCTCTCAAAGCCCGGGGGCACCGACATAGCTGGGGGTAATTCGTCCAGGGCGTGACGGGGTCAACCGCGCTGCCGCCAGAGCAGCCGGGCGCGCCAGGCCAGTGGGGACGAACTACCCGGTATTCCCATGTCCCGGAGAATGTTCAAAATGAGCAGCGTGATCAACGATGGTGGCAGCCCGTCCTACGGGCGAGCGCCGTTCTTTTCCAAGGAAGCGACCTACGCCAAACCGGGATTTTCCCGTTGGATGGTCCCGCCCGCCGCGTTGGCGGTGCACCTCTGCATTGGCCAGGCCTATGCTTTCTCGGTATTCAATGCCCCCCTGTCCAGGGTAATCGGTATTACCGAATCCGCACCTGACGACTGGAAACTGACCACGCTGGGTTGGATTTTCTCGCTGGCCATTTTCTTCCTCGGCATTTCAGCCGCCTTCGCCGGCAAATGGCTGGAACGCGTGGGCCCGCGCAAGACCATGTTCACGGCGGCCTGCTGCTTTGGCGGCGGTTTCCTGATCTCCGCGCTCGGGGTCTATACGCACCAGATCGTGCTGCTCTACCTCGGCTATGGCGTGCTCGGCGGGATTGGGCTGGGCCTCGGCTATGTCTCGCCGGTCTCCACACTGATCCGCTGGTTCCCGGACCGCCGCGGCATGGCCACCGGCATGGCCATCATGGGCTTCGGCGGCGGCGCCATGATCGCCGCGCCGCTGTCCGTGGCGCTGATGAACACCTTCAAGAGCGCCACCTCGGTCGGCGTGACCCAGACCTTCCTGGTCATGGGCGTGGGCTACTTCATCTCGATGACCATCGGCTCGCTGGCGATCCGCGTCCCGCCGCCCGGCTGGAAGCCCGCCGGCTGGACCCCGCCGGTCACCACCAACAAGATGATCACGCGTAACCACGTGCACATCGACCAGGCTCTGAAGACGCCCCAGTTCTACCTGCTGTGGGTGGTGCTGTTCCTGAACGTGACCGCCGGCATCGGCGTGCTCGGCCAGGCCTCGCTGATGATCCAGGAAAGCTTCAAGGGCTCGGTCACGCCGGCCGCCGCCGCGGGCTTCGTGGGGCTGCTGTCGCTGTTCAACATGGGCGGCCGCTTCTTCTGGGCCTCGTCGTCGGACTGGATCGGCCGCAAGAACACCTACTTCGTGTTCTTCGCGCTGGGCGCCGTGCTGTACTGGCTGGTGCCGCAACTGGGTGGCGCCGGCAGCATCGCGCTGTTCGTGCTGGCCTACTGCGTGATCATGTCGATGTACGGCGGCGGCTTTGCCACCATCCCGGCCTACCTGGCCGACATGTTCGGCACGGCCTACGTGGGCGGTATCCATGGCCGTCTGCTGACCGCCTGGGCCGCCGCCGGCATTGCCGGCCCGGTGCTGGTGAACTACATCCGCGAATACCAGGTGGCGCACGGCGTAACCGGTGGCGCGGCGTACACCATGACGCTGCACATCATGGCTGGCCTGCTGGTCATCGGCTTCCTGGCCAACCTGCTGGTCTCGCGCGTCAGCGACAAGCACCACATGAGCGACGCCGAAGTAGCCGGCATGGCCGGTGTGGCGGGCGGCGCGCACTAAGCACCTAGAACGGAGTCATCCATGGAAAACCAATCTCTTGACGCGCAACCGACCAACACCGGTCTGCTGGCGGTGTTCTGGCTCTATGTGCTGGTGCCGCTGGTCTGGGGGGTGTCCAACACCATTACCCAGGCGCTGAAGCTGTTCCAGTAACACCGGACAGCCAATGAGGCAGTGACGCAGTGAGGCAGTGACGAAAGGGCCGCGGCAACCGCGGCCCTTTTCATTTCCTCCTACACTTGTCGGGTTGCCCCGCGCGGGGCCCCTTCCCCCCTCGCCCCTTCCCACCCAGTTGAATGGAGTCGCCATGAAGATCGATCTATCGGGCAAGACCGCCCTCGTCACGGGTTCCACGGCCGGCATCGGCTTTGCCACGGCCAAGGGGCTTGCCGAGGCCGGCGCACGCGTTATCGTCAACGGCCGCAGCAGCGCCAGCGTGGAGCAGGCGCTGGCCAAGCTGAAAGCCGCCGTGCCAGACGCCCAGGCGGTAGGCTTTGCCGGCGACCTGGTCGATGCGGCGGTGTGCGACAAGCTGGTCGGCACCCATCCCGACATCGACATCCTCGTGAACAACCTTGGCATCTTCCAGCCGCAGGACTTCTTCGACATCCCCGACAGCGAGTGGACGCGCTTCTTCGAGGTCAACGTGCTGACCGGCGTACGGCTCTCGCGCGCCTACGCCAAGGGCATGGCCGCCCGGAAATGGGGCCGGATCGTGTTCATCGCGTCGGAATCCGGCATCAATATCCCGGTGGAAATGATCCACTACGGGGTCACCAAGACCGCCCAGCTGGCCGTCTCGCGCGGGCTGGCCAAGCAGTTGGCGGGGACCGGCGTGACGGTCAATGCGGTGCTGCCGGGACCGACGCTGTCCGAAGGGGTGGAGGCAATGCTCAAGGACGAGATTGCCAAGAGCGGCAAGAGCGCCGAGGAAGTGGCGGCTGACTTCGTCAAGGCGCACCGCAGTTCGTCGCTGATCCAGCGCGCGGCCACGGTGGAGGAAGTGGCCAATATGGTCGTCTATGCGTGCTCGAAGCAGGCATCGGCCACCACCGGCGCGGCGCTGCGGGTGGATGGCGGCGTGGTCGATACGATCATCTGAACAGCCAGCCGGCTCAGCCGCCCGCGCCCAGCAACGCCACCGCACGCGCCAGCACCGGCGACGGGTTCTCCGGATGCCAGATTGCCGAGTACTGCGCGTGCGCCGGCGCCCCGGTGAGCGGCTTGAGCACCACACCGGGCACCGCCGCCGTGCCCAGCGTGCGCGGCACCAGTGCCACGCCCCGGCCCAGCGCCACCAGGCTGATGACGGACAGCAGGTGCTTGGCGTAGTGGCGGAAGTTCGGGCTGAAGCCGCCGGCCAGGCAGGTGGCCGCCGTCAGGTCGAAATACCCCGGCGCGCTCTCCCGCGGAATCACGATGAACGGCTCGTCGGCCAGCGCCGCCACATCGATCTTCGCGCGGCCCGCCAGCCGGTGCGTGGCAGGCAGCGCCGCCGCCAGCGGCACGCTGGCCACAAGGTGCGCCGCCATCTCGCCCACCCCCATCGGCACCTGCGCGAAGCCCAGGTCGATGCGGTCCTTGCGCAGCGCCTCCACCTGCTCTGACGAGCCCATTTCCTCCCAAACCGTCTCCACACCCGCCAGCTCCCGATGCAGCCGGGCGAACAGCGTCTCGATGCCGATATAGACCACCGCTGCCACGAAGCCAATCCGCAGCGTGCCAGTCTCGCCCTGCTGTGCGCGCCGCACCACCTGCAAGGCCACCTCGGCCTGGTTCAGGATGCGCCGCGCCTCCTGCACCAGCGCCGCGCCGGCCGGCGTCAGCCGCACACTGCGCTTGTTGCGGTCGAACAGCATGACGCCGAGTTGTTCCTCGAGCTGCTGGATGTGCTTGGTCAGCGGCGGCTGCGAGATGCGCAGCCGCTCCGCCGCGCGGCCGAAATGCAACTCCTCCGCCAGCGCCATGAACATGCGCAGGTCCCGAATCTCCATCGTCGCTTTCATGCTTCCGCCCCCTTGCGTGCGCCGCCAGACGGCAGCGCCAGTCATTCTATTTTGGAATCAGTCTCTTCCCAAAAATATATTGGACGCATCCAAACGCCATTCGCACAATGGCCGGATTCCAAGACAACAACCCTAAGATTCCGGAGACAGGCGCATGCCACGCATCCCCACCCCGGCGCTGGACGCCATGACCCCTGCCCAGCGCGCCGTGCACGACACCATTGCCGGCGGCCCGCGCGGCGGCGTGCGCGGGCCGCTGGCGGTCTGGCTGCAACGCCCCCAGCTGGCCGCCACCGCCCAGGCGCTGGGTCAGTACTGCCGCTACGACTCCTCCCTGCCACCGCGCCTGTCCGAGCTGGCCATCCTCTGCATGGCCCGCGCCTGGCGCGCCGAGTACGAGTGGTACGCCCACAAGCCGCTGGCGCTGAAGGCCGGCGTGCAGCCCGAGGTGGTCGAGGCCATCCGCACCGGCCGCACCCCGGCCTTCGCCAACGAGGACGAGGCCGTGGTCCACGCCGTGATGCAGAGCCTCGACCAGACCCGCCGCATTCCCGACACGCTCTACAAGCACGCCATCGACGTGCTCGGCCAGGACGGCGTGGTGGACCTCGTCGGCCTCGCCGGCTACTACACGCTGATCTCGATGACCATCAACGCGTTCGAGGTGGTGCCGCCGGCAGGCACGCCCAACGAACTCGATCCGCTCTGAACAGGAAATCCGCAACATGTCATCCAATTCGCCCAAGAGGCTCGAAGGAAAAGTTGTCATCGTGACCGGCGCGGGCTGCGTCGGCCCGGGCTGGGGCAACGGCCGCGCCGTTGCCAGCAACTGGTACGGGATGATGGGGCCGGCCGGCACGCCGCCTGACGTGGTGAAGCGCGTGAACGAGGCCCTGCGCCGCACGCTCGACCACCCCGGCGTGCGCACCAACCTCGAACAACTGGGCCTGGTCCCCGCCCCGGGCAGCGCCGCCGAGTTCACCACGCTGATCCGCAACGACACCGCCAAGTGGGGCCGCGTGGTCAAGGAACACAACATCCACGGAGAATGACATGGGCACGATGACGCTGTACTGGTCGCCCCGCTCGCCGTTCGTGCGGCGCGTGATGGTGACCGCGCACGAACTGGGCATCGCCGACCGCATCCGCTGCACGGACGCGGTGGTGGCCATGACTGGCTGCAACGCGGACGTGATGCGCATGAACCCGCTCAACAAGATCCCGACGCTGGTGCTTGAGGACGGCAGCGTGCTGTCGGAATCGACACTGATCTGCGAGTACCTTGCCGCTGGCTCCGCGCTGGTGCCGGGCGAGCGCGCCGCCCGCCTGCGCGCGCTGCGCTGGCACGGGATGGGCCATGGCCTGACCGATCTGCTGGTGCTGTGGCGCAACGAGCGGCTGCGGCCGGCGGCGCAGCAGTCGGCGCCCATCCTCGACGCCTGGGCCGCCAAGCTGGCGGCCACGCTGTCGGTACTCGATGCCGAAGCGGCCACCTTGCGCGCCTCAGCCGTGTCGCTCGGGCATGTCGCCATCGGCTGCGCGCTGGGCTATCTGGACTTCCGCTTTAAGGAACTCGACTGGCGCGCGCAGGCGCCGGCGCTGGCGCAGTGGTTCGCGACGTTCGACCAGCGCCTGTCGATGCGGGAGACCATGCCGTCGGCGTAGCGACGTCAGGCCGCGTCGGTACTCCAAGACCGGATCAGATCGACCGTGCCGGCATCCGCCGCGCAGGCCGCCTCGCCAATCTCCCGGCCCCAGTAGCGCTCCGAGCCATCGGCCAGCCGCCACGCGTGCAGGCGCCGCGTGAACAGTTGCAGGTCGTATTCCCCGGTGACGCCCATTGCGCCGTGTACGGCATGGGCGCTGCCAGTGACCGGAGTCACCGCCTCGCAGGCATTGAGCTTGCCCACCGCCGCGCGCATGCGGTCCGGCCAGGCGTCGTCGGACGCGCACGCGATCTGCGCCGCCACGCGCGCCGCCGCCACCTGCTCGGCCATCACACTGACTTGATGCTGGATCGCCTGAAACTTGCCGATGGGCCGGCCAAACTGCGCGCGGTCGTTGGCGTACTGCAAGGTCATGTCGAACACGCGGGCCATCGCACCGGCCATCTGGGCGGCGTGCAGGCAGGCGCCCAGCGTACGCAGCAGCCCCGGCGCCAGCGGAAAGGCGGCGGACGGGGACCGGCCGATGGAGACCGTCAGGTCGCCGTGCACGCCGGTATCTGCCAGATCCGCGGCTGCGCGGGCAACCAGCGCCCCCTGGCCGCCGTCCTGCACGAGGAACCACGCGGCGGCGGCTCCGCACGGCGCATGGGTGCGCGGCGCGGCGTCGAACGTCGCCAGCGCAATCGGGCCCTCCGGTATGTCGATGCCGGCCTGATGCAGCACCGCCCGCGCGAACATCGTCTGGGCCAGCGGCAGCGGCATTGCGTGCCAGCCCATCGCAAATAGCAGCGGGGCGACCTCCGCCAGCGAAAGCCCCGCGCCACCGGCATCCTCGGGCAGCAGGCAGTCCGCAAAGCCGCTGTCGCGCAGCACGCTCCACAGCGGCGCCGCACCCTGCCCGGCTTCCACGGCGCGCACATGCGCCGGCGTGCAGTGGTCGCGCAGCAGGGCTGTCAGCGCGTCGGAATAGGCGTTATCCATCTCGAAACTCCTTCAGCGCAGGCCAAGGCCGCGCGCAATCATGCCGCGCAGGATCTCGCGGGTACCGCCCCGCAGCGAATAGGTCGGCGAAGTCTGGCTGACGTAAGCCGCCGTGCGATACAGCGCCGTGTCGGCGGCCAGCTCCGGTTCATCCCCGAGCGCCGCTTCCGCCAGCGCGCCCACGGACTGCTCCAGTTCGGTGCCGAGATCCTTGACCAGCGCGGCCTCCACCAGCGGGCTTTCCCCGGCGGCGAGCCGCGCCGTTACCGCCAGCGACATCGCGCGCAGCGTGGCCAGCCTGCCGACCAGCCGGCCAACGGTGACCGTGTCGCGCCGAATCGACGGCAGGCGGCGCAGCGCGGCAATCCATGCGTCGAGCAGCACCACGCTCGAATAAAGCCGCTCCGGGCCGCTGCGCTCGAACGCCAGTTCCGCGTTGACCTGCTCCCAGCCCGCGCCCTCCTGCCCCACCAGCGCATCGGGCGGCAGGGTCACATCGTCGAAGCTCACCTCCGAGAAATGCGCGTCACCAGCCAGGTCGTGGATCGGCCGGATCGTCACGCCCGGCGCGGCAAGGTCCACGATGACCTGCGACAGGCCCTTCTGGCGGTCACCCGCCTCGCCGGAGGTGCGCACCAGCGCCAGCATGTACTGGCAGCGGTCGGCGTTGGTCGTCCAGATCTTGCGGCCATTCAGCCTCCAGCCGCCTTCGGGCAGCGGTACGGCGCGCGTGCTGACGCTGGCCAGGTCGGAGCCGGCGTTCGGCTCGCTCATGCCGATGCAGAAGAACGCCTCGCCCCGGCAGATGCGCGGCAGGTAGAAGTCGCGCTGGGCGTCGTTACCGTAGCGCAGGATCAGCGGCCCGCTCTGCCGGTCCGCGATCCAGTGCGCGGAGACCGGCGCGCCGCAGGCCAGCAACTCCTCCACGAGCACGAAGCGCGAGAAGGCGTCGAGCCCGGCGCCGCCGTGGGCCGCGGGCAGCGTGATGCCCACCCAGCCGCGCCGCGCCAGCGCGCGGCTGAAGCTGGCGTCGAAGCCCATCCACGAGCGCGCGCGCACATCGGGCGGCAGCGCCGGCAGATGTTCGGCGAGGAAGGCCTTGACCTCGGCACGGAAGGCCGCCGCCTGTGGCGGCAGCGCCGTGAGCTGGAAGGTTGCAAACAGCGCACTCACATCGACACTCCTGTTTCAATCCAGCGTGACGCCGGAATCCTTGACCACCTTGCGCCAGCGTTCCAGCTCCTGGGCCACGTACTTGCCGTAGGCCTCCGGGCTGGTCCCGCGCGGCTCGGCGCCCTGCGCAGCCAGGCTGGCGCGTACCTCGGGCGCGGCCAGCGCCTTCAGCGTGGCGGCATTGAGCTTCCTGACGATCTCGGGCGGCGTCTTGGCCGGCACCATCATCCCCTGCCAGGCGCCTACCTCGAAGCCGGGCATCACGGTCTCGGCCACGGTCGGCACGTCAGGCAATTGGGAACTGCGCGTGAGGCTGGTCACCGCCAGCGCCTTCATGCGCTTGTCGCGGATGAACGGCAGCGACGAGTTGATGGTGTCCGTCATGAACTGCACCTGCCCGCCGGCGAGGTCGGTCAGGGCCGGCGCGCTGCCCTTGTAGGGTGCATGTACAGCGTCCAGCCCGTTGGCCTGCAGGAACAGGAAGGCGGCCAGATGCGTGACGTTGCCATTGCCGGCCGACCCGTAGGTCATCTTGCCGGGGTTGGCCTTGAGCCAGCTGACGAACTCGGCCACGGTGTTCGCGGGCACCTTCGCGTTCACCTCCAGCACCAGCGGCACCATGGCGGTCATCGCCACCGGCGCGAAGTCACGCTTCACGTCGTAGGGCAGCTTCTTGTACAGCGCGGGGCTCAGCGCGATGGACGAGGTGTTGTACAGCACCGTGTAGCCGTCGGCAGTCGCCTTGGCCACCATCTCGCCGCCGATATTGCCGTTGGCGCCGGGGCGGTTGTCCACCACCACCTGCTGGCCGAGGTCTTCCGACATCTTCTTGGCAATCACGCGCGAGACGAGGTCGGTCGGCCCCCCCGGCGGGAACGGCACCACGAGCTTGATCGGATGATCGGGAAATTCCGCTGCGTGCGCCGGCATGGCGGCCGGCGCGCAGACCAGCGCGGCTACGGCGCAGAGGCGTCGCAGCGTACGGTGATGCCTGGCATTTTTGCTCTGAACTGGCATGTTGTCTCCTCCTGTAAATGCGTGGGGCCGCCGCCAGCGGGCTACCTGCCTGCCAGCAGGCGGCGCGCGGTGTAGGTCATCACCAGCTCGTTGCGCTGGTTGAAGACCTCGATGCTCGAATCCACCACCGCGCGGCCGCTCTTCGACGTCGGGCGGATGCCGGTCACGGTCACAGTGGCGCGGATCGTGTCGCCCACCACCACCGGGCCGTGGATCTTCTGCGTCAGCTCCAGCATCGCCAGCCCGGTACCCTGGATCATGGTCTGCAGGATGAAGCCTTCGATCAGCGCGTAGGTCAGCGCGGCCGGGACCGGGCGGCCCTGAATCGCACCGCCCTCGTAGCCGGCCTCGATGAAGATGGCCTCCAGCATGCCGGTGGTGGAGATGAAGTTGACCAGATCGGTCTCCGTCACCGTGCGGCGGAAGGTCTCGAAAACCTGCCCGACCTCGATGTCCTGCCAGTAGTAGCCCTGCCCGAGGCGTTGGGGCTGCGCTTGGGTCATGTTCGTCTCCTTGTGGATCTTGTCTGGAATGGGGTGTCAGCGCGGCTTGGCCGCGAACGCCGCGCCATCGCGCGTCAGGGCGTCGATGTCCTTGGCGTCCAGCCCCGCGTCACCGAGCACGGCGCGCGTGTGTTCGCCGAGCCGGGGCGGCAGCGCCGCACGGGCGCGTTCACCGTCGAAGCGCACCGGCGCGCCCGGAAAGCGCAGCGTGCCCATCGACGGATCGCTGACCTGCTCGAAGAAGCCGGTGGCCTGCAAATGCGGGTCGTCGATCAGTTCGTCGAGGTCGTTCACGCGCGCCACGGGAATCTGCAGGCCCTCGCAGATCTCGAGCCAGTCGTCCGTGGAGCGCTCCCGCACCAGTTCGCCGGTGATTTCGTAGAGCGTTTCGATATGGCGCGTGCGCGCCGCGATGTCAGTGAAGCGCGCGTCGGCGGCCAGGTCGTCACGCCCCGCGCTGCGGAAGAAGTCACGCCAGTGCGCGTCGGTGTACGGCATCATGCAGACGTAGCCGTCGGCGGTCTGGTAGGGCCGGCGCAGCGGCGCCAGCACGCGCGGATAGCCGGCGGTGCCGCGCGGCGGCTCGAAATGCTGGCCGTAGAGATGCTCGACCATATTGAAGGCCACCATCGACTCGAACATCGGCACTTCCACCATCGACCCCTTGCCACCCTGCCGCGCGCGCCCGGTAAGCGCCGCCGAGATCGACAGCGCCGCCACCAGCCCGCTGGTCTTGTCCGCCGCAATGGTCGGGAAGTAGCGCACCGTGCCGGTCTGCGCGGCCATCAGCGCGGCATTGCCGGACAGGCCCTGGATGATGTCGTCGTACGCGGGGCGCCCGCCATAGGGGCCCTCCTCCGCAAAGCCCAGCAGGCTCACGTAGACCAGTTGCGGATGCCGCGCCATCACGCTGGCGGGGTCCAGGTCGAGCTTGGCCAGCTTCTGCGGCCGCATGCTGTGCATGAACACGTCAGCCGTGGCCAGCAGCCGGTGCAGCGCGGCCTGCGCGGCCGGCAGCTTCAGGTTCAGCACCACGCTCTTCTTGCTGCGGTTTACGCCCAGGAAGATGGCCGACATGCCGTCTTCGGTGGCGGGGCCGGTGCGACGCGTGGAATCCCCCTCGGGCGGCTCCACCTTGATGACCTCGGCGCCCAGGTCGGCCAGCCACTGGCTGGCGTACGGGCCCATCACGACCGTGGACAGGTCTACCACGCGAATGCCAGACAGCGGCAGCATGGGCGTCTCCTTATATCTTTTGGCTTTGAGCGACGAGGTTACCGCCGGCGGCACCTTTCCGTCTAATATTAGTTTTTTAGGAACCGATATCGATTGGATATCACCATGGACCTGCGTCAACTCCAGCAATTCGTCGTGCTCGCCGAGACCGGCAACTTCCACCGGGCGGCCGAGCGCCTGCATATGGCGCAGCCGCCGCTATCGATCTCCATCCGCAAGCTGGAGGCGGATCTGGGCACGCCGCTGTTCGTGCGCACCACGCGCGGGGTGCGCCTCACCCAGGCCGGGGAGGCGGCGCTGGCCGACGCCCGGCGTGCGCTGTTTCACGCCGAACAGGCCCGCGCGGCTGCGCTCTCCGCCGCACATGGCGAGCGTGGCGCGCTGCGCGTGGGCTTTATCGGCTCGGCCACCTACGCGCTGCTGCCCCGGCTGATTCCGGCTTTCCGCGCGGCGCATCCCGGCATCGAGCTGATCCTGCATGAGTCGACGTCGGCCTCGATCCTGGACCGGCTCGAACGTGGCCAGGTGGATGCTGGCCTCGTACGCTTCCCGATCCTGAGCGCCGGACCGTTCACGCTGACGCCGCTGGAGGAAGACACCTTCGTGGCCGCCGTGCCGGCCGACAGCCGCTTCGCCGCGCAGGAGTCCATCGCGCTCAAGGCACTGGCCGACGAGCCCTTCATCATGCATCCCAGCGCCGAGGTGCCCAACCAGCAGGCCGTGGCGATGCTGCTGTGCCAGCAGGCCGGCTTTGTGCCGCGCGTAACGCAGGAGGCGGTGCAGGTGCAGACCATGGTCAGTCTGGTGGAAAGCGGACTTGGCGTGGCGCTGGTGCCCGGCGTGACGGCGCGCTACACCAATCGGCGCGTGCGCTTCCTGCGGCTGTCGAGCCCCCGGCCCACCGCGCGCATCGGCATTGCGCTGGCCACGCGCGAGGGTGCCGATGACCGCCACGTGCAGCACTTCACCACCGTGGCGCGCGGCATGATGCAGGACGGCTGAGGCCGTTCCGCAGCGCAGCACCGGTCATACAGGCCGTGCATGGCCGTAATGAAACTTGCGCCATGGGTGTCCGGTTCACGTTGTGGACCGTGGCCGCCGCCCCTTACAGTCTGGCTTGCATCCCACGTCGTCAACCTCGGGAATCCAGCCAGTGAAGAAGCTTCTGATTGCAAATCGCGGCGAGATTGCGCTGCGTGTCCAGCGGGCGGCCCAGGATCTTGGCATCGCCACGGTGGCCGTCCACGCCGCCGACGACACCCAGTGCCGCCACCGCATGCTGGCCGACGAATCGGTGGCGCTGCCCGGTTGCGGCCCGGCGGCCTATCTCGATATCGACGCGATGCTCGACGCCGCGCGCGCCAGCGGCGCCGATGCGATCCACCCCGGCTACGGCTTCCTGAGCGAGCGCGCCGACTTTGCGCAGGCATGTGCGGATGCGGGCATCCTCTTCGTCGGCCCTACGCCCGAGCAGCTCGGGCTGTTCGGCGACAAGGGACGCGCGCTGGCGCTGGCGGCGCAGTGCGACGTGCCGGTCATGCCGGCCACGCCGGGCGGGGCCACCCTCGACGCCATCACCGCGTTCTTCCACGCCCAGCACGGCAACGGGATCGTGCTGAAGGCCGTGGGCGGCGGTGGTGGGCGCGGCATGCGCATCGTGCGGGAGGCGCAGGGGCTCGCGGAAGCCTACGCGCGCTGCCGTTCCGAGGCGCGCAGCGCCTTCGGCGTGGACCAGATCTACGCGGAACGGCTGGTGGAACGCGCGCGCCACATCGAAGTACAGATCGTTGGCGATGGGCGCGACGTGGTGGCGCTGGGCGAGCGCGACTGCACGCTGCAGCGGCGCTTCCAGAAGCTGGTCGAGATCGCGCCGAGCCCGGTACTCACGGCGGGCCTGCGCGAGCGTATCCTCCATGCCGCCACGGTGATGGCGCGCGAGGTGGGCTACCGCAGCCTTGGGACGTTCGAGTTCCTCGTGGAGACCACGGAGGCCGGCGAGCCGCGCGGCTTCGTCTTTATCGAAGCCAACCCGCGTCTCCAGGTGGAGCACACGATCACCGAGCAGGTGACCGGCGTGGATCTGGTGGCGACGCAGCTTGCCCTTGCCCAGGGGCGCTCGCTGCGCGAGGCGGGGCTCGACCCGCAGGCGCCGCCGGCACCGCGCGGCTTTGCCATCCAGCTGCGGATCAATGCCGAGGCCACCGACGCCCAGGGTTTCGCGCGGCCCGCGCAGGGCCGGCTCGAGCGCTTCGATCCGCCCAGCGGCCCGGACGTGCGCGTGGATACCCACGGCTATACCGGCTATGCCCCGCCGCCCGGCTATGACTCGCTGCTGGCCAAGCTCATCGTCACCGCCGCCGCGCCGCGCTTCGACGACGCGGTACGGCGTCTGCGCCGCGCGCTGGCCGAGTTCCGCATCGACGGCGTGCCGACCAATATCAACTTGTTGCGGGCGCTGGTCGCGCGCGAGGACTTCGCCACGCAGCACGTGCATACGCGCCATTTCGAGGCGATCCTGCCGGAACTGCTGGAGCACGCGAAACGCATCGCTGCCACGGCTGCCACCCGCGATGCCACGAGCGGCCAGCCTGCCGGCGTACCGGCCAGTGCGCTGGCAGCGGGCAGCGAAGCAGCGCCCGGCGAAGGCCTCATCGCCATCCGCGCGCCGATGAACGGGCGCGTGGTCGAGATGCGCGTCAACGAGGACGCCATCGTGCAGCCGGGCCAGACCGTGGCCATCCTCGACGCCATGAAGATGGAGCACACCATCGTCGCCGAAGCCGCCGGCCGCGTGATCGACGTGCGCCTTGGGGCCGGCGCCCAGACCACCGAGAACCAGATCCTGCTGGTGCTGGAGCCGATGGAAACCACCGGGGCGCAGCAGCACCGCACGGCAGGCGCCGATCCGCGCGCGGTGCGGCCAGACCTGCAACGCGTGTTCGACCGCGACGCCTACCTCGCCGACACCGCCCGCCCTGACGCCGTGGCCAAGCGCCACGCCCGTGGCCAGCGCACCGCGCGCGAGAACGTGGCGGACCTGTGCGATGCCGACAGCTTCGTCGAGTACGGCGCCTACGCGGTGGCGGCGCAGGCCAGCCGGCGCAGCGCCGAGGACCTGATCGCCAACACCCCTGCCGATGGCCTGATCACCGGCACGGGGCGCGTCAACGGCGCCCGCTTCGCACCCGAGGCAGCCCGCTGCGCGGTGCTGGCCTATGACGCCACCGTGCTGGCCGGCACGCAGGGCAAGCGCAACCACATCAAGACCGACCGCATCCTGCAAGTCGCCGCCGACCAGAAGCTGCCCACGGTGATCTTTGCCGAAGGCGGCGGCGGCCGGCCCGGCGACGTCGATTTCCCGACCGTGGCCGGCCTCTACCAGCCCTCGTTCGCGGCATTCGCCAGCCTGAGCGGCGAAGTGCCGGTGATCGGCATCGCGGCGGGCCGCTGCTTTGCCGGCAATGCCGCGCTGCTCGGCTGCTGCGACGTGATCATCGCCACGCGCGATGCCAACATCGGCATGGCGGGCCCGGCGATGATCGAGGGCGGCGGGCTGGGCGTGTACCGCCCCGAGGACATCGGCCCCGCTGCGGTGCAGTACCAGAACGGCGTAGTGGACCTGCTCGTCGACGACGAGGCCGCTGCCGTGCAGGCCGCCAAGCACTACCTGTCGATGTTCCAGGGCCGCACGCGCGACTGGCAGGCCCCGGGCCCGCTGCTGCTGCGCGGCGTGGTGCCGGAAAACCGCCTGCGCGTGTACGACACGCGCGCGGCCATGCAGGGCATTGCGGACGTGGACAGCCTGCTGGAACTACGCGCCGGGTACGGCACCGGCGTGCATACGGCGCTCGCGCGCATCGAGGGGCGCCCGGTCGGCATCGTCGCCAACAACCCGCGCCACCTCGGCGGCGCCATCGATGTGGACGCCGCCGACAAGGCCGCGCGCTTCATGCAACTGTGCGACACGCACGGGCTGCCCATCGTCTCCCTGATCGACACACCGGGCTTCATGGTCGGCCCCGAGATCGAGGCGCGCGCGCAGGTGCGGCACGTGTCCCGCCTGTTCGTGCTGGGCGCCAAGCTGCGCGTGCCGTTCATGGCCGTGGTGCTGCGCAAGGGCTACGGACTCGGCGCGATGGCGATGGCAGCCGGCGGCTTCCGCGCGCCGGCCTTCACGATCTCCTGGCCCACCGGCGAGTTCGGCGGCATGGGGATCGAGGGCGCCGTGCGGCTCGGCTTCCGCAAGGAACTCGAAGCGCTGCCCGAAGGCCCCGAGCGCGACGCGCTCTACCAACAGCTGGTGGCGCAGATGTATGAGCGCGGCCACGCGATCAACGCCGCCGCCGGGCTGGAGATCGACGCCGTGATCGATCCCGCCGAGACACGCCGCTGGCTGCTGGCGGGACTGGAGCCCGCCCCGCGCGACACCCCGCCGCGCCGCTACGTAGACGCCTGGTAACCCCCGGGGAAGCCCCCTTCCCCTGCGCTTGTTCGTCCAACGCCCCGGAGACACGATGGAAGAGACCGCCTTCTTTGCCGACCTGGACGCCCGCCACGCCCGCATCTGGCCGGCGGGCCTGCCCACCGCGCCGCACTACCCGCACGGCGAGATCGGCCTGGGTGACACCCTGCGCGCCTGGGCGCGCGTGCAGCCAGACCGCCCGGCGCTGGTCTACTACGGCACCACGCTCACCTATGCCGAACTCGACGACCTCAGCGAACGCTGCGCGGAGTTGCTGCGCGGCCACGGCGCGGGACCGGGCGAGCGCGTGGCCGTGCTGCTCGGCAACTGCCCGCAGTTCCATATCGTGTTCTACGCGATCCTCAAGATTGGCGCGGTGTACGTGCCGGTCAACCCGCTGTTCAAGGAACACGAGCTGGCCTACGAACTGAACGATGCCGGCGCCACCACCGTCATCGCCCTCGATTCGCTGGTGCCGATGCTGATGGCCGTGAAGGCGCAGACGCCCGTGGCCACGGTGTTCCGCACCGCGCCGGGCGAGTTCCTGCCGGCCGAGCCCACGCTGCCGGTGCCGGCCGGACTGGGCGCGCCGCCCGTCGAGCACGCCGGCACCATCGACCTGATGACCGCCGTGCGCCTGTGCACGGGCAACGTGCGCGACGCGCAGGTGGACCTGGACGCCCTGGCGGCGCTCAACTACACCGGCGGCACCACCGGCATGCCCAAAGGCTGCATGCATACGCAGCGGGACATGCTGTACACCGCCGCTGCCTCGCTGGCGGTGGCCAGCGGGCAGGCGGGCCGCGACCCGGCCCAGCCCTCACCGGACGTGATGCTGAATTTCCTGCCGATGTTCTGGATCGCCGGTGAGAACCTCGGCCTGATCTACCCGATCTTCAGCGGCGCCACGCTGGTGCTGCTGGCGCGCTGGGACCCCGCGGCGGTGATGGCCGCCGTGGAGCGCTACCGCGTGAACCGGACCTTCATGGTGGTGGACAGCATCGTCGAACTGCTCCAGCACCCGGACCTCCCCCGGCACGACCTGCGCACGCTGCAACACACGCGCGTGGCGTCGTTCATCCGCAAGCTCACGCCAGACCTGCGCCGCCAGTGGCTGGCGCTGACCGGCGGCATCCTGGCCGAAGGCGCCTGGGGCATGACCGAGACCCACACCAGCGACACCTTCACCACCGGCATGCAGACCGACGACATGGACCTGCACGGCCGCCCGATCTTCGTGGGCCTGCCCGTGCCCGGCACCCGCATCAAGATCTGCGATTTCGAGACCGGCGCAGTGCTGCCGGTGGGCGGGGAAGGCGAGATCGTGGTCAGCACGCCCTCGCTGTTCAAGGGCTACTGGGGCCGCCCGGAGGCCAACGCCGAGGTGTTCCGCAACGGCTGGTTCCATACCGGCGACATCGGCGCCTATGACGAGGCCGGCTATCTCCACTTCCTCGGCCGGCGCAAGGAGATGATCAAGGTGCGCGGCATGAGCGTGTTTCCGTCCGAGCTGGAAGTGCTGCTGGGCCGGCATCCGGCTGTGCTCGGCTCGGCCGTGGTGCCGCGCCCCGATCCGGAGCGCGGGCAGGTGCCAGTGGCATTCATCCGGCTGCGCCCCGAGCATGCCGCCGTCTCCGGCGACGACCTCCTTACCTGGTGCCGGGAGCATATGGCGAGCTACAAGGTGCCGGAGATCCGCGTGGTGGCGGAGCTGCCGATGACGGCCACCGGCAAGGTCCGCAAGGTGGAACTGCAGGCGCAGCTCGAACAGTAGGCCCGGAACAACAAGATCAAGAGGAGACACCCATGAACACGCCGCGACGCACCCTGCTCAAACTGTCCGCCGCCACGCTCGGCGGCCTGGCCCTCGGCCGCCCCGCCTGGGCGCAGCAGCCCGCCTCCACGGCGCCCAGCGGCCCGATCCGGATCGTGCTGCCCTACCCGCCCGGCGGCTCCACGGACGCCATCACGCGCTTTATCGCGGACAAGCTCGGCGCCTCGCTGAAGACCAGCGTGATCGTGGACAACCGCCCCGGCGCAGCCGGCATGATCGGCGCGGCAGCCGTGGCCTCGGCGGCGCCGGACGGGCGCACGCTGCTGTTCACCAACACCGCGCTGATCCAGAGCCCCCTGATCCAGCCGCAGCCGCTCTACAACCCGATGACCGATTTCGAGCCGCTGACGCTGGTGGCCGATGCCGCGCAGGTCTTCGTCGCCAGCGATGCCACGCCGGCCAAAACGCTGGCGGAGTACGTCGAGTACGCGCGCCAGAACCCCGGCTCGGCCTACGGCAGCCTCGGCGTGGGCTCCACCGGCCATCTGTACGGCGAACTGCTCAAACGCAAGGCCAACCTCAACATCGTGCACGCGGCGTACAAGGGCGACACCGCCGCCATCGCGGATCTGCTCGCCAAGCAGTTGCCCGCCGGCTTCGTCTCCACGGTGATGGCCAAGACCTATGGCGACGCCGGCCGGATCAAGGTGCTCGCCACGCTGGGACCGGCGCGCGTGCCGTCCATGCCGAACGTGCCGACCTTTACCGAAGCCGGCTTCACGGGCTTCGAGTCGATCGGCTGGATCGGCATGCTGGCCCCGGCCAAAACGCCCGCCCCGCTGGTGCAGCGGCTGTCCGCCGAGATCGCGACCATCGTCAAGTCCCCGGCCGGCGCCAGGATGCTGGCGGATAGCGGCATGCTGCCGCGCGGCACCACGGCGCCGGAGTTTGGCGCCCTGCTCAAGCGCGACCAGCAGGTGTGGCAAGCGCTGGTCAGCCAGTCGGGGATCAAGGTGGCTTCGTAAGGCCACGCTGTAAGCCCGCGTCTCCCGATATACTCCCCGGATCGTTTCGGGGAGAGCACGCGTGGATCGATTGCAGGCCATGAAGACCTTTGTCACCGTGGTGGAAAGCGGAGGCTTCACCGCGGCCGCGCGCAAGCTCGATATTTCGCTGTCGGTGGTCAGCCGCATCGTCACCGACCTCGAAGCCCACCTGGGCGTGCGGCTGCTCACGCGCACCACGCGGCTGGTGCGTCCCACGGACACCGGCGCCGCCTACTACGAGAACTGCCGGCGCATCCTGGCCGAGATCGACGAGGCCGAACTGGCCACCACGGGCGCACACCTGGCGCCGCGCGGGCAGTTGTCGATCACGGCGTCGGTGCTGTTCGGGCGCCGTTTCGTCACGCCGATCGTGGTCGAGTACCTGCGGCGCTACCCGGAGGTGGACGTCAACTGCCTGTTTATCGACCGCATCGTCAATTTCGTGGACGAGGGCATCGACGTCGGCATCCGCATTGGCGACCTGCCCGCCTCCTCGCTCCAGGCGGTGGCGGTCGGCCATGTGCGGCGCGTGGTCTGCGCGTCGCCCGCCTACCTGGCGCGGCAAGGCGTGCCGGCAAAGCCGGCGGACCTGGCGGCGCACACCGTGATCCAGACCACCGGCATCTCCACCCTGCCGGAATGGCGCTTCCTGACCGGCGGCGAGATCACGCCCACGCGGCTCTCCCCGCGCATGGCCACTACCACCAACGATTCCGCCATCGCGGCGGCCGTGGACGGCTTCGGGCTGGCGCGCGTGCTCTCGTACCAGATTGCCGATGAACTGCGCGACGGCCGCCTGCAGATCGTGATGGCGGACTTCGAGCCGGCGCCGCTGCCGATCAACGTGATCCATCGCGAGGGCCGCCACGCGATGCACAAGGTGCGCGCCTTCCTGGACCTCGCCATCGAGACCCTGCGCGCCGCGCCGTCCCTGCGCTAGGGCGGCTCGGCAGGCGGCAACCCGGCATTCTTCGCGTTGGCGCAAGAGTGCCTTCTGGCGGCGGCGGTTTTTCGTGCGCTGGAAGGCACCTATAGTCGGAAGCATCCCCAACCAGGATCCGACATGAAACTGTACGCCTACCCCCTCTCCGGCCACTCCCACCGCGTTCGGCTGTTCCTCGGCCTGATCGGCCAGCCGGTCGATCTCATCGACGTGGACCTGCGCGCCGGTGCGCACAAGACGCCCGAATTCCTGGCCCTGAACCCGTTCGGCCAGGTGCCGGTACTGGTGGACGGCGACACCGTGCTGCCGGACTCCAACGCAATCATGGTCTATCTGGCCAAGACGCTGGGCCGCACTGACTGGCTCCCTGAGACCCCCGCCGGCGCCGCCGCCGTGCAGCGCTGGCTGTCCGTGGCGGCGGGCGACCTCGCGGCCGGGCCGGCCTCGGCACGGCTGATTACCGTGTTCGGCGCGCCGCTGAACAGCGAGCAGGTCATTGCCCGGGCGCATCTGGTGCTGGGCCGCATGGACCGCGCGCTGGCCGGCCGCCAGTGGATTGCCGCCGATCAGCCGACGATTGCCGACGTGGCGCTGTACAGCTACACCGCCAGCGCGCCCGAAGGCTTTGTGGACTTGGCCGACTACGCCCACGTGCGGCAATGGCTGGCCCGCGTGGAAGCGCTGCCCGGATTCGTGCCGTTCCAGAAGACCGCCGTCGGGCTCGCCGCCTGATTGCTGCCCCCGCTGTCCACCCTACCGGAGCCCAACATGCCCCCCCACGCCGCCCTCCTCCCCGATCTGCCCTGGCACACCGGCGAACGCCTGCTCCAGGCGCGCGCCGGCGTGCAGGCGCGCATGGCCGAGATCGGCCCGCGCGTGGTGCGGGACTACATGCCTGACCAGCACCGCGACTTCTTCGCCCAGCTGCCGCTGGTCGTGCTCGGCGCGGTGGCGCCGGATGGGCGGGTCTGGGCCACGCTGCGCGCCGGGGCGCCCGGCTTCCTGCACTCGCCGGACCCGCGCGCGCTGAACGTGGCGGTGGCGCGCGAGCCCGCCGACCCGGCCGACGCCGGCATGGATGACGGCAACGCCCTCGGCCTGCTCGGCATCGACCCCATGACGCGGCGCCGCAACCGCATGAACGGCCGGGTGGAGCGCACCGGCCCGGACGGCTTCCGGCTGGCCGTGGGCCAGAGCTTCGGCAACTGCCCGCAGTACATCCAGCAGCGCGCGTTCGATTTCACGCGCGATCCCGGCGTGGCGGCCGACCAGCCGCCGCAGGTCCTGCCCGCCCTGGACGAGCGGGCGCGCGCGCTGATCGCCGGCGCGGATACCTTCTTCGTGGCGTCTTACGTGGATCTGGCCGATGGCAGCCGGCAGGTGGATGTGTCGCACCGGGGCGGGCCGCGCGGCTTCGTGCGGCTCGATGCGGACGGCGGGCTGACGATTCCTGACTTCTCGGGCAACCGCTTCTTCAATACGCTCGGGAACCTGGCCGCCAACCCGATCGCCGGGCTGGCCTTCGTGGACTACACCACGGGCAACCTGCTCCAGCTCTCGGGCCGGGCCGAGGTGCTGACCGACTCCCCGGAGATCGCCCTACACCCGGGTTGGGAAGGCGCCGAGCGCCTCTGGCGCGTGATACCGGACCGCGTGATCTGGCGCGAGGCGGCGCTGCCGCTGGTCTGGCACGCCCCGGACGCTTTGCCCCGGCCATAGCCCTGTGACACAATCGCGCGACGCCTGGCCCCGGAGTCCGCGATCATGTCCCTGGAAGCGCTGCAAAACATCAATCCGCAATCGCTGCTCGATACCGCGATCAGCCTCGCCGCCGCGTTCGTGCTCGGCGGCATGATCGGCTACGAGCGCCAGTACCGCCAGCGCACGGCCGGGCTGCGCACCAACGTGCTGGTGGCCGTGGGTGCGGCCATCTTCGTGGATATGGCCAACCACCTTGCCGGCCACGATGGGGCGGTGCGCGTGGTGGCCTACGTGGTGTCCGGCATCGGCTTCCTGGGCGCCGGCGTGATCATGCGCGAGGAAGGCAATGTGCGTGGCCTGAACACGGCGGCCACGCTGTGGGGGTCGGCGGCGGTCGGCGCGTGCGCCGGGGCGGACCTGATCATGGAGGCGGCTATCGGCGCGCTGTTCGTGCTGGCCGCCAACACGCTGCTGCGGCCCGTGGTGGACCGCATCAACCGCCAGCCCATCGACACGCCCGCCGTGGAAGTCACCCATACCGTGCACGTGATTACCGCGCGCGAGCACCAGAAACTCGCCATGCGGCTGCTGGAAGAAGCGCTGGAAGCGGCCGCCTACCCCACCCGCGACCTGGAGGTGCGGGCGTTCGGCGAACAGGATGTGGAGATCGAAGCGGTGCTGGCCGCTGCGTCGGTGGATGGCGACGCGCTCGACGCGATGGTCGCCAGGCTGGGCGCCACGAGCGTGGTCAGCCAGGCCTTCTGGAGCGCCAGCACTACCGAGTAGCGGTGCCGGCGCCGGGGTTCGGCTGGCTCGGCGGCTGGCTCGGCGGCCGGCTCAGCGGCTGGCCGGGGCCAGTGCCGCCACCGCAGGCAGGGCCATCTGGCCGAGCACCCGCAGCACGGTGATCTGGTCGCCCGTCCAGCTTTCCACGGCGGTCAGGTAGTTGAAGGTGCCGATCACCCGGCCACCCTCGCAGAGCGGCACGTTGACCACGCCATTCAGGCGCAGCCCACGGATCACGGCGATGTCGTCGAAGACGGCGGCCAGCGCCGCGTCGCCCTCGCCGACGAAGACCTCGCCGCGCACCAGCAGCTGGCGCGTCCACGCGGTGTCGCCCTTGACCTTCTTGCCGCCCACCGGGTAGGCGGCCGGGTCGGACGACCACAGCCGCCCGATTTCGCCGGTCTCGGCCTGCCACGTGTTGATCGTCAGCAGGCCGGGGCCGAGCAGGTCCAGCGTGGCCTGCCCCACCGCATCCAGCACGGCCACCGGCGTCGCCGCGTGGCGCAACTGGTCGCACAGCGTGTTAAGCCGCGCCAGATTGGCTAGATTGACCATCGCGACATTCGCAACCATCGACCCTTACTCCGCCTTGATGCCGAGCTCGCGGATCAGCTTGCCGTAGCGGTCAGCGTCGCGGCGCAGGATCTTGCCGAACGCCTGCGGCGTGGACGTGGTGGTTTCCACGCCGATGCTGTCCATCTTGGCCTTCACTTCGGGCAGCGTCATGATCCGGTTGATCTCGCTGTTCAGGCGCGTCACCAGCTCGGCCGGCATGTTCTTCGGGCCGAAGGCGCCGTACCACACGGACAGCTCATAGCCGGGCAGGGTCTCGCCCACCGTGGGTACGTCCGGCAGCAGCGGCGAGCGCTTGGCTTCGGTCACCGCCAGCAGGCGCAGCTTGCCGGCCTTCACGTGCGGCAGCGTCTGGGTGCCGGCGGAGAACAGCAGTTGCGTCTGGCCCGCCACCAGGTCCACCACGGCCGGGGCGCCGCCCTTGTAAGGCACGTGGAGCATGTCCACGCCGGCCATCTTGGCGAACAGCACCGCGCTCAGGTGGTTGGTGGAGCCGGAGCCGGCGCTGGCGTAGGCCAGCTTGCCCGGATTGGCCTTGGCGTAGGCAATCAGCTCCTTGACGTTCTTCGCCGGCACGGACGGATGCACCACCATGGTGTTCGTCACATAGGCCAGCAGCCCCAGCGGGGTGAAGTCCTCCACGCCCTTGAACGGCATGTTGGGCATCAGCGAGGGGTTCATCGCGTGGGTGCTCATCGAGCCGACCAGTAGCGTGTAGCCGTCCGGCTGGGCGCGCGCCACCGTGGCCGAGCCGATATTGCCCGAGGCGCCGGGGCGGTTGTCGACGATGACCGGCTGGCCGAGCGACTTGGTCAGGTGTTCGGACAGCACGCGCGCCAGGATGTCCGTGGAGCCGCCGGCGGCCCAGGGCACAATCAGCGTGATCGGCTTCGTCGGATAGGCATCGGCGGCACCAGCCCCCGAGATGGCGGCGAACGACAATGCCAGCGCGGCGGCACCGCGCAGCAGGTTCTTGACTACGGACCTCATGACTGCAACTCCCTCTGTCTTCGTGCGGACCGCCCCGTGCGGGCCGACTGTTTGTGCGATACCGCTTCCGCGATACTTCCCATGCCTGCCGCCCCGTCAGCGGCCCACGGCATAGCCTTGCATCCCACGCGCATTGGCGCCCGCGCGCAGCACCAGCCGGCCCTGGGCATCGCGCTCGCGCGAGCAGGCCGACATGCGGCCTTCGGACCAGTCGTCGCCCACGCGCACCTCGTGCCCGCGCGCGCGCAGCGCCTCCAGCGTGGCCGCCGGAAAGCGCGACTCGATGCTGATGCGGTTGAGCACGGTCTGGCGCGGCCAGAACGAACCCGGGAAATGATCGATATGCCAGGCCGGCGCGTCGATGGCCTCCTGGAGGTTCATGCCATGCACGGCATGACGCAGGAAGAATGCCAGGGACCACTGGTCCTGCTGGTCGCCGCCGGGCGTGCCGAAAACCATGTACGGCTCCCCGTCGCGCAGCGCCATCGACGGCGACAGCGTGGTGCACGGGCGCTTGCCCGGTGCCAGCGTGTTCGGCAGGCCCGGCTCGAGCCAGGTCATCTGCAGGCGGGTGTTCAGCGCGAAGCCGAGCGACGGAATCGTCGGGCTCGACGACAGCCAGCCGCCGGACGGCGTGGCCGCCACCATGTTGCCGTGGCGGTCGATCACGTCGATATGGCAGGTATCGCCCACGAACAGCTCGCGCTCGGCCCATTCGGTCACGGGCGGCAGCGCGGCGAAGGTGGGCTCGCCCACGCCGAAGCGCACGTCGGCGGTGGCCAGCGTGCGCGTGGCCACGTCGAGGTCCGGCATGCGCGGCGCCTGGCCGTTCAGCGTGCCCGCCGTCATGGTCAGCGCGGCCTGCTCGCCGATGCCCGCCGCGCGCGCGGCCAGGTAGTGCGGATCGAGCAGCGCGCAGAGCTGGCTTTCCGTAAAGCGCGGGTCGCCGTACCAGGCGGTGCGGTCGGCCATCGCCAGCTTGGCGGCCTCGGCAATCTTGTGGACGAATTCGGGGGACGTGGGCGCGTGGGCCTCCAGCCCGGCGTGGCGCAGCATGCCGAGCTGCTGCAGGAACATCGGCCCCTGACTCCAGATATCGCACTTGGCCACGGTGTAGCGGCCGAAGTCCAGCGTTACCGGGGCCTCCACCGTGGGCGCCCACTGGGCGAGGTCGTCGTAACGCAGCAGGCCGGTGTGCTTCTCGCCGGTGGTGTCGCGCACCGGGGTGTCGCGGCAGTAGGCGTCGATCGCCTCGGCCACGAAGCCGCGGTACCAGCAATCCATGGCGGCGTCGATCTGGCCCGTGCGGGAGTCGCTCCTGGACTGGGCGGTCTCGACGATACGCGTATAGGTATCGGCCAGTACCGGCAGCCGATGGAGCGCGCCGGGGCGCGGCACCTTGCCATCGGGCAGCCAGGTGTCGGCAGAGCTGTGCCATTCGTCGCGGAACAGCGCCTGCACGGCCAGGATGGCCTGCGAGATGCGCGGCACCAGCGGGAAGCCATCGCGCGCATAGCCGATGGCAGGCGCGAGCACGTCCGCCAGCGACCACGTGCCGTGGTCGCGCAGCATGGTCAGCCACGCGCCGAACGCGCCGGGCACGGTGGCGGGCATCAGGCCGATGCCGGGCATCAGTTCCATGCCCTGGGCGCGCAGCGCCTCGGGGTCCGCCAGCGCGGGCGCCGGGCCCTGGCCGCAGACTGACCGCATCGCGCGTGTCTTTTCATCCCAATAGAGGATCGGCACTTCGCCGCCCGGGCCGTTCAGGTGCGGTTCCACCACCTGGAGCACGAAGCCGCCGGCCACGGCTGCGTCGTAGGCATTGCCGCCGCGCTCGAGCACGCCCATCGCGGTCTGCGTGGCAAGCCAGTGGGTGGAAGCGGCAACGCCGAAGGTGCCAACGATTTCCGGACGGGTGGTGAACATGGCGTAATGACTGGTATCGAATGCATTTGAGTATAGGAGTCCGGAATAACTGCAAACGGCGAAAAAATTATTGTTGCATTACCATTTGGTTATATCGCTCCTTCGCCCATCATGCCGATTTCGTCCGACAAGCTGCTCCACAACGTCGTTTCGCGCCTGCGCCTGCGGCATCTGCCGCTGCTGCTGGCGCTCGAGCGCCAGCGTTCCGTCTCGCGCGTGGCCGCCGAACTCAATCTCTCCCAGCCGGCCGTGACCAAGGCGCTGCGCGAGATCGAGGACATCTTCCTGACACCGCTGTTCACCCGCACGCGCCAGGGCCTGGAGCCGACGCCCACCGGTGTGGCCGTGCTGGCCCACGCGCGCACGGCGCTGGCCGACGCGGAGGCGCTGGGGCGCGAGCTGACGGTGATCGAAGCCGGCCTGCGCGGGCGGCTGCGGATCGGCGTGATTCCCTACGTGGCGCGCGGCGTGCTCGATGCCGCGCTGGACTTCGGCCTGCGCCACACGCCGCGTATCTCGATGCTGGTGCGGGAAGGGACCACCGATGAACTGGTCAACGCGCTGCGCCAGCACGAACTCGATTGCGTGATCGCGCGCTCGTTCTACCTGGCCGGCGAGGACATCGCCCAGCAGCCGCTGTATCGGGAGGAGCCGGTGCTGGTAGTGCCGGCGGACGCCGCCGCGCGGCTCTCCCGTGCCGGACTGGACTGGAAGCGGCTGGCGGAACGGGACTGGATCCTGCCGCCCCCGCATACGCCGGTGCGCCGCACGATAAATACGATGTTCGCGGTGGCCGGCGTGGCCCCGCCGCTGCCCACGGTGGAGACCTACTCGATCAAGCCGATGGCCACCCTGCTGCGCCGCCAGCCGGACGCCATCACCATCGTGCCGCGCTCGGTGGCGGCCGAACTGGTGGAGCTGGGCGGCGCCGCTACCCTGCCCTTTGCGCTGAGCTGGGACTTGCCGCCCGTCGGCATCATGTGGCGGCGGGGGCTGGAAGACAACGAACTGATGACGTCGCTGGTGGAGGCACTGAGAGAAGCGGCCAAATAATCACTTAACTTGGAGTGCGTGCCCTCCGTGCGTGGGGACGACAATGTCTCATACATTCATGGACAATGAGCCTGTCGTGATTGACCCCTCGACATTTGTACCCGCACCCGCGACGGCTTCGTCGCGGGATTTTTTTTGGTCAAAGCACCTTTCGCATCAGGGCGTTTTCCAGCGTCACGCCCCGACAGACTGGAAAGTTTCGCTCGACCACATGAAAGCCGTGGCGCGCGAAAAAAGCTCGGCCGTCTTGCTGACGAACCGACGAATGTTCACGGAATCCTCTCAGGAAGACAGCGGCAAGCCGGCGTCCGTTGCGGCGTCCGTTGCGGCGTCCTTGGGCCCTTGGCGCCGTAGCACGACATGCGTGGCCTTCTCCGACGCTACGGATTGAACGCATGCGTATCCCAGCGCCCGCAAGTCGAGCCCTCCGAACAGCGATTCTCCCCGGCCGAGCAAGACCGGCGCGATGGCGATGTGCAGTTCGTCAACAAGGCCCTCGCGAAGATATTGCCGGATTGTGTCCGCCCCACCGCCGATCCGCACGTCCATTCCGCCAGCGGCCTCGCGTGCACGGCGGAGCGCCTCGTGAATGCCTCCGGTTACGAAATGGAACGTCGTGCCGCCCTCCATCTCGATGGAAGGACGAGGATGATGGGTCAAGACGAAGGCTGGAACGTGATACGGCGGATTATCTCCCCACCAGCCTTTCCAGTTTGCGTCCGGCCAGTCCCCGCGAATGGGCCCGAACATGTTCCGCCCAAGAATCCATGCCCCGACATTCTGAAAGCCGCGGGCAGCAAAATCGTCGTCCACCCCGGCCGTACCGCCGTCCTTGCCGAACAAGGTCTGCTGAAAGGTGCGTGTTGGGAATAGCCAGTGGTGCAGATCCGTCCCGCCAACGCCGAGCGGATTGTTGATGTCCTGATCCGGACCTGCTCCGTATCCATCGAGCGAGATAGTGAAGCCCTCAACGCGAACGCGTGCCATGGTTGTCCTCCGTGTAGACGCCTGACAGGTGAATGAAGGGTGGAGCATACGCCACTTTCTTGGGGTTCCCCATTTTCCGCTGCTAGGATAATTCGAGTTCACACCACGTCAAGGCGGAGACCGATGTCCAGCGCCCGTTGTCATTGGTTGACGCCCTTCGCCGCAGGACTCCTGTGGCTGGCACCCCTTGCCGCACATGGCCAGGAAGTGCTGCTGCTCGGCGGCTTCTACACCCACCCGCCAATCCAGGCCGACGACGACCGTAGCTACGCCTATGCCTACGTCTATCAGCAAAACCTGACGGAGCACTGGTACGCCAGCTATACCTACCTGAACGAGGGCCATATCACCGGCCATCACCGCGACGGGCACAGTGCCCAGCTCTGGTGGCGCTACCTCGCGCTGGACAGGCAGTTGGCGCTCTCGCTGGGCGCCGGCCCCTATCTCTATTTCGACACCACCAGCCACCAGCCCGATGGCAGCTACGAAAACCAGCACGGCGTCGGGGTGTTGGCCAGCGCGGCGGCCACCTGGTACGTCGGGGGCCCCTGGATGTTGCAGGTGCGCTTTAACCGGACGTGGCAGACCTCGGGCTTCCAGTCCAACACGCTCCTCCTTGGCGTGGGCTATCAGCTCGACCGCGACCACCTGCCAGGGCCCGTCGTGGGATCGGCTTCCCGCGGCAAAGACGCCACGCCCAACGAACTGACCGTCCTGCTGGGTGGCGTTGTCGTCAACGACTTCGATTCGGACATGGTCTTTGGCGGTGCGCTCGAATATCGGCGCCAGCTTTGGCGTTATGTGGAAGGGACGGTCAGCTACCTCGACGAAGGCAGCGCCAACGCCGTCCGGCGCCGGGGCGTGGCATCGCAGGCCTGGGTATCCGGGGCCTTCCTGGGAGACCGGCTGACGCTGGGTTTCGGTGCCGGGCCTTACTACGCGACCAGCCTGCAGGTCAGCGGCCCCGGCGCGGACCCCTCGCCGTCCCATTGGGCCGGCCTGTTGACGCTGTCCACGAGCTACCGGGTCGGTGATCACTGGCTGGCACGCCTGTCATGGAACCGAACCCTGACCGGATACAACCGCGATACGGACATGTTCCTCGCCGGGCTCGGCTACCGCTTCTGACGGCTTCTTATGGCTTCTGACTGTTCCTGACGGCGGCTGACGGCGGCTGACCGCCCCAACCATCATAGTGAACCCGCCACCTCGGCGACCAGGGTCCGCAGCCACATGTGCGCCGGGTCCTGCCGATAGCGCACGTGCCATGCCATGTGCAGCGGAAACGTTCCGAGGTCGACCGGCGCAGGCACTACTTTCAGGCGCGGGTCGTGGGCCAGGCGTCGGCAAATTAGTTGGGGGAGCGTAGCGCAGTAGTCGGTGGCCGCGACAATCTCGGAGATGGTCGCGAAGTGCGTGACCGACACCACCACTTCACGCTTGAGCCCCTGACGGTCCAGGGCCTGGAAGAGGCCGGCGCGCAGGCGGCCCGGGGGCAGCACGTTGACGTGCTTCAGTCGCTCGTACTGCGCCTTCGTGATCCGGCTGTCGATCGTCGGATGATCAGCGCGCACCACGCAGGCCAGGCCATCGTCCGCAATGTGTTGTACGACGAGATTGTCTGGCGCATCGCTGATCCGGCCCAGCACCATCGCGGTGGTGCCTGAGGTCACGCCCGTCTCGGCGAGGTCGGTGCCGAAGGGCAGCGTGCGCAGTTGAATGCCTGGCGCGAGCACGCTCAGCCGGGCGACCAGCGCGGGCACCAGCACAAACTCCACGTAGCTGTTCGGGGCGATCGTGACGACCTCATCGGCGCGCGACGGGTCGAAGTCCCGCTGCCCCAGCACCACCGTGTCCATCGCAGCCAGCGCCTGGGTCAGCGCGGGTGCGAGTTGCTCGGCCTTCGCGGTGGGCCGCATGCCATAGCGCTCACGGATGAACAGCGGGTCCTGCAGCACGATGCGCAGGCGCGACAGTGCGTTGGAAAGCGCCGCTTGCGTCATGCCCAGGCGGTCGGCGGCGCGGGTCACGCTGCGCTCCTCCATCAGCGCCACGAAGATCGGCAACAGGTTCAGGTCGTACCGCATCCGGACATATATCGTCGTCAATAAAACTGAATTATAGGAAATAAATTGGATGAATCACTGGCTACCGCCGATCATTCGCTCATACCACCACCGAAACGGAGAGCACCATGTCCCTCAAGAACCTCATCCCCGGCCACCTGGGCTTCGGCACCGCACCGCTGGGCAACATGTTCCGCGCCATTCCCGAAGCCGAGGCGCAGGCGACCGTCGATGCCGCCTGGCAGGACGGCATCCGCTTCTTCGACACCGCGCCGTTCTACGGCGCCGGCCTGGCGGAAGCGCGCCTGGGCGACGCGCTGGCCGGCCGCGACCGCGACAGCGTCGTGCTGGCCACCAAGGTCGGGCGCCTGGTCCTGGACGAGGTGGAGGACGTCACCGCCCGTGACCTGGGCGAGAAGGGCGACGTGTTCCGGCACGGCCGCGCCAACCGGATCGTCAACGACTACTCCGAGGCGGCGACGCTGCGCTCGATCGAGGACAGCCTGCAGCGCCTGAAGACCGACCGGCTCGACATCGTGTGGGTGCACGATGTTGCGCAGGACTTCTACGGTGACGAGTGGCTCGGCGTGTTCGAGACCGCACGCAAGGGGGCCTTCAAGGCGCTGGACCGGCTGCGTGACGAAGGCGTGATCCGCGCCTGGGGACTGGGCGTGAACCGGGTCGAGCCCATTGAGCTGCTGCTCGACCTGCAGGGCCCGCGGCCGGACGGCTTCCTGCTCGCCGGCCGCTACACGCTGCTGGACCATTCGCGGGCCCTGCAGCGGGTGATGCCGCAGGTGGCCGCCCGCGGCCTGGGCATCGTGGTCGGCGGACCCTACAGCTCCGGCGCGCTGGTCGGCGGCCCCAACTTCGAGTACGCCCCGGCGACGCCGGCGATCCTGGACCGGGTGCAGGCGATCAAGGCAATCGCCGATCGCCACGGCGTGACCATGAAGGCGGCCGGCCTGCAGTTCTCGCTGGCTCATCCGGCCGTGGCAGCCGTGATCCCCGGCGCCAGCCGGCCGGAACGCATCGCCGAAGACCGCGCCGCTTTGGCGGCCCAGGTGCCGGCCGACTTCTGGCGCGAACTGCGCCAGGCCGGACTGGTGCATCCGGATGCACCGCTGCCGCATGGCGTCTGACACCCTGTCTTGAACCACCGCCCGGGAGAACCGCCATGCACAACCAAGCCTACGAACCCCAGTGCAACTCGACGAAGACGCACTGCACCGACGCCCGCCAGATCAGCCGCAGGACCTTGACGCTGCTGGCACTGGCACTCGGCACCTTCTCGATCGGTACGTCCGAATTCGCCAGCATGGGCCTGCTCCAGCAGTTTGCCGCGGGCCTGGAACTCGACCTGACCACCGCCACGCACGCCATCGAGGCCTATGCCCTGGGCGTGGTGCTGGGCGGCCCCGCCGTCACGATCCTGGCCGCCAAGCTGAACCGCAAGCACCTGTTGCTGGCCTTGATGGGGGTCTTCGTGCTGGGCAATGTGCTGTCGTCGGTGGCAACCGGCCTGGTCAGCTTCACGCTGGCGCGCTTCCTGAGCGGCATTCCGCAAGGGGCCTACTTCGGCGCGGGCGCCGTGGTGGCCTCCTACATCGTCGGGCCGGGTCAGGGTGGGCGGGCCTTTGCGCTGGTGATGACGGGCCTGACCGTCGCCACCATCGTGGGGTCGCCGCTGGCCACGCTGATGGGCCAGACCCTTGGCTGGCGCAATGCCTATCTGGCCGTGTCGGCACTGGGCCTGTTGTCGCTGGTGGCGCTATGGGCCTGGGTGCCGCGCTCCAGCGCGCTGGACGGCGGGCCGGTGCTGCAGGAGCTTCGGGCCCTGAACCGCCCGGCCGTCTGGGCGATGGTGGCCGTGGCCGCCCTGGGCGTGGCCAGCATCTTCGCCGTCTACACCTTTATTGGCCCCTTCGTCACCGACGGCGCCCGGCTCGGCGAGCACTGGATTCCGATTGCGCTGGCCCTCTTCGGCGTCGGCATGACGCTGGGCAACGTCCTCGGTGGCTGGCTGGCCGACCGTCATCCCACGCGGGGCGTGGCAGCCGGCTTCGGCAGCGCGCTGGTCGCCATGGCGCTGCTGGCGATGGGCGGCCAGAACGCCGGTGTCCTGATGGCGGGCCTGTTTGCGGTGGGCGCAACGATGATGGTGGCGATCCCGACCATCCAGGTCCGGCTCACCCAGGCCGCTCCGGATGCGCCGACGCTGATGGGCGCAATGAACCTGGCGCGCTCAACGTGGCCAACGCCATTGGCGCGTGGACGGGCGGGCAGGCCATCGCGCAGGGCCACGGGCTGCTGTCAGCCGTGTGGGCCGGCTCTGCCCTGACGCTGGCCGGTCTTGTGTGGTTCCTGCGGATTTCCCGCAAGCAATCTCACCAAACGATTGACGCCACTACGCAGGCCGTATCGTAAAAATAAAATCCACTTCTATCGACGCGCCTTTTGGCAATTGCAGTACACCAACAGACGAGCGAGTGTGTATGCCGACGTCGCCCAGCACCGAATACAGGACGTCGGATGCGCCGTCGGCCACTTCGCTCTGCATCGTGAAGTCTGGCGCGCTGCGCACAAATACGGTGATGCGCGGCACCGCCTGGATGGCGTCGAGCGTTCCGCAGCTTTTTTTGATGAGGGACAGGGCACGCAGCGTCGAAGTCCCTGCTGCACGGCGCGCCTCGTCGAGCGAAATGGATTCGCCCACTACGCCAACGAAGCGCACCGTTTCTCCAACTCGCGGGATTTGGCCAGCAACGTAGGCTACGTTGCCATCAACCAAAACAGGTGTGTACTTTCCACCGATCTTGATTTCCTCGTCCGGATCAAATCCGAATTCCGCCGCGATCTGCCGCAGCTTGTCATCTCTTGTCATAGGCACCTTCACCGACGCTGTCGAAAGGGTAAAGCGTAATCGATTGCGCTGCGTTTGTCTGAGACGACGCTTGGTCCCCACCCCTCTCTGCAACGTGATAGACCGTCGGCTCTCCCGCCAGGTATGCCTCCAACCCGGCCATGAACGTCTGATGGTCTTCGCTCGGTTCGAAACCCAGCCGATGATCCTCGAGCGAGGACCATCGTACGATGAGGTTGAAGACTTCGGGCGTTTCAATGCCCTGTGCAAGCAGATGGCCGCCATAGCCCTTCGCCCGGGCGAGCAGCGGCGCGACCCTGGCGAACGCATCGGTAAACGTGTCGAGGTGTTCCTTGCGGACGGGCAGCAGGGCAATTTCGTAGATCATGCTGTTCCTTCAATGGCTCAGGCGTTTGCACGGTCGCGCTGCGCCAGCGGCCCAACCGCAATCGCGATCTTTCCCTGCAGGCCGTTGTCGGAACGCTCGAGTCGGGCGTGGGCGAGGGGGATGTCGGCGAGGGAATAGACAGCGCCGACGTGCGGCCGCAGTTGGCCGCGCTCGACCAATGCGCTCAGTTCATCGAGCTTGCCGCGGTTCTGTCGTGTGAACACGAAGTGGTAGCTCGCGTTCTTGCCCCATGCCTGTATCACGTTCTGCGGCTGCGCGGTATCGACGATCGAGACAACGCGGCCGAGCTGGGCGAGGGCGTCGGGGCTGCGGGACAGCGTGTTGCCGCCGACGGTGTCGAGCACGACATCGACGCCTTGGCCGCCTGTCTCGCGCAGGATCGCGTCGACGTAATCCTCTTTCCGATAGTCGATGACCACGTCGGCCCCCAGGCGTCTTGCGAACTCGAAGTTGGCATCGCGTACGGTCGTGAATACCCGGGCGCCCATCGCTTTCGCGACCTGGATCGCGATATGGCCGACGCCGCCCGCCCCGCCGTGGATCAGGATGCTTTCTCCCACGCGCAGCGCCGCACGCGCGCCCAGCGCTTCCCACACCGTTCCGCCAACGAGGCTCAGGCTTGCCGCTTCGAGGTGGCTCAGGGACGCAGGCTTCTTCCCGACGATGTTCTCGGATGCAACGTGGTATTCGGCATAGCTTCCGGGGCCGTCGAAGATCTGCGGGGTGTACCAGACTTCGTCGCCGGGGGTGAAGGCCGTCACGCCGGGGCCGATGGCTTCGACGACGCCAGAGACGTCGTGGCCGGTAATGGCGGGCAGCGGCACCAGGTCGGCGTAGTCACCGCGCCGGACCTGATAGTCCAGGGGATTGATCGAGGTGGCCTCGACCCGGACCAGGACTTGTCCCGCCTGAGGCGCGGGCTTGGGTACGTCCCAAAGTGCGAACGCGTCAGGGCCGCCGAATGTTTTCAGTACCAGTGCTTTCATTGCGTTTCTCCGGTGTGTTTCGATAAAAAGGGATATCGGGAAATATCGATATAAAGAGGCAAAAAACAGGCAGGCAAAAAATCAAAGCTCCTTCCCGATGAGCTGGGTGAGAGCGCTGATGGCTGCTTCGTTCCGCTTGTAGTAGGTCCACTGTCCGATGCGCCGGACCTCGACCAGGCCCGCGCGTTGCAGGGTGGCAAGGTAATCCGACACCGTTGATTGCGACAGCCCGACCCCTTCCTGGATGCTGCTCACGCAAACGCCCACCGTGTGAACATCGCCCTCATCCTGGGGCGGGAAGTGCTTCACGGGGTCTTTCAGGCCGCGCAGGATCTCGAGCCGAGTCCGGTTCGAGAGGGCTTTGAAAATTTCGAGCAGGTCCATGACGGCATTATATCGGCATTTCTCGATATGTCAATGAAGGGTGCAGCCGGTGCCTGCTTCACCGCATTCGTCGTGCTGGGGCGGCCCGCCCTCAGCCCTCAACTTGCTCGCCGTTCTCCTCCGCACCCTCCTCCGCACCCTCCCCAAACCCCAACCAAACCACATGCCCGCGCACGTCCTCGGGCCATCCGGCGATCAACTCCCCCAAGCGGCCCCGCTCATCCGCAAACAGCGCCCGTGCCGCCTCCTCAAAACCCGGGAGATCCCCGGCCATTGCCGACATGAAGTGATACGCCCGCTCCCGTGCCGCGCGGCGATTGTCGCCATGCGCATTCGCGCGGCGTGCCTCTTCCACGAGCTTTCGCAGCGCCACGGATGCCCCGCCCGGCTGCTGGGCCAGCCAGTCCCAATGACGCGGCAATAGCGTGACCTCGCGCGCCACGACGCCGAGTTTCGGGCGGCCCCTGCCGCGCGGCGTGTCCGGGGTGTCGTCCTGATCGGCGGCGGCATCCCCGCCCTCCGGCTGGAACCGGGCGACGATCTCCGCATCGCTGCCGCGTGTGTCGATGTCGATGGTGCGCCCGGTGGCGTTGTCGAAGACCAGCACCGGGCCGCTGGCTTTCCCTTCCATTGCGCGCCTGACCGCCAGTGCGACCACGCCGAGCGGGCCGGAGGCGAGGCGTCGATGGCCCTCGAAGGCGATATGGGACGGAAGGATTTCAGTTGGATTCATGGTTTGCCCCTTGGTGATGGCCGCAATTTATACCCGGATAAAATTAAAGTCAATATTACCCGGGTATAAATTTGCCGCACCCCGCCATGGAATAACCGCCGGGTGCCCTGCGTTTACCGGGCATGTGGCCTCGCGTGAGGCCGCCGCCCTTCGCGAGGAGCCCCGTGCCCAGTCTTCCACGATCACCAAGATCCACCCTCCGGTTTGTCCTGCCGCTATTGGCCGCCCTTGCGCTGCCCGCCGTCGCGGCGCCGCCCGCCGGCCCTGACGGCGCCGCGTTCCTGGCGGAGAGCGATGCCGCCATGACGAAGATGATGGACGACATGGCGGTCAAGCCCAGCGGCAACGTCGACGAGGATTTCGTCGCGATGATGATTCCCCACCATCAGGGCGCCATCGACATGGCCATGGCCGAACTGCGCCACGGCAAGAACGAGCAGCTCCGGCGCATCGCGCAGGAAATCATCGTCGACCAGTTGCAGGAGATTGCCGCGATGCGGCTGGCGCTGGGGCAGCCCCTCCCGCCTTCCACGCCGGCGCCTACCCGGCCCGATCCGGTCCAACCAACGACCCAACCGACGACCCAACCGGCGACCCAACCGACTCCCCCCAACCATTCCGCTCACGCGCACTGAATCGCCCCGACCATGACAAGACACGCCCTCAGGAACACCCTCTCCCTCATGCTGCTGCTCGGCGCGGCCGGCGCGGCCCTGGCCGGTCAGGCGCCTGGGTCTTCGGCGGCGCCAGACGTGCCTATCAGCCACCGGGACCGCCTCTACGCCGCGGAGCAGTTCTCGAATACGGTTTCCGTGACGGACCCGGCGGACAACCGGTTGCTGGGCGTCATCCGCCTGGGCGACCCCGCGCCCGGCAACTTCAGCCCGCTGTATCGCGGCCAGGTGCTGGTGCACGGCATGGGCTTCTCGCCGGATCACCGCACCCTGGCCGTTGTGTCGATCGGATCGAACTCGGTGTCGTTCATCGACACCGCCACCAATGCCGTCAAGCACGTCACCTATGTGGGACGGTCTCCGCACGAGGCGTTCTACACGCCGGACGGCAAGGAGGTCTGGGTCACCGTGCGCGGGGAGAACTACATCTCGGTGATCGACGCCGCCACGTTCCAGGAAAAGACCCGCATCACCGTGGCCGACGGCCCGGGCATGCAGATCTTCTCGCCCGATGGCAAGTACGGCTACATCTGCTCGTCGTTCAACCCGGAAACGGCGGTGGTCAGCGTGGCCGACCACCAGATCGTGGGGCGCGTGAAGCAGGAGAGCCCGTTCTGCCCGAACATCGCCGCCACGCCTGACGGCAGGCAGGTCTGGTTCACGCTCAAGGACATCGGCAAGGCCCAGGTGTTCGAGGCCCGCCCGCCCTTCCGCCTGATCAAGACGCTGGAGACGGGCCCGATCACCAACCACGTCAACTTCGCCCACACGGCGGCGGGCGACTTCGCCTATATCACGGTGGGCGGGCTGAATCAGGTCAAGGTGTTCCGGACTGACGACTTCTCCCAGGTGGCCACGATTCCGGTGGGGAGCCTGCCGCACGGCATCTGGCCCTCGGGCGACGGCACCCGCATCTACGTGGGGCTGGAGAACGCCGACCAGCTGACCGCCATCGACACCGCCACCAACCAGGTGGTGGCCAACGTGCCGGTCGGGCAGGCGCCGCAGGCCATCGCCTATGTGCCGAACGCCGTGCCCGAGGGCGACGGCACGCAGGGGCTCCAGCCGCTGGGGGTAGCCGGGCAGACCACGCAGCTGAAGCTGCATGGCGTCGTGAGCGGCAAGCCGGTGGCCACCGACCATGCGCCGACCAGCGTCACGCTGTTCGACCAGGGGCTGCTCCAGGTCCTGCAGGCATCGGCCACCGGGCTGCAACCGAAGCATGCCTATGTGCTGGCGCTCGCCAGCCGCGCGGACGGCGGCGGCCCGCTGGAGCCGCTCGCCGCCTTCATGACGAATCCGGCCGGCTCGGCCATCGTCAACGCGATTGGCCCGATCCGGCAGGTGGTGCGGGACGATGCCGGGGCCGGCGCGCGCCGCTATCTCGTGATCGCCCCGTCGGAAAATGGCAAACCCGGCGCGCCTGTGCAGGTGCAGGCACTGTAGGCGGACAGCGGGACAGAGAGGCAGGGAAGGCGCGGCACGGATGATACAAATGGCACGACATTTGCGTACTACCCAGCAAATGCGTAGTACCCATCCCGGCCGCGCCCCACACTCCCAGAACAATGCCCCTTTCCGCCTCAACCCTCGTCCTTCGGGCCAAGCAGCTCGAGATCGAGGCCGTTCGCCTGATGGCAAGCCGTGTGGAGCTGGCCGACCTGATCGGCCAGCTGATCCACGCCTTGCAGCGTGAACGGGGGGCCAGCAGCATCTTCCTGGCCTCGGGTGGGCAACGGCTGGCGCAGGAGCGCCAGACGGCGATGGGCGAAGCGGTCCACATCGCGTCCCGGCTGGACGAGCGCTTTGCCAACCAGCTGGAAGCGGGCCAGACAGGGCAGACAGGCACGGCGTCGATGGTGTCGTTGATGGCCTGGGTGCAGCTCGACCTGGCCACGCTGCCGGCGCTGCGCCACTCCATCGATCAATGCCAGACCACCGCGCACGACGCCGTGGCGGCATTCAGCCGCCTGATTGCCGCGCTGCTGGAGTTGATCTTCCATCTGGCCGATGTGGCCATGTACCCGGGCATCGCCCGGCCGCTGGTGGCCTTCGTCTACCTCGTGCAGGGCAAGGAAGCCGCCGGGCAGGAGCGGGCCGTCGGCGCGCAGATGTTCGCCTCCGGCACCTGCGCCGGCACCGCGCAGCAGCGCGTGCAGCAGTTGGTGGAAGCCCAGCAGCGCAGCTTCCAGATGTTCGAGCGCTTTGCCGATCCGACGCTGCTCGCGGCATGGCGGCAACGGCAGGCCAGCGCCGCGGTTGCCGCGCAGGACGGCATGCGCCGCACGCTGCTGACCACGCCGCCGGGCGCGGCGCTGGTTCACGATGACAGCGAGAAATGGTTCGAAGTGTGCAGCGAGGTCATCACCGGCATGTGGACGCTGGAGATGCAGGTGGTACAGGACCTGCGCAAGGCCTGCGAGGCGCAGATCCAGCGTTCCCAGGCCGATCTCCAGGATTCGGCCGGGCTGCTGCGCCAGCTGCTGGACAATCCGCCGCCCCATACCCATGCCGTCGAGCGCTTTTTCGATGTGGCCGAGCAGCCCGCCGCCGCCCCGGTGCTGCCGGGCATGCCCGATGCCGCGAACGGGCCTGCCGACGTGCACGCCACCACGGTCACGTCGCTGGAGCGCCTGCTGCGCCAGCAGTCGGCACGGCTGGCCCAGACCGAAGTGGAACTCGATGCGGCCCGGCGCGCGCTCAAGGAGCGCAAGGTGATCGAGCGCGCCAAGAATGCGCTGATGGCCCGTATGGGGCTCAGCGAGGACGCCGCCTTCCGGGCCCTGCAGAAGGCGTCGATGGACAACAATCGCCGGCTGGCGGACATCGCCGAAGCCACCCTGTCCCTCACCGGCCTCGCCCTGCCCCCACAGGACGACGATCGGCACCAGGATTGAACCCGGCCACCCACGCGCACCAAAAGCGGGCGGGCCATGCACTACCAACGCCCCCCGGGATCGTCACTCACCCCAACCCGGCCCCTTCCCGGCCCCTTCCCGGCCCCTTCCCGGCCCCACCCCGCGGCGGGCATGGAACCTGCGTTGCACTGACATCGGGCTGATGGCGGCCTGGAAGTACACCCCCCTGTAAAGCATCAAGGATGACGGCGTCCTGTCACGCGCCGGCCGTAGGCCGGGCGGACGGACGCCGTTTGTCATTTCCGAGCCAAACGAAGCAAACGAAGCAAACGAAGCAAACGGAGAGGAAATACACAATGGCCTATCTCGCCCCCACCGAGTTCGTCACCAAGATGGTCGATGCCGGAGAGTCCAAGCTGCTGATGTCCACGCGGGACACGCTGATCCGGTCCTATATGGCCGGCGCCATCCTGGCGCTGGCGGCGGCCTTCGCGGTGACCGTCACCGTCAACACCGGCAACGCGCTGGTTGGCGCACTGCTGTTCCCGGTCGGCTTCTGCATGCTGTACCTGATGGGCTTCGACCTGCTGACCGGCGTCTTCACGCTCGCGCCGCTGGCCGTGCTGGACCGCCGCCCGGGCGCCACCTGGGGCGGCGTCATGCGCAACTGGGGCCTGGTGTTCTGCGGCAACTTCGCCGGCGCCATCACCGTGGCGCTGTTCATGGCCATCATCTTCACCTTCGGGTTCTCCGAGGCCCCCAACGCCGTCGGCCAGAAGATCGGCCACATCGGCGAAGGCCGTACCGTGGGCTACGCCGCGCACGGCGCCGCCGGCATGCTGACGCTGTTCATCCGCGCCGTGATGTGCAACTGGATGGTCTCCACGGGCGTGGTGGCCGCCATGATGTCGACCTCGGTGTCCGGCAAGGTCATCGGCATGTGGATGCCCATCCTCGTGTTCTTCTACATGGGCTTCGAGCACTCCATCGTGAACATGTTCCTGTTCCCGTCGGGCCTGATGCTGGGCGGCAACTTCACGATCATGGACTACCTGATCTGGAATGAAATCCCCACCGTGCTGGGCAACCTGGTAGGCGGCCTGACCTTCGTGGGCGCCACGCTCTACAGCACGCACTACAAGACGGCCAGCAAGCGCGCGCTGGGCTGATCGTTATCCGGCATCGAGGCGACCACGCCATGTCCGGCGGGCTCCAGGTCAGCGTTGGCCAACATTCCGACGCTGGCCGGAAGGCGGTCAACCAGGACTTTCATGGCGTGGCCCACCCCGTCGGCCACCACCGCGTGACCAAGGGCGTCGCGCTGGCGCTGGCGGACGGCATCAGCAGCAGCGCGGTGAGCCAGATCGCCAGCGCTGCCGCCGTCCGCACCTTCCTCGAGGACTACTACTGCACGTCCGAAGCCTGGACCGTGCGGCGGGCGGCGCAGTGCGTGCTGGCCGCCGTCAACTCCTGGCTCCACGCCCAGAGCCGGCACAGCGAGGCCCGCTTCGACCGCGATCGCGGCTACGTCTGCACCTTCAGCGCGCTGATCTTCAAGGCGCGGGAGGCCCACCTGCTGCACGTGGGCGACGCGCGCGTCTATCGGCTGCATCGGCATACGCTGGAGCAGCTTACCGTCGATCACCGGATCTGCGTATCGGCCTCCGAGGCCTATCTGGGCCGGGCGCTGGGCGCGAGCCCGTCTGTCGAGATCGACTACCGCACGTGGGGCGTGGAGCCCGGCGAGGTCTACCTGCTGGCCACCGATGGCGCCTATGAATACCTGGAAGCCGCCGATATCCACCAGGCCCTGACCGCCAGCGGCGACGATCTGGACCGCGCCGCGCAGGCGCTCACGGCGCTGGCCCTGGCGCGCGGCAGCCAGGACAACGTCACGCTGCTGCTGGCCCGTGTCGACGCCCTGCCGGAACCCGGCGCCCGCAACGCGATGGCGCAGACCGGGCACCTGACCCTGCCGCCGCCGCTGGCGCCCCGCATGCAGTTCGAGGGCTACACCATCGTCCGGGCCCTGCACGGCAGCGCCCGCAGCCACGTACATCTGGCAGTCGACGACCACAGCGGGCAACACGTGGCGCTGAAAACGCCCGCCGTGGATCAACGCGACGACCCGGCCCATCTGGAGGGCTTCCTGCTCGAGGAATGGGTCGCCCGGCGCATCGACAACCAGCACGTCCTGCGTCCCCACGCGGCGGACCGGCCCCGCAAGCACCTGTTCGTGGCGATGGAGTACCTGGAGGGCCAGACGCTCGCGCAATGGATGATCGATCATCCCCTGCCCGACCTGGACGCCGTGCGCGGCATCATCGCCCAGCTGGCCACCGGGCTGCAGGCGTTCCACCGGCGCGAGATGCTGCACCAGGATCTCCGCCCCGAGAACGTCATGATCGACCGCTCGGGCACCGTCAAGATCATCGATTTCGGCTCGGTCCACGTGGCGGGGCTGGCCGAGGCCACACGCCCGCCCCACTCGGCCATGCCGGTCGGTACGCTGCAATACACCGCGCCGGAATACTTTGTCGGCGATGACGGCACGGCGGCGTCCGACCTGTTCTCGCTGGCCACCCTGGCCTACCAGATGCTGACCGGCAAGCTGCCCTACGGCCTGCACGTCACGCGCATCCGCGACCGCGCCGACGTCCGGCGCCTGCGCTACACCAGCCTGCGCGAGCAGCGCCCGGAACTCCCGGCCTGGGTCGACCACGCCCTGCGGCGCGCCCTGCACCCCAACGCCCTGAAGCGGCACGAAGCCCTGTCGGAGTTCGTCCAGGCATTGCGGGCGCCCAGCGAGCCGCTCTGGCAACGGGCAACGCCGCCACTGCTGGAACGGAACCCGCTGCGGTTCTGGCAAACGCTGGCGGCACTGCTGGGGGTGGCGGTGGTCGTTCTGCTGGGGCTGCGGGTAATAGGAATGTGATGTCGCATCGTAATTCTTGACTAAACGTTCCAGAATTACTACATTCCCTCCATGGCCCGACCCAAAGCATTCAACAAGGACGAAGCGCTCGATGCCGCGATTGGCGTGTTCCGCGAACACGGCTTTGCGGGGACGTCGGCCGGCATGCTGACGGACGCGATGAAAATCGGCCGGCAGAGCCTCTACGACACCTTCCACGACAAGTGGGACCTCTACCGCGCGGCGGTGCAGCGCTATGCCGAGACGGAAATCCACGCGCATCTCGCCACGCTGCGCAGCCAGCCCAAGGCGCGCGATGGCATCCAGCGCCTGATCGCGCGCGTGGTGGCTGACGCGCACACGCCGTGCCTGGGCGTTGGCTCGATCTGCGAGTTCGGGCACGGGCGCGCGGACCTGACGCAGATTCATCACGATGCCGCGCGCGTGCTGGAGGATGCCCTGACCGCCCGGATCAAGGAAGCCCAGGCCGACGGCGACATCGCCCCGGATCTGGATCCGAAACACGTGGCCGGGTTCGTGAGCGCGAACATTGCCGGTATCCGGATCGCGGCCCGTAGCGGGGCCAGCGCAGGCGATTTGCAGGCGCTGGGCAACCTCGCGCTGCGGGTGCTGGCGTGAGCCGTTTTTTTCTCCATTTTGGAACGATCGTTCAATAAATAAGGTAACGACATGAAAGCTGTACTGCTGCATCACCCCGATGGGCTCGCCTATGGCGACGTACCCACCCCCACGCCGGCCAAGGGCGAGGTGCTGGTCGAAGTTGCCGTGGCTGGCGTGAACTTCATGGACATTGGCGTCCGGCGCGGCCAATTCTGGCTGGAGATGCCTTACCCGAAGGGGATGGGCGTGGAAGGAGCCGGACGGGTCGTGGCCGTTGGCGAAGGCGTCGTGGACTTCCGGCCCGGCCAGCGCGTGGCCTGGGCCTATGGCCCCGGCAGCTATGCCGAGATGGTGGTCATGCCGGCCACCTCGCTGGTGCCGCTGCCCGACGCCATCGACGATCGCGCGGCCGCCTCCGTGATGATGGCGGGGCTCACCGCCAGCCACTTCGCCACCGAGTTCTATCCGGTGCAGCCGGGCGACATCGCCCTCGTGCACGCGGCCGCCGGCGGGGTTGGCCTGCTCTTGACGCAGATCATCAAGCTGCGGGGCGGCACGGTCATTGGCCGCGTCTCGTCGGAGAGCAAGGCGGAGATCGCCCGGCGTACCGGCGCCGACCATGTCATCGTGGACACCGCCGGGGAGTTTGCCGAAGCGGCCGTGCGGCTGTCGGGCGGCGAAGGCGTGCACGTGGTCTATGACGGCTCCGGCCCGGCCACCTTCCAGGGTTCGCTCGATGCGCTCCGGGTTGCCGGCACGTTCTGCTGGTACGGGCCGGTGCTCGGCGGCCCCGGCACGCTGGACATCATGAGCCTGCCGAAGAGCATCAAGCTGGGCTACGCGGTATTCGCCCATCACGTGCGCACGCCCGAATTGCTGCGCGCGCGGGCGGCCCGGCTGTTCCAGTGGATGATCGAGGGGAAATTGCACCCGAGTATCGGGCAGGTTTATCCGCTGGCGGAGGCTGCAACGGCCCTCGCCCAGATGGAGAGCCGGGCTTCGGCGGGAAAATTGCTGCTGATTCCGTAAAAAAACCCGCCAGGCCTTGCGGCCGGGCGGGAAATCGCTTCCACGGGAAGGACGGCGAAAGCATTAACGCACCGGTTAGCCCACGGGTTAGCGCACGGATTTGAATGCCGCGCGGAGTTCCTCGGCAAACAGTTGCGGCTGCTCCCAGGCGGCGAAATGCCCGCCCTTGGCGGTCTGGTGGTAGTACATCAGCGACGGGTAGGCCTGCTTGCTCCAGCTTTCCGGCGCGCGGTAAATCTCGTGCGGAAATACGCTGATCGCCACCGGCACCTTGATCTCGCGCGTCTTCTGCGCGTCGGCGCTGAAGTTGTTGTTATTGTTTTCCCAATAGAAACGCGAGGAAGACGCGCCCGTATTGGTCAGCCAGTACAGCGTGATGTCGTTCAGGATGGCGTCGCGGGACACCACGCGCTCGGGCACGCCGCCGCTGTCGCTCCATTGCGCGATTTTCTCGTAGGTCCAGGCGGCCAGGCCCAGCGGAGAATCCGAGAGCGCGTAGCCAATGGTCTGCGGCCGCGTCACCATCATCGCGCCGTAGGCGGCGTTGCGGCCGAAGAAGGTGCTCAGCGACTGGTAGGCATCGCGCTCCGGGGCGGTCAGTTCCGAAGGCGCCGGATCGCCGCTGAGAATCGACTTCATCAGCGGACCCGGCACGGTGGCGGGCATATTCAGATGGATGGCCAGCAAGCCTTTCGGCGCCTGCCGCGCGAGCGCGTCGGAAATCACCGAGCCATGGTCGCCACCCTGTGACACATAGTGCGTATAACCCAGCCGCTTCATCAGGACATCCCACGCGCGCGCGGTGCGGTCCGGCCCCCAGCCCAGTTCGGTGGGCTTGCCGGAAAAGCCATAGCCGGGAATCGACGGAATCACGACATCGAACGCGTCATCCGGCGAGCCGCCATAGGCCGTCGGGTCGGTCAGCGGGCCAATGGTCTTGGTGAACTCGAAAATCGAGCCCGGCCAGCCGTGCGTCAGGATGACCGGCAGCGCGTTGGGGTGGCGCGAGCGGACGTGGATGAAATGAATATCCACCCCGTCGATGGTCGTGACGAATTGGGGCAGCGCATTCAGCTCTTTCTCGGCCTTGCGCCAGTCATATTGGGATCCCCAATATTTGACGAGTTCCTGCACCCGCGCGGTCTGGATGCCCTGGGATTCGTCGCTCACGGTTTCCTTGTCAGGCCAGCGCGTGGCGGCAATCCGCTTGCGCAAATCGTCGAGCTGGCGCTGGGGCACATGCACCTTGAACGGACGAATACTCTCGTCGGTGCTCGCGCGCTGCGCGGCAGCCGCCTTCGGCGCCGGGTCGGCGGCAAATACGGGTTGCATGGCGCCGGCAAAACCAATGGCCGCGAGCATTGCCGCGCCTGAAATGGCCCGGCGGGCCAATGCGAATTGCCGAACGGATGGGGTAACGGATTGAGTGACAGATTGGGTAACGGCATGGGACATACAGATTCTCCTGGTTGATTCGCCCACTGCAACGAAACTTGCACGAACCCACGCAGTGTGGCGGCCAAGTAGCGGCTCAACGTGTCGCCAATGCACGGTTTTGGCTCGCCATGTATCCTCACGCGGCCAGATACATTGCGATACAGAGTCAGATGGATGGCGAGCCGGCCGGCTGCTATAACAGACCCGAAAATCGGCACCGGTTTTCCTTCGTCCCTCCTCCTCAAGATCAAGAAAAAAGTGATGAACTTCGAATCATTCGCTTCCCCCGCCTTTTTCGAGAATCCATACCCGCTGTACGACCAGATCCGCAACGCGGGCGCCCTGCTGCCGCTCGGGCCCAACATCTTTGTTACCGGCCAGTTCACGGTGATCGATGCCCTGCTGCGCGACCGCCGCATGGGCAAGACTTACCTCCAGAGCGTGCAGGCGCGCTACGGCGAAGCCGCCACGCAAGACCCGGTGTTCCAGGCGCTGAGCCGTACCTTCCTGATGATGAATCCGCCGGCGCATACCCGGCTGCGCGCGCTGCTCATGCAGGCGTTCAACCGCAAGCAGGTGGAGGGGCTGCGCGAGATTGTCGAAGCCACCACGCAGGGGCTGCTCGACCGCATCGGCGACAAACTCGGCGACAACCCCGAATTCGACCTGATTGCGGATTTCGCCTTGCCGTTGCCGGTGGAGATCATCTGCCGGCTGCTGAATATCCCGGCCGCTGACGGCGTGGCACTCGGCACGGCCGCCAGCCGGCTGGCCTCCGCGCTCGACCTCGCACCGCTCAACGCCACCCAACTCGCGGCGGCGAACGAGGCGGCGCTTGAGCTGGAGGCGTATTTCCAGCGCGTGGTGGCGCAGCGGCGCGCGCATCCCGGCGAGGATCTGATCTCCAGCCTGCTCGGCGCGGAGGACAACGGCGCCACCCTGAGCGAGGCCGAGATCATCTCCAACGTGATCCTGCTGTTCGTGGCCGGCCATGAAACCACCTCGAACATGATCGGCAACAGCATGATTGCGCTGTTCCGGGCGCCCGCCGAACTGGCGCGCCTGAAGGCGCAGTTGTCCGACACCGCAGCGGTCTCGCAAGCCGTGGCCGAATGCCTGCGCTATGACGGCGCGGTGCAGATGGTGGTGCGCACGGCGTTCGAGGAGGTCGCCGTGGCAGACGTGACCGTCCCGCGCGGCAGCATCGTCTTCATGCTGATTGGCGCCGCCAACCGCGATCCGGCCGTGTACAGCGACCCAGACCGCCTCGACCTCTCCCGCGACGCCGTGCCCTCGCTCGCCTTCGGCGGCGGCATTCACTACTGCCTCGGCACCCGGCTGGCCACGCTCGAACTCGAATCGGCCATTGCGGGCGTACTCACCCGCTTCCCGGCCTTGCATCCGGTTGACCTGGATCAACTCTCCTGGCACCGCCGCAATAACCTGCGCGGCGTGGAGACGCTGAAGGTTCGCGCGCGGTAAGCGAGGGGGCGGTCCCACAGGGCTGTGGGGTATCCTTGCGTGTTCCTTGCGCACCTATCCCCAGCCATCATGACCACGCCAAATACTCCCCCCGACATCCGCCTGACCAGCTTTTCCCACGGGGGCGGATGCGGCTGCAAGATCGCGCCGGGGGTGCTGTCCGAGATCCTGCGCAGCAGTGGCGGGCTGCCGATGCCGCCGGAGTTGCTGGTCGGCATCGAGACCGCCGATGACGCGGCGGTCTACCAGCTGAACGACGATCAGGCGCTGATCGCGACCACGGATTTCTTCATGCCGATTGTCGACGACCCGTTCGACTTCGGCCGCATTGCCGCCACCAATGCCATCAGCGACGTCTACGCCATGGGCGGACGGCCGATCATGGCGCTGGCGCTGGTGGCGATGCCGGTCAACCAGCTGCCGGTGGAGGTGATCGGCCAGGTGATGGCAGGCGGTCAGGCGGTGTGCCGCGCGGCTGGTATCCCGATTGCGGGCGGGCACACCATCGACTCGGTCGAGCCGATCTACGGGCTGGTGGTGATGGGCCTCGCGCATCCGTCGAAGATCCGCCGCAACCGCGACGCCCGCGCCGGCGACGTGCTCGTGCTCGGCAAGCCGCTCGGCGTGGGCGTGCTGTCCGCCGCGCTGAAGAAAGGCCAGCTTGCCGATGACGGCTACGCGCGGCTGATCGACACCACCACGCGCCTGAACACCCCCGGCATGGCCCTCGCGGCGCTGGACGGCGTGCATGCGCTGACCGATGTGACCGGCTTCGGCATCGCCGGCCACACGCTGGAGCTGGCGCGCGGCGCCGGCCTGCGCGCGGTGCTGGACTGGTCCGCCCTGCCCCTGCTGCCCGGCGTGGCCGCGCTGGCCGGGCAGGGCCATGTCACCGGGGCGTCGCGCCGGAACTGGGAGGGCTATGGCGGCGAGGTGCAGATCGATGCCGGCCTGCCCGCCATCGCCCAGGCGCTGCTGACCGACCCGCAGACCAGCGGCGGCCTGCTGGTCAGTTGCGCGCCACAGGCGGTCGATGCCGTCCTGCGCATCTTCCGGGAACAGGGTTTCGGCGAGGCCGCTGTGGTCGGCCGCATGGAAGCCGGCGCGCCCGGCCTGGCGGTGCGCGCATGAAGCCAGTCGTCCGCGTGGAGGATCGGCACGCCTTCGATACGCTGATCGATGCCCGTTCGCCCGCCGAGTTCGCCATCGATCACATTCCCGGGGCCGTGAACTGCCCGGTGCTGGACAACGAGGAGCGCCGCATCGTCGGCACGCTCTACAAGCAGGCTGGCGCCTTCGAGGCGCGGCGGGTGGGTGGCGCGATGGTGGCGGCCAACCTTGCCCGCCATCTGCGCGAATCCTTCGCAGACCGCCCGGCGGGCTGGAAGCCGCTGGTCTATTGCTGGCGCGGCGGGCTGCGCAGCGGGTCGATGACGACCTGGCTGCGCATGGTCGGCTGGGACGCCCAGCAACTGGCCGGCGGCTACAAGTCCTGGCGCCGGCATGTGATCGACACCCTGGCCGTGCAGGCCCCGCTGCTGCCGCTGGTAGTGGTGTGCGGCGCCACGGGCAGCGCCAAGACACGGCTGCTGCACGCGCTGGCCGCGCAGGGCGAGCAAACCCTGGATCTGGAGGGGCTGGCGCGGCACAAGGGATCGCTGCTCGGCGCCGTGCCGGATCACCCCCAGCCCTCGCAGACCGCCTTCGAAACCGCCCTCGCGGCGGGGGTCGAAGGGCTGGATTTTTCGCGCCCTCTATATATAGAGGGCGAAGGCCCGCGGATCGGCCAGCTGAACCTGCCGGTGCCGCTGGTCGCCCGCATGCGCGCCGCGCCCTGCGTGGAGATCCAGGCGGCGCTGCCAGCGCGGCTGGACTTCCTGCTGCGGGACTACGCCTACCTCGGCGAGCGGCCGCAGTGGCTGGCGGACCAGCTCGCGCACCTCAAGCCGCTGCACGGCAAGGACACCATCACCGCGTGGCAGGCCATGGCCCATGCCGGCAACCTGCCCCAACTCTTCGCCGAACTGGCGACGCGGCACTACGACCCCGCCTACGCGCGCTCCCAGCGCAAGCACTTCTACGCCTGGGACCAGCGCTCCGTGATCCCGGCGGACGACCTGTCCCCCGAAGGGATTACAGCCCTGGCACGGGAGATCGCGGCGACGGAAGGGGGAACAGAAGCGGCAAAGCGAGCAAAACAGGGCGGATAAGCCACCGCCAGCAAGCCGGGCGAACTTCCTTCACAATAGCGCCCTGACGCCACACCGGAGCACGCTGGCAGCCCCGATGCAGGACACAGATCCCGCCCGCCAGTGCGTGGTGATCCATAAATGCTTGCGATCTCTCTCCTTATGTCCGCGCCCTCCGGAAACTTCGACACCCTACCCGACCTCTCCTCAGACTCCTCCACCCCCCGCAACCGCTCGGCCGACCGCCGCGCGCTGCTGGCATTGGGCGTGGGCAGCTTCGGCATCGGCACCGGCGAATTCGTCATCATGGGCCTGCTGCCCGACGCCGCCCGCGACCTGGCCATCTCGATTCCCGAAGCCGGCCACCTGATCAGCGCCTACGCGCTGGGCGTGGTGGTCGGCGCGCCGCTGCTGGCCGTGCTCGGCGCGCGCTGGCCGCGCCGCAACCTGCTGATCGCGCTGATGGCGTTCTTCGCCGCCGGCAACTTCGCCAGCGCGCTGGCGCCGTCCTATGCGTCGATGATCGTCGCGCGGCTGGTGACCGGTTTCCCGCATGGCACCTACTTCGGCGTGGCCGCGCTGGTGGCCGCCGGGCTGGTCCCGCGCGAGAAACGGGCCCAGGCCGTGGGGTTGGTGATGCTGGGGCTGACCATCGCCACGCTGGTCGGGGTGCCGATTGCCGCCGCCATCGGTACATGGCTCGGCTGGCGCGCGGCCTTTGTGATCGTGGGCGCCATTGGCGTGCTGACGGTGTTGCTGGTGCTGGCCTGGGTGCCCTTCGTGCCGGCGGACCGCCACGCCAGCCCGTTGCGGGAGCTGGGCGCGCTGGCGCGCAAGCAGGTCTGGCTGACGCTCGGCATCGGCGCCATTGGCTTCGGCGGCCTGTTCGCCGTGTTCAGCTATATCAAGCCGACCATGCTCGAAGTGGCCCATCTGCCGGCCAGCGGCATCCCGGTGGTGCTGGCGCTGTTCGGCGTGGGCATGGTGGCGGGCAACCTCGCCGGTGCCAAGCTGGCGGACAAGGCGCTGATGCCGACCATCGGCGGCGTGCTGGTCTGGTCCGCGCTGGTGCTGGCGGCCTTTGTCTTCACCGCGCCACATCCGTGGCTCGCCTCGCTCAACGTGCTGCTGATCGGCACGGGCGTCGCGCTGGGGCCAGCCTTGCAGATCCGGCTGATGGATGTGGCGGGGGATGCACAAACCCTGGCCGCCGCGCTCAACCACTCCGCCTTCAACCTGGCCAACGCGCTGGGCGCCTGGCTCGGGGGCGTGACAATTGCCGCCGGGCTTGGCTGGACTTCCACCGGCTGGGTGGGCCTGCTGCTGGCGCTGGGCGGGCTGCTGGTCTTCGGGTGGTCGCTGCGCAGCGCGCCGCGCCGCGAGGTTACGGCCGCTGCATAGCGGCGTCTTCCACCACGCGGTGGACGAACTCCAGCTTGGCCACCACCTGCGGGGACAGCGTGAACGGGTAGCTGTCCGGCACGCCCAGGCTCCGGTTCAGGCTGTTCAGCGCGTAGGTGAGCGGGAACCAGCGGTTCATCAGGCTGCGGAAGGACGAATCCTCCACCGGCGTCTGATCGGTCAGCGTCGGCTCCTGCGCCCCCTCGGGCCGCAGCACCAGCCCGCAGGACACGGCGGTATCAAGCGTATCGACGATATGGAGGTAGTGGGCCCAGGTTTCCGCCCAGTCCTCCCACGGGTGCATGGTGGCGTAGGCGCTGATGAACGCGTCCTGCCAGTCTGGCGGCAGGTTGCCCTCGTAGTACTGCTGCAGGGCGGTGTTGTAGTCCACCCGCTCGTCGCCAAAGCGCGCGCGGAACGGCTCAAGCCAGCGCGTGCCGAGCACCAGCCGCGTGAAGTAGTAGTGCCCCACCTCGTGCCGGAAGTGGCCCAGCAGCGTGCGGTAGGGCTCGTGCATGGCAGTGCGGGTCAGCTCGCGGTGGGCGTCGTCGGCCTCGGCGATGTTGATCGTGATGCGCCCGTTGTCGTGGCCGGTGAGCACCCTGCTGTGATCGTCGGCGTCCTGGAGGAAGTCGAACTGCAGGCCGCCGTCAGGGTCATCGTCGCGCGAGTCGATCGGCAGGTTCAGGGCCAGCAGGGTATAGAGCAGGCGCCGCTTGGCCACCTCCAGCCGGTACCAGTAGAGCCGGTTGTCCGGGACGTCCAGGTTGGGGATGGTATCGGTCAGCACGCAGGACTGGCACAGCGTGTCCTCGCCGTCCGCCGGTACCATCCAGTTGCAGACCGCCTCCACGCGATAGTTATGGCAGCGCCGGTACAGCGTGCCGGCGGTGTCGGGCTGCAGGCTGCGCCAGCCGGCGTCGTCATCGCCTTCGAACGCGGCGATCTGGGAAATATCCGGCAGGAAGCCGAGCGTGGCGTTGCAGCGCTCGCAGGTAACGTTTTCAAAAAAGACGAGGTTGCCGCAGCGATTGCAGTGGAATGTCTTCATGGTCAGAGGGTGTTGGCCAGTCCGGACCGGCCTCGGGTCAGCATATCGCAAGAGCCATGCCGGAGCGGCATGATCGACGCAAGATGACCGAAAAAGCCGTGTGATCCATCCGCTTGCGTATAATCCGGGCTTCCGTGGCCAACGCGCCGCGGACTGGCCCCGGGCCATTCCATACCGGTCGGCGCGCCGCGCCGCCACCTTCGCGGAAGTGAATCGGCCCCCAGCGGCCGTCACTTCTTGTTGTTCCCCTTGTTGCTCCCCTTCGTGCCCCCGACATGCGCAAACTTCCCAGGCTCGCCCTCAGCCTTGTGCTGGTTGCTCTGATCCAGCTACTCCCTTTTTCGTACTCGTCAGCCTTCGCCGCCGAATCGGCTTCGGCCGCCGAGGCACCCGAAGCCGTCACCCTGACCCACGTCGAGGCGATGGCCGAACTGAAGCGCCTGCAGATTGCGCAGGACGAGATCAAGCAGCAGGCCTCCGGCAGCTCGAACAACCCCAAGCTCGATGGCCTGGACGACGCCCTGCGCCAGCTGGCCGCCGATGTGGACAAGCTGACCGCCACGCTGACCGCCCAGCGCGCCGCCCTGCAAGCCCAGCTCGATGTGCTGGGTCCGCCACCTGACGCGGGCACCGCCAAGGAAGCCCCCGCCGTGGCGCGGCAGCGCGCCGAACTGAACGCGCGCAAGGCGCAGCTGGACGAGGAACGCAAGCAGACCGCCGACAGCCAGGAAAACATCGCCAACCTGAAGGATCAGGTGGCCAAGCTGCACCGCAGCCAGTTGCGCGACCAGCTTGCGCTGCGCTCGGACAGCATCCTCAACCCGCAGTTCTGGGCGCCGCTGATCCATCGCACCGCCGAAGACCGCGAGCGGCTGGGCGCGCTGCGGGATGAGGTGGTGCCGCTGCTGGCGCTGGCGTGGCAGCCCGCGCAGCGGGTGGGCACGGTGCTGTGGCTGGTGTTCGCGCTGGCCGTGTGGTCGCTGGGCCGCCGGCTGCTGGAGCGCGGCGCCGCGTGGTTCTGCCTGACCCAACTGCCCGAGACCCGGCTGCGGCGCAGCGCGCTGGCGCTGGCCATGGCACTGACCACGGTGCTGACGACGGCCCTCGCGGCGCAGATCGTCTTCTCCACCTTCACGCGCGGCTATGAACTGACGCCGGAATTCCAGGAACTGATCGCCCAGCTGGGCAAGCTGATGATGACCAGCGCGCTGATCGCCGGCCTGGGCCGGGCGCTGCTGTGCACCAAGCATCCGTCCTGGCGCCTGCCGGCGCTGGCCGACCCCGTCGCGCTGGCCATGAAGCCCTTCCCGACCGTGCTGGCTGGCCTGTTGCTGCTGGCGGGCACGCTGGAACTGCTGAGCCGCCTGGCCGATACCAGCGTGCAGGTCACGCTGCTGGGCCGGGGGCTGGTCTCGCTGGTGGTGGTGCTGACCATCGGCGCCGCGCTGCTGCGTGCCAACCGCGTGCGCACGGAGCTGGCCGCCGCCGGGGAGCGCCCCGAGGCGCGCGCCACGCTGGCCGGGCTGATCCATGCCGCCGTGACGGTGGTGGTGATCGTGTCGATGGTGGCGCTGCTGATCGGCTATATCAGCGTGGCGCGCTTCCTGACCTACGAACTGGTCTGGTTCGACATCGTCCTGTGCACGCTCTACCTGCTCACCCAGCTCACGCGCGATGTCTGCGAGACGATGTTCTCATCGGCGCACCGCAGCGGGCGCGTGATCAAGCAGCTGTTCGGGGTGGACGACAGCCATCTGGACCAAGTATCGACGGTGCTCTCCGGCATCGGCGCCAGCCTGCTGTTGCTGATGGCCGTGCTGGCGCTGCTCACAGGTGGCTTTGGCAGCACACCGGCCGACCTGCTCAATACACTGCTGACCGTGCTCGGCGGCGAGAAGCTGCGCAGCCTGAACATCATGCCGGACCGCATCCTGAACGCGGTGATCGCGCTCGTGGTGGGGATCTGGCTGATGCGCGCCGTGCGCCGCTGGCTGGACCAGGAACTGCTGCCCAAGGTGTGCGGCGAGCCCGGCCTGCGCGCGTCGTTGATCACGCTGTTCAGCAACGTCGGCTATGTGCTGCTGGTGCTGCTCATGCTGTCGCTGCTGGGCGTGAAGTGGGAGAACCTGGCCTGGATCGTCAGCGCGCTGTCGGTGGGTATCGGCTTCGGCCTGCAGGAGATCGTGAAGAACTTCGTCTCGGGCCTGATCCTGCTGACGGAGCGGCCGGTGAAGGTAGGCGACATGGTCAGCCTGGCCGGCGTGGAGGGCGATATCCGCCGCATCAACGTGCGCGCCACCGAGATCCAGCTGGGCGACCGCTCGACTGTGATCGTGCCCAACTCGCAGCTGATCTCCCAGAACCTGCGCAACGTGACGATGAGCAACAGCACGCAGGGGGTGGCCACGCTCCAGCTGACCTTCCCGCTGAATATCGACCCGGAAGAGGTGCGTGACCTGCTGCTGGAGGCCTACCGCGAGAACGAGGCCATCCTCGACATTCCCGCCCCCTCGGTCACGTTCAGCCAGCTGGCGCCGAACGGCATCACGCTGAGCGTGACGGGCTACGTGAACAGCCCGCGCATCGCCGCCAATACCAAGAGCGACCTGCTGTTCGAGATCCTCAAGCGGCTGCGGGCCGCCGATATCGCCCTGTCGGTGCCGCAGACGCTGCGGCTGGAGAACACCGCCGCCGCGCTGGGCACCTAGCCCACGGTCCGGGTCGGACCCGGTGTAGAGTGCGGGAGGCCGCCGGCTGGCCGCCTCCCCCCTCACCCCGCCCCCTTCGACAAGGAACCGACATGACGCTGCACATCGACCGCCTCGACCATCTCGTCCTCAACGTGAAAGACGTGGAAGCCAGCGCCGCCTGGTACGAGCAGGTGCTCGGCATGCAGCGCGAGGATTTCGCGTCGCGCACGGGCACGCGGGTATCGGTGAAGTTCGGCCAGCAGAAGATCAACCTGCGCCCGGTGGGCGAAGACACCGTGGCGTGGTTCACCGGCGTGCACCCCACCGCCGGCAGCGACGACCTCTGCTTCATCACGCATATGCCGCCGGCCGAGGTCATGGCCCACTTCCTGGCCCACCGGGTGCCGGTGGAGGTGGGGCCGGTGCAGCGCACGGGCGCGCTCGGGCCGATGACCTCGGTCTATTGCCGCGACCCGGACGGCAATCTGGTGGAAGTGGCCAGCTATCCGGCTGCGACCTGATTGCGGCCTGACCGGCTTTTAAGTCTGTCTTAAGCTTCCGTACCTACAGTGGGGCCATCCCACCCACCACCACACAGGTGACGCGATGACCCCTCAAGATACCCAGGCGCTCGACAACTTCCTGACCCAGCTCACGCAGGCCCGCGCGCAGGGCAAGGACCCGCAGGCCGCTGCGATGATCGCCGACGCCGTGGCGCGGCAGCCCGACGCCGCCTACCTGCTGGTACAGCGCGCCATGCTGCTCGACCACGCGCTGGCCGACGCCCGCGCGCAGATCGCCGGGCTGCAACAACAACTCCAGCAACTCCAGCAGGGGCAGGCGGCCCAGGGCTACGGCGCGCGCGGCTTTGCCGATGGCGACGTGGCCTGGGGCAACAGCGTCGGGCGGGGCGTGGCCCCGGTCGCCCCGATGCAGCCCGCCCCCGCAGCCCCGATGCAGCCGGCCCCGCCCGCGCGTGGCGGTTTCCTCAGTGGCGGGTTCGGCAGCGCGCTGGGCAGCATCGCCACCACGGCGGCCGGCGTGGCCGGCGGCGCGTTCCTGTTCCAGGGAATCGAACACCTGTTTAACGGCGGCGGCGGCAACATGGGCGGAATGGGCGGAAACAGCGGCAACGGCTTCCTCGGGGGCCAGCCGTCGGAAACCATCGTCAACAACTACTTCGACGATGGGCAAACCCCCAGCAGCGGCTCGGCGGACAGCGGCTACCTCGATGCCGGGCTGGACGACTTCCTGGACGACGATTCGTCGCAGGTCTGAGCGGGGCTGACGGCGGCTGAGTTGGGCCGGCAGCGCTACACTGGCGCCACCGCCCACCTCCGCGAGCCCTCCCATGTCCGAACAGCGCCTGCTCTATCCCCCGATCGAACCCTACGCCACCGGCATGCTCGATGTGGGCGACGGGCACGTGGTGTATTACGAACGCGTGGGCACGCCCGGCGCCAAGCCGGCCGTGTTCCTCCATGGCGGCCCCGGCGGCGGGATCTCGCCCGACCATCGCCGCCTGTTCGACCCGGCGCGCTACGACGTGCTGCTGTTCGACCAGCGCGGCTGCGGGCGCTCCACCCCGCATGCCGGGCTGGACGCCAATACCACCTGGCACCTCGTGGCCGACATCGAACGGCTGCGCGCGCTGGCCGGCGTGGAGCGCTGGCTGGTGTTCGGCGGCTCGTGGGGTTCCTCGCTGGCGCTGGCCTATGCCGAGACGCATCCCGAACGGACCAGCGCGCTGGTGCTGCGCGGCGTGTACACGGTCTCGCAGGCGGAGCTGGACTGGTACTACCAGTACGGGGTTTCCGAGATGTTCCCGGACAAGTGGGCGCGCTTCCAGGCGCCCGTGCCGGAAGCCGAGCGCGGCAACATGATGGCCGCCTACCGCAAGCTGCTGACCGGTGCCGACGAGGCCAAGCAGCTGGAGGCCGCGCAGGCGTGGAGCGTCTGGGAAGGGGAAACCATCACGCTGCTGCCCAGCCCGGACAACAGCGCCAAGCACGCCGACGCGCATTTCGCGCTGGCCTTCGCCCGGCTCGAGAATCATTACTTCACGCACCGCTGCTGGTTCGAGGACGGCCAGCTGTTGCGCGATGCGCATCGGCTGGCCGGCATCCCCGGGGTGATCGTGCATGGCCGCTACGACATGCCGTGCCCGGTGCGCTACGCGTTCGCGCTGCACGCGGCGTGGCCCGAGGCGGAGTTCCATCTGGTCGAGGGTGCCGGGCATGCCTGGACCGAGCCCGGCATCATGCACCAGCTGATCGCCGCGACCGACCGGTTCGCCGTGCAGCCCTGACGACTGCCGGTTTCCGATGACTGCAAGGGCGTGTCCGCACGCCCGTGTTGGCTAGCTCACTAACGCCCCGCGCGCGTGCCCGGCGCAGGCTTTCGTCCCCCACGGCAGCAACCTATCCTGAACTCACGGGCGCTCGCTGGCACCACCCTGCACCGTGCACCATGCAGCGGCAGCCCGGATTCATCAAATGCGGGAGCGGTCATGACGCTGCGTAGCCTGTTGTTCATCGCCTCCATCGGACTCGCCTGGGCATCGCCCGCCCCGGCCGCCGGATGCCAGTACGACATGCAGTGCAAGGGGGAGCGGATCTGCCATATGGGGCAGTGCGTCTCCCCCGATGCCGAGGAGGCCGCCGAGCCCGCGCCCAAACCGCCCGCCGCCCGTGCCACCCCCACGCCCACCGCCGCCACGGCCCCGCGCCTGTGCTGCACCGTGGCCGGCAAGCTCAAGCTGGCCCCCGGCACCGACAACGGCCTCGCGGCCGGCGAGGCCTGCCAGGGCATGACCAGTTCGGGCAAGCCCGTGCCGGGGTCGGTCTGCTAGGCGGCGCCGCCGCCCTCCGGGAGGGGGCCGGCACGCGGCGCCCCGCCAAAGTGCCGAAAAAAGCCAATGAATACTTTGGCGCACCGATGTGACTGTTTTCGCGGCGGGTGACGCACTGGTTGTACCTGCCGGATCGCTGGTCTAGACTGCACTTGGCGGCCTGTCAGGAGACCACGATGCTGCCTACCCCCCTCTCGGAACGGATGCTCTCCCGCGGCATGCTCGACGTGCTGATCCGGGCCGGCCTGATCGCCGTGCTCTCGGTGTTCTGCTTCCGGATCTTCTACCCCTTCCTCGACCTCGTCCTGTGGTCGGTCATCCTCGCCATCACGATCTACCCCTTGCACGTCCGGCTGCGCGACCGCATCGGCAACCGCAGTGGTCGCGCGGCCACGCTCATCGTCCTGCTCTCGCTGGCGTTGATCATGGTGCCGGCCTATCTGCTCGGGATCGCGCTGCTCCAGTCGGCGGAGGAGGCCATGAACGCCGTGCGCGGCGGCAACATGCGCATTCCGCAGCCGCCGGATTTCGTGGCCAGCTGGCCGCTGATAGGCCAGCGCCTGCACGATGTGTGGATGCAGGCCGCCACCGACATGACCAGCCTGGTACAGAAGTTCCTGCCCCAGTTACGCGACATGAGCCTGCTGCTGCTGGGCAAGCTCGCCGGGCTGGGCGTGGCCATGCTGGTGTTCATCTTCGCGCTGATCATTGCCGGCGTGATCATGGCCTATGGCGAGAAAGGACACCGCAGCTCGGAGCAGATCGCCTCGCGCATCTTCGGGCTTGACCGCGGGCCGCGCATCGCCGCGCTGTGCACCGCCACCATCCGCGCCGTGGCGCAGGGCGTGGTGGGCATCGCCTTCATCCAGATGCTGCTGATCGGCATCGGCTTCGTGCTCAAGGGCGTGCCGGGCGCCGGCGTGCTGGCGCTGGTGGTACTGCTCCTGGGCATCATGCAGCTGCCGGCCACGCTGATCACCCTGCCCGTGATCGCCTACGTGCTCTACACGGAAGGGCCGAGCGTGGCGACCATTACGTTCGCGATCTATGAATTCATTGCCGGGCTGGCCGACAACGTGCTCAAGCCGCTGATGCTCGGGCGGGGCGTGGATGTGCCGATGCCCGTGGTGCTGATCGGCGCCCTGGGTGGCATGGTCACCGGAGGCGTCATCGGCCTGTTCATCGGCCCCGTGATGCTGTCCGTGGGCTATCGGCTGTTCTGGCTGTGGGTGGAAGAACCGCCCCTGGCCAGCGAGCCCGTGGCCATCGAGGTGGTGTCCGGCGAGCCCCTGCCCGGCGCACCCGGCGCAACCGCGGTGGCCCCCGTCGAGATCCCGCGGGCCTGACGCGGACATGCGCGTCCATGCCCATCCCGCTCCGCACCAGGCATCTGTTGTGGCTTGCCCTCTGCTGCCTGCACGGCTGCGCCCGGCTGGGCCCCGATATGGCGCCGCAGCGCGAGGACTGGACCGCAAGCTGGCGCAGCGAGGCCATCGACGCGGTGACGGAGGCGCGCGCACAGCCTGACCTCCGCGAGTGGTGGCAGGTCTTTGCCGACCCGGCGCTCGAGCGGCTGATGGCCGAGGCCGATGCCCACAACGCCGGGCTCCAGATCGCCGGCCTGCGCGTGCTGGAAGCGCGCGCCCAGCTCGGCATCGCCCAGAGCGGCCGCTTTCCGCAGGTGCAGCAGGTGGGCGCCGACGTGCTCTACACGGACCGGCGCCAGTCCGGGGGCCGCAATCCCGCCAACAGCCGCTTCTGGCAGTACAGCGCCAACTTCGATATCGGCTGGGAACTCGACTTCTGGGGGCGCTTCGCGCGGGCCATCGAGTCCGCCGATGCCGCCTACTTCGCGGCGCAGGCCAATCGTGACGATGTGCTGGTCCTGCTGCACGCGCAGATGGCCGAGACCTACTACGCGCTGCGCACCGCCGAAGCGCGCCTGCGCATCGCGCGCGACAACGCGGCGCTGCAGCATCGCAGCTTCGAGATCACCGAGCGGCTGTTCCGCAGCGGCCAGACCGACGAGCTGGATCTGCAGCAGGCGCGTACCCAGTACCTCGGCACCCTGAGCACCATCCCCGAGTTCGAAGGCCAGATCCTGCGCACGCGCAACGCGCTGGCCGTGCTGATCGGCCGCCCGCCGGGCACGCTGCCGAATCTGCCGGAGCTGGCCGCGCACGAAGGCGAGCTGCCGCTGATCGGCCGCGCCGTGCTGCAGGACGTACCCGCCAACCTGCTGCTGCGCCGGCCCGACGTGCGCGCCGCCGAATGGCAGATCGCCGCGCAGTCCGCGCTGATTGGCGTGGCGCTGGCGGACCTCTATCCGTCGCTGACGCTGATCGGCAGCATCGGCTGGTCCGCCAGCACGCTCGGCGGCACGCCCAACAACTTCACGCTGCTGGGCGGCCCGAGCCTGCGCTGGAATGTGTTCGACTACGGGCGCATCCGCAACAACGTGCGCATGCAGGACGCGCGGCTCCAGCAGTTGATCGTCGCCTATCAGGAGAGCGTGCGGCAGGCCGCGCGCGAGGCCGATGACGCGGCGAGCGGGCTGATCAAGGCGTTCGAGCGGGACGTCATCCTGCGCGATGCGGCCATCTCGGCGCGGCGCTCGCTGACGCTGGCCAACGCGCTGTACCGCGAGGGCTATTCCGATTTCCAGCGCGTGCTGGACGCGCAGCGCGCGCTGTCGGCGCAGCAGGACACCTATCTGGTCAACCGCGGCAGCGCCGTGTCGAACCTGATCGCGCTGTACAAGGCGCTCGGCGGCGGCTGGCACACCGACCAGATGCTCGTGGACGCCGCCACGCGCACCCAGATGCAGCAGCGCACCGACTGGGGCGTGCTGCTCGACGAACCGCGCCGTATACCCACCGGTGCCGCCCCATGACAGATACGACGCAGCCTGCCGCCGCCAAGTCGGAGTCGCCCCCCTCTTCCACGCCGCCGCCGCCCCCGCCGCCGCCCGCCGATCCGGCGCGCAAGGGCATCCGCTGGGTCGTGGTGCTGATCGTGATCAGCCTGGTCTGGTACCTGCTTGCCGACCGGCTCACCCCCTATACCCAGCAGGCGCGGATTCAGGCGTTCGTCGTGCCGGTGGCTTCCGAGGTATCCGGCCGGGTCACGCGCGTGCATGTGCGCAACAACCAGGACGTGCAGGCCGGCGCCATGCTGTTCGAGGTGGACCCGGGGCAATATCGGATTGCCGTGGACCGCGCCCGCGCGGACCTGGAGGCCACGCGCCGGCAGATCGGCGCGAGCACCGCCGGCATCGAATCGGCGCGCGCATCGCTGCGCGCCGCGCAGGCGCTGGAGGTCAAGGCGCGGCAGGACAGCGACCGGCTCGAGCGGCTGTATCGGGAGGATGCCGGCACCATCTCGCTGCGCCGTCTCGAAATCGCCCGGGCCGATCTGGAACAGGCGACCAGCAAGGTGGCGGCGTCCCGTGCCGAGGTGCAACGCGCGATTGAGCAGGAAGGCGGCAGCGCCGAAGACAACGCCAAGCTGCGCAGCGCGGCGGGCGCGGTGGAGAAGGCCGAACTCGACCTGTCCAACACCCAGGTGCGCGCGCGGTCCGCCGGGCTGGTGACGGACCTGCGCACCGATACCGGCCAGTTCGCGGCGGCTGGCAACCCGGTGATGACGCTGATCACGATCCACGACATCTGGGTCACGGCCGAGATGACCGAGAACAACCTCGGCCACGTGCAGCCCGGCACGCCGGTGGCGGTGGTGCTCGACGCGCTGCCGGGGCGCATCTTCGATGGCCGCGTGCGCAGCGTCGGGTATGGCGTCAGCGTCGGGCAACCCGCCCCGCCGGGTGCCCTGCCCACGGTGCAGAACAGCCGCGACTGGCTGCGCCCGGCGCAGCGCTTCCCGGTGGTCATCGAACTGGACACCGCCGAGCTGCGCGGGCTGACCGGCATCCGCGTCGGCGGCCAGGCCGAAGTGATGGCGTTTCCCAAGCAGGCCAATCCGCTCAATCCCTTGGGCCGTGCGTTCCTGTATGTGATGAGCTGGCTGTCCTACGTCTATTAATCGCCCACGCGCCGCCATGCCCATCGCCCGCCCACCCCGCCAGCAACGGCCACTCCGGCTGGCGGTGGGCACGGCCCTGTGCATGGCGGTCAGCTTCGGGCTGGCGCTGCCCGTGCCGATGCTCGCGCCTGTGCTGTGCGCCTTCCTGCTGGCGGTGGTCAACCAGCCCCTGTCGTGGAAGGCCGGCGCGGCGCTGACCGTGCTGGTCATGCTGACCACCGGCGTGGGCCTGCTGCTGATTCCCGTGTTGCAGTACGCGCCGTTCAGCGGCGTGCTGGTGGTCGGGCTGGGGCTGTTCGTCACCTTCCGCTATGGCCTGCGCGGCGGCAGCAACCTCGTGGCGACCTTCCTCGCCGTTGGCCTGACCATGATTCCCGCCGCCGGCGTGTTCGAGTTCAGCCTGGCGCTGGAGGTGGTCAGCGCGCTGGCCAAGGGCATGCTGATGGCGGTGGCGGTGCTGGCGCTCTGCCACTGGCTGTTTCCGGAGGCCGCCGGCGCGGCGGCGCCCACGCCCGCCGCGCTGCCCGCGCTGCAGGCCACGTGGATCGCCCTGCGCGCCGCGCTGGTGGTGATGCCCGCGTTCCTGCTGGCGCTGACCGACCCGGCCGGCTATACCCCGGTGCTGATGAAGGCGGTCAGCCTGGGCCGGCAGACCTGCACCACCACCGCCCGCGACGCGGGGCGCGAACTGCTCGGCTCCACGCTGCTGGGCGGCGTGCTGGCCATGCTGTTCTGGTGCGCGCTGAGCCTGTTCGTGCACCTGTGGATGCTGTTCCTGTGGATGTTGCTGTTCGCGCTGCTGCTGGCGCGCAAGCTCTACCGGCTCAGCCCCACGCGGCTGGCGCCGGGGTTCTGGCTGAACACCCTCGTGACGCTGATCATCCTGCTGGGCCAGTCGATTCAGGACAGTGCCGCTGGCAAGGACGTCTACACGGCCTTCGCCGTGCGGATGGCACTGTTCATCGGCATCACGCTCTATGCCTGGCTGATGGTCTACTGGCTGGAGGGCAGCCGCTGGGCGCAGGCCGAGGCGCCCCCTACCGCCCCTCCGCCACCCGGGTAAACACGGGCGATCTGGCACCCCGGACCCGCGAGCCATTTAGTTATACTCCATAACAATTTCGGCATCGCAGATAACGGCAGCCGGCGCAACACGCCGGGCACAAGGCCGGACAAAAGGCCGCGGAGGAGACCATGAAGACCCCGAAGATCGCCATCGCCGGCGGCGGCATTGGCGGGCTGACGCTCGCCCTGCTCTGCCACCGGCACGGCATGGATGTGGAAGTCTGGGAAGCCAGCGAGCAGATCCGCCCGCTTGGCGTCGGCATCAACCTGCTGCCCCATGCGGTGCGGGAACTCGCCGCGCTGGGGCTGCAGGACGCGCTGGCCGAGATCGCCATCGAGACATCCTCCCTCTCCTACTACAACAAGTTTGGCCAACAGATCTGGCACGAGCCGCGCGGCGTGGCCGCCGGCTACGCCTGGCCGCAGTTCTCGGTGCATCGCGGGCAGTTCCAGATGCTGCTGTACGAGACGGCAGTGCAGCGCCTGGGCGCGGACCGCGTTCATGCCGGCCATGCAATCGAATCCATCGCCTCGGTGGGCGGCGGCAGGGCGGGCGAGCCTGCGCGCTTCGTGCTGCGGCGCCGCAGCGACGGCGCCACCGTCGAGGCCGAAGCGGACGTGCTGGTGGGCGCCGACGGCATCCACTCGGCCGTGCGCCGGCATTTCTACCCCACCGGCGACGCGCCGCGCTTCTCCCGCCGCCTGCTCTGGCGCGCCACCACCGAGGCCGCGCCCTACCTCGACGGCCGTTCGATGTTCATGGCCGGCCATCAGGACCAGAAGTTCGTCGCCTATCCGATCTCCGCGCCGCTGCACCGGCAGGGCCGCTCGCTGATCAACTGGATTGCCGAGCTGCGCGTGCCGGACAGCTACCCGGACGAGCCGCCGCGCAGTGACTGGAACCGTGAGGTGGACAAATCCGTGTTCCGCGACGCCTTTGCCGGCTGGCGCTGGGACTGGATCGACATTCCCGCGCTGATCGACGGCGCGCCGGCCATCTACGAGTTCCCGATGGTGGACAAGGACTGCCTGCCGCGCTGGACCTTCGGCCGCGTGACGTTGCTGGGCGATGCGGCGCATCCGATGTACCCGATCGGCTCCAACGGCAGCGCGCAGGCGATTGTCGATGCCCGCTACCTGACCGACTGCCTGCTCGGCCACGCCGACCTGGACTACGCGCTGCGCGAGTACGAGGCGGAACGGCTGCCGCGCACCGCCGGCATCGTGCTGCGCAACCGGATGAACGGCCCCGAGCAGGTCATGCAGATGGCCGAGGAGCGCGCGCCGCAGGGCTTTGCCCAGATCGACGCGGTGATTCCGCGCGCCGAACTGGAGGCCATTGCCCAGCGATACAAGAACCTGGCCGGCTTCGGCCAGCAGCAACTCCAGGCCGACGCCCCGCGCGCCTGAACATCTCATAACAAGACCATAGGGAGACAACATGAAGCCGCAATCCATTCGACTCACCCTGCCGGCCCTGCTGCTGGCCGCCGGCCTCGCCCACGCCGAGGTGACCGTCGGCGTCAGCATTTCCTCCACCGGCCCGTCCGCCTCGCTCGGCATTCCGCAGAAGAACACCATGCCGTTCCTGCCCGAGACCATCGGCGGCGAGAAGATCCGCTACATCCTGATGGACGACGCCTCGGACCCCACGCAGGGCACCAAGGTGGCGCGGCGCTTTGTGACCGAGGACAAGGTCGACATCATCCTCGGCTCGTCGTCGGTGGCGCCGTCCATCGCCATCTCGGAAGTCGCGGACGAGAGCCAGACCGTGCAGCTGGCGTTCTCGCCCATCGAACTGAAGCCCGGGCGCGGCGCGTGGACCTATCGGCTGGCCCAGCCGGTGAAGCTGATGGCCGACGCGGTGGCCACCCGGGCACAGGCCAATGGCGTCAAGAGCATCGCCTTCATCGGCTTTGCCGACGCCTACGGCGAAACGTGGCTCAAGGAGTTCACCAGCGCCGCGTTGGCGAAGGGCATCCGCATTCTGGCCACCGAGCGCTACGCGCGCTCCGACACCAGCGTGACCGCCCAGGTGCTCAAGATGATGGCCGCCAAGCCCGATGCGATGCTGATTGCCGGCGCCGGCACCGGCGCCGCGCTGCCACACACCACGCTGCGCGAGCGCGGCTACACCGGCCCGGTCTACCACACGCACGGCGCGGCCACGCGCGACCTGATCCGCATCGGCGGCAAGGCGGTGAACGGGGCGATCCTGCCGGCGGGGCCGGTGATCGTGGCCGAGCAGTTGCCGGCGGACAGCGCGCCGCGCAAGCCGGGCCTCGACTACGTCACGCGCTACGAGAAACAGTACGGCCCGGAGACCCGCACGCAGTTTGGCGCCCATCCTTATGACGCGGGGCTGGTGCTGCAGCGCATCGTGCCGGTGGCGCTCAAGCGCGCCAAGCCGGGCACGCCCGAGTTCCGCAAGGCGCTGCGCGACGCCCTGGAAAGCGAGCGCGACATCGTCGTCTCCCACGGCGTACTGAACTACACGGCGCAGGACCATTTCGGCTTCGACAATCGCGGCCGGGTGATGCTGACCATCGACAACGGCAACTGGAAGCTGCTGAAATGACGCTCGCCCTGCCCACGCCGGCGCTGGAACGGGTGGCGGACTTCGAGATCGCCGTGGCACCCGCCACGGACCTCGGCGCGGGGCCGCTCGGCCAGCGCCGGGTGATCCCGATCCTCTCCGGCACGGCGTCCGGGCCGTTGCTCAATGGCCGCATCCTGCCCGGCGGCGCGGACTTCCAGCTGATCCGCCCCGGCAGTGGCGACGGCTGGAGCACGGCCGACATCGAAGCGCGCTATGTGCTGGAAACCGACGACGGCGCACTGATCTACATCGTCAACGCCGGCGTGCGCAGCGGCACGGAAGCCGATATCGCCCAGCTCAACGCGGGCGGCACGGTGGACCCGTCCCGCCTCTATTTCCGCACCGCACCACGCTTCGAGACCGCCGCGCCTGCCTACCTCTGGCTGATGCGCCACACCTTCGTGGCTACCGGGGCGCGCTACCCGGACCGGGTGGTGCTGCGCTATTTCGTGGTGCGCTGACGATGGCGGTCACACGTAACACGAGCAAAGCCCGCAAGACGCGCGAACCGCTGGCGCCGGACCCGGCCCTCGGCGAGGGCGGAGACGGCGGGGGGCACTTCAACCCGCATCTGCCCGATGTGGACTACGGCGTGCTGGACACACTGACCGGCTATGCCATCCGGCGCGCGCAGATCCGCATCTACGAGGATTTCGTCCGCTCGCTCGCCGCGTGGCAGATCACGCCGCCGCGCTTCTCTGCGCTGCAGATCATCGCGCGGAACCCCGGCGTGCGGCTGACGGACCTCGCGCGCATCCTCGGCATCGCCCGCTCCGGGGCGGTGATGCTGTTCGATGCGCTCGAAGCCATGCAACTGGTTGCGCGCGAGCCCTCGCCCACGGACCGGCGCGCCTATGCGCTGGCGCTGACGGCCACGGGGCGCCAGACGCTGGCCGCCGTGACCGAAGCGGTCTGCGACCACGACGCCCGCATCGGCGCGCAGCTCTCCGAAGCAGAGCGGCAGACGCTGCTGCGCCTGCTGGACAAGCTGGCGCCGGGAGAACCCTGGCAGTCTTAATTGGCCGCGATGGCCCCGACAGCCGCCGCCAGCATCAGCATCACCGCCGCCGCACGCTTGCGCGTGATGGCACCGGTGACCTGACCCTTGGCGCGCAGGCGGCGCAGCAGCCGCCCGTCGAGGTTGATCCGCGCCAGCAAGCGCGTGGCCAGGCGCAGGCCGACAGGCACCTCGCGCCGGCAGATCGCCACCTTGCGCACATACTGGTCCACCTCCCAGTACCACGTGGTATGCGCCGGAAAGTATCCAATCGAGCCGGCCCGCAGCGTGTGGGTGCGCCCATGGGCATCCGTCACGCGGGTCTCGCCTTCGAGGATGTAGACGATCTCGTCGAGCGCGTAGTGCCACTCGAAGGTCCCTTGTGTGCAGTCCCACACAGAGGTCCAGGCAAGTTCATCCGCCGCGGTCGAATGCTCGCTGTAGTGCGTCACGGGTTGGCCGCTGCGCACCCAGCCGGGCTGGATCTCGCAGGGTTTCATCGGGAGGGCACTGGCCTTGCTGAAGGCCCCGGTTTCGCGAATGGATGCAGGTGCCTGGTCAGCTCCGTGGGCCGCCATATGCTCGTCTTTCATCGGCAATCATTCCTGTTTGAGGTTGCTGACCGACGAAAGATAAGCCAGCGTGACACCTGCGCTCCGTGCGGGGCCGCACCATCGGTGACATTTGGAACAACAGTTTGGAACGGGGGTCCGAATCCGGCGAGCGCGGCGCCCGCCGCTGGCTTAAGGTATGCGGATGCGGACATCTTCCTCCCAGCAAAACCAACACGACCCGGCGCAGCGCGTAGGCACGCTCGACTGGGACGCCATCACGCACGACCTCGACGCGCAGGGCTGCGCGACGATCCCCGGCCTGCTCACACCCGCCGAGTGCGACGCGCTGGCCGCGCGCTACGGCGACGACGCCCTGTACCGGTCGCGCATCGTCATGGGCCAGCACGGCTTCGGGCGCGGCGAGTACAAGTACTTCCGCTATCCGCTCCCGGCGCTGGTCCAGGCGCTGCGCACGGCGCTCTATCCGCATCTGGTGCCCGTGGCCAACCGCTGGCATGCGGCCATGGGCATCGAACGACGGTTCCCGCCCGAGCACGCCAGCTTCCTTGACGAATGCCACCGCGCCGGCCAGCGCCGGCCCACGCCGCTACTGCTGGCCTATGGCGAGGGGGACTACAACTGCCTGCACCAGGACCTGTACGGCACACAGGTGTTTCCGCTCCAGGTGGCGATCCTGCTGTCGGCGCCCGGCGCCAGCTTCACCGGCGGCGAGTTCGTGATGACGGCGCAGCGCCCGCGCATGCAGTCGCGCGCGGAAGTGGTGGCCCTGGCGCAGGGCGACGCGGTGGTCTTCGCGGTCAGCCAGCGGCCGGTGCAGGGCACGCGTGGCCCCTACAGGGTGAACATGCGTCACGGCGTGAGCCGTCTGCGCTCGGGCACGCGCCACACGCTCGGCATCATCTTCCACGACGCCGAGTGACCGGCGCCGGCGCTACAATGCCGGCTTTCCCCGACCCAGACCGATCGCCGCCCATGCTTCCCGACGCCGAAGCCCTGCGCCTGCTCGTGACACGCACCATGCCGTTTGGCAAGCACAAGGGCACGCTGATTGCCGACCTGCCCGGCAACTACCTGAACTGGTTCGCGCGCGAGGGCTTCCCGCCCGGCGAGATCGGCCGCCTGCTGGCGCTGATGCACGAACTCGACCACAACGGGCTCGCGGACCTGCTCAAGCCGCTGCGGGAGGGCGCCGGGCGCACCCCCCTTCCCAAGAAAAACGGGCCGCGCTAAGGCGGCCCGCTCGGGTGGATCGCCCGTCCGGCGATCAGTCCAGATTCGTTAAATCAGTTGCCCGGCATCGAATCCGGCGGCAGCTGGTAGCTCCAGGTCTCGCTGAGCACCTTGTCGCCGGAGACCAGTGCCTCGCGCATCTCCACCACCTTCTTCGGGTCCTTGACCTTGATCCGCAGCGTCACCCGGTAGCCCTTGGTCACCGGGTTCGGCTGCAGGATGTTCTCGATGACCTCGGCGTTGTCGCTGACGCTGAACGACGCACGCACCGGCGCATTCGGCGGCAGCTTGGCCAGCGCGCCGCCCTCGAAGTCGATCACGAAGCCCAGGCTGCCGTCCAGGTGGCGGATCAGGTTGGCCTGCATGATCTCGCCCGCGCTGCGCAGCGTCTGCTTGACCCAGGCGAGGTTCTTGTCGACCATCGCGCGCTCGTCCATGGTCCAGTGCATGGTGTAGTCGGCCCTGATCGGCTGGCCCTTGGGCGGCAGCTGGTCGGGTGTCCAGAACGCGACGATGTTGTCGTTGGTCTCGTCCGGCGTGGGAATTTCCACCAGCTCGACCTTGCCGCGCCCCCAGTCGCCCTGCGGCTCGATCCACGCGCTCGGGCGCAGGTCGTAGCGGTCCTTGAGGTCCTCGTAGGCGGAGAACTCGCGGCCACGCTGCATCAGGCCAAACCCGCGCGGGTTGTTCACCTGGAAGGTGCTGATCGCCAGATGCCTGGGGTTGTTCAGCGGGCGCCACAGCCATTCGCCGTCGCCGGTGTGGATGGAGAGCCCGTTCGAGTCATGCAGCGCCGGGCGGAAGTTGTTGGCGTCGCGCTGCTGGTTCGGGCCGAACAGGAACATGCTGGTCAGCGGCGCAATGCCGAGCTTGGTCACCGCGCCACGCATGAACACGCGCGCCTGGACCTTCAGCGTCGCATCCGTGCCCGGCATCAGCTCGAAGCGGTAGGCGCCCGTGGCACGCTGGGAATCCATCAGCGCGAAGAACACCAGCGGCTTGCCCGGCGCCGTGGGGCGCTCGATCCAGAATTCCCGGAAGGCCGGGAACTCCTCGGCCACCGGCAGGCCGGTGTCGATAGCCAGCCCGCGCGCGGAGAGCCCGTAGACCTGGCCCTTGCCGATCACGCGGAAGTAGCTCGCGCCGAGGATGCTCATCACTTCGTCGAGCTTGTCCGGCCGGTTCACCGGGTACAGCACGCGGAAACCCGCGTAGCCGAGGTTGTTGGTGGCGGCCTTGTCGAGCTTGAGGTCGCCGAAGTCAAAACGGCTGGGCGAGTAGCGGATCTCCTGCACGTTCCTGCCGACGATCTCGTTGATCTTGACCGGCGTGCTGAAGTGCATGCCCTGGTGGTAGAAGCCCAGCCGGTACGGCGTGGGCTGGTCCTTCCACTCCACGGCATCCAGCTTCGGCTGGATCTTGATGTAGTCGGCAAACTGCATCTTCGAGAAGGCCGGCGGCAGGTTGCTGACCGGGGCCACATAGGGCTGGTCCGCCATCGATCTGGCGCGGGTGGTCACGTCGTCGAGCGAGAAGGCGGCGGCGGGCGCGCTGGCCGCGAACACGCCCGCGAGCGCGATGGCCGGCAAGGCAAGTTGCATCTTGTTACGTAATGACGCGGCAAAGACGGCAAGAACCACGAATCCCTCCAGAAAAATCGAATCGAAAACAGGCTGACAGCGCCCGGGAGGCAAAGTTGCCGCCCTATTTGGGTAAACTGCCGACGCAGTCCACAAAAATAACCGATTTCGCCCGACGTGCCGATCAGACGTTGGACGACAGCCGGCCGGCGCCACTTCCTGCACCCTTATGCACACTTTCAGGGCACTTTCGGGGCATGATTGCGGGCCTGGCTCATTGGGGAAGACTCACCACATGCGATTGCTTTCGACGCTGGCCCTGGCGGCCAGTCTGGTTTGTACGCCGGCGCTGGCCGGTCCCGCTCCGGCCGCCGCCGGCGACAAGAACGCGTTCATCGCCGACCTGATCGGCAAGATGACCCTGGAGGAGAAGATCGGCCAGCTGCGGCTCATCAGCATCGGCCAGGACATGCCGCAGCCGCAGTTGATCAAGGAAATCGCCGCCGGCCGCGTGGGCGGCACCTTCAACTCGGTGACCCGGGCCGACAACCGCCCGCTCCAGGACGCCGCCGCGCAGCAGAGCCGCCTGAAGATTCCCATTTTCTTCGCCTATGACGTGGTGCACGGCCATCGCACCGTGTTCCCGATCAGCCTCGGCCTGGCGTCGAGCTGGGACATGGCCGTGGTCGAGCAGGCCGCGCGCATCTCCGGCAAGGAAGCCAGCGCCGACGGCCTGGACGCCACCTTCGCGCCGATGGTCGATATCTCGCGCGATCCGCGCTGGGGGCGCACCTCCGAGGGCTTTGGCGAGGACCCGCACCTCGTCTCGCAGTGCGCGCGCGCCAGCGTGCGTGGCTTCCAGGGCGCCTCGCCGGCCAACCCGGACAGCGTGATGGCCTTCGTCAAGCACTTCGCCCTGTACGGCGCCGTGGAAGGCGGGCGCGACTACAACACCGTGGACATGAGCCCGCAGCGCATGTACCAGGACTACCTGCCGCCCTACCGCGCCGGACTGGATGCGGGGGCCGGCGGGGTGATGATCGCGCTGAACTCGGTGAACGGCGTGCCGGCCACATCGAACAAATGGCTGCTGCGCGACCTGCTCCGCAAGGAATGGGGCTTCAAGGGCGTGACGGTGAGCGACCACGGCGCCATCGACGAGCTGCTGCGCCACGGTGTGGCCGACAACGGCCGCCAGGCCGCCCGCCTCGCCATCGAGGCCGGTGTGGACATGAGCATGGCCGATTCGCGCTACCTGGAGCAGTTGCCGGATCTTGTGAAGTCGGGCGAGGTGCCGGTGCGGCTGATCGACGAGGCCGTGCGCGAGGTGCTGGGCGCCAAGTACGACATGGGCCTGTTCCAGGACCCGTATCGCCGCATCGGCACGGCGGCGCAGGACCCGGCCGATGTGAACGCCGAGAGCCGCCTGCACCGCGCCGAGGCCCGCGCCGCGGCGCGCAAGTCGCTCGTGCTGCTCGAAAATCGCAACCAGACGCTGCCGCTGAAGAAGGGCGGCACCGTGGCGGTGATCGGCCCGCTCGCTGACGCGCCCATCGACATCATGGGCAGCTGGTCGGCGGCGGGCAAGGCCACCCAGTCCGTGACGCTGCTGCAGGGCATGCGCGATGCGCTGGCCGGACGCGGCCAGGTGCGGTACGCGCGCGGCGCCAACATGACCGACGACGAACGCGTGGTCGGCTACCTGAACTTCCTGAACTGGGATAACCCCGAGGTGGTGCAGGACAAGCGCTCCCCCGGCGAGATGATTGCCGAGGCCGTGGAGACCGCGCGACAGGCCGATACCATCGTGGTAGCCGTGGGCGAGTCGCGCGGGATGTCGCACGAAGCCTCCAGCCGCACCACGCTGTCCCTGCCGGGCAGCCAGCAGACGCTGCTGCGGGCGCTGCGCACCACCGGCAAGCCGCTGGTGGTGGTGTTGATGAACGGCCGCCCGCTGACCATCAACTGGGAACGCGACAACGCCGACGCGCTGCTGGAAGCCTGGTACCCGGGCACCGAGGGCGGCCACGCCATCGCCGACGTGCTGTTTGGCGACGAAAACCCGTCCGGCAAGCTGCCGATCTCATTCCCGCGCTCGCTCGGCCAGATTCCCACGTATTACAACCACCTGCGCATTGGCCGGCCGTTCACGCCGGGCAAGCCGCCGAACTACACCTCCCAGTACTTCGAGGAGGAGTCCGGCCCGCTGTATCCGTTCGGCTATGGCCTGAGCTACACCACGTTCAGCCTGTCCGACGTGGCGCTCTCGGGCCAGACGCTGCCGCGCAACGGCCAGATCACCGCCAGCGTGACCGTGAAGAACACCGGCACGCGGGAGGGCGAAACCGTGGTGCAGCTCTATATCCAGGACGTGACCGCCTCGGTGGTGCGGCCGGTGAAGGAGCTGAAGGACTTCCGCAAGGTGATGCTCAAGCCGGGCGAGTCCCGCGTGGTGAGCTTCCCGATCGGCGAGGACAAGCTGCGCTTCTACAACGGCAAGCTGGAGTACGTGGCCGAGCCAGGCGACTTCAACGTGCAGGTCGGCCTGGATTCGGCCTCGGTGCGGCAGCAGCGGTTCACGCTGCAACCGTAGATGACTGCCAGGGGGTCAGCGGTTGCCGTCGAGCAGTTCGTTCAGCAGATCGTCGAAGCCGGCCTGTGCGTCTTCGAGCGCCTGGAGCGCGGCGTCGAAGGTCTGGAGCGCCATCTTCGACGGCTTGCCGCTGCCCTGCGGCGGATACTGGCTCTGCAATGCGGCAAACGCCACCTGCACCTGGCGCGTGGCGTTGACCACGCGCTCCATCGCCTCGGCTTCTTCCGCGCGCTTCTGTTCGTCGTTCATGCAAGGGTTCCTCAATGTTTGTGAGGCGTATCGTACAAGAACTCGGCAGCGCCTCTGGCGGTCGAACCCCCTCATCCATCAAAATCAGGTAGGTTCATCGCCACCCGCCGCCCTGCCCCGCCCCCATCCTCCATGCCTGACCTTGACGCCCCCCGCTTCACCACGCTGCTCCGCCGCTCGTTCGCCGCCTCGCTGCTGACTGCCGGTGGCTTTGTCTGCTACTGGACCTACCTGGCCGTGAACCAGGAAAAGCTGCTGTTCGATGCACGCCGGCGCCCGCCGCGCGACCTGCCGGAGGGCATCGTCGCCTATTCCCACACCGTGCCGGGCGGCCTGTTCCGGGGCTACGTCTACCACGCGGACCACGAGGGCGTGCGGGACCTGCTGTTCTACCTGCCGGGCCGGGGCGAGGACGTGCTGGAAACCCTGCAATACGTGAAGTGGCTGGCGCCGGGCATGGGCTTCGCCACATTCGACTATCGCGGCCTGGGCCATTCGGACGGCATGCCCTCCGAGGCCGCCGCCGTGGCCGATGCCAGCCAGTTCCTGCTCCATATCCGCCGCGCCTTTCCCGGCGTGCGCGTGCACGTGGTGGGGCGCTCGCTCGGTACCGGGGTGGCCATCCAGCTGGCCGATCTCCAGGATTTCGAGAGCCTGCAACTGATCACCCCCTACGACTCGCTGCTGGAAATCGTGCGCAAGCGCTTCCCGCTGGTGCCGCTGCGCCAGCTGATGCGCCACCATTTCGACTCGATTTCGCACTGCAAGAAGGTCGTGCAGAGCACCAAGGTGCTGCTGGCCGAGACGGACGACGTGGTCCCGCACGAGTGCTCGGAACGGCTGATGGCGGCCTGGCCGGGGCCGGTTTCGCTCCAGACCATTCCCGGCGTGGACCACTTCACCATCGTCGAACGGCCCGAGACCTGGCAGGCCCTGTGCGACTTTGCCCAACAAGTGCCGCATCATCCACCCGAACGGATCGCGGTCCATGGGGAGAAGACACCACCCACCGATCATTCGGATACCGGAGTGGCGTTGCCGCTACCTGCAGCACGGTAGAATGCGCGCCATGAAAAGATTTGCAGTCAAGGCTGCCGGCGTCACCGCGGCGCTGGCAGCGAGCGGCGTGTTGCTCGCCGGTTTTGCCGCGGTACTCAGCCTGCGCCAGCTCCCCGATGTCGATGCACTGCGCGACTATCGCCCCGACGTGCCGCTGCGCATCTACACCAGCGACGACGTGCTGATTGGCGAGTTCGGCACCGAGCACCGCGAGTTCATCCCGATCGAGCGCATGCCACAACGCATGTCCAATGCGCTGCTGGCCGCCGAGGACGACCAGTTCTTCCACCACGTGGGCGTGGACGTACCGGGCCTGTTCCGCGCCGCGCTGGCCAATCTGGGCGAAGGCTACGCGCAGGGCGCCTCCACCATCACCATGCAGGTGGCGCGCAATTTCTACCTCTCGCGCGAGAAAACGCTCTCCCGCAAGTGGTACGAGATCCTGCTGGCGTGGCAGATCGACCGCACGCTGCCCAAGGCGCGCATCCTCGAGCTGTATATGAACCAGGTCTACCTGGGCGAGCACGCCTACGGCTTCGGCAGTGCCGCACAGACCTACTTCGGCAAGCCGCTCGCGGCGCTGTCCCTGGCGGAGTCCGCGATGCTGGCCGGGCTGCCCAAGGCGCCCTCCACGATGAATCCGGTGGTCAACTTCCCGCGCGCCAAGCGGCGGCAGGAGTACGTGCTGGGCCGCATGCTGGCGCTCGGCATGATCCATCAGGACGAATACCGCGAGGCGCGCGCCGCCCGGCTGGTGGTGAGCAACGCCGGCAATGGCCGCTTCGCGGGCCATGCCGAGTACGTGGCCGAACTCGCCCGGCAACTGGCACATGACCGCTTTGGCGACGACGCCTATACGCGCGGGCTGAACGTGTACACCACGGTGTCGTCGATGCGGCAGACACTGGCCTACGACGCCGTGCAGGCCGGCCTGGAACGCTATGGCAAGCGCCACGGCGCCAAGCCTGCCGACGCCCCGAACGCAGGCCTGCCCCAGGCCGCGCTGGTCTCGCTGGACAGCCGCACCGGCGCCATCGAGGCCATGATCGGCGGCGCGGACTTCGCCACCAATCGCTTCAACCATGCCACGCAGGCCCAGCGCCAGCCCGGCTCGACGTTCAAGCCCTTTATCTATTCGGCGGCGCTGGAGCGCGGCATCTCGCCGGGCACGCTGATCAACGACGCGCCGCTGGACAACCCGCGCTGGCAGCCCTCGAACGACGACAACCGCTTCGTTGGCCCGATCACGGTGCGCCAGGCGCTGGCCGAGTCGCGCAACCTCCCGGCCATCCGCACCTTGCAGGCCGTGGGCGTGCCGTACGCCATCGAGCATGCCGGCAAGTTCGGCTTCGCCACCAAGCGGCTGCCGCCCTACCTGCCGCTGGCGCTGGGTACCGGCAGCACCTCCCCGCTGCGGCTGGCCGCCGCCTATGGCGTATTTGCCAACCATGGCCACCGCGTGGAGCCGTATCTGATCGACAGGATCACCGACGGCGAAGGCAACGTGCTGTTCACCGCGGGCACGGGCGATGGCGGCACGGAACCGCCGCAGGTGATTTCCGCGCGCAACGCCTTCGTGATGGACAGCCTGCTGCAAAGCGTGGTGGATGCCGGCACCGGCAACGGGGTGCGGCGCTACCTGCGGCGCGGCGACATCGCCGGCAAGACCGGCACGACCAACGATGCCGTGGACGGCTGGTTCGCCGGCTATGCGGCCGACGTGGTCACGGTGACGTGGATGGGCTTCGACGACAACCACAGCCTGGGCCGGCACGAATTCGGCGCCACCACGGCGCTGCCGATCTGGGCCGCCTATATGGAAGGCCGGCTGGCCGGCGTGCCCGAGACCGCGTTCCCGCCGCCAGCCGACCTCGCCAAGTTCAACGGCGACTGGGCCTATGCCGAGAATGCCGATGGTGCACACGGCATCGCCGCGCTGGGCTTCCCGCCCCCGCCGGCGGTGGCGGACCTGCCTGCCGACGCCGGTGTGCCCGTTAGTCCGGGGCCGGCCGGCCCCACGCCCGCCGCGACCCACGCGACCAACGCGACCAACGCGCCACCCTCTGGCCCGGCCAGCCCGGCCAGCCCGCCCGCCCCGCTCTGACCCGCCGACCCCTACCCTCCCATGCCCGTTGAACATGCTTCGATGATCTGGACGGTGGCCGCGGCGGCCACCGCCGGCGTGCTGCTGCGCCCGTTCCGCCTGCCCGAGGCGTTCTGGGCCATGGCGGGTGCGCTGCTGCTCTGCGTGGCGGGCCTGCTGCCCTGGCGCGAGGCGCTGGCCGCCGTGGCGCGCGGCAACGACGTCTACCTGTTCCTGGCCGGGATGATGCTGATCTCGGAACTGGCCCGCAAGACCGGCCTGTTCGACCATGTGGCCGCGCTGGCCGTACGCGGCGCGCGGGGCTCGGCGCGCCGGCTGTTCGTGTTGGTCTACGGCTTCGGCACGGCTGTCACCGTCTTCATGTCCAACGACGCCACCGCCGTGGTGCTGACGCCGGCGGTGCTGGCGGCCACGCGCGCCGCGCGGGTCAAGCATCCGCTGCCCCACCTCTACGCCTGCGCGTTCATCGCCAACGCGGCGAGCTTCGTCCTGCCGATCTCGAATCCGGCCAATCTGGTGCTGTTCGGCGAACGCATGCCGCCGCTGGCGGGCTGGCTGGCGCGCTTCACGCTGCCGTCCGTAGTCGCCATCGTCATGACCTTCGCGGTCCTGTACTGGACGCAGCGCCATGCGCTGGCCGAACGCATCGAGCCGGAGGTGCCCGTACCGCCGCTGACGCCGCAGGCGTGGCTAACCACGCTCGGCATCGTCGGCACCGGCGTGGCGCTGCTGGTGGCCTCGCTGCGCGGCCAGGACCTGGGCTGGCCGAGTTGCATCGGCGGGCTGGCCACGCTGGCCGCCGTCTGCGCCACGCGGCCCCGCCTGCTGGCGCCGGCGCTCAAGGAAGTCTCCTGGGGTGTGCTGCCGCTGGTGGCGGGGCTGTTCGTGCTGGTGGCGGGCCTCGAGCGCACCGGGCTGGTCGATACGCTGGCGCACTGGGTGCGCGATCTTTCCGCGATGTCCGCGCAGGGTGGCCCGGCCGGCCTGCTCGGCGCCGGGCTGGCCGGGGTGGTGGTGGGCGTGGTCAGCAATATCGTGAACAACCTGCCGGCGGGGCTGCTGTCGGCCTCGGCGCTGGCGGCTGGCCACGCCTCGGACACCGTGACGGCCGCCGTGCTGATCGGCGTGGACCTGGGCCCCAATCTCTCCGTCACCGGCTCGCTGGCCACGCTGCTGTGGCTGACCGCGCTGCGGCGCGAGGGCCATGCCGTGGGCGCCGGCACGTTCCTGAAGACCGGCGCGCTGGTCATGCCGCTGGCGCTGCTGCCGGCACTGGCCGTGCTGCGCTAGCCGGTTTGGCGGCGCAGGCGGGGCCGGTTGTGGCGCCCTGCCATCTGCCATATAGTGAGGCACCGCGCACCACTGCCCGCACCACTGCCAGCACCACTCATGCCACATAAGGATCATCCCGGGGAATCCCACCCCGCTCCCGCCGCCACCCCAGTCTCGGACCGCATCCGCGGGCGCCTGCAAGCCGCCGGCGAGCGGTTCCATGCCAACGACAACATCGCCCGTTTCATCGAGCACGGCGAGCTGGAGGCGTTGCAGGCCGAAGTCCAGGCGCGCATGGAAGAGGTGCTGCGCACGCTCGTCATCGACGTGGACCAGGACCACAACACGCGCGAAACCGCGCGCCGGGTGGCCAAGATGTACCTGAAGGAGATTTTCGCGGGCCGCTACGCCAAGGCGCCGGAGGTCACCGAGTTCCCCAACGTCGAGCAGCTCAATGAACTGATGATCGTGGGCCCGATCCGCGTGCGCAGCGCGTGCTCGCACCACCTGTGCCCGATCATCGGCAGTCTCTGGGTCGGCGTGATGCCGAACCGCCATTCCAACCTGATCGGCCTGTCCAAGTACGCGCGCATGGCCGAATGGATCATGTGCCGTCCGCAGATCCAGGAGGAAGCGGTGGCCCAGATCGCCGACCTGCTCCAGGAGAAGATGAACCCTGACGGGCTGGCCATCGTCATGGAGGCCGAGCACTTCTGCATGCACTGGCGCGGCGTGCGCGACACCGACGCCAAGATGACCAACAGCGTCATGCGCGGCTCGTTCCTCAAGGACGACAAGCTGCGCCGTGAATTCCTGACGCTGCTCAACCTGAATCGCCGCTGAGGATTTGCCGATGCTAGTTCGCCTGATCTACGCCAGCCGCGCCAGCGCGCCGATGGAACCGGCCATGCTGGACGATATTCTCGAAACCAGCCTCGCGCAGAACCCGTCCCACGGCATTACCGGCGTGCTCTGCCACGGCAATGGGGTGTTCCTGCAGGCGCTCGAAGGCGACCGCGAGGCCGTCTCGCGCCTGTACCTCAGCATCGGCCGGGACAAGCGCCACCGCGACGTGGTGCTGCTGCACTACGAGGAAATCGCCGAACGGGCGTTCGCGGGGTGGTCGATGGGCCGCGTCAACGCGAGCAAGATCAACGCCGCCACGCTGCTGCGCTACTCGGCGAAAGGCGAACTGGACCCCTGCCGGATGCCCGGCGCGTCCTCGCTGGCGCTGCTGAAGGAGTTGATCGCGGGCGCTGCCATCGTCGGCCGCGCGCCGGAACGCGGACGGCACACGCCCTAGCGTCGGTCAGGCCGCTGGCGTTCCGGCGCCCCTGGGTGCCTGATCCCGCACAGTTTGCGCTGTCAGACCGAGACCTGGCCGAACAGGCCGCATTCGAGATCACTCTCGAACTCCTCGACCCACGCGTTGCCGGGGCTGGCGTCATAGACGCTTTCGGCCCCGGTGCGCTGCCTTCGCACGGTGACCTGCCGGGCCGACGTGCCATTGACGTCTGAGATCTCGAACTCTTGTGATGCAAGACCGACTTGCCGGAACACGGCCTCGACGTCTTGCCGTTCATGGGCGGGAAACTCGGAGAATGGGCGGTTTGCCATGGCACACCTCACCGTGGAAGAGCGTCGCACCAGGATTGCGCGAGCGCCGCCACAGCATGCCACCAATCTGGCCAACACGTGACGGCGGGCCAATGACCCCAATGGCGGTAGATGTATTCCCGGCCGGCCCCAGCGCGCGGCGCGTCCTGCGCCAGCATCAGCCCAGCTCCATGCCACCCCTCGAACAGCATCGAGAAGAAATCGATGATGGCAATCAATTTTTCGCCAAATTACGATTCGCTTCGTATCGAATTTATTGCGAAAATATCTTATCTTTCCGAATCTGCAATCGCCGCCGCTGACGAGCGGTCCAAGCGGCGATCGTCGCTGCCATGACAGCGAATTGCAACAACACTGTTGCAATTGTCACGGACCTCGCAGATACGTCGTCGATCTCAGACTTGTCCTAATTCGTCGGAAATTCAAGATAGACATCATTGCTATCCAGCAAGCATTTTCCTAAGCATTGCGAAAGCACTACACTTCACGCAACGCGCCGTCATTTCACTGTTTTATTACCGAATGCGCTGCCAGTCAGCGAGAGGAAATCGAGGCATGTCCGGAAGAATCATTCGAGTTGCACTGGCCGATGATCACCCACTCGTGGTGGCAGCCCTGCGAGACTGCTTCCAGCGCACGCCTGGCTTTGTCATCGCGTGCGAATGCACGAACGGCAGCGAGCTGACCAGTGCCCTGAGCCAGACCCCGGCGGACGTGGCCGTGACCGATTTCAGCATGGGCCACGGCGACCGCTCGCTGGACGGCTTCAACCTGCTGCGCCGGCTGGTGCGCCTGCACCCGAAGACGCCGGTGGTCGTGATCAGCGCCCAGACCAATACCGGCGTCATCCATCGCTCGATGAAGCTCGGCGCGCGTGCCTTCGTGAGCAAGGAGGACGATCCGCACGAGGTGATCCGCGCGTGCATCCAGGTCACGTCCACCAGCGGCGAGTTCTTCTCCCCCTCCATCCGCGCCGTGCTGGAGGCCGCGAGCACCGCCGCGCCGTCCACCGAACTGACCGTGCGCGAACTCGAGATCGTGCGGCTCTATGCGCAGGGGCTGCAGCTCAACGAGATTGCCGGCAAGCTCGGTCGATCGGTCAGCACGGTCTCGAGCCAGAAGACCGTGGCCATGCGCAAGCTGAGCATACAGACCAACACCGACCTCATCCGGTATGCCTACGAGCACGGGTTGATCTGATCCTTCATGCAGCAGATTCTCGACCGTACCCAGGAATCCCTCGCCCAGGCCTTCGCCTCGCTCGCGCGCAATGCCCGGCGGCAGCAGCATCTTTACTACGCCACCATCGGCCTGCTGATTGCCATTGTCGTCGTCTCCGCCGTGCTGCTTGCCGTGCTGGCGGCGGCACGGGAGATTGACTACCGTCGCGGGCATGTGGCCCAGTATGTGGGTGCGATTTCGCTGCAGTTGCAGGGCGAGGCGACCTTCCTGCGGCGGACCGCCCTGACCGTGGTGAACGTGCAGCGCTACCGGCCGGCCCCCAACCCCGGGCATGCCGATGCCGACCTGCCCCGGACGCTGCTCCAGCAAGTCAACGCCAGCGGGATTGCCTCGCCGCCCGATGGCCGCTACACCCTGCTGGTTCCCCCGGATACCCGCGCCGCCTGGGGCGCGGCGCTGCCCGATCGTCTCTGGCAGCTTCAGCAGGTGGCCAATGCCGCCCTGACCACCCAGCAGGCGCTCGATCTTCATCACCCGGCCTATATCGTCGATGCGGACGCGGCCTACGCGATCGTCCTGTCGCCGGGCAGCACCTCGGCCACGGCTCTCGCGCTGCAACCGGGGCTTGTGTTGACCTTGCGCGACAGCTTTGCCCAGGCGCTGCGGGCGCTGCCCGCAGGCACGGCGCCGGGCACAAGGGGAGAGCCCCGCTGGACCGGCCCGGCCGTGGATCCGATGCTCCAGTTGCCGGCGATGACCGCCCTCATGTCCGTCCACGACGGCGAGCGGCCCATCGCCTTCGTTGCCGCGAGTGTCCAGGTAGATGCCTTCCTTGCCCAGTTGCAACGGCCCAGCGACCCCGCCACCGTGATGCTGGTGAACCAGGCGCAGGCGCAGATCGATGTATCGCCGCCATCCGAGCCTGCACCGCCAGCACTGGTCCAGCGCATCGTGACAGACGCCCGTCATCGCTCCCCGGACGCCTTTGGCTTCACGCGTGCCGGCATGGTGCTCGTCCAGCCGCTGGGTCACGGCTTCGGCGCGCTGGTCTATCTGCTCTCGTACGGCCTCCTGTTCAACGCGGTGGCGCAGGCACTGGGGCTGATCGGCCTCACCGGGGCGCTACTGATCGCCGCCATTGTCCTGACGGCGCGATACTGGGATGTCCACCTGCTACGCCGCAGCCACGCGGAAGCCACCCGCGCGCTCGAGAGCGAGACGATCAACCATATCCTGGTCAGCGCCACGCCGATCGGGCTGTGCATCGTCCGGCTCCAGGACGACGTGGTACTGACATCGAACCAGGTCGCCGATTCCCTCTTGAGCCTCGGCAAGCGCGGCAGGCTGCCCGCGCACGTCGTGCGGGCGCTGCGGCAAGACGCACGCCATGACACACCGGGCGATATCGTGTCGGTCGCGCAGGTGGTGGTGCCCGCGCGGGAGCCGCAGGATGACACCCAGCCGCACGACGAAGCGCAGAAATTTCTCCAGATCACGCATGCGCGCGCCCGCTATCAGGAGGAAGACGTGCTGTTCTGCGCGATCCAGGACGTGACGGCGCAGCAGCAGATCGAGCACGAATTGCGCGCCGCGCAGCGCGCCTCCGAGGCGATGATGCGCGCCCGTTCGAACTTCTTTGCGTCGATGAGCCACGAGATCCGCACGCCGCTGAATGCGCTGCTCGGCAACCTGGAGCTGCTGGCGCGCGACGAGGGCCTGGAGGCCCACGCGCCGCGCCTGCGCGCGCTGAACGCGGCGTCGGAGGGCTTGCGGCGCATCGTCAACGACATCCTGGATTTCTCCAAGATCGACGCCGGCGAGATGACGCTGGCCGCGGCGCCGTTCCGGCCCATAGACGAGCTGGAAAGCGTGGCGCTGGCCTTCGCGCCGCTGGCGGCGGACCGGCCGATCCGCTTCCATGCCAACCTGATGCCGTCGCTCGATACCCTGCTGGTGGGCGACCGGACCCGGCTGGCGCAGATCGTCAACAATCTGCTCAGCAACGCGTTCAAGTTCACCTCCTGCGGCAAGATCACGCTGGCCGCCGAGGTCAGCACCGATCCGCGCGGCAAGACCACGCTGGTGTGCCGCGTGCTGGATTCCGGCGTCGGCATGCCGCCCGAACTGGTCGCGCGGGTGTTCCAGCCGTTCGTGCAAGGAGACGCCGGGGCCACCAGCCGGCATGGGGGGACGGGCCTCGGGCTTTCCATCTGCGCCCGGCTTTGCGAACTGATGGGCGGCCGTATCACCGTGGAGAGCGTGGAGGGCGTTGGTACGGCGTTCACCGTGGCGATTCCGCTCGAACGGGCGGCCGGTTCGTCCGCTGCCCAGTCCCCGCCCGCACCGGGCGGCCGCGCCATGATCCTGTGCCAGGAAGCCGAGTCCGGCGAGGCCATCGACGCCTGGCTGCAATCGGCGGGATGGCAGACCCATGTCGTGCACACCCTGGGCGGCGCCCAGGCGTACCTCCGTGGCAACCGGCCCCATGTGATGGTGGCGACTGGCGACTATGGCCTGCCGGAAATCGCGTCCCTGCGCGAGATCCGCCCCGCTGGCGTGGCGTGGCTTACGCGCAACGGTCCCGATCGTCCCGCACGCCGCGCATCGGGCGTGCATGAGGCGATGGTTTACAGCCACGGCGCGATCTTCGCGGCCATCGAGGCGGCACTGGGCGATTCCGGCGAGGATGAGGATGAAAACATCGGCCATGCCGACGGCCCCGAGGACGAAGCCTCGGCCGCTCTCGCCAACGACGAGGACACCGCGCCGGGCCGTACGATCCTGGTCGTGGAGGACAACGCGCTGAACCAGACGCTGGTTGCCGAACAGCTGCAGACGCTGGGCTGGCATCCGGTGGTCGTCGGCGACGGGCGTCAGGCGCTGGCCATGCTGGAACAGATGCCCGCCGCGCCCAACCTCGTGCTGACCGACATCCACATGCCGGTGATGGATGGCTACGCGCTGCTCGAGGCCCTGCAACGCACCCGGCCCGACCTGCCCGTGCTCGCCTTCAGCGCCGTGACCCAGACCGCCCAGGCCGTGGATTGGGAAACGCTGGGCTTTGCCGGCCATATCGGCAAACCCGCCTCGCTGCGGGAGCTGGAACAGGTGCTGCGAACAGTGGCGGCGCCACCTGCCTCGACACCGGCAGCCCCCCCGGCACCGCCCGTGCTGCAGGCCGCCGACATCGCGCGCTACCAGTCGCTCCTGCGCGAACACCTGCAGACCGATCTGCCCGAACTCACCCGGACCATCGCCGCGCACGACCCGGCCGCCTTGCAGCACTGGGCGCACCGGTCGGCGGGCGCGTTCCAGATCGTCCAGGCCTACGATATCGTCAGCCTGTGCCGGGGTGTCGAACACCTGTGCGATGCCACTGCCGCGTGGACACCCGAGATGGCCGGCCTCGCCGACCAGCTCCATGCGGTGGTGCGGCACTATGCCGAAGGCGACACGGCGCCGCACGCCTGAGGCCACCTGCGCCTACCACAAAAGCGAGATTTGCGGGGACGGCGGCACCGGACGATAATGGCGCGGCCGCGCCGGTCCGGCTTCCACCGGAGCCGGGGTGCGGCAAGAATATGCCAGCTGCCCCCAGCCGCCCCCAGCCGTCCCCTTCCATGCCGCCCCATCAAGGTCTTCCCCAGCCCCAGCGCACCTGGGCCATCCTCACGGTTTTCTGCGGCCTGATCATGGCCGTGCTGGACGGCTCCATTGCCAATATCGCGCTGCCGTCCATCTCGCGGGCGCTCGACGCCGATCCCGCCCGGACCATCTGGGTCGTAAACGCCTACCAGCTCACGGTCACCGTCTGCCTGCTGCCGCTGTCGTCGCTGGGCGACATCCTCGGCTACAAGCGCGTGTACCGGGTCGGTCTGGCCACCTTCCTGGTCGGCTCGGTGCTCTGCGCGCTGGCGACCAACCTGCCGATGCTGGTGGCGGCGCGGGTGCTGCAGGGCATCGGCGGCGCCGGCATCATGAGCGTGAACACCGCGCTGGTGCGCTTCATCTACCCGCCGACCAAGCTCGGGCGCGGCATCGGGCTCAACGCGCTGGTCGTGGGGGTGACGATTGCGGTCGGGCCGTCGCTCGGCGCGCTGATCCTCGCCGTGGGTAGCTGGCCATGGCTGTTCGCCGTGAATATTCCCGTGGCGTTTGCCGCGCTGGCGATCTCGCGCACCGCGCTGCCGGAGACGCCCGCCCAACCGCGCGAGTTCGACTATCCCAGCGCCGTGCTGTCGGCCATCGTGTTCGGGTCGTTCGTGCTGGGTGTGGACGCACTCGGGCATGCCCCGCTGCGGCTGGCCGGCGCGGCGGGCCTGGTGGCGGCGATCGGGCTCGGCTGGCTCCTGGTGCGGCGCCAGCGCGGACGCGTCGCGCCGCTCGTGCCGGTAGACCTGTTCGCCAGCCGCGCCTTCACGCTGGCGGTGGGCACCTCGTTCTGCTCGTTCATGACCCAGATGCTGGCGTTCGTGTCGCTGCCCTTCTATCTGGAATACCAGCTTGCGCGCAGTCTCCAGGAGACCGGGCTGCTGATCACGCCCTGGCCGCTGATGGTGGCCGCAATGGCGCTGGTGTCGGGACGCCTCTCCGAGCGGTATCCGGCGTCCATCCTGGCCGGCGCGGGCCTGATCTGCCTGTCCGGCGGCCTGATCGGGCTGGCCCTGCTCGGCAAGGATGCCTCCAGCCTCGACATCGCCTGGCGCACGGCGCTCTGCGGCATCGGCTTCGGGTTCTTCCAGTCGCCAAACAATCGCGCGATGATCACCGCCACGCCGCCCGAGCGCAGCGGCGGCGCCAGCGGGGCGCAGGCCACGACACGCCTGCTGGGGCAGACCACCGGCACGGCCGTGGTGGCGCTGCTGTTCGGCCTCGACCCGACCGGCGCCGCG